>DASZSL010000028.1:0-15631 GCA_035548715.1 Dongiaceae bacterium
CCCCGCCGCCCGCGGTGCTGGTGACGCCGGCACCGAGCACGAGCGCGCCGGCCGTGGTTCTGGGCCAGGGCAGCCAGAACGCCCCGGCCACGACGCCCGCACCGACGGCTCCAGCGGCGGCTCCCGCCGCGACCGAGGCAACGGCCGGCGCAACGACACCGACACCCCCTGCGGCGCCCGCCGCCTCGCCGACCGCCCAGGAGACCGCGTCAGCCGCCACGGCCCCCGTCGTGGCGCCCGCGGCCAAGGTGATAATCCGGGCCAACCGCGACAGCTGGATCGAGATTCGGGACAAGGACGACAACGTCCTCCTCCAGAAGGTCCTGCGCCAGGGCGAGAGCTTCAATGTGCCCGACCAGAAGGGCCTGCTGATGACCACCGGCAATGCCGGCGGCATCGTCATCGAGCTCGAAGGCAAGGCGCTGCAGAGCCTGGGCTCGCTGGGCGTCGTCAAGCGCGGGATCAAGCTCGACCCGGCGGCCCTGGCGGACGGCTCCGCCTTCCAGACCGACGATAATCAGTAACGCATTGTTTTATAGCGACAATTTCGCAGGCCTGGGAACGTTTCCCGCCGGGCGGCACTTGATCTTTTGACGGTGTCAGCGCATGTTCTAGCCCGTTTGCGGCCGGCGGGACTCCGAGCCGCCACGCGCGGGTCAGATCCGCGCCGCTGTTCACCATTTGAGCGAGTTTCCGGACCATGAGCCATCGCCCCTATCGGGACATCCAGCGTCGGAAATCACGGCAGATCCGGGTGGGATCGGTGCTGGTCGGCGGCGATGCGCCGATCTCGGTCCAGACCATGACCAACACGCTGACCAAGGACGTCGCTGCCACGGTCGCGCAGGTCAACGCGGCAGCGGCGGCCGGCGCGGACATCGTCCGCGTCTCCTGCCCCGACGAGGAATCGACCGAGGGGCTGAAGCACATCGTCCCCCAGGTCTCGGTGCCGATCGTCGCCGACATCCACTTCCACTACAAGCGCGGCATCGAGGCGGCCGAGGCGGGTGCCGCTTGCCTGCGCATCAATCCCGGCAACATCGGCAGCGCCGAGCGCGTGCGCGAGGTGGTGAAGGCCGCCAAGGACCACGGCTGCTCGATGCGGATCGGCGTCAATGCGGGCTCGCTCGAGCGTGAATTGCTGGAGCGATACGGCGAACCCTGCCCCGAGGCGATGGTCGAGTCGGCGCTGACCCATGCGAAGATCCTCGAGGACCACGACTTCTTCGACTTCAAGATCAGCGTGAAGGCCTCCGATCCGTTCCTCGCCGTCGCCGCCTATCAGGGCCTGGCCGATGCTTGCGACTACCCGCTCCATCTCGGCATCACCGAGGCGGGCGGGATGCGCACCGGCACCGTGAAGTCCTCGATCGGCCTGGGCTCGCTGCTCTGGGCCGGCATCGGCGACACGATCCGCGTCTCGCTCTCGGCCGATCCGGTCGAGGAGGTGAAGGTCGGCTTCGACATCCTGAAGTCGCTGAACCTGCGGCATCGCGGCGTGAACCTGATCTCCTGCCCGTCCTGCGCGCGGCAGAACTTCGACGTCATCAAGACGGTCGAGGCGCTGGAGAAGCGCATCGCCCACATCACCACGCCGATGTCGGTGTCGATCATCGGCTGCGTGGTCAACGGGCCGGGCGAGGCGCGCGAGACCGATATCGGCTTCACCGGCGGCGGCAACAACACGCATATGGTCTACATGGCCGGCCAGCAGCACCATCGCTTGAAGAACGAAGACATCGTCGAGCATATGGCGGAGCTGATCGAGAAGAAGGCGGCGGAGATCGAAGCCGCCAAGGCTGCGGAAAAGCAGAAGCAATCCGCCGCCGCCGAATAGTCCTCCATCTTTCGAGCTTCCGATGTCCGAGCTTCAGCCCGTCCGCGGCACCCATGACCTTTTGCCTGATGAGATGCGGCGCCATCGCCGCGTCAGCGAGGCTGCGCGCCTGGCGGCGGAGTGTTTCGGTTTCCTGGAGATGGCGACGCCGATCTTCGAGTTCTCCGACGTGTTCAAGCGCACGCTCGGCGATACCTCGGACATCGTCACCAAGGAGATGTACACCTTCACCGACCGCGGCGGCGAGACCATCACGCTGCGCCCCGAGGGGACGGCGGGCGTCGCCCGCGCGCTGATCTCCGGCGGCCTGGCCCAGCACCTGCCGCTCAAATACTTCTATTCCGGCCCGATGTTCCGCTACGAGCGGCCGCAGAAGGGCCGGCTCCGCCAGTTCCACCAGACCGGCATCGAGCTCCTCGGCGTCAAGGAGCCGCTGGGCGACGTCGAGGTGATCGCGACCGGCGCGGAGTTCCTGCGCCGCATCGGCGCCTGGGACCGGTCGCAGCTCGAGATCAACACGCTCGGCGACACCGAGAGCCGGCAGAACTACCGCAAGGTGCTGGTCGAGTATCTCTCGCAGCACCGGGAGAGACTGTCCGCGGAGAGCCTCGACCGGCTGGAGCGCAATCCGCTCCGCATCCTGGATTCCAAGGACAGGGGCGATCAGGCGATCGTCGCCGGTGCACCGGTCTATACCGACTATCTCAACCAGGCGAGCCGCGACTTCTTCGAGCGCGTGAAGGACGGCCTCGCGACGCTCGGCATCGGCTTCGTGGTGAATCCGCGCCTGGTGCGCGGCCTGGACTATTACTGCCATACCTGCTTCGAGGTGACCTGCGAGGAGCTGGGTGCGCAGAAGACCATCCTGGCCGGCGGCCGCTATGACGGCCTGGTCGGCATGATGGGCGGCTCGGAGACGCCGGGCGTCGGCTGGGCGAGCGGGATCGAGCGCTGCGCCATGCTGCTCAAGGAGGCGCCGGCCGCGCGCCGTCCGATCGCCCTGGTGCCGCTGGGCGAACGCGCCGAGAAGGCGGCGCTCAAGCTCGCCGGCGATCTGCGGCGCGCGGATTTCGCGGTCGATCTCGGCTTCGGCGGCAATATGAGCAAGCGTATGAAGCGCGCCGACAAGGTGGGCGCGACCGTCGCGGTGATCCTGGGCGATAATGAGCTCGACCAGAACAAGGCGACCGTGAAGAATCTCGGGAGCGGCGAGCAGACTTCCGTGGCATTGGACAAGCTGGCGGACGCGCTCGACGCCTACAGGTAGCCCGCTTGGGGTAGAGGCGAAGACATTCCTGATCGTCGGCGCAGAGCACAAGACCGCGCCGGACCTGCTCCGCGACCGGCTCCAGGGCACGGAGGCGGACCAGCTGCGCCTGCTCGGCCGCTGCCGCGAGGTGGGGCTGGCCCAGGCCGCCGTGCTCGCCACCTGCGACCGCTGCGAGATCTGGACCGCGGTCGATGATCCCGGCGCCGTGGCGCCGAAGCTCGCCGAGCTGATCGCCGAGGCTGCCTCGCTCTCGGTCGGGCAGGTGGCGCCGCAGCTCCATCGCCTTAGCGGGGCCGAGGCCTTGCGCTATGCCTTCGCCGTGGCCGCGTCGCTCGAATCGCAGATCGTCGGCGAGCCGCAGGTGCTGGCGCAGGTGAAGGACGCGCACCGCCTCGCCTCGCGCGCCGGCATGCTGGAGGCCGAGCTCGACGCGGTCTTCCGCTCGGCGCTCTCGGCCGGCAAGCGCGTGCGGGCCGAGACCGGCATCGCCCAGGAATCGGTGTCGATGGCCGCCTGCGTGACGGCGCTCTGCCGGCAGGTGTTCGGCGATCCCGCCAGGGTCTCGGCGCTGATCCTCGGCGACAGCGACCTCGGCGAATTCGTGATGCAGCACCTGATGGAGGCGGGCCTCTCGCGCTGGACCGTCGCGCAGCGCAGCCTCGAACGTGCCGAAGCCTGGGTGGCGCGCCATCGCGGGCTCCACGCCGCATCGCTCGCCGATCTGGACCGGCTGCTGCCGGCGGCCGACCTCACCATCGGCGCGCTGGACGGCGCGCAGATCGCGGTCAGTCCGGCCCAGGTCAAGGCCGCCGTGCGCGCGCGCCGCCGCGCGCCGATGCTGTTCATCGACCTGGCGGTGCCGGGCGACATCGACCCCCGGGTCAACGACGTGGACGACGCCTTTCTCTATGGCCTCGACGATCTCGAGCGCCTGGCGATGCGCGGCCGCCACGAGCGCGAGGAAGCGGCGAAGGCGGCCTGGCGCATCGTCGACGAGGCGGTTGCCGCCTTCGCCCGCGAGAGCGAGGCGCGCAGCGCGGCACCCGCCGTTTCGGCGCTGAAGGCGCATTTCGACGCCGAACGCGAGCGGCTGCTGGCGGAGCAGCCCGGCCTCGACGCCGCGGAAGCGACGCGGCGGCTGGTCAACCGCCTGCTGCATCGGCCGCTGACGGCCTTGCGCGACGCCGCTCCCGATCACGATCTCGAGCAGGCGGCCCTGAGCCTCTTCGGGCTCGACGCGAAACCACCAACCAAAGAGCAATGACGTGTCGGCGCTGAACGAAAAACTCGACCGCGTGGCCAAGCGCTACGACGAGATCGCCGCCCTGCTGGCGAGCGAGGGGCCGAAGGACGCCCAGAGCTTCGCCAAGCTCTCCAAGGAGTACGCCGACCTGTCGCCCGTCGTGGAGGCGATCAACGCGCTGCGCTCCGCCGAGCGGGAATCCCGGGATCTGGCGCAGATGATCGCCGATCCCGCCGCCGACAGGGAGATGAAGGCGCTGGCCGAGGAGGAGCAGTCGACGCTCAAGGCCCGCCTGCCGGAGCTCGAGCGCAAGGTGCAGCTCATGCTGCTTCCCAAGGACGAGGCCGACGAGCGCAACGCCATCCTGGAGATTCGCGCCGGCACCGGCGGCGAGGAGGCCGCGCTGTTCGCGGCGGCTTTGTTCCGCATGTACGCGCGCTATGCGGCGCTCAAGGGCTGGAAGTTCGAGCCGATGGAGGTGAGCGAAACCGGCCTCGGCGGCTACAAGGAGGCGATCGCCACGATTTCGGGGCGCAACGTTTTCGCGCATCTGAAGTTCGAGTCCGGCGTCCACCGCGTCCAGCGCGTGCCGGAGACCGAGGCCTCCGGCCGGATCCATACCTCCGCCGCGACCGTCGCGGTGCTCCCCGAGGCCGAGGATGTGGACGTCCATATCGACGAGAAGGACCTCCGGATCGACGTGTTCCGCTCCAGCGGCCCCGGCGGCCAGTCGGTCAACACCACCGACAGCGCGGTCCGCATCACCCACATCCCGACCGGCCTGGTCGTGCAGCAGCAGGACGAGAAGTCGCAGCACAAGAACAAGGCCAAGGCCTTGAAGGTGCTGCGTGCGCGCCTCTACGACATGGAGCGCAGCCGCAAGGACGCCGAGCGCGCCCAGGCCAGGAAGAGCCAGGTCGGCAGCGGCGACCGCTCCGAGCGCATCCGCACCTACAACTTCCCGCAGGGGCGCTGCACCGACCACCGCATCAACCTGACGCTCTACAAGCTCGACCGGATCATGGAGGGCGAGCTCGACGAGATCATCGACGCACTGATCGCCCATGACCAGGCCGAGCGCCTGGCCGAGATCTGATGACCGATACGATTGGCGCGGTGCTGCATGCGGCCGCCGCGCGCCTCGGCGAGGCCGGCATCGAGCGCCCGCAGGCGGAAGCGCGCCTGCTGCTCGAAGCCGCGACGGGTCTCTCTCGCGCCAGCGTCATCGGCTTTCCCGAGCGACCGGTCGCCGCGGCGGAACGGAACGCGTTCGAGCGGTCGGTGGACCGGCGCTGCCGGCACGAGCCCGCGTCGCGGATCCTCGGCCGGCGCGAATTCTGGTCGCTGTCCTTCGAGGTGACGCCGGCGACGCTCGACCCGCGGCCCGACAGCGAGGCGCTGGTGAGCGCCGTGCTCGCCCAGATCGGCGACCGCGGCGCCGCCCCTTCCCTCATCGACTTGGGCACCGGAACCGGCTGCCTGCTGCTGGCCCTGCTCTCGGAGCTGCCGAACGCGAAAGGCACCGGCGTCGATCTCAGCAACGAAGCGATCGACGTCGCCCGGCGCAACGCCGAGGCGCTCGGTCTCGCCATGCGCGCGCACTTCATCCGCGACGACTGGGCGCGCAATGTTTCCGAACGTTTCGACATCGTGATCTCGAACCCGCCCTACATCGAATCAGCCGCGATCGTCGATCTCGCGCCGGAAGTCGCGGCCTACGATCCGCGCGCGGCGCTCGATGGCGGGGCCGACGGACTCGACGCATACCGGGCGCTTCTGCCCCAGGCCAAACGCCTGCTGAAACCCGGCGGACTCCTCGCGCTGGAGATCGGGCAGGGGCAGGGCGCGGCGATTCGGAGCCTCGCGCGCAGGGTCGGATTGGCCGAGTCGGGGAGCGCTTCGGACCTCGCCGGAATCGAACGCTGTTTACTGTTCAGGGCTTGAAAACCGCTGGGAGCCGCCAAAAATCAGGGGTCTGGCCGGGCAAAAAAACTGTTGGAAATCGGCCGCGAAGCGATTACGGTCGGCTCGGCTTTGGGGTGAACCTTCGGATGACGGCCGCAGGCCGGCCACACCCCTGACATGGCCCCCGACATCAAAATGGCGGCCACCGGGTGCAATAACACCTGAAGATGATTGGGCGCAGCCCGTTCTTCGCAGGCGCTGGAAGGCGTGGGCGAAGTTGGTCTGCGAGCCGAGGCCGCAGCAATGCGAAGTGATTGACGCATGAGACCGAACAACAACAATCGACGGGGCCGCGGTCGCGGCCAGCGCAAGCCGCATGGTGGCGGACACGGCCATGGCGGAATGCCCAACAAGAGCCAGACCTATGACAGCTCCGGTCCCGACATAAGGGTCCGCGGCAATGCCTATCAGGTGCTGGAGAAGTATCTGCAGCTCGCGCGCGACGCGGGCACCGCGGGCGATCGTGTCGCCGCGGAGAATTTTCTGCAGCATGCCGACCACTATTACCGTGTGGTCTCGGCGATGAACGAGGGCCAGCGCCCGCGAATCGGCGGACGCGAGATCTCCGTCGCCGACGTGAACGTGCAGAATGTCAGCCAGGGCCTCTCGGCCGCGCTCTCGGGCCACGGCCATTCGAACGGGGCGGGCGATGACGGCCAGCCGGAGCTTCAGCCCGGCAATGGTGGCGGCAACAGCAACGGCAGCGGCCAGAACCGGCCGCAGCATCAACAGCACCCGCAGTCCCAGGCGCCGCGCGACTCCCAGGGCAACGGCCAGAACGGCGAGCCGCCTCAGGCGGCGGCGTCCGAGTCTTCGGGCAATTCCAGTGAGGAGCCGCGCCGTTTCCAGCAGGCCGATGACCAGCCCGACTATCCGGAAGAGCTGCTTCCGTCCGATCAGCAGGCACAGCCGAACGGCGATGGCGGCGGGCAGTTCGAGAACCGCCAGGGCAGCGGCAACCGCATGGGCCGCGGCCGCCGGCGCGGTCCCGGCCGCCGAGTTCGCGCCGAGGGCGACGAGCAGAATTCTGCGGCCCCGGCGGGCGATTCCGACGGCGGCGCGCAATAGCCTGCGGCATCCGGGCGCAACCCAAGCCCCGGAAGGCGTCCTGCAGCCCTTGTGGCCTTGAAGGCCTTGTCAGGGGGTTAACCAACTCCATATTGGATGGAGGGGTTAGCCCCCAATTGGCATCGACGGCCGCGTGCCTTCAAGGGCGCGGCCAGAAGAGGGCTCGTAAAACATGGACTTAGAGAAGTTCACCGACCGCTCGCGTGGATTCCTGCAGGCTGCCCAGACCTTGGCGCTCCGCAGCGGGCATCAGCAGCTGACACCCGAACACCTTTTGAAGACCCTCCTGGACGACAAGGAGGGGCTGGCCGCGAACCTGATGAAGGCCGCGGGCGCCGATCCGGCCAAGGCCTTGAGCGCGGTCGAGCGCGAGCTCGGCAAGCAGCCGAAGGTCGAAGGCAGCGGCGCCGGTCAGGTCTACATGTCGCCCCAGTTGGCGCGCATTCTCGGCCAGGCCGAGGAGCTGTCCGAGAAGGCCGGCGACGGCTACGTCACCGCCGAGCGCCTGCTCCTGGCGCTGGCCATGGCGACCGACAGCGCGGCCGGCAGGGCGCTGCGCGACGCCAGTCTCAGCCCGCAGGCCTTGAACGGCGCCATCAACGAGGTGCGCAAGGGCCGCAAGGCCGACAGTGCGTCGGCCGAGGACAGCTACGACGCACTGAAGAAGTACGCGCGCGACTTCACCAAGCTCGCCCGTGAGGGCAAGCTCGATCCCGTGATCGGCCGCGACGAGGAGATCCGCCGCACCATCCAGGTCCTCTCCCGTCGCACCAAGAACAACCCGGTTCTGATCGGCGAGCCCGGCGTCGGCAAGACCGCGATCGTCGAGGGCCTGGCGCTGCGCATCGCCAACGGCGACGTGCCCGAGGGGTTGAAGAAGAAGACCCTGATGGCGCTGGACCTCGGCGCCCTGGTCGCCGGCGCGAAGTTCCGCGGCGAGTTCGAGGAGCGCCTGAAGGCCGTGCTGACCGAGATCTCGGCAGCGGCCGGCGAGATCATCCTCTTCATCGACGAGCTCCACACCCTGGTCGGCGCCGGCAAGGCGGAAGGCGCGATGGACGCCTCCAACATGCTGAAGCCCGCCCTGGCGCGCGGCGAGCTGCATTGCGTCGGCGCCACCACGCTCGACGAATACCGCAAGTACATCGAGAAGGACGCGGCCTTGGCCCGGCGCTTCCAGCCGGTCGTGGTCGAGGAGCCGACGGTCAACGACACGATCTCGATCCTGCGCGGCCTGAAGGAGAAGTACGAGCTGCATCACGGCGTCCGCATCACCGATGCGGCGATCGTCGCGGCGGCGACCCTCTCCAACCGCTACATCACCGACCGCTTCCTGCCCGACAAGGCGATCGACCTGGTGGACGAAGCCGCGTCGCGCCTGCGCATGGAGGT
Organism: Dongiaceae bacterium; assembly: GCA_035548715.1. Classification (GTDB taxonomy): domain Bacteria; phylum Pseudomonadota; class Alphaproteobacteria; order Dongiales; family Dongiaceae; genus Dongia. The sequence goes on from DASZSL010000028.1 coordinate 8,776, forward strand.
CGATTCCAAGCCGGAGGAGATCGACGAGGTCGACCGCAAGCTGATTCAGCTCAAGGTCGAGCTCGAGGCCTTGAAGAAGGAGACCGACGCGGCCTCCAAGGAGCGCCTGGCCCATCTGAAGACCGAGGTCGAGGAGCTCGAAGCGAAGTCCGCCGCGCTGACCGCGCAGTGGAAGTCGGAGAAGCGCAACCTGGACGACGCGCAGAAGCTCAAGGAGCGCCTGGAGCAGGCGAAGCTTGAGGCCGAGCAGGCCCAGCGTCGCGGCGACTTCGCCAAGGCCGGCGAGCTCACCTATTCGGTCATTCCGGATCTCACCAAGAAGCTGGCTTCCGCCGAGGATGCCGCACAGCACCGCATGCTGAACGAGGTCGTGTCCGACGAGGACATCGCCGCGGTCGTCTCGCGCTGGACCGGCATTCCGGTGGACAAGATGCTGGAAGGCGAGCGCGACAAGCTCCTCAAGATGGAAGATGCGATCGGCAGGCGCGTGATCGGCCAGGACGAGGCGGTGGTCGCGGTCGCCAATGCGGTGCGGCGTGCGCGTGCCGGCCTGCAGGATCCGAACCGTCCGATCGGCTCGTTCCTGATGCTGGGCCCGACCGGCGTCGGCAAGACCGAGCTCTGCAAGGCCCTGGCCGGCTTCCTGTTCGACGACGACCAGGCGATGGTCCGCATCGACATGTCGGAGTTCATGGAGAAGCACGCGGTGTCGCGCCTGATCGGCGCACCCCCGGGCTATGTCGGCTATGACGAGGGCGGCGTACTCACCGAGGCGGTGCGGCGCCGGCCCTACCAGGTCGTGCTGTTCGACGAGGTCGAGAAGGCGCATCCGGACGTGTTCAACGTCCTGCTGCAGGTGCTGGATGACGGTCGCCTGACCGACGGCCAGGGCCGCACCGTGGACTTCAAGAACACGCTGATCATCCTGACCTCGAACCTCGGCAGCGAATATCTCGCCGGTCTCAAGGAAGGCGAGGATTCGGGCAAGGTGCGCGACCAGGTGATGGCGGTGGTGCGCCAGGCGTTCCGTCCGGAATTCCTGAACCGGCTGGACGAGATCATCCTGTTCCATCGCCTGAGCCGGAAGCACATGACCGGCATCGTCGAGATCCAGCTCAAGCGCCTGCAGGACCTGCTGGCCGACCGCAAGCTGGAGCTCACCCTCGACGCCAAGGCCAAGGAATGGCTGGCCGATGCCGGCTACGATCCGGTCTATGGCGCCCGGCCGCTGAAGCGGGTCATCCAGCGCGAGCTGCAGAACCCGCTGGCGACCATGATCCTCGAGGGCCGCTTCAAGCCCGGCGAGACCGTCAAGGTCTCGGCCGACAAGGACGGTCTCACCATCGGCGGCGAGAGCCTGTCACAGGCCGCCGCTTAGAACCTCGGCCGGTCCATTTGACCGGCCGAGGCTCTAGACTCCCGAGCAGCCCGGCCGCGCCGCCTCACCGCGGCGGCCGGCGCGCGATCAGCGCCTGGGATTCCACGACCTCCGCCACCACGCCGCCGGCGACATAGGGCGCCATTTCCGCGCGGAACTCGGCGATCATCTCGTCGGCGATGTCCCCGATCTTGTCCCGCGACACGCTGGAGAGCGACAACAGCCGGGCGTCGAAATCGGCGATCGGCGTCCGGCGCTCCTCGATCACGCCGATCCGCTCCAGGCGCGAGAAGGGCGAGGCGAGCAGCACCGTCTCATGGCTGCCGAACTCGTTCGATTTCCGCAGCCTCCGCGCGCTGTCTTCGGCCGAGTATTTGTCGAGCACGGCGTCGTAGACCTTGCGCCAGGCATTCTGCGGCAGATCGGGATGCTTGTCGGAGAAGAGCGCGATGGCGCCGCCCGGCACGATCATCCGGTCGAGGCGCGCGAGCGTGTCCCGGCGATCCATCCAATGGAACGCGCGCCCGATCGCGACCAGGCGGAAGCTGCCGAGCTCGGGCGTGAGGTCGAACGAACTGCCTTCGATGAAGCGAATGCGTTGCCCGGCGGCCTCCGCCGCGGCCGCAGCGATGCGCAGCATCTCCGGCTCGGGGTCGATCGCCGTGACCTGCCCGGCATAGGGCACGAAGCCCCGCGCGATCTGCCCGGGACCGCAGCCGAGATCGAGCACCGCGTCCTGCCGCCCGGTATCGGTGAGAAGCGCGACCCGCTCGAACAGTGCCTCGGCGTAGGCCGGCCGGCCCTTGAGATAGTGCTCGGCGGCGCTGCGGAAGCGTCGCTTCTCGAACGGAACGACGTAAGCGGTATTGCTCATGTGCCGACGCTCCTCGCTTTGGCGGCCGCCGAGCGATCCCAGGCGGCGTCGATGCGCTGCTGGACGTTCTGCCGCCTTGCGGCGGCGATAAAGGCCGAGATCAGCCCGGAGACCGGATCGCGGTCGGGATAGACCAGGCCGATCGCATGGTTGGGCGCGGGATCGGTCATCGGCAGCGCCTTCAGGCCGCTGGACAGCCCGGTCAGGAGCAGCAGGCTCTGCGGCACGATGCTCGACCAGTCGCCGAGCCGCACATGGGACAGCAGCGCAATGAGGCCGTTCGCCTCGACGATGGGATTGGGCTGCTCGCCGCTCGCCGCGAAGGCGCGGTCGATGATCCGCCGGTTCTGCATGTCGCTGGAAAGCAGGCAGAGCCGTTCCTTGGCCGCCTCGCGCCAGGTCATGGTCGCGCGCGCGTCCAGATCGCGGCGCTCATGGGTGATGAAGACGAAACGGTCATGATAGATCGGCTGGGTCCTGACCCGGATCAGCGGCTCGTTGTCGAGATAGGTGAGGCCGAGATCGAGATCGAACGTGTCGATGCCGCGTTGGATCTCCTTGGAGGAGAGCGACTGGATATGGATCGAGACCGAGGGATGCTGGCTGCAGAACGGCGTCGTCAGCAGGCCGACGATCGGCAGTGCGGCCGGGATCGCGCCCAGCCGGATGCGGCCGGCGAGCGCGCGCTTCAGCACCGAGAGGTCCTGGCGCAGGGATTCGAAGTCGTGCACCAGGCGCTGCGCGCGATCGAGCACCAGCTCGCCCTCCGGCGTGAAGCCGTTGAAGCGGCGCGAGCGCGCGACGATCCTGACGCCGAGCTCGCCCTCGATCTGCCGGATCGCCGCCGACAAGGCCGGCTGCGAGATGCCGCAGCTCTCGGCGGCGCGGCCGAAATGGCGCTCTCGGGCGAGCGCGATCAGATAGGTCAGGTGCTTGACGAGCATGGCGCCCAGCAAAAAGGCGCCGCAGGGAAGGCGGCGCCTTTGAAGTCTAGACCCGCCGGCAGGCCGGCGGCAAATGCGTCAGGTTCAGTTCGGGCAGCCGCCCTTCTGATGGCTGCAATCGAGCTGGCTGTTGCCGGACTGGTCGGCGATCTCCGCCCGCTGCGCCAGGCTGCGGCGCTGTGCCGAGATCGAGGCCACCATCGCCTTGAACGCCTTGAGGTCGTTGCCGTTCAGCTTGTCGGAGGCGACGGTCTTCACCGTGCTCGGGTTGACGTGCTGGCCGTTCACCATGATCTCGAAATGGAGATGCGGGCCGGTGGCGCGGCCGGTCTCGCCGACATAGGCGATGACCTGGCCCTGCTTGACCTTGCTGCCGCGCTTCAGGCCGCTGGCGAAGCGGCTGATATGCGCATAGGCGGTCTCGTAGGTGCCGTTGTGCCGCACCTTGATGTAGTTGCCGTAGCCGTTCTTCTCGCCGATCTCCTCGATCACGCCGTTGCCGGCGGCAAAGATCGGCGTGCCCATCGGGGCGCCGAAATCGATACCCTGGTGCATCGCCGAATAGCCGAGGATCGGGTTGACCCGCATGCCGTAGCCCGAGGTGATCTTGGCGCCGTCGATCGGCGTCTTCAGCAGCGACTTCCGCACCGCGACGCCGTCGGCGGTGAAGTATTCGCCGTCGCCGTCGCGCTCGAAGTAGTAGATCGCCATCGGCTTGCTGCCGAGGGTCAGCGCCGCATAGAGCAGGCGGCCGGGCTTGGCGAGCTCGCCGGTCGGCGTGTCGAAGCGCTCGTAGAGCACCTCGAAGGAATCGCCTTCGTGGATGTCGCGCTGGAAATCGACGTCGTAGGAGTAGGCCTTGATCATCTCGCCGATCAGGCCCGCGGGCAGGCCCGCGTCATGCGCCGATTCGAACAGGCTGAGGTCGATCTCGCCGGCGGCGCGGTCGATGCGCTCGGTCAGCGGACGATCGACCGCCGCCGCGACGAACTGGCCGTCGGAGGCGCGGGTCAGCTTCACGTCGCGCTCGACGCTCGGCGTCAGGGTGAGGCCGAGCAGCTTGTTGCCGTCGGTCTCGGCGGGACCTGCGCCGGTGGCGAAGTTAAGCGTGATCTCCTGCCCGATCTTGAGATCGCTGGGCGAGAACACATCGGCGAGCGAATGGCCGGCGGCCTGCGCCTCGGCGTCGGAGAGGCCGGCATTGGTCAGCAGCTTGAACAGCGTGTCGCCGCGCCGGACCTGGATCACCTTCTTCTCGCCGGCCGAGAATGCGTCCTGGCCGGCCGCGGCGGATTCCGGAGAGGCCGTGCCCAAGCCGAGATCCGGCTGAACGTCGAGTGCCGGCCCGACGTCGGCATTGGCGGAATCCGCCGTCTGCGTCGCCGGTGCATCGCCGGGGGTATCGGCCGGGGCGGCGGGTTCGGCGGCGGCTTCGGGTGCCGCGGTTTCCGGCGCGCTGAAATCGGTGACCGGCGTGTCGACGCCGTCATAGACCCAGTTCAGCGTGGCGATCAGTGCGTTCGACGTATTGCTCGCCACTGCCGGCGCGGGTGCGGGCGGGACGGGCGACGGCGCTTCGGTCGCGGCGGCGGGCTTGGCAGGGGCGGGTGTCGCCACGGCTTCGGTCGCGCCTGCCTCGACCGGAGCGGGCGCCGTGGCCATGGCGATGGGCTGCGCCGGCGTGGGTTCGGTCGGCGCGTCGTTGGCGATCGTGAGCTGCGGCTGCGCCAGAACGGCCGCGACGAGCGTCGTCACCGGGTTGGCCGCGGCCGGGGCGGCCGCGGGTTTCGCCGGTTCCGGTGCGGCCGCGGCGACGGGCATCTCGGCTTCCGGCGCTTCCTTGGTCCAGGCGGTGTCGGGCGCCGGATAGTACGGTGTCGGGGCCGGGGCGGCGGCGGGCGTCGCCGCGGCGACGACCGGCGTGGCGCTGGTCAGGTCGAAGCGCAGGCGCTGGGTCCAGCTCGGCGCGTCGCTGGCGATCGTCGCCAGCAGGGCCTGGGGCGAGACCGAGCTGCGCAGGGTGGTCGTCTGGCCGGCGCTGGCGGCGGTCACCAGGGGCGGCCTGGCCGCCTCCATCGCACCGACGCCACCCAGGACCACGAAGCCGGCGGCGGTATAGGCGAGATAACGCTTCAGCGTTCCCCAAATCTGAGCGTGCGTCTGCGGCAATGTAATAGTCCCCGCTTGCGGCGGGTTCGCGGGATCCGGGCGGCGTGCTGTCCCCTGCCGTCCGGGGCGAACCCTGCATTTTTCAAAGGTCTGATTTGCGAGAATGATGACGGGCGTTTACCTTGTCAACCAAGATTCTCGAATTAGATCAAATCATTATCCCCAGGGGCGAACAAACGCGGCACATCGGCGTTAACTTTAACCTTGGGTTAATTTCTCGAGCGTCGATTGCGACTCTGTGGCAACGCCCGTGGCTATGTTGCCACTGCATTCCGAGGGTCGATTCTCTGCCTGTCTTATCGTGGTAACAGGCGTTGACAGGGGTTCGGGCCGCGCGTATAAGCCCGCTCCTCTGAGGCGCCGGTGGGCGGTCCTGTCGAGTTTTAGACGGATCAAAACAGGCGCCATTTTGCTGTTTGACATTGTGATTTGTGAAGAGAAGGGATACGCGGGCGGCGGGTCCTGGGTACCGAGCTTATGGTTCGGATGTCTGGGTGTCTTTGCCGAATGCGTGTTCCGAAGCTCTACGCCCTGCTGGCTACGCGAGTAGCGAGGAGGAGCGTGGATGTTTCATGCAGTAAGGAAGACGTGTTTGTGCAAGGACCAACGTTGATCGGTCGTGAGCTCTTCGGGGCGAGCGGCCAGGTTAACCTGAGAGTTTGATCCTGGCTCAGAACGAACGCTGGCGGCATGCCTAACACATGCAAGTCGAACGCCCCGCAAGGGGAGTGGCGGACGGGTGAGTAACACGTGGGAACCTGCCCAATGGTCTGGAATAACCGCGGGAAACTGCGGCTAATACCGGATAAGCCCCCCTCGGTAAGACGGGGAGGGGAAAGATTTATCGCCGATGGAGGGGCCCGCGTCCGATTAGGTAGTTGGTGGGGTAACGGCCTACCAAGCCTACGATCGGTAGCTGGTCTGAGAGGATGATCAGCCACACTGGGACTGAGATACGGCCCAGACTCCTACGGGAGGCAGCAGTGGGGAATATTGGACAATGGGGGAAACCCTGATCCAGCAATGCCGCGTGGGTGATGAAGGCCTTCGGGTTGTAAAGCCCTTTTGGCGGGGACGATGATGACGGTACCCGCAGAAGAAGCCCCGGCTAACTTCGTGCCAGCAGCCGCGGTAATACGAAGGGGGCGAGCGTTGTTCGGAATTACTGGGCGTAAAGGGCGCGTAGGCGGCCTCGTCCGTCCGGCGTGAAATGCCTGGGCTCAACCCAGGAATTGCGCTCGATACAGCGAGGCTAGAGTGTGGGAGAGGATGGTGGAATTCCCAGTGTAGAGGTGAAATTCGTAGATATTGGGAAGAACACCGGTGGCGAAGGCGGCCATCTGGACCGGCACTGACGCTGAGGCGCGAAAGCGTGGGGAGCAAACAGGATTAGATACCCTGGTAGTCCACGCTGTAAACGATGAATGCTAGTTGTTGGAGGGTTTACCCTTCAGTGACGCCGCTAACGCATTAAGCATTCCGCCTGGGGAG
>DASZSL010000029.1:0-26357 GCA_035548715.1 Dongiaceae bacterium
CCAGAGCGAGAGGTTGTGGTGGCAGCCCGAGGCCGAGACACCCATGAACGGCTTCGGCATGAAGCAGGCGATGAGATCGAACTCGCGCGCGACCTGGGCGCAGATCTGCCGATACGTCGTCAGACGGTCGGAGGTGCGCAGGCAGTCGTCGAACATGAAGTTCAACTCGAGCTGGCCCGGCGCGTCTTCGTGGTCGCCCTGGATCATGTCGAGACCCATGGCCTGGGCGTATTCGATGACGCGCAGGAAGACCGGGCGCAGCTTCTCGAACTGGTCGATGTGGTAGCAGTTGGGCTTGGAGAAGCCGCCGTCGGGCAGGCCGTCGGCGCCTTTCTTCAGCCACATCATCTCCGGCTCGCAGCCGTGGCGGAGATGCAGGCCCTTGTGCTTCTTCTGGAACTCCTCGTGCAGGATCCGGAGGTTGCCGCGGCAGTCCGAGGTCAGGTGGCCGCCGGGATTGACCTTCTCCTCGCGGTTCCGGAAGCAGGTGCAGAACACGCGCGCGACGCGCTTGTCCCAGGGCAGCTGCACGAAGGTCTCGGGATCGGGGATGCCGACCAGCTCCGAGGCTTCGGGGCCGTAGCCGATATAGCGCTTGTGACGGTCGGTGAAGAGGTTGGCGGTCGAGCCGTAGACGAGCTGGAAGCCCTTCTCGGCGACCGATTCCCAGTGGTCCGCCGGGATGCCCTTGCCGACGATGCGGCCGGTCACCGAGACGAACTGGTAGTAGATGTACTTGATGTCGAGTTCTTTGATCTTAGCGCGGACTTGCTTGACGAGCTCTTTGCGGCCCTTTGCGCTTACATGTGCCTCGAGGTCAGTCATCGGAGTTCTCCCGCTTTTTTGTTGGCGGCCTTCCGCCGCCTCCCTGTCCGGCGGCCCCGTGAGGCACCGCCGCAGAACGCGTACGCCCTCCTCCTTCGCTCCTCCGTCCTCAGCTCCAGGGGAAGGGTGAATTGGATGTCGGATGCAGCTTGCCCTCGGCGAAGCGCGAGAAGCGGAACGGCCGCAGCAATTCGTCGCCCATGCCGCAGATATCGTCCGCCACCAGCTTGCCGACGCCGATCATCTTGTAGCCGTGGTTGGAGTCCGCGATGAAATACGCGTTCTCGCAGAACCGGTCGAACACCGGGAAGCTGTCCGCGGTGAAGCAGCCGATGCCGCCCGAGGGCTCCTTCTTGTATTTCGGCATCTGGCCCTCGAAGCGCTTCTGGCAGAAGGCCAAAGCCGAGACCCACATATGCGCGAAATCGTCGCCGACCACGAAATCCGGGCTCTCCGGGCCATAAGGGTCGACCTTCACCTGGTCGGTCGGCGCCTTCACCTTGAACGGCATGGCGCCGCCCTGAATGCCGCCGAAATGGAAGTCAGGCTTGTAGTAGATGCCCCAGAGCTTGTCGGTGATCAGCGATTTGTCGACATCGGAATAAAGCGGCGCGTCGGTATCGACATGGATGACCGGCGGCATCTGGCCGTCATTGGTCTTCTGGTGGTCGGGATCGACGCCGAGCGTGCCTTCCTGCAGCGACCAGTAGACCCACATCGGCACGCCGTCGTGCATCCGGCCGTCCTTGCCCTTGATGGCGATCGCGTCGGGCAGGTCCAGCATCTTCCAGATCGAGCGCACCCAGGGACCGACACCGACGATCACCTGGTCGCACTTCACGTTGCCCTTGTCGGTCTCGACCTCGGCGATGGCGCCCTTGCCGTCGCGCTTGAAGCCGGTGACCTTGACGCCGGTCATGATCCGCACGCCCTCGTCCTCGGCCTTCTTGGCGAGGCCGTACATCGAGGCGGTGTTGTTGCCGTAGCCGCCCTTCTTCTCGTGCAGCACCGAGGTGATGCCCTTGGCCTGCCAGTCGGAGAGGATGCCCTGCATGTATTTCATGCAGTCCTTCTCGCCCTCGATGAAGACCGAGGTGTAGCCGATCTCCTTCTGCTGGGCGTAGATCGAGGCCACGTCCCGGTGCATGACCTCGGGGCTGATCTGCATGTAGCCGACCGGATGGTAGGAGAAGGCCTTCGGATCGCTCTCCCAGACCGAGACGCTGTGCGCCATCAGCCGGCGCATCGCCGGCTGGAAGTAGTTGTTGCGGATGACGCCGCAGGCGATGCCCGAGGCGCCGGCGGCGATGCCGGTCTTGTCGAGGACCAGGATGTCCCGGCCCGATCCCTTGCCGCTCTTGCGCAGGTTTTCAGCGAGATGCCAGGCGCTCGAGAGGCCGTGGATGCCGGCGCCGATGACGACGAACTTCACATGGGCGGGGAGCGCCATGGGCGGGTCCTATCCGAGGCAGGCCAGTGGTTGATCCCTGGGGTCCATCACTGGCGAATTGGTACAGCTTGGCCGACAGCTACCGCCCCGCGCTCACGCCGGTTTGTCCCAGTTCACCCTGGGTTGTAGTTGACCCGCGCGGTTCGGCACGCCCATAATCTCAGCATAGCAAGGCCCATTTGCCAACCTCTTTTTCGTAAAGGTACTGAATTGGCTCAAATTGGCGCAGAAGCCATTCAGACGGAAGATGCCCCGTCCATCGCGGTGCCGGTCGACTCGGCGCGCGGTTCGGCCTGGATCGCCGACCAGCTCCGCCAGGCGATCGTCGAGGGCACCTACAAGTTCGGCCAGAAGCTCCCGGCCGAACGGCAGCTCGCCGAGGCGTTCAACGCGTCGCGCACCACGGTGCGCCTCGCCCTCGACCGGCTGGAGATGGACAAGCTGGTGGCGCGCCGGATCGGCAGCGGCACCTTCGTCTCCTACCGCCAGCCGGGTGAGACCGACGACATCGCCGAGGTCACCTCGCCCCTGGAGCTGATCGAGGCGCGCCTGGCGATGGAGCCGTATATGACGCGGCTCGCGGTGCTCAACGCCTCGGCCAAGGACCTGGAGAAGCTGTTCGAGGCCTGCGATCTCGCGGAGGCCGCCGGCACCGACGCCCAGCGCTGGACCGAATGGGACACCCAGTTCCACATCCGCATCGCCGAAGCCTCGCACAACCCGCTGATGCTCTGGATCTACCGCCGGGTGAACGAGATCCGCGCCCATGACCAATGGGCGATGATGCGCGACAAGATCCTCACCCCGCAGCGCATCGCCGACTACAACCACCAGCACCGGGCCCTGGCCGAGGCGATCGCCTCACGCGACGTCGAGGGCGCGGTGGCGATGGTGACCAGCCACCTGCACTACGCACGACGGCAGCTCATGGGCGCCGAGGGCAGCGTCTGACCGGATAGTTCCCGCGGTCGCATATCATGCCGGGCCCCAGGGCCCGTCAGAACCGGTTGAGCGGCGCGCCGTTGTAGCGCATCAGGCCCAGGCAGATATCGCGTACCAGGCCCTGCTTGTGCGGCCCGTGATCCGGATAGCGGATCATGTTGTCGCCATTGTGCATGAAGACCAGGCCGCCGCGCCCGTCATCGGTCGGATATTGCCAGAGCCAGTCGGCCGGCTTCGGGTCCTCGGCCGTGCCGACATCGGTCAGCCAGACCGCCCCGGCGGGCGGCGTCGACCAGCCGCGGGCGTACTGGCCGAAGATGCCCTGCCAGCCGTCGAACTCCGCATCCATGTTGCGGAAGAAGCCGAGCGGGTCGTTCCGCAGCCGGACCTTGATGTTGGCGAAGGGCCGCGGCGGCACCGCCTGGAAGGCGCTGAGGAACGGCAGCCAGGGGATCGCCGGCTCCGAGCAGAGGACAAGGTGCCCGCCGCGCGCGAGGTGCTCCAGCAACAACCCCTGATTCTCACGGAGGAAGAACTGGTCGTGGATGTGCGGCAGGTAGAGGATGTCGGTCTCCGCCAGCATCGCCCGATCCAGGCGGTAAAGCGGATGCAGCCGCGCCGAGCCCGGCGTGTCCGCGAAGCTGTCGGCGAAGCCGGGCGCGGTCCATTCCCCGGAGTTCTCGTAGCACTGCAGGTAGGTGACGGTGAAATCCCGCGGCGCCCGGTCGATGCCGAGCTCGCGGTTGAGCCACGGGTAGAACGCGTTGAGGAATCGCGTCGTCGCCGGCATGAAGCGCTCGCCGTTATGCACATGCGGGTCGAGGGTGGAGACGATCAGCCGTCCCCCGCCCTCGAGCTTCGGGAAGTCGAGCAGCAGGCTGCCGCTGTCGTCGTCCAGGTCGAGCGCGCTGGTGGCCGCCGGATGATGGTCGAACACGCCGAACCAGTGCCAGCTCATGTCGGCCAGCGGAATGGCCTCGGCCAGCGGATGCTTGGGTTCGGGCTGGCGGATCTCGAGATAGGGCTTGGGCCTGGTCCACCAGAGCCAATCCTTGGCATCGATCGGCCGCATGTTGAGCTCGACCACGTCGATCCATTCGTCGATGCCCTTGCAGCAGAAGGCGACCAGGAACCCGCCGTTCCGCACATAGGCGTTCAACTGCCCGGCATAGCGCCGCATGCCGCCGCTATCCATGCCGTCGGGGATCACGACCGCGGCATACTGGTCGAGATCCCGCGTCTCCAGCTCGCGCAGATAGACCATGTCGTCGAGGCAATGGGCGTAGTCCTGGAAGCTGGTGATCTGGCTGGCGCAGCCCCAGGTGAGGTAAGCGATCTTGTTCTGTCGGGTCATTGCGAATAGGCAGGGGCAAAGGTGAAGCTTCCGCCCGGCGCGAACTCGGCGCGAGCGATCGGAACGTCGTAGAGCGTCGAGAGATTCTCCGCGGTCAGAACCTCGCCGACCGGCCCGTGGCGATAGCGGCGCCCGTCCTGCATCAGCAGGACGTGGCTTGCGATCTCCAGGCCGTGCTGCGGCGCATGGGTGGTGAAGACGATGGTGAGCCCCATCTCGCGGTTGAGCTTCCGCAGGGTCGAGATGACGATCGCCTGGTTCTTGTAGTCGAGGGCCGAGCAGGGCTCGTCCAGGATCAAGACCTCGCATTCCGAGGCCAGGGCCTGGGCGATCATCACCAGTTGGCGCTGGCCGCCGCTCAGCGCATTGAACGGCCGCTCGCGGAGATGTCCGACCTGCATCAGCTCGAGCATGCGCTCGGCGACGGCATAGTCCGCCCGGTGCGGCGCCGAGAACAGGCCGAGATGCCGGGCGCGGCCCATCAGGACGATGTCCAACACGGAGAAGGCGAAGGTGGCGTGGAAAAGCTGCGGCACATAGCCGATCCGGCCCGCGCAGGCCGCCGCGCCCGCGTCCGGCCGCCGCAGCCCGACGATGCAGTTGAGCAACGTGGTCTTGCCGACGCCGTTCGACCCGAGGATCGCCAGGACCGCGCCCTTATCGACGGCCAGGCTGTAGCCTTCCAGTACCGGCTTGTCGCCGAGCGAGACGCCGAGGCCCTTCACTTCGACGATGGGCGCCTCAATCATGCGCCCACCCGCTCTTCGACTGGACGCGCCGCAGGATCAGCGCGAAGACCGGTACGCCGATCAGCGCCGTGATGATGCCGATCGGCAGTTCCGCCACCGTCGCGGTCCGCGCGATGTCATCGACCAGCAGCAGGTAGACGGCGCCGAGCAGAGCGGCGACCGGCAGCAGCCTTGCGTGATCGGGCCCGACCAGCGCACGCGCGACATGCGGGATGACCAAGCCGACCCAGCCGACGATGCCCGATGTCGCCACGATCCCCGCCGAGATGCAGGCGACCGCGGCATAGATCATCCATTGCACCCGCTCGATCGGCGAGCCCAGCGCCCGGGCCTTCTCCTCGCCGAGGGAGAGGATGTTGATCTGATAGCGCAGCAGGAAGATCAGCAGCGACGGCGGCAGGATCGCCAGCGCGAGCAGCGCCAGGTCGTCGTAGCCGGTCGCCGCGATGCTGCCCATCAGCCAGTAGGTGATGGCCGGCAGCTTCTGATGCGGATCGGCCAGCAGCTTCACGATCGAGATCGCCGCCTCGAAGAACGCCGAGACGATCACGCCCGCCAGCACGAAGGTGAGGGTCGAGGTCCGGCCCTTCACGCTGGCGAGGAGACGGACGACCAGCAGGCTGCCGATCCCGAAGCCGAAGGCGGCGCCCATGACGAGCGTGCCGCCGCCGACCAGCAGGATCGCCAGGGTCCCGCCGAAACCGGCGCCCGCGGTCACGCCGATGATGCCGGGATCGACCAGCGGGTTGCGGAACAGCCCCTGCAGCGCAGCACCCGAGATCGCGAGCCCGGCGCCGACCAGCAGCGCCGCCAGGATGCGCGGCAGCCGGATCGCCTCGACCACATTGGCATCGACGGCGGTCCAGGTCGGATCGGCGACCGGCACCACGTGACTCCACAGGATCAGCCAGGCGTGCGTCATGCTGACGCCGTAGCGTCCGAGCGTGACCGAATAGATCACGCTGAAGACCAGCAGGACGGTCAGCGCCGCGATCACCGGCCAGCCGCGCCGCCGCGCGCCGCCGAAGGCGGACACGGAGAGAGCGACGGCGGCGCGCATCGGGACTCAGCCGAAGATGTCGCTATAGCCCTTCGAATCCTTGTTCTGCTCGATCTCGAGGATCGACTTGAGCTGATCCTCCGTGACTTCCTTCTGATAGATCAGCTTGTAGCTGTCCTTGACCGTGCCGCGGTACGCCTTCTGGTCGGGGAACAGATCCGGATGCGCCACCCGCGCCAGCCAGTCATCGGAGAGATAGATCTCCGCCGAATCCGGCGAGCGATTGAACTGGGGGAACTTGTAGACGCGCCTCTCCTGCACCGCCTTCAGGCCGGCGAACATCTTGTTGCCGTAGATGTCGGCCGGGGTCAGGTCGGTGGCATAAGCCGGAATGACGATGATCTCCGGGTTCCAGACCAGGAGCTGCTCGGCATCGATGGTGCGCCACCATTCGCCGCTGTTGTCGGCCGCCAGGTTGACGGTGCCGCTCAGGCTGTAGTCCTGGGAGCTGTTGGCGATGACCTGGACGCTCTCCTTCACCTGGTCGATGACCAGCATGCTGGTCTGCTTCTCTTTCGTCTTCGCGAACAGGTCGCGCAGCGCGTTCTCGGTCTTGTCCTGGAGATTGAGGATGGTCTGCGCCCGGTCGATCCGGTTGGTCGTGTAGCCGGCGAGCCGCAGATAGTCGCGGCGCTGCTCCTTGGTGCAGCAATCCCAGCCGATCACAATGAGGTTCACCCGCTCGAGCGGCTCGATGATCTTCGGGTCGAAGGTCCATTGCAGGACTGCATCGGGTTTCAGCGCCAGGATCGCCTCGACGTTGGGCGCGAAGCCTTCGCCGGCCACGTCGAAATTGAGTTTCAGCAGATCCGGCAGCAATTCGGCATAGATGCTGTCGAAATAGGTCTTCTTCGCCTTGGCGTTCACGCCGACGAAGTGCGCATCGGTGCCCTCCACCGCCGTGTGCACCAGCGGGCCGGAGGCGAACATCGAGACGATGCGCTTGGGCGGCTCCTTGAGATCGATCAGCTTGCCGCGATGGTCGAGGAACTGGACCTCCGCCTGCGCCACGCCGACCGTGGCCAGCAAGCCCGCCATCGCACCAACCAGAACCCGTCCCGAAAGCCGCATCGCCCGTCCCTTCCGCACAAGATGAGGCCGGGACCGTATCGCAAATGCGAATTATTCGCAATACGGGTTCAGATACCTAGGCTGCGAGATCCGGGGAACGGCGGCTTAAGCCCGGTCGATCCGCGCCGCGTAGCAGCCGCGTTTGGCGAAATGGGCGTGAAGATAGGCGACGTCGTCGTTCCCAAAGAACCGGGTGATGGACGGGGCCAACTCCCTGCCCTCCACCACATCGGCATCGAGCATCATGCCGCCGGCGTCATAGGCGCGTACCGACAGGATCCGCCGGGCCAGGTAATCCGGGACCGAGTCGACCACCGCGGTCCCACCCAGCGCCGATTCCCGCACGAAGATCGGTCCCGTCGCGCGGAACGGCGAGCTCGGCTCGGCGAGGTGCGGATAGTTCAGCAGGAGCAGTGTCTCCCCGGGCTCGGCATCGGCCAGGGTCACGCGGCAGGGAAATCCGGGCTTCTGGTCGGCGACGGCGCGCCGCGCGCCGCGCTTCATCAACTCGTCATCGGAGAGACCGAACAGCGGCTGGAACGGCTCGACCGGCAGGCTGGAAATGCGAAAGGACATGAGGACCTCCACTTGGAATGATCCTCGTGTAGCGGTCGCCCGCCGCCGCGACGTTCCGATTCTTGCTACTGCCGCAGCAGCGGCCGGGTCAGGCAGGTCGGGCCGCCCTCGCCCGGGACCGAGATCGCGTCGGCCTCGATCACATGCACCTTGCAGCCGGCAGCCTCCATGCGGCGCCGTGTTTCCGGATTGCCCTGCACCATCACGACCTCGCGCGGCGCGATGGCGAGCACGTTGCAGCCCATGCTGGCGAACTCGGCATCCGGCACCTCGACGAGCTGGTGGCCGTGATCGATCAGCCACTCCCGGAAGGTGACCGGCATCAGCGGCGAGTGGACGAGCTGCAGCTTGTCGTCGAGCGGGCTGATGATCGACATCAGGTGGAAGACGTCGCCCGGCCCCTTGTAATGCGGCAGAACGGCAACCTCGACATGCACGTCGGGCCCGACGATCTCCTTGAACTGGCGGATCCCTTCGGCATTGGTGCGATAGCCTCGCGCGATGCCGACATGGCGCTTGTCCAGCCAGATGATGTCGCCGCCCTCGACCCTGCCCTCGCCGGTGATGGTCCCGGCGATCGGGATGCCCGCCGCCTTCAAGGCCTCGCCGTGCACGCCGGGCTCGGCGGCGCGGGCAGGCTTGCCCATGTTGCAGAGGATGACGCCCTTGGCGCAGATCGTCGCCGCGTCGCGCACATAGAGGCTGTCCATGGTGAGCGACGGCGCGTCGGGCAGGTAGATCACCTCGGCACCGACCCCGCGGATGATCGCGGCGAAGCGCTGATGCTCCCGGACCGCCAGGCCGAAATCCGGCCGCGTGTGATAGTTCAGCGGCTTCCACTCGGCATCGATCTTCGCCTGGTTGAGCATGGCCTGCTCGGGCCGGCGCATCGCCACTTTCTGGATGCGGCCGTACTCGTTGAGCGTGAACATCGGGCTTTCCCTTCCTGCGGGAGGATTAGACGATGCGGCCGCCGACCGCAACGCCGGCGATCAGCGCGCCAGCACCAGCAGGTTCTCGGACCGGCAGCTCAACCGCAGCGCCCGGCCCGGCTCCACCGCGGCATCCGGCGGCAGACGGAGCACGAAGGACTGGGGCCCGCCCGCGCTCTCGGCGATGACGCGGTAATGCGCGCCCTGGAACGTCGCCTCGCGGATGTGCGCGGCACCGAGGTCGATCTCGCCGGGATCGGTGCGGATGTTCTCCGGGCGCACCACCAGCATCACCTCGGTGCCCTCGGCCAGGCCGCTCGCGCCCTGCACGGCGCCGACCGCCGTCTCGACCGTGACATGCCCGCCGCCGGATCGGATGATCCGACCGGGCATCTGCGTGCTTTCGCCCATGAACGTGGCCGTGAACAAGGTCGCCGGACGCTCATAGACCCGCTTCGGCGGGCCCTGATCCTCGATCCGCCCCTTGTTCATCACCACGACCAAGGAGGCGAGCGCCATCGCCTCCTCCTGGTCATGGGTCACATGGACGAAGCTGCGGCCGGTGCGGTGCTGCAGCGCCAGCAGTTCGTCCTGCATCTGGCGCCGCAGGTTGAGATCGAGCGCGCCCAGGGGCTCGTCCAGCAGCAGGATCTCCGGCTCGACCACCAGGGCCCGGGCCAAGGCGACGCGCTGCCGCTGGCCGCCGGAGATCTCATGGATGCCGCGCCTGCCGTAGCCGGCGAGGCCCACCAGCTCCAGCGCCGCCGCGACCTTGCGCTCGCGCTCGGCGCCGGCGACGCCGCGCACCTTGAGGCCGAAACCGACGTTGCCGGCGACCGACATGTGGGGAAACAGCGCGTAATCCTGGAACAGCGTCGTGGTCGGCCGCTGCGCCGGGCTGAGGGCGGTGACGTCGCGGCCGGCGATCGAGATGCGCCCCGATGTCGGCACGGTGAAGCCCCCGACGACCGAAAGCAGCGTCGTCTTCCCGCTGCCCGACGGCCCCAGCAGCACGACGTAGGCGCCCTGCTCGACCGCCAGCGAGACGTCGTCGAGTGCCACGACCTGGTCGTAGCGCTTGCTGACTTGGGCGATGTCGAGATGGGCCACGGTCATTCGGCGCGTTTCCGGAACAGCAGCAGCTCGACCGCGACCAGCAGCAGGATCGAGCACATGAAGATGAAGGAGCCGACGGCATTGGTCTGCGGGTTGAGGCCGCCGCGCAGCATGGTCCAGATCACGACCGGCAGGGTCACGTCGAAGCGCGTCACCAGGAAGGCGATGATGAACTCGTCCCAGGACAGCGTGAAACAGAGGCAGAAGGCGGCGACCAGGGCCGGGGCGATCATCGGCATCGTGACGGCGGTCAGCACGCGGAACGTGGAGGCGCCGAGGTCGCGCGCCGCCCATTCGACCTTGCGCTGATGCTCGCCGAGCTGCGCCAGGCAGATCGCGAAGGCGAGCGGCATGTTGATGACGACGTGCCCCACGACGACGATCCACAGGGACGGGCTCAGCCCGACCGTGCTCAGCGTCACCAGCAGCCCCATCCCGACCAGCAGATAGGAGACGGCTAGCGGCAGGATGATCGTGCCCTGAAGCGCCTTCTTCCCGCCGAACTCATATCGGGCAAGCCCGTAGGCGGCCAGGAATCCCAGCATGACCGAGAGCGCCGAGGAGCCGAGCCCCACCAGGAGCGAATTGCCGAGGCCGGCCATCATCCGGTCGTTGGTGAAGGCCGTCACGTACCACCGCAGCGTCGGCCCGTGAAAGGGCGGCACCGGCAGGCGCCCATCCTGGAACGAGAACAGGATCAGCACCGCCACCGGCAGCAGGATGAATACGTAGCAGGCGGTCAGGTAGAATCCCGATAGCGCGTTGCCGATCCGGCGCGGCCAGCCCATCTACAGCCTCGCCATGCGCATCGGCCGCTGCAACAGCAGGTAGACCGCGGCCACGATCACCGTCAGCACCAGGGACATGGTCGAGGCCATCGGCAGGTCGAGCTGGCGCTGGATCTGCAGCATGATGACCTGGGGCAGCAGCAGCTCCTTGTTGCCGCCGAGGATCTGCGGCGTGATGAAGTCGCCGATGCAGAGCACCACCGTCAGGAACGCGCCGACCGCCATTCCCGGCACGCTCAGCGGCAGCGTCACCGCGACGAAGCTGCGCCAGGCCGAGGCGCCGAGGTCCTGCGCGGCCAGCACGTAGCGCGGATTGATCTGCACCAGGTTGGCGTAGATCGTCAGCGCGTTCAGCATGATAAAGAAGTGCACGAAGCCCAGGATCGTGGCGTTCGGGTTGTAGGCGAGCGTGACCGGCCGGTCGACGAGGTGCAGGTTGACCAGCACCCAATTGACGATCCCGGTGGGCGCCAGAACCAGCAGCCAGGCATAGGAGCGCACGACATAGGAGGTCCAGAACGGCAGGATGGCGCAGGCGAGCGCCACGCGCTGCCAGCGTTTCGGCACCCGATAGGCCAGGATCCAGGCGAAGGGATAGGCCAGCAGCAGGCTGACGACGACCACGATCGCGGTCGTCGCCACCGAGTTCCAGATCGCCTGGACATAGGCAGGCTCGCCGAGGAACCGGCGGTAGGCGTCGAGGCTCCATTGCGGCGGCGACCCGTCCGAGGTCAGTGGTAGCAGGCTGTAGACCGCCATGACGACCAGCGGCGCCGCGAAGAACAGCAGGATCCAGGCGGCCGCCGGCAGGGTGAAGCCGAGGCCGGCGCGGCGTGCCGCCGCCGCCGCGCGTCGTTCGTTGGAGGATTGGCTCGCCGTCATTCCTGACAGGCCTCAGGCAGCGTCAAGACCCTTACCTTACCCTACCCTCTCCCCCTCCCTACGGGCGAAGGATTCCAACCGGGTACCTGCGCGAACTCACTTCGCCTGCAGCACCTCGGCCCACAGCGCCTGCAGCGCCTTGTCGAAATCCGGGGTCATCTGCAGGTAGGGATACGAGGTCTTGATGTATCCCGGCTGGTCGTTCCAGCGCAGTATCGTCTTCTGCTCGTCGGTCAGCACCGCCTTGCTGTTGGCAGGCATGCCCCAGTAGCAGGACGAAGTCGCGAGCTTGCCCTGGCCCTCGGGGCTGACGATGTACTGCACGAACTTCTTGGCCAGATCCTTGTTCTTCGAATCCGCGAAGATGCCGAGGCCCTGCTGCCAGCGAACGCCGCCCTGGGTCGGGATGACGTAGTCGAGGTTGGGGCTGTCCTTGGCGATGCCGGCGGTCATCCACTCGCCGCCGCCCACCACGATGTCGACCGAGCCGGAAGCCAGGGCCTGCTGCACGGTGGTGACGTCGCCGACCATGGCGGAGTTCGCCTTGAGGGCGATCAGCTTCTCCTTGATCGCCGGCAGGTCTGCGTCGCCGAGCTCACTCGGCTTCTTGCCGAGGGCGATCGCCACGTATTCGATCTCCGGCACGTAGTAGTCGTAGATGCCGATCCGGCCCTTGTACTTCGCGTCCCAGATCGCGTTGATGTCCGTCATCGCCTGGGGATCGACCGCAGCCTTGTTGTAGGCGACGGTGTTGTAGCCGAACTTCTCCGGCACGGTGTAGAGCGTGCCGTCGACCGAGGTCAGCTTCGGATCGGCGATCTCCGGCGGGATGTCGGCAAACGGGTAGTCCTTGGCGTCGAGCGGCTCCAGCAGCTTCTTGTCCGCCAGGCGGCCGGTATCGGTCTCGTCCACCACCAGCACGTCCCAGTCGCCCGGCTTCGACTGGCCGAGCACGGCCAGCACGGCGGCGGTGCTATCGATGTCCTTGAAATTGACCTTGACGTTGTTGGCCTCCTCGAACGGCTGCAGCAAGGTCGGGTCCTCGTGATCGCACCAAGTCAGCACGTTCAGCGTGCCGTCGGCGCCGGCGGTCCGGGTCAGCGCGGTGGTGGCCAGCAGCGCAAGCGCGATGCCGGCGATATGTCGGGTGAAACCGTGTGTCATATGCCGTCTCCCTGTTTGTGGCGCGGCGGCTCCCCTCGGCCGGTCCGCCTTCGCCCTTCGGGCGGAATTTGCTTGTCGGGAAAAAGTGAATGAACTACAAACTTAAGTCAATTCATATTTTGGCGAAGGACGCGTCGGGACGATGACGGGGCTGCGCGAGCGGCAGAAGGCGGGGCGGCGGCGCGACATCCTCGCGGCGGCGGCCAAGCTGTTCCGGCGCGACGGCTTCGCTGACACCGCCATCGAGGCGATTGCGGCCGAAGCCGAGGTGGCGGCCGGCACGGTCTACAACTACTTCGAATCCAAGGGCGACTTGCTGATCGCCCTGGTCGCCCTGGACGGCGAGGAGGTGCGCGCCGCCGGCAAGGAGATCATCGCCCATCCTCCCAGGGACCCGGTCCAGGCGGTCACCAAGCTGCTCAGCTTCTATATCGACCACTCGCTGATCCATCTCTCGAAGGAGCTCTGGCGCAATGCGATGGCCAACGCGCTCTCGCAGCCGAGCTCACCCTTCGGCCTGGGCTATGCCGAGCTCGACCGCAAGCTCGCCGACCAGGTCGGCGAGCTGGTCGCCTGCCTGAAGGAACGCGGCCAGATCGACGCGGCGGTCGACGCCAAGACCGCGGGCGACGTGCTGTTCGAGGTGGTGAACAGCCTCTTCATGGTGTTCGTCGCGCGCGAGGAGATGCCGATCGCGCTGCTGAAGAAGAGCTTGACCCGACAGGTCCGCCTGGTCTTCGCTGGCCTCGGCAACCCGCAGGCCGAGGGATGAAGATCGCGACACCGGAGACCTGGTATGAGAGCCGCGGCGTCGGCGACGGCATCACCTGGATCTTCGAGCCTCATATCAAGGAATATTACCGCTGCAACATCTGGCACGTGCGCGGCCGCGACCGCGACTTGCTGATCGACAGCGGCATGGGAGTGGTGAGCCTGCGGCGGCAGATCCCGCTCCTGAGCGGGCGACCCATCCTCGCGGTCGCCTCGCACACGCACTTCGATCATATCGGGACGCATCACGAGTTCGCCGAGCGCGCCGTGCACCCGGACGAGGCCGACATCCTCGCGCATCCGACCCGCGCCAATACCGTCGCGGACAAGTACGTCGCCGACGACAGCATCTTCACCGAGCTGCCGCCCGGCGACTGGCAGCCGCTGCGCTATGACGTGCTCCCCGCCCCGGCCACGCAGCTCCTGCCGGAGGGCGCCGTGGTCGATACCGGCGACCGGTCGTTCGAGGTCTTTCATCTGCCCGGGCACTCGCCCGGCTCGATCGCCCTTTATGAAGAGGCGAGCGAGATCCTGTTCTCCGGCGACGTCGTCTATGACGGCGACCTCGCCTATGACGAGGGCAACGCGGCCGAGATGCGGCAATATGTGGCAAGCATGCGACGCCTGCTCGATCTGCCGGTCCGGGTCGTCCATGGCGGGCATTATCCGAGCTTCGGCCGGGACCGGATGCGGTCGATCATCCGGGATTTCCTCGCGCGCTTCGACCGGTAGCACCTCGTTAATATTTCAGTCGTTACGATTCAGTCGGGTGTGCCAGGACGAACGGCGCATTGACGCCGTGCGGGGCGCATCCCAAATTCGCGCAAGGAGAAGTTGTTTCTCCAGGAGACGTACTATGAGAAAGCTGACAATGGTGCTTCTCGCCTCGGTGGCGGCCCTCCAGCTCGGCGGATCGCTTCCCGCCATGGCAAAGGACCTGCGAGGCGATGCCTTCATCACGGCGATGCAGGGCAATACGCTCGCCGGCAAGGATGCGAGCGGCAACCCGTTCAAGGTCTATTTCGTGCCGGGTGGTCAGGCGAGCTATCAGGAAGGTTCCGGCGAGCCGCATCTCGGCTCCTGGAGCCTCGACAAGAACGGCGACGTCTGCGTGAAATGGGCGCCGGGCGCCACGATGGAAAGCGGCTGCTTCCGGGTCGCGATCGACGGCGACAAGGTCACCTGGTCGAACAAGGACGGCAGCCACCAGGGCGGCCTGCTCGGCGGCATCGCCCCGCTCACCATGAGCAAGGGCCAGTAGCGCCCCAAACTAACGCGGCGCCGAAGCCAGCCGGTTGGTGAAGCCGGCGATCCGGCGGCAGGCTTCGGTCAGGCTCTGCTCATCGACCACGAAGGAGACGCGGCAATGCCCCTCTGCGCTGCGCCCGAAGGGCGTTGCGTCGAGCACGGCGACGCCCGTGGTCTCGAACAGGCGCAGCGCATAGTCGTAGGCGCTGAGACCCGTCCCCCGCACGTCCAGCATCATGAACATGCCGGCCTCGGGCACGTGGACCTTGAGCCCGGGGACCTGGTTCAGCTGCTGGATCGCCGCGTCGCGCCGGCGGCGATAGGCATCGCGCATCTCGATGACGAACGGCATCGGCTCCTGCAGCGCGCGGGTCGCCGCCCGCTGGATGAATCCCGGCAGGCCGTATTGCGTGGAGAGGCCGAGGTCATGGGCGAAGCGGATCAGCTCGCGCGGCCCGACGATCCATCCGACCCGCCAGCCGGTCATCGCATGCGACTTCGACAGGCTGTTGACCGTGACGGTGCGCTCCGCCATCCCCGGCAGGCCGGCGATCGAGACATGCGGATTGCCGAACGAGAGCGCCGCATAGACCTCGTCGCAGATCACCCAGAGATCGTGGCGCATGGCGAGGCGCGCCATGCCTTCGAGCGTCGTGCGCTTGAACATGGCGCCGGTCGGGTTGCTCGGCGTCGCGAAGACGATGGCCTTGGTCCTGGCGGTGATCGCCTGCTCGAGATCGGCCAGGTCGAGGTGGAACTCGTTCTCCGAGCGCATCGGCACGCGGATGATGCGCCCGCCGGCGGCGCGGATCGTCGCCTCGTAGGTCAGGTACATCGGCTCCGGCACGACCACGTCGTCGCCCTGGTCGATCACCAGCATAGCGGCGGCGAACAGGCCGCCTTGCGCGCCGGAGACGACCGCGACATTGTCCGCCGTCACGTCCTGCCCGCTCAGGCGCTTGTGGTACGCGGCCACCGCGGCGCGCAGCGGCGGCAGGCCGAGGATGTCGGTGTAATGCGTCTCCCCGGCATTCAGGGCGTCGATCGCCGCCTCCTTC
Organism: Dongiaceae bacterium; assembly: GCA_035548715.1. Classification (GTDB taxonomy): domain Bacteria; phylum Pseudomonadota; class Alphaproteobacteria; order Dongiales; family Dongiaceae; genus Dongia. The sequence continues at coordinate 15,987 of DASZSL010000029.1, forward strand.
ACCGGCGCCGGCGTGTCGAAATCGGGATCGCCGATCGATAGGATGATGACGTCCTTGCCCGCGCGCTTGGCCTCGACGGCGCGATGGTGGATCTCCCAGGCGCGCGCGCCTTCGCCGCCGATGCGGTCCGTGAAACTCGAATATCGCATGGAAATTTAGGTCCCGTTGAACTGGACTAGGCTCTAGCCCGACCCAGTCTTGAAAATCAAGGGCGCGGGGCCACTTAACTGCAACCGGCACTGACGTAACCCCGCCTCGCGTCACGCTTTTCGCTAGTAGGGCCGGCGGAACGATGGCACTCTGTGCACATCGCCGGGGCAATGGGGGGATCCATGTTCGCGCGCATCGCCAACCTGTTCAAAGCGTTCCTCAACGTCTTCGTCGGCAGCATCGAGAAGCAGAACCCCGAAGCCCTGCTGGAGCTGGAGAAGGAGAACCTGCGCAAGCAGATCGGCAACTTCAACCAGGGACTGGCTTCCCACGCCGCGCTCGCCGAGCGCCTGATGGGCCAGGTGAGGAAGCTCGAGAGCGACCAGAACGACCTGCGTGCCAAGGCGACGGCCAACCTGAAGGCGGGAAACCGCTCGGCCGCCGGGCAGTACGCCCTGCGCCTGCAGACCGTGGAGCGCGAGCTCGGCGAGAATCGCGAGCAGCTCGAGCAGGCGGAAACCACATACAAGAATATGGTGAAGGCGCGCGACGTCGCGGTTGCCAGCGCCCGGGCCAAGATCGAGAGCCTGCGCGGCGCCATCGCCGACATGCGGATGAACAACGCGGTGGCCGAGATGAGCGAGATGGCGGCCGGCATGATCAACGACATCGGCGGCAGCGGCGACACCTTGAATCGTCTCCACGACATGGTCGAGGAGGAGCGCAGCAAGGCCGCCGGCCGCGCCCGAGTCGCCAAGGACTCGATCGACATGGGCGAGGTCAACCTCAAGGAATCCGAGCAGAACGCCCTGGCCGACCAGGCGCTGGCCGATTTCGCGGCGCGCGAGGGCATCGCGCTTGAGTCCGGCCAGGCGGCGCCCGCCGCCTCGCGCGCCATGGGCAGCGCCGCGACGCCGCCCGCAGCCGAGGGTGTCGCGGAGAAGAGCTGATGCCGCTTTCGCCCGAGGCGCCGGCCTGGGCCGCTGATATCGCTCTCGCCTACGAAAGCACGGCCCAGGGCCAGTTCATCCTTTCCGGCAACGTCCATGACCGGATTCCGATCGGAGGCGAGCTGGTCAATCTCGGCGGCTTCATCGAGAAGGAGCTGCTGGCCAGTTTCCAGGTCATCTTCACCTTCGATCTCGGCAACGGCCTCCGGATCACCCGCGGCTCGGAGCTGCTCGGCGATTGGAGCGGCCTCAAGCGGCTCGACCCGACGATCCGCCAGCCGCTCCCGGCGATCGAGCTCGTCAGCAGCTGCCTGCGCTATCAGGCCAATCTCGGCGTGCTGCGCAAGACCGAGCCGCTGCACGTCGCCTGCATCCTGCGCAGCGCCGACGACATCCTGCCGGCGACCGGCGGCTGGACCTATGAATCCGGCGGCATCGCCAGCCTGCTGCGGGACTGGGCCGGCGAGGCGCCGTTCAGCGACCTGCCCTTCATCAGCCTGATCATCGCCGACAACATCAATGACCTGCACCCCTCGGTCGCCTTCAACCCGCGTGCCGCGCGCATCCGTGTGCCGTTGCCGACGGCGAAGACCCTGGACTCCGCGCTGAAGCTGCTGCGGCGCGACCACGCCGCGGGCTTCGAGACCGGCACCGACGATTCCGCCATGGCTGCGGCGCTGACCGGCGTCGCCGTCACCGCGGTCGAGGCGCTCAGCAAGCAGCGCGCGCACCAGAAGCAGCCGATCCGCAGCCAGGACCTGGTCGAGATCAAGAAGGAGCTGGTCGAGCGCGAGAGCGCCGGGCTGATCGAGTTCATTGAATCCCCGCGCAGCCTCGCCGATTTCGAGGGCAACGAACCCTTGAAGAGCTGGCTCCGCCAGGATGTGGCGCTCTGGAAGAGCGGCGACCTAAAGGCGCTGCCCAAGGGCTACCTGATCTGCGGGCCGGTCGGCACCGGCAAGACCTTCCTCGTGGAATGCCTCGCGGGTGAGGCCGGCGTGCCGGTGGTCAAGCTGAAGAACTTCCGCGACCGCTGGGTGGGGTCGAGCGAGGGCAATCTCGAGAAGATCATCGGCCTCGTGCGCGCGCTCGGGCGCTGCATGGTCTTCATCGACGAGGCCGACCAGTCGCTGGGGAGGCGCAGCGCCGACAGCAGCGACAGCGGCCTCTCCGGCCGCATTTATTCCATGATCGCCCAGGAGATGGGCGACCCCGACACGCGCGGCCATGTGATCTGGCTGCTCGCCTCCTCCCGTCCCGATCTGATCGAGGTCGATCTCAAACGTCCCGGCCGCGTCGATGTGAAGATCCCCCTGCTCCCGACCACGAGCGCGGCCGAGAGCGCGAAGCTGCTCGCCATGCTGTGCAAGCGCTTCGGGCTCGCCGTGACGGTGGAGCAGCTGCAGCGCCTCGGCAGCAAGCTGCCGCTGCTGCTGACGCCGGGCGCCGCCGAGGCGATTGCGGTGAAGGCGTACCGGCTTTCCAAGACGCAGTCGCTCGAGCCCTTGAAGGCGATCGATAGCTGCCTCACCGGCTATCAGCCGCCAGTGCCGGAGGACGTGCTGAAGTTCCAGATGCAGATTGCCGTGCGGGAGGCGACCGATCTCGCTTTCGTCCCGGAATCGCTGCGCGGCCTCGCGCACGAAGGTGCGGCCGGTGCGTTGGTTTAGGTATCTCGGCAGCGCCTTCAACGCCCGGCCTTTCGGCATGCCGGTGCCGCCGCTCTGGTTCGCGGTGATCGTGTCGGGCCTGCTCGGCCTCTTCGTCACGCCGGCGCTGACGCTGATCGGCCTCGGCGGTACGGTGCTCGCGACGGCGCTGATCGCCGCCAATCCGCGCTTCCAGCTCGCGATCGACGCCCGCGCCTATAGGCCGACGCCGGCGGTCGATGACAAGGCCGCGCTGCTGAAGGGCCTCGACAACCAGAGCCGCGAGCGGCAGGCCAAGCTCGAGGAGCAATGCACCGCGCTGCAGCAGGTGCTGGAGAATGCCAATGCCGGCCAGGAGCACATCGCCGGAGTCTGGCAGCTCGCCCAGCTTCACCTTCGCCTGCTGGTCGCGCGCGCGGCCGCCTTGGCTGTCACCGACGGCGGCGACGACGATGCGGGCAAGCCGCTGGAGAGCCAGCTCGCGGACGTGAAGAAGCGGCTCGGCGCCGACGGTGTCGACAACGACCTGCGCGACGCGCTCGACGATCAGCGCAAGGTGCTGGAGCAGCGGGTGGCGATGCAGGCCGAGGCGAAGCGGCGGTTGGCCCTGCTCGACGCCGAGCTCGACCGGATCCGCGAGCAGATCGCCCTGATCCGCGAGCAGGCGCTGTTGACCTCGGATCCCAGCGCCATCGCGCGGTCGGTCGATACGCTGGCGACCTTCCTCAATGAATCCGGCCGCTGGCTGAAGGACCAGGAGAAGATCTTCGGCGACATCGACTCGCTCGACGAGGATCCGTTCCAATCGACGCCCGCCCTGTCCGCCAATGGGCGCGGCAAGGCCCGCATGGGAGAAACGCAATGACCGATCGTGGACCGACCATCAACAAGCCGGGCGGCGGCCGCTCGCCGGTCGGCATCATCCTGACGATCGTCATCAGCATCGCGGTGATCGGCCTCGGCGCCTGGCTCTATCTGAACCACCAGGGCGGCGGGCCGCTGCTGGGCGCGGCGACCGGCACCGGCAACACGACGCAGAGCGTGCCGGCCACGCCGCCGCCCGCCGATCTCGGCGAGGCGCCGACGCCGATCGAGCCCGCCGCGGGCAGCCCGCAGCTCGAACAGGCGGCGCCTTATGTGCCGAAGAACAACGTCGTCGAGATCGACCTCAGCGAATATGCCGGCTATGGCGGACTGATCGTCGCCAACGGCGGCCTGGCACCCAACCCGGACTCGTTCTTCGCCAAGGAATATGGCTTCCAGGTGAAGCTGTCGGTCTCCGAGGAGGAGACCTGGGGCAAGCTCAACAACGGCAAGTTCGCCGCCTCGGCGACGACGGTGGATACGCTGCCGGTGCTGGGGCGCCAGTTCGACGCGGTGGTGCCGGTGCAGATCGGCTTCTCCCGCGGCGCCGACATGATCGTGGTCGATACCGGAATCGTCTCGGTCAACCAGCTCGCCGGCAAGGTGGTGGCGGGCTCCCAGTTCAACGAGAGCGAGTTCTTCCTGCGCTACCTGGCGCAGGAGGCGGGCCTGCGCGTGACGCCGCTCCGCGACCTCGACGCGCGGCCGGCCTCGAACGAGATCGGCGTGGTGTTCTATGACGATGCCTTTGCCGCCTGCGATGCCTACAAGTACGAGATCCTGAGCGGCAAGAACCGGCTCAACGGCTGCGCCGGCTGGACGCCGAACACCGACGAGGTGATCGCGGCCTCCAACGGCAAGGCCAAGATGCTGGTCTCCAACAAGAACCTGCTGGTGATCGCCGACGTCCTGGCGGTCAACAAGGGCTTCGCCGACGCCAATCCGAAGATGGTCCAGGGCATCGTGCACGGCTTGCTGGAGGGCAACCGGGAGCTCTCGGAGCATCCGAACCAGTATCTCGGCATCGTGGCCAAGGCCTTCAAATGGAGCGACCAGGAGGCCAAGGAGGAGCTGGGCCATGTGCACCTATCCAACCTTCCGGAGAACCTGGCCTTCTTCAACGGCACGATCGATGCGGCGGGCTCGTTCTCCGGCATCTACCAGTCCTCGGTGCTGGCCTATGGCGACCGGCTGAAGAACCCGGTCGATGGCGAGCGCTTCATGGACCTGCAATACCTCCAGGCGCTCCAGAAGCAGGGCAAGTTCGCCGACCAGGTGGTCTCGATCGCGCCGATCCGCAGCGGCAACGCCCAGCCGCTGGAAGGCGACCCGCTGCTGAAGAAGGACATCCGCTTCTACTTCCAGCCCAACTCGGCGCAGCTCGACGAGAGCGCGGCCGACAACCAGGCCTTCCTCGACACGATCAAGCAGTTCCTGCAGGTAAGCCCAGGGTCGGAGGTGCTGCTGCGCGGCCATGTAGACAATGCGCGGGTCGAGGAGTTCCGCAAGCAGGGCGGCGAGGAGCTGGTGAAGTCCATGGCTCTCAAGGCCATGGAGCTCTCCAAGGAGCGCGCCGATGCGGTCAGGGCTGCGCTGCTGAAAAAATTTCCGACGATCGATGCGAAACGGATCGAGATTGTCGGGCGCGGCTGGGAGGAGCCGGCCGGCACCGACAGCAACCTCAACCGGCGCGTGGAGGTGCAGTGGTTCACGCTGGAGTGACGGCCTGATCGCCCGGGCTTGACCACGCGCCCGGTTTGGTGCGGGATGCGCCCCGATCAAGCGAGGTCAGGATGAACGACAAGGTCCACCACCAGCCGCTCGGCGGCAACCAGATGCCGCGCTTCGGCGGCCCCGCCACCATGATGCGCCTGCCGAGCGTCGCCGGCGCCAAGGGGCTCGACGCCTGCTTCGTCGGCGTGCCGTTCGACATCGGTACCTCGAACCGCGCCGGCGCCCGCTTCGCCCCCCGGCAGATCCGTGCCGAGAGCTGCCTGATCCGCCCCTACAACATGGCGACGCGCGCGGCACCCTTCGACAGCCTCTCGGTGGCGGATATCGGCGATGTCGCGATCAACACCTTCAATCTCGAGAAGTCGATCGGCCTGATCGAGAAGGCCTATGACGAGATCCTCGGCCATGGCTGCATCCCGCTGACCATCGGCGGCGATCACACGATCGCCCTCCCCATCCTGCGCGCGCTGAAGCGCAAGTACGGGCCGGTCGGCATGGTGCATGTCGACGCCCATGCGGACATCAACGACACGATGTTCGGCGAGAAGATCGCCCATGGCACCCCGTTCCGCCGCGCGGTCGAGGAAGGGCTGCTCGACGGCAAGAGGGTGGCCCAGATCGGCCTCCGCGCGACCGGCTATTCCGCCGAGGATTTCGACTGGCCGCGGCAACAGGGCTTTCGCGTCGTGCAGGCCGAGGAGTGCTGGTACAAGTCGCTGGCGCCCCTGATGCAGGAAGTGCGCGCGCAGCTCGGCCAGGGCCCGGTCTATCTTTCCTTCGACATCGACGGGCTCGACCCCTCCTCGGCGCCGGGGACCGGCACGCCGGAGATCGGCGGCCTCACCACGATCCAGGGAATCGAGATCATCCGCGGCTGCCGGGGGCTGCAGCTCGTGGGCTGCGACCTGGTCGAGGTCTCGCCGCCCTACGACCCGACCGGCAACACCGCCCTGCTGGGCGCCAACCTGCTTTACGAGATGCTCTGCGTGCTGCCTGGGGTCAAATACCGGAACTGAGACCGGTCAACGACCGTGAGGTAAATAGAGCCAGTCTATTCGATGCGTTAGACAGCCCACGGATTCGCATCTTCCGGAGCTGCCGCCGGGCCGGTCGAAATCGTCATGCGCTCTTGTCGTGGCGGCCGGAACTGGTCTCCTCATCCTCGCCCGGATAGGCCGGGAACAGACGCATCGCAACTCGACATGCGTCAGCATGCGTGCTTTCGCCCATCAGACAAACCCTTTGGCAGCGGGACGGTCGAGGCAGCGATCGAGCCAGGCGCCGACCTTGGGGTAGCGGCCGACCGGCAAACCGATCCGGACGATCGTGCTCATCACCACCGAGACGTTGAGATCGGCCACGGTGAAGCGGTTGCCGACGAGGTAGTCGCGCTCGGCCAGCGTCGCCTCCAATACGGCGAGCGGTTTCTGCAACTGGCGCTCGGCGGTGTCGGCCGCCGCGGCATTGCGCTCCGGCTCGGGGAGCATCGTGCGGTTGACCATGATGGTGACCAGCAGGTCCTCGATCTCCTTCGCCACCCAGAAGCTCCATTGCGTGATGAGCGCATCCTCCTTGAGCGAGGCGGCGGCGAGCGGCCCGCCGTATTTCTTCGCCAGGTAGAGATTGATGGCGAGGGATTCGAACAGGAGGAAGCCGCCGTCGTCGAGCGCCGGCAACTGGCCGTTCGGGTTGATCTTCAGAAATTCCGGCGTCTTGTGCTGGCCGGCATTGAGATCGACGTCCACCGCGTCGATATCGATGCCGAGCTCGGCTGCCATCCACAGGCAGCGCCGCCCGCGGTTCTTCGCGCCGCCGTAGATCTTCGGTTTGGACATTCCCCCTGACCCCTTCGGTCTCGCTTGGTGCTCCAAAGCTCCGTCATGCCAGGAACTTAGTTCCGGCATTGCGTTTGGCACTACGGCGCCGGATCCCCATCTTTGGAATAGACACGTTCGTTGTCCTGCGCCTCTTTGATATTGGCGCGCCGGATCATTCCGAAGAGCGAGATACCCGCTAAAGCAACGCCGCCAGCAGAAAACGCGATACCGCCCCAGGTAAGAGGCATGTCGTAGAATGGAAGTGCGGCGAGGATCACGCCGGCAATCAAGCCCTGAACCGCCCAACGTATCTCCCTCGCACCACCTAGCCCTGCCCAATAATTCTCCGTCTCGAGGCGCCCATAGTGGAATTTGCGCTCGAAGAGACCTTTCGGGTTGAACCCGGGCAAGGCTACTCGCCCGCCTTGGTCTGCAGCACCGGCCGGCCGGGTGCCGGGAAGGTGCGGTCGTGCTTCAGGGCCGGGATCTTGCGGCGGGCTTCGGCGACCGCGTCGAGATCGATCGTGGCGCTGACGACACCGACATCCTCGCCGCCATCGGCGATCACCTCGCCCCAGGGATCGACGATCAGAGAATGGCCCCAGGTCCTGCGGCCCTCGGCATGGGTGCCGCACTGGTTGGGCGCCAGCACGAAGCTGCCGGTCTCGATCGCCCGCGCCCGCGCCAGGATGTGCCAATGCGCCTTGCCGGTCGCATAAGTGAAGGCGGCCGGCACCGCCAGCATGGCGGCGCCGGCCTGCGCCAATGCGCGGTAGAGATAGGCAAAGCGCAGGTCGTAGCAGATCGAGAGGCCGAGCAGGCCCCAGGGCGTCGCGGCGAGCTGGGCACGGTCGCCGGGCTCGACGGTCGCCGATTCCTTGTAGAACTGGCCGTCGCCGACATCGACGTCGAAGAGATGCAGCTTGTCGTAGCGCGCGGTGATGGCGCCCGTGGGATCGACCAGCAGCGAGCGATTGACCACCCGCGACTTGCCGGCCTCCTTGAACAGCAGCGACCCGACCAGGATCCAGGCGCCCGTCTCCTGGGCGAGCGCCCGGAAGGATCTCAGCGCCGGGTCGTCGGCCTCGGACCGTGCCTTTGCCAGGACCTGCACGTTGTCGGGCTCCAGCATCGCCGCCATCTCGGGCAGCAGGATGAACCGGGCTCCGTCCCGGCCGGCGGCGCGGATCAGCGGCTCCAGGGCGGCGATGCTCGGCGCCATGTCGCGCTCGGCGCAGTTCTGGATCAGGGCGACTTTCAGCGGATTGGACATGGGCAGGCCTCGCGGAAACAGGTCTCGGCGCAGCATAGCCCGGCGGGCGGGCTTGATAAACCGGGGTTCCGGGGGTTATGAGGGGCGGCCTTTCGCCCTCGTGTTCGGGCCGTGCCGGCTTAGCTCAGGGGTAGAGCAACCGCCTTGTAAGCGGTAGGTCGCGAGTTCAAATCCCGCAGCCGGCACCATTCCTCTGGCCACCGTCCATCGATGTTCGCGCCGCCGTCAGGCCCATGCCATCACGCCGCTGATGTGACTGCGCATGTCGTAGGCGTCGAAGATCGACCGGGCTTTCTCGCTCACCTTCTGAAACGCGGTGCGCACTTCAGGCCGAAAATGCTGCGGCGAGGTGCGCCCGTCGCCTTGCAGCAGAATGCGCATGGCATCGGCATGGGCCAAGCCGGGGCGATACGCTCGGTTCTGACGCAAGGCGTCGTAGGAGTCGCAAACCGCCACGATCTGGGCCGCCAGAGGAATGTCCGTCCCCGCGAGATGATCCGGGTAGCCCGAGCCGTCGAAGCATTCGTGATGATGCAGGGCGATCTCGCCGGCCAGCGCCATCAGCGGGTCGATGTCCGAGTGCAGAATCTCGTAGCCGCGCCGGCAGTGGGTGCGGATCAGCGCCTGCTCTTCCCGGCTGAGCGGCGCCGTCTTCTGCAAGAGCTCGATGGGCACCGCGATCTTGCCGATATCGTGCAGGATCGAGGCCAGCGCAATGCGCCGGCTCTGCTCGGCATCCAGGCCGAGCTCAAGGCTGGTTTCCCGCACGATCAACGCCGAGCGGCGCGCATGAGAGCTCGTCTCAAGGTCGCGCAGGAGCTCGGCTCGGCTAAGGGAGGCGATGGCGGAAGGAAGTGGTTCTCCGTCCACGATATTTCCTGGCTTGGTGTCGGTTGTAGCGACGTAGGGCTCACATCTATTGGGAGCGACCGAAGGTTAACAGCCGGTTAAGGACGGGGTGAGGGCCGCCTTCCAAAAGGCAGGTTTTGCTCTCAAATCCCGCAACCGGCGCCGTCCTCTCCCTGCAACAAAATGCAAGAGACGGGCGACCGGTTCGAACCGCAGCGCCTGCCTCCACGTCCGAGCCTACGCGCCTGTCCCAAGCCGCGAATGGCTGGGATGGAGGGCGCGCTTGGCGATGCCGGGGGATTTCATGCGCAGGCTTGCAGCTCTTTGGATCGTGTTGGCCGGCACGGTCTGGTCGATGGCCGCGGATGCGAGCCCGATCACCGTCTTCACCGACCGGGCAGCGTACGATGCTGCGGTCGCCGCCGATCCGGCACTCACCACCCACGCCGCCCCGGCCAACCTCGATCCGCCCGCACTCGGCATCACGTCGTCCTCGGGATGGCAGCCGGTCAACGTGATCACCATCGGCGGCGTGCCGTATCTCTCCAATCAGCAGAATGTCATCACCGACACGCTGGACTTGGCGCCGGACGCCAATGTGCGCGCGATCGCGTTCGACTACTTCGTGGGCGATCCCGGCGGCATTCCCGGAACCGTAAAGGGTCTGATCTCGGTGAATGGCTCGGTTGCGGCCAGCACCACCAATTCCGCGGGCGGCAAGGCCGTCGCCGTTCCGTTCTTCGGGATGATCTCCGATTCACCCATCGCCTCGATCATCATCACGAGGACCGGCACGGGCAATTTCACGCCGAGCCAGATCGAGGCCATCAAGGCGATCTCGTATGCCACCATCGCCACGACACCCCTGCCGGCGGCGTTGCCGCTGTTCGTCTCGGCTCTCGGCGGCCTCGGGCTTTTCGGCTGGCGCCGGTATTGCGGCGCTCAGTTGAACGGCGTCTCGGCCTCGGGCGACGGGCTGAGATCGATCACCGCCTGAAGGATGCGGAGCCAGGCGGAGCGCCCCTCTGCATCCTGGGCCTCCAGCGCCTTCTGCGCCGCCCATTGCTTCGCCTCCCCGGCGCCGC
>DASZSL010000030.1:0-94089 GCA_035548715.1 Dongiaceae bacterium
CGTCGGGCCCTTCCACTCCGTCTGCGGCTTGGTCCGCTCCGCAACCAGAGCCTTCGCCTCCTCAACCGTCATCTTCGACTGGATCACTGGCTCCGCCCACGCATCGAACGGCTCCGAACGGGGCCCCGCATACGCAGAGCCAACAAGCGTCGCCGCGCTCAGCGCGAGCCCGGACGTCAGCACGGCGAGGGTCGATCTCCTCGGCTTGCGGCATCCCTCGAATCGGGGCGCTGCCCGCGAGGCGCTGCTGGAATAGGAATGCGATATCGGCATGAAGTGTCTCCCCTGATTGGCGCGTTGGCCTTGCCTCCCTTCGAGGCGTGTCATCGGCTTGGTTCGTCGGTCGTCATCCGGGCGGCGGGCGGAAATGAAGCATCGATCCCTCCTTCTGGGCTGGTGTCTTGCGGTTCTCGTCGCGTGTCGCTCAGGCAACCGCCGATTCCGGCCGGATCGCCCGCGCCAGAGCCGGGCGCACCTCGTTCGCCAGGCGCCGCATGGTCTCCCATTCCCGCTCGCGGTTGATGCCGCTGCCGTCCATCGACGCCATCAGGACGGTCCCGAACGGACCGACGCGCGAGCGCATCGCCAGCAGCTTCTCGGTGACGGTCTTGGACGATCCGTAGACGACCATGCTTTCGATCATCGATTCGACCGTCACCTTGTCGTCCGGCATGTTGGGATCGGCCTTCATGACCGCGGTGTAGTTGGCGCGGCGCAGCACCTCCCAGAGGTAATGGAAGTAGTAGTAGTTGCCGCCCTTGGGATCCATGACCCAGTCGAGGGCCTGCTGGTCGCTCTCGGCAATGATCATGTTGCGGGCGACGCGCCACTCGTCGCCGTTCGGCTCGCGCCCCGCCGCCGCGCAGCCCTCGAGATATTTCTTCCAATGGGTCCCGACGATGTATTCGGGACAGAAGTTGGCGCTGACCGGGCCCCAGCCGCGTTCCGCCGCGGTCTTCACGCTGGCGGAGTTCGGCGACATCGCCGACATGGCGACCGGCGGATAGGGCCGCTGCAACGGCTTGCGGATGTAGCCGATGCCGAGCTCGGGCACGATGGCATCGACGATCTTGACGTGCCAGTGCTTGCCTTTGATGTCGTATGGCGGATCCTGAGTCCAGATCTTGAGGATCGTCTCGATCGACTCCATCATGCGCTCGTTGCGGATCGTCGGATCCGTGTTGCCGAACAGCTCGTGATCGCTGGCGAGGCCGGAGGGCCCGATGCCGAAGATGAACCGCCCGTCGCTCAAGTGATCGAACATCGCCGCCTCGGCCGCGACGATGGCCGGATGATGGTTCGGCAGCGCCACGACGCCGGTCGCGAACTTGATCCTCCGCGTCCGGTGGATGAGCGACGCCATGAACATCATCGGAGAGGCGATGGGCTCCGTGGTGGCGGAGAAATGCTCCCCGACCCATGCCTCCTCGAAACCCAGCTCGTCGGCATAGATGATCTTGTCGCCGTTCTCGGCCAGCGTCTCCTGGAAGGATCGCATCGCCGGATGGAGTGGCATCTGAAAGAGGCCGAGTTTCATGGGTGTTTCCTTTCCAGCCTTGTCTTATGGAGAGTCAGCGCGCTGCCGACGTGATCTCGGCGCGGGATCCGTTCAGCCAGACGAGAGGCAGGCTCGCCTCGCCGTCGGCGACGTCGATGACGACGCCCAGATGGAGGCTGTGCGTCGCATAATCGACGATGCGGTCCATCCGGCAGAAGATGGCCGAGCGCCCGTCGGCAAGGCGCGGCAGTCCCGCGGTGCCGGTGACCCAGCGGCCGAGCTCGAAGCGCCGGTCGCGCAGATCCGAGCGCGAGAAGCGCTCGACGACGTCGAGCTGGTCGCTGCCCAGGACGTTGATGCAGAAATGGGCGGCACGGGCGAGCACCGGATGGAGGCTGGCCGCGCGATTGACGGCGACCAGCATCGACGGCGGATCGACCGAGACCGAGGTGACGGCCGAAGCCGCCATGCCGTGCGGACGCCCCCGCTCGTCGACCGCGGTCACGATCGTCACGGAGGCAGCGAAGCGCCGCATGGCGTGTCGGAAGGCTGCCGGCATGTCCGCAGCCGGCGGCACTTCTACCCCATTCATGTCAGTCCTCCCGGTGCCGCTCGGTTCTTAAGAAGGCGGTTGCCGAGCTACAGCAGGACGCATGCCAGGGCGATCGGTCTTCCAAATCAATCGGTTACGGTGACGGTCCGTGTGTCGGCAACGGCCGGTGCGACAGTCCGGCTGTCGCAGATGCGACAAGGAGCGCTTGCGACAAAGCCGCCAGAGCTACGAAGGACGGATAAGCCCGAACGCGGCGATTCGACGATGCAGCGTGGCGCGCGACACCCGGAGGAGCTTGGCCGCCAAAGAGACGTTCCAACCCGCTTCGGCCAGCGCACGCTCGACGCGCAAGCGCTCGCCGTCCGGGTCCGCCCGGCCGGACGAGCCGCCCGCATGGCGAAGCGGCGGCGGCAGGCTTGCAGCCTCGACGATTCCGTCCTCGGCCAGGGCAACGGCATATTGCACGACGTGATTGAGCTCCCGGATGTTCCCCGGCCAATCATAGGCGGCAAGCGCCGCCCGCGCTTCGACGTCGATCTCGAGCTCGTCGATCCCGGACCGCGCGGCCTCCTCGGCCAGCAGGCGCTCGACAAGGGCCTCGCGATCCGCGCGCTCGCGCAAGGCGGGCAGCTCCAAGGTGACGCCATTCAGCCTGAAATAGAGATCCTGGCGAAACCTGCCCTGGCGTACCAGCGCGCCGATGTCATGCAGCGAGGCCGAGACCAGGGCGAAGGCCACCTTGACCGGCTGCACGCCGCCCACCGGGACGAACTCGCCGTCGGAGAGCACCTGCAGCAGCCGCGTCTGCAGGGCAAGCGGCATGTCCCCGATCTCGTCCAGGAACAGCATGCCGCCGTCCGCCTCGGCGATGCGGCCCCGTGCGCCGGTCTTGGCCGCGCCGGTGAACGAACCCGGGCGATAGCCGAACAGCTCGCTTTCGATCAGCTCCGAGGGAATCGCGGCGCAGTTGATGGCGACGAAGGGTCCGTCGCGGAACCGGCTCGCCCGGTGCAGCGCCTTCGCCAGCGCGCTCTTTCCCGTCCCGGTCTCGCCCTGCAGCAGGACCGGCAGCCTCTTGTCCACCAGGCGCCGGGCGAGAGTGCCGAGCTTGTTCATCCGCTCGTCACGCCCGAGCAGCAATTCGAGCGTCGAGCCGTCCTCGCGCGGCGTCGCGGGACGAGAACGGCCGCCGCGCCACGACGCCGGCGACACCTCGATTCGGCGCATGAACACGCGCCGGCCCTGGGCCTCGATCTCGACGCTCTGCCGCGGATCGCGGTCCAGCGTCGATCGTCCGGAGCGCACATCATCCAACGGCGCGGACGTGCCGATCAATCGGCGGCCATCCCTGGCCAGCAGGCGAACGGCATCCGGCGTGGCATCGACGACCCGGCCGGACGCATCGAGGGCAATGCGCGCCTCGGTGGCGATGTCCGAGAAATCGTTGTACGGCGAGATGCGCAGCACGGACCGCGCGACGTTGCGGCGCTCGAAGTACCTGTTCTCGATCCGGCGCGCCGCATGATGGACGATCGTGCGCGTCAGGGCTTCGGCCGTGTGATCGGACCCGACCGTCCTGGTGACGTTGAGGACGGCGGCTATGTTGCTCCCGCCGCCGAAGATCGGCGCGACGGTGCAGGTCAGGCTGGCGTTCTTCTCGCCGAAATGATCCGTCGTTACCACCGACAGGGCGCGGGACTCGCGGATGCAGGTGCCGATGCCGTTGGTGCCCTGGGTGTCCTCCGACCACTTGGCCCCCATGAGCACGCCGGCGGAGCGGCATTCCTCGAACATCGATTCGAGGCACCGAAACGCAACGACGACACCGTGCACGTCGGTCAGGGTGACGACATAGTTGTGCTCGGCCAGACGGGCGAACAGCCGGTCGACCTCAGGCGAGGCGATTGCGATCAGGTCTTCGATCGGCGCCTTGACGTCCTGAAGCTCACCAGTCGACAGGACCTGCGGATAGGAGAGGCGGTGCGGCTCCAGATGGTATTCCTCGACGCACCGTTTCCAGGATGCCAGAACCTGCATGTTCACGGGTGACGTCAATCCCGAGCCGCCGGCTCTCGACTGATGCGCCACCGCGGACATTACGATATCGGCATGTCGCCTGGTCATCGCGACCGTTTCCCCGTCTTTCGGCCGTCTCATGCGGGACCCGCTTCGGTCTTCGGCCGGGCCGTGTACGGCCTTCGGGGTTCAGTTTGCTACCTCCCATGCCGTTGGCAAGCGTGATTTTGCTTCGCATGTGCAGCACCGGGTATGCGCGCTTTCAGGCCCCGGATCGGAGACCAGCCGCGCCGGGCGCCGCTCACCATGCCGCCGCGGCGAGGTCCTGGGGGATGATCCGGTCGCGCTGCAGGCTCTCGAACAGCTCGACGAACATGTCCTCGGAATCGATGCAGTCGGCGAAGCCATACCTGCGGGCCTTGATCGTGCTCGTGATGTTGTCGAACGGCGTCTTGAAGATGAAGTCGCCGAAACCCCACTGGGCGATGTCCTGGTAGGCATAGGGCCGCAGGCCGTGGCGCGCCACGATCTCGTTCCAGACCGGCGCCTTGTCCGCCATGGTCTTCCTGAGGTCGATCGGCAATGGAGGTGCCACCTCCATCCGGAAGAAGGCCGCGATCCGCGGCCACATCCGCGACCAGCGGAAGTAGTCGCCGTTGGTGATGTTGAAGATCTCGCCGGCACAGGCCGGGTTCTCGCCGGCCCAGTCGGTCGCTCGCGCCAGGATCCGCGCATCCGTCACCTGGTAGAGCGACTGATAGCTCTGCGCGGTGCCGGGGAACACCAGCGGCAGCCGCAGCTTCTTCGAGATCAGCGCATAGGCGGCGATGACCATGAGAAGGTTCATCGGATTGCCGACCGCGATCCCCTGCACCGCTTCCGGACGCAGCGCTGTCCAGGTCCACCGCGCCCCCTGCGATGCGACGCGCAGGAAATCCTCCTGGTCATAGTAGAAATTCGGCGGCATGTGCCGGGGATCGCTCTCCTTGGCCGGCGAAGGGAACGCGCCGAGATGACAGCCATAGGCCTTGCCGCCCTGCATCAAGGTGACGTGACGGAGGCCGGGTGCGAGCTCGGCGGCCGTTTCTACGAGGTTCCGGATCATCTCCAGGTTGGGCGCCACCTGTTCCGCCAGGTCGAGTCTCTCCTGATAGGCCGCGAACACGATGTGGGTGACCCCCGGGCATCCGGCCAGCACGCTGCGGCACGCCTGCCGATCGCGCAGGTCGAGCGACAGATGGCGGGCCCGGGTCGGGAAATCCGGCTTGCGCCGGGAGACCGCGATCAGGTCCGCAGACGCCTGATCCTCGAAATGCGCCAGGACCGCGCGGCCGATCACGCCCACCGCACCGGCAACCAGCACCGTCTTCTTCATCTCGCTTCCTCCGTATCAGGGACGGGCGTCGAAGTGCCGCCTCACCGCTATCCTGCCAGCTTGCCGGCGACGTAGCCGCGCAGTTTCGGCATGATCTCCTCCACGACGCGCTGCATCGACGCCTGCCAGAGCGCCGGCCGATCCCATTCGTGGAACGCCAGCAACAAGCCGCCGAACGGCCCGACCTCGTCGACGAAAGCGGCAAGCCGGTCCATGACGGTCTTCTTGCTGCCGCTGATGACCATGCAGTCCATCACTTTCTCGAGCGTCAGGGATTCCGGCGCCTCATTCGGCGAGGTCAGGAAGATCTTGATCATCCCGGCGCGCGACAGCTGGGTGAACAGGTAGTTGTAGTAGCTGCGGATCGTGTTCTTGGGATCAGCGAGATAATCCTTCGCCTGCTGATCGCTCTCCGTCACCAGGATGCTGCGGGAGATGCGCCAGGTCGACGGGTCCGGTCGACGGCCGGCACCCGCCGCACCCGCCGCGTACTTGTCCCAATGGCTGCGCACCACCCAGGGCGCGTTGAAATTGGCGGACATCAGGTCCCAATCGCGCGCGCCGGCCAGCGCCGCAGTGCTGGAATGCGGGCTCATCGCCGAGGTGGCGAAGCGCGGGAACGGATTCTGATATGGCTTCGGGATCGGCCCTATGCCCATATCCGCCTGGAACGTATCCTTAACCTTGATGTTCCAGAACTTGCCTTTGAGATCGTACGGCGCCTCGCCTTTCCAGATCGCCGACACGAGCTCGATGCACTCCACCATCATCGCCTGACGGTCCTGGTTCGCGGTCTCGAACAGCTCGAAATCCGAGGCGAGGCCGCCCGGGCCGATTCCCATGATGAACCGGCCTTTCGACATATGGTCGAACAGCGCGACGTCGGCCGCGACCTGCGCGGGATGGTGCTGCGGCAGGCAGAGCACGCCGGTGCAGAGCTTGATGTTCCTGGTCTGCGGAATCAGTGCCGAGAGGAACTGGAGCGAATTCGAGATCGGCTCGACCTTGGCGGAGGTGTGCTCGCCGATCCAGAGCTCGTCGAAGCCGAGCTTGTCGGCCTGCAACGCCACGGCCACGTCCATGTCGTACATGTCCGTGTAGCTGAGGTTGAGCGAGTGCAGCGGCATCATGAAGAGACCGAGTTTCATCAGCGACTCCCTTTGGAATGAGGCGTTACGGCGCGCCGCGCGGCCCAGCCCGGCGCGAGACGGCCATAGATGAGCAGGGTGCCCAGGATGACGGCGCCGTAGATGACCTGGCGCTGGGCATCGTTCATCTGGAGCACGGAAAGAACGCTGGTCAGCAGGGTGACGAACACGACGGCGAGGATGACGTTGAGCACGGCGCCCTTGCCGCCCTGGATGCTGGTACCGCCGACCACCACGGCCGCGATCGCCGGCAGAAGGTAGGGATCGCCCATGGCCTGGTAGGCCTGATTGGCGTATCCGGCCAGCAGCAGGCCGGCGACCGCATTGCAGCCGCCGGCGAAGACGAAAGCGGCGAACAGGGTGAGGCCGGTCTGCACGCCCGCGAGGAAGGCCGCCCGTTCGCCGTTGCCGATGGCGTAGATCGCGCGGCCGATCGCCGTTCCTGAGAGGATGCAGGCGACCGCAGCAGCGAGCGCCAGCCAGACCAGCGTCGCGTTCGGCACTCCAAGGTCGCGCCCGACCGCGAGCGCCCGCATGAGCTCGGTGGACTCGCCCTTCGGGGCGAAGCCACCGGTCACCAGGACACAGCCGCCCAGCAGCACAATATTGACGCCCAGCGTCCAGATCATGGAAGGCACGCGCAGCACCGCGACGCCGAGGCCGTTGAAGGCGCCGACGGTCATGCCGGCGAGGATGCCGAGCGGGATCGAGAGGGCCTCGGCGCCAGGAAGCTTCGCTCCCAGGCCCGCGACCGTGGTGGCCACCATCGCCGAGGCGGTCATGGTCCATGGCACGGAGAGGTCGATGTGGCCGAGCAGGATGACGACGAAGGCACCGGTCGCCACCACGCCCAGGAAGGATGCGATCTGGAGCTGCTGCAGCAGGTATTTCGAGGTCAGGAAGTTCGGGAGCTCGGAGCTGCCGATCAGGACCAGCAGCACGATCATCGCCGTGAGAACGATGACCGATGGGTCGAGCCGGCGGAGCATCGCGATCATGGCAGCGCCTTCAGCTTGTTCGGGGCGCGGACCAGCTCGATCGCGCTGAACGAGACGGCCAGCAGCAGCACGGTGCCCTCGAACAGCGGCTGTGCCAGCGCCGGCAGGCTGGTGAAGATCATGATCGCGCCGATGGTCCGCAGGACGAAGGCGCCGAGGATGGAGCCCCAGACCGTTCCCACGCCGCCGGCGAGCGAAGCGCCGCCGATCACCACGGCCGCGATCGAGTTCAGCGTGTAGCTCGCCCCGACCGAGGCGTCGCCGGAGAGGGTCTGGAAGTTGAGGAACAGCCCGCCGCAGGCGGCGAAGAACCCGGACAGCATGTAGGCGACGAGTCGTACCTGGTCGGCGCGCAGGCCGGACATGTATGCCGCCGCCTCGGAAGAGCCGATGGCGTAGAGCGAGCGGCCGAGGATGGTACGCGAGAGCACGCTCCAGATCGCATAGACAACACCGAAAAGCAGGACCAGCGAGGTCGGGATGACCCCGAAGACCTCGTTGGTGAAGAGATCGTTCAAGATCTCGGCCACGTCGCCGCCCGGCGTCGGCCGCACCCACAGCGCCAGGCCGGAGTAGATCGCCCCGGTCGACAGCGTGGCGATGATCGGGACCACCCGTCCATAGACGACGGCGACGCCGTTGAGCAGCCCGCATAGGGCACCCACCGCCAGCACCACCGCCATCCCGCCCGCGATCTCGAGCGGCGAACCATTGAGCATGACCGAGCCGACGGCGTTGCTCAGCGCCAGCACCGAGCCGACCGAGAGGTCCAGGCCCCGAGTCACCACAACCATGAACTGGCCGGCGGCGGCGAAACCAAGCGCCGCCTGCTGGTCGGCCCACGGCGTCATCGTGATCACCGATATGCCGCGCGGGTGAATGAGGCCGAATGCCGTGAAGACGACGGCAAAGATGATCGTGGGCACGGCGACGCGACCGTTCCAGGAGAGCCGCCTCAGCCCGGTGACGCGGCGGCGCGCAGAAGTGATCGTGGACGTGCTCATACCCTGCCTAGCGCCCCCCTTCGCGAGCATCGCCGGCCTGCAGCCCGAAGGACGCCTTGACGATCGACGTCTCGGTCATTTCGGCGCCCGACAGCTCCTGCGATATCCGGCCGCCGTAGAAGATGCCGACTCGATCGCAGAGGCCGATGAGCTCGTCGTAATCCGTCGTGTAGAAGACGATCGCGACTCCCTCGGCCGCGAGCTCCCGGAGCAGCTTGTAGATCTCGGCCTTGGTGCCCACGTCGATGCCGCGCGTGGGGTCGCAGAGCAGGATCACCCGCGGCTCGATCGCCAGCCACTTGGCGAGCACGACCTTCTGCTGGTTGCCGCCGGAGAGCGTGCTGACCTCGGCCCGGGTGGTCGAGACGCGGATCCGCAGCCGCTCGACCATGTCGGCAACCAGACTCTTCTCGCGCCGGCGATCCAGCAGGCCGTGGCGCGTCAATTTCCCGAGGACGGAGAGGGCGATGTTGTCGGAGACGGAAAGGTGCAGGTGCAAGCCTTCGGTCTTGCGGTCCTCCGGCACGAAGGCGATGGCGAGATCGGACCGCTTGGCGCGGCGGGGGCTTCGGACGCGGACCGGCGTGCCGCCCACGCTGACCTCTCCGGAGACGCGCCGTAGCACGCCGAAGAGCGCCTGGAGGGTCTCGGTCTGCCCCTGCCCCTCGAGGCCGCCGAGGCCGTAGACCTCTCCGGCGCGGACCGAGAACGAGACGCCGGTCACCTTGTGCTCCCAGTGCAGGTCGCGGACTTCGAGCAGCGGCGCACCGGCACCCACCGGCCGCTTGGGCGGGTAGATCTGGGCGATCGAGCGACCGATCATCATCTCGATGACATCGCCTGGAGACTTCGCGCCCTGGGCGAACGTGCCGACGTGCTGGCCGTTGCGAAACACCGAACAGGCGTCGGCGATACTCTCGATCTCGTGCATGCGATGCGAGATGTAGACGATGCTCCGCCCACCGTCGCGCAGACCACGCAGGATCTCGAACAGCCGGGTGACGTGCCTTTCCGACAGCGCAGAAGTCGCCTCGTCGAGGATCAGCAGGCGCGGCTGCTGCACGAGGGCTTTCGCAATCTCGACGATCTGCGCCTGGGCAAGCGGAAGATTGCGGATCGCGGCCGCAGGATTGATGTCCTCGGAATCGAGCTCGGCCAGGATCCGTTCCGCGTCCTGCCGCTGGACACGACGGCTGAAGAAGCCGAAGCGCGGCGAGCCATGGGCCAGGAAGATGTTGTCCGCGACCGTCAGATCCGGGACCAGCGACAGCTCCTGGAACACGCAGGCAATGCCGAGCCTGGCAGCGTCGCGGGGCGAAGCGAAGGCGACGGCGGACCCGTCGAAGGCGAACGTGCCGGCATCCGGCGCGACGACCCCCGCCAGGATCTTGATCAGCGTGCTCTTGCCCGCGCCATTCTCGCCAAGCACCGCATGGATCGAGTGCGTGGCGATGGAGAAATCGACGTCCTTGAGGGCGGTGACGCCGCCATAGGACTTGCCTATCCCGGCCATCTCCACGAAGGCCCGGCCTGCCACGCCGCCTGCACCTGCCATCGGGTAACGCAGATCATTCATGCTGGTGATTTCGGAACTGCCCGAGGCGGCCGGTTCCGGGCGGGCGGGGCGTCGCGACGCTCCGCCCGCCCCGCTCCCTACATGTTGTCCGGCGTCTGCCCCAGAATCTGCTCCGAGGTGAACTCCAGCCCGCAGGACTTGAAGCCCGTCGCAGCATAGAACGTCTTCGGCAGATTGCTGAAATAGTTGACGCCGTCCTTCAGATCCTCGGACACCACCGTGGGAATGGGCAGGAAGCTCATGGTCGGCAACGCGTTGCCCTTCAACTCCGCGATCAGCTCGGACATTGCGATCGCCGCCATCGCCGGGACCTGTCCAGCAGAGATTCCCGGCACGTTGTTTGCTGCCATCTCCATGCGCGTGCCGTTCTCCGCATCGCCGCCGAGCGGTGCCATCGGCACCTTGGCGTCCAGCATGGCGCGAACCGCGCCCGCGCAGCCGTGCTGGCAGACGATTCCGTCGAATGCGCCGTGGGTAGCGATGGCATCGGCGACCACTTTCTGGACCGTGCCAGTGTCCCAATTGCCAACGACCTCAACGACCTGGATGCCGGGCACCTTGTCGAGCACCTCGCGCATGCCGTTGTGGTTGTCGCGATCGACCGAGTTGCCCGGAAGACCCCGGACCTCGAGCACCTTCGGGTTCTTCTTGTCGCCGATCCGGCGAACCACATCGCGGGCCTTGACCGCCCCGAGCTCGGTCTGGGACTCGTTGAGCTGAACGATGGCGTCCGTATCGAGGACATTGTCGAAGGCCAGCAAGGCAACGCCCGACTTCTGCGCGCGCTTGACGACGGGCCCGAACGAGGTCGGATCCACCGCGTTGATCACGATGCCGTCGAAGCCGGCCGCGATCAGGCTGTCGACCGCCGAGATCTGCGCCGCGACGTCGTTGCCGACGCTGACCACCTTGAACTCCTTGAGGTCCGGCTTCACGTCCGGCAGGGCCGACCAGGCCTTGGCCGCCTGGATCATATTGATACGCCAGTCGTTCCCCGCAAACCCGTTCACCAGGGCGACGCGGAACGGACCCTCCTTGGCTGGCAGCTGGATCGACTTGGTGACGCCGGGAGCCGGCGCGAAGCAGTCGGGCTTGTAGGTTTCGGCGTGAGCGGCGGTCGCGACCGAGAACAGAGCGACGCTGCCCAGAAGCATGGCCTTGCCATAACGCATGATCGATATTCCTCCCCAAGGGTTCCGCCCCGGCTCTTCCGAGTGCGGCGTTGTGCTCGGATCGACCGCAGCAATGCCTGTGCCAAGCCGCCAGGATCGTCGATAATCCAATGCGCACAGACGTTTGCCTCGAGGGCGCCGGCGCTCGCGGTGCATCGGCCGTGATACAGAGTGTCACGGGTGTCACACGATGTTTTCGGCCCGGGCGAGGGCCGTCCCGCGCCGGCCTGCAATCAGCGCGGCACATCCCGTCACGCCCAAGCCACTGTCGCGCGAGAGCTTCCCGCCCCAAGACATTGGTGCACCGGGTCATTCTATTGCGGGGCAGATCAATCCGTGGATAATGACAAGAAAACAAAGATAACGTCGCGCAAAGATCAGATTTGCGCGGGGACTGGACCGGCGGCACGTCGACCGTCGGCTTCATGGGAGGCAGCGAGTTCGACGATGGCGAACTATCGACACGCCGATCGTATTCTGGCGGAGCTCCGCAAGCCTTTGGCCGCGGATCGCGTTCCCGTGGTGAATTCCTGGCGTCGATGCATCGAAACCTACGGGCTGGACCCGCACGCCCCGTCCCGGCCGACGGTGTTGACCTCCACCGAGCTGGTCGATGTCCGCGTACCGATGGACGACCTGCTGGCGCTCGCCCATGAAGAGATCGACCGGCTCTACCTGCGCCTGAAGGATCAGGGATACCTCGTCACGCTCGCCAACAGCAGCGGCGTCAACCTGATGATGCGCTGTGCCGAGAGCGAGATAAACATCTGCCGGGTCAACGGCGTGACGATCGGCGGGCTCTGGGCGGAAGAGAACCAGGGAACCAATGGGATCGGCACCTGCATCAAGGAAGGCCGCCCCGTCTCGATCGTGATGAACGAGCATTTCAGCTCGGACCTGCTCGGCCTTACCTGTTCCGTGGCGCCGATTCGCGGCGCGGGCCAGAAGATTTCCGCCGCCCTCAACGTCACGACGCGCCAGCCGACCAGCCACGAAATGCAGAGTGTCGTGCGTGAGATCGTGCGGCGTTCGGCGGCACGCATCGAGAATCGGTATTTCGAGCGCCTGCATGCGGCGCGGCGCGTGCTGCGGCTGTCGCCGCACAGCGACTTCACCGACCTTGCCTGGGAAGCAAGGTTGGCGGTTGATGAAGCCGGCCGGGTGGTCGACGCCACCATCGGCACCGCAGAACTGCTCCGCGTCGATCGGGCGGCGATCCTCGGACGGCCTTTGGACGAGGTCGCCGGGGCCAGGCTCGGGACGCTGCTCGACGGCGCCCCGGGGCCGGTTCAGCTCCGCAGGGATACGGACGGGTCTTGCGTCTATCTCCGCGCTTTGGACCAGGGCTGGAGCCGGCCGGGAGCCGGATCGCGCCCGCGGGAAGGACGGGCTCCCGCGGGGCAGGTGAAGGCGAATCCGGCAGAGATGGAAGCACTGCTGGGCCATGACCCGGTGATGGCCGGACGTGTCAGGCTGGCGCAACGCCTGGTCAATCACCGCCTGCCGATCCTGTTGCAAGGCGAGACCGGGACTGGGAAGAGCCGTCTGGCGAAGCTCCTGCACACGTTCAGCTCCCATGCGTCCCGGCAGTTCGCCGCGCTCAACTGCGCCGCCATTTCTGCGACCCTGATCGAGAGCGAGCTGTTCGGATACCTGCCCGGCGCATTCACCGGCGCGGCGACGAAAGGATCGAAGGGGCGTCTGCTGGAGGCTGATGGCGGCACATTGTTCCTCGACGAGATCGGAGACATGCCGCTGCAGCTCCAGACCAAGCTGCTCCAGGTCCTCTCCGAAGGCGAATTCGTACCGGTCGGCGGAACCCGGCCCATTCGGGTCGAGATCTCCGTGATCTCCGCCAGCCATCGCAACATCGCCGAGCTGGTCCGCGAGGGCCGATTCCGCGAGGACCTCTATTTCCGCCTGAACGGGACGACGCTCGAGCTGCCGCCGCTGCGCCGGCGCACCGACCGGCAGCAGCTGATCGAGGCGCTGCTGCTGGACGAAGCGACCCGCGCCGGGCGGCCGGAGATGCGGTTCGAGCCCGCAGCGCTTCAGATGCTCGGCTCCTATCATTGGCCCGGCAACGTCCGCGAGCTGCAGCACGTTGTCCGTTATGCCGTGGCCGTCGCGGAGACCGACCTGGTCACACGCCATGACCTGCCGCCGCCTTTCGACCAGGTATCGAATGCCGGCGGCCAGACCGGCGACCGCACGGCCGTCGATCGGCGGATGCTGACCATGGCGCTCGAGCAGGCCCGATGGAACCTCTCCCTGGCGGCAAAGCGGCTGGGTATCTCCCGGACTACCCTCTACCGAAAGCTGAAGAGTTTCGGCATCGCCTACGGCGCGTCCGACCTGCCCGAGGCCTGACCGATCCCGCACTGCCCGGCCCGGCCCGGCCCGGCCACGGCAAGCGGTGTCTCGCCCGCTACAGTCTGCGTGTATCCGACTGCACAGCGCAACACATGTCGGATCCGGATTGGCTTGGCATTTCAATCGGTTCGGCGCTTGGCACGCGTTTCGCTGCAGCGAGCGGAACCTTCCACCTTCCGTGTTCCATGAGCCAAGAGCCGCTCGCTTCACCATCCGCCGATTTCCGAGCCGCGATGCGACGGCTTGCGGCCGGCGTCACGCTGCTGACCGCGTCCGATGGGACCGGCCTCCATGGCATGGCGGCGACCGCGGTGGTCTCGGTCTCCGTGGATCCGCCTTCCCTGCTCGCCTCGATCAATCGCGATGCAAGCATCCACCGCGTGATCGAGGCGACGTCGCGCTTCTGTGCGAACATCCTCGCGAACGAGCAGGCCGGAATCGTCGGCGCCTATTCGACATCGTCCCTGCGCCACCGGCGTTTCACGGAGAGCGGATGGCGGACGGGGATCGACGGCCTGCCCTATCTCGAAGGCGCGCTGGCCGCCGTCTTCTGTGCTGTCGACCATCGGATCGAATACGGCACCCACTCCTTGTTCATCGGCCGGGTCCGGAGCGTCGTCCTGGGGGCGAAGCGGCCGCCGCTCCTTTGGTTCGACGGGTCGACGGTCGACCTCCTCTGCCATGCGAGCAGATGATTGAAATGCCACACCCAAGAAAAGTGCTCGGGCCGATCGCCGAGCCCGAGCGGATCATCGCCGAGGCAAGAGCCGGGCGGATGTTCATCCTGGTCGATGACGAAGACAGGGAGAACGAAGGTGACCTGGCGATCATGGCGGAATTCGCCGATGCCTCGGCGATCAACTTCATGGCCCGCCACGGGCGCGGCTTGGTCTGTCTCGCTCTGACCCGATCAAGGATCGAGCGGCTCGGCATCCCGATGATGCCGCGCCGCAATCAGGCCGGCGATTCCTGCGCTTTCGCGGTGTCGATCGAGGCGAGACGCGGCGTGACGACCGGCATATCCGCCCATGACCGGGCGCAGACCATCGCCGCCGCGATCCGCCCGGACGCGGTGCCGGACGATCTGGCGACGCCCGGCCATGTCTTCCCCCTGATGGCGCGCGACGGCGGGGTACTCGTCCGAGCCGGCCATACCGAGGCCGCAACCGACATCGCGGCACTGGCCGGCCTCGAGCCCGCCGCCGTCATCTGCGAAATCCTGAACGACGACGGAACCATGGCTCGCCTGCGGGATCTCGTCCCTTTTGCGCAACGTCATGGTCTGCAGATCGGCACGATCGCCGATCTCGTCGAGTTGCGTCGGCGCCGCCGCCACCCAAGGCCGCTTGCTTGGCCTACCGCGGTGGCGTCCAGCGGATTGAGCTGACCCCGGCGTCGCCAGGCACCGAGATCGCAGCCGCGCGGATCTCGCGGGCGATCGTGTAGGCGCCTGCCGAACAGCGACTAAGAATGCTTGCCGTCCGCCTTCATACCGGCGGCCAACGCGTCCACGCTCCTGGCGAAGAGCACGGTATCGACACCGGCGGCGACGAAGACGTAACCCCAGTCCCGATAGCGCTTTGCGTCCGCCTCGGTGACGGCCAGGATTCCGGCCGGCTTGCCGACAGCCTTGAGGCGCTCGACGGCGCCGAGCAGCACCTGCTGCACGTCCTCGTGGCCGGGATTGCCGATATGGCCCATCGACGCGGCGAGGTCCGACGGGCCGATGAAGACCGCGTCCACACCATCGACCGCGGCGATCGCCTCGAGACTCCGGAGCGCCTCGACGGTCTCCACCTGGACGATCAGACAGATGCCGTCACGCGCCGTCTTGAAGTAGCTCTTGTCGCGGCCATAGCGCGTCGCGCGGGTGCTCCCGGCGACGCCGCGGACGCCGTGCGGGGGGTAGCCGCAGGCGAGCGCGGCCTGCCGCGCCTCCTCGGCATTCTGCACGAACGGGACGAGGATCGTCTGCGCCCCGATGTCCAGCGCACGCTTGATCAGCACCTTGTCGTTCCAGGCGAGCCGGACTGCGGCATGGGCGGTGCCGCGAGCGCTCGCCTGCAAGAGCGGATAGAGATCGGCCACCTCGACCGGAGAATGCTCCGCATCGAGCAGAATCCAGTCGAAGCCGGCATCGGCGGCGATCTCGGTGCTGATGACCGAGCACATGCTGCTCCAGAGGCCGATCTGGACGCGTCCGGCCTGGATCGCATCCTTGAACGGATTGCTTGCCATGGCGCACCTACGCGAACTTCACGGCGACCGCGCCGAGCGGACCGAAATCCGCGTGCAGCGTATCGCCCTTGTCAGCCCAGACCGGACGGGTGAACGATCCAGAGAGCATGAGGTGCCCCGGTTCCAGCGTCACGCCGAACGGCGCCAGCTTGTTGGCGAGCCAGGCGATCGCCATGGCGGGATGGCCGAGCACGCCGGCCGCGAGCCCGGTCTCCTCGATCTCGGAATTCCGATAGAAGACGGCGCCGACCCAGCGGAGGTCGACCTCGTCCGGCCTGACCGGGCGACCGCCGAGCACCAGGCTGGCCGCGGCGCCGTTGTCGGCGACGGTGTCGAAGATCTTGCGCGGGTTCTGCACCCTGGCGTCGATGATCTCGATCGAGGGCACCACGTATTCGGTCGCGCGCAGCACGTCGATCAGGCCGACACCCGGACCTTTCAGCGGCGATTTCAGGACGAAAGTCAGCTCCGGCTCGACCCGCGGCACGCAGTAATTCGCATGCTGCACCGTGGCGCCGTCGTTCAGCAGCATATCGTCGAAGATGTGGCCGTAATCCGGCTCGTCAATCTGGGACGAGGCCTGCATCGCCTTGGAAGTGAGGCCGATCTTGTGGCCGACGATCTTGCGCCCAGCGTCGAGCCGGGTCTTCGCCACGGCATGGGAGATGGCATAGGCGTCGTCGATGGTGATCTCCGGCCAGGTCTTCGAGAGCTGGATGCACGGCTTCTTGGTACGATTCGCTTCAAGCAGCGTGGCGATGGCCTCGTTTCTCTGGTCTTCAGTCAGCATGATGCAATCCTGTCTGTGTTGTTCGGTACGGGAGTCGTGGCCGTGCCGGAAGCGTCTTTGGCGGCCTCCAGCCGGTGTTCGACGGGGAAGACGGAGAGGTCGAAACGGGCCCTGAGCGCGCCCCAGATACCGCGCTTGTCGATCATCATCACGGCGATGGCGATAGCGCCCATCATGATCAGGTACCAGGTGCCCCAGTCGGCGGCGATGCCGCGCAGCACGAAAAAGACGGTCACCCCGACGATCGGCCCCTCGATCGTACCGATGCCGCCGATCACGACGATGAAGATCACGAAGGCGGTCCAGTCGTTGACGCTGAAGGCGGCCTCCGGCGTGATGCGCAGCTTCTGCAGAAAAACGAAGGCGCCGGTGAGGCCGGTCATGAACGCAGCCAGCACGTAGACGAAGAACTTCACGCGCCGCGTATTGATGCCGATGCTCTCCGCCGCCGCCTCGCTGTCTCGGATCGCGGTCAAGGCGAGGCCCCAACGCGAGCGCAGCAGCAGCCAGACGCCGAGCACCGCCAGCCCGCCGATCGCCAGGGCGACGTAATAGAGAATCGTCTCGCGGCTCGCCGGGGAGACGGCGATGGCGCGCACCAGTTCGGCTGGCATGGAAACCCCCGAACCGCCGCCGAGCGAGGAAAACTGGGCCGCCACCAGGCGGAACACCTCGGCGATCACCCAGGTGCCGATCGCGAAATAGGCGCCCTGCAGGCGGAAGGCAACCCAGCCCGTCGGCACCGCGAGCACCGCCGTGGCGAGGGCGGCGCAGGGGATGGCGACCAGGAGCGGCACACCCTGCGAGAGGCCGAGGGCGAAGAACAGATAGCCGCCGAGGCCCACGAATGCCTGCTGCCCGACCGAGACAAGCCCGGTATAGCCGGCCAGCATGTTCCACATCTGCGCCAGCGCGAGGAAGCTCAGCGCCTCCATCAGCAGGCGCAGCTCGGCCCGGCTCGCCCACCAGGGCGCGGCGAGGAGCGAGAGCGCCGCCACCAGCGTCACGGCGACCAGCGCCATGTTCAGAGGCGATCGAGTAGCGCGCGGGACCCGCATCTCAGCGCGCCAGCCTCGGCATGAGGCCGGTCGGCCGGAAGACCAGCACCGCCAGGAAGGCGAGATGGCCGGCCAGGATCTGGTAGCCGGCATCGATCTGCGCACCGAGGGTCTGGGCGACGCCCAGCACGATGCCGCCGATCAGCGTGCCCCAGATGTTGCCGAGCCCGCCGATGATCACCGCCTCGAAGGCAAACAGCAGCCGCGAGGGGCCGGCGGCGGGATCGAAGTTGGTCTTCATCGCCAGCCAGATGCCGGCGACGCCCACCACGAGACTGGCCAGCATGGTGGCGACGGCGAAGATATGCGCCGTGTTGCCGCCCATCAGCGGTACGATCTCAGGATCATCCGCGGTGGCGCGCAACAGCCGACCGAGCGCGGTACGATAGAACACGAACTGGAGCAGACCGATGACCGCGATCGCGGTCAGGAACATCAGGAAGGGCAGCAGGCCCACCGCAACGCCCTGCACGACGTCGAAGCTGGCGGTCTCCAGTCCGCCGGCCGGCAGCTTCCGGCTGTCGGCGGAGAAGAGCTGCAACAGCCCGTTCTGGATGATGATCGACATGCCGAAGGTGACCAGGATCGGCGGCAGGATGTCCTTGCCGAGCACCCGGTTCAGGATGAATCGCTGATTGAGATAGCCGGCGGCGCCGAGCAGCAGCACGGTCGCCATCACGCCCAAAGCCGGATTCCAGCCCAACGTCACGACGAAGCCGAGGATCATGTAGGCGGCGACCACGATGAAGTCGCCATGGGCGATATTGACGAAGCGCATCACACCGAACATCAGCGAGAGTCCGGCGGCGAACAGGGCATAGAGACCCCCGAGCAGCACGCCCTGAACGACGGCATTCAACCAGGCCATCAGGCCGCCTCCTCAATGCCGAAGTATGCGGCGGCGATTGCATCGCGGCTGAGCGATGCCGGCGTGCCGGCCAGCGACACCCGGCCCTCCATGAAGCAGACGACACGGTCGGCCGCCGCCAGCGCCTGGCCGACATCCTGCTCCACCACGACGATGGCGGCGCCCTCGGCGCGGATCACGGGCAGGGCGCGGTAGATGTCCTTGATCACCTTCGGCGCAAGCCCGAGGCTGATCTCGTCGCAGAGCACCAGCCGTGGATTGGACATCAGCGCCCGGCCGATCGCCACCATCTGCTGCTGGCCGCCCGAGAGCGCGGTGCCGGGATTCCGGCGCTTGGCCACGAGATCGGGGAAAAGCGCGTAGACGCGCTGCAGCGACCATGGCCCCTTTCGCCCGCCGGCCGCACCGATCAGCAGATTCTCCTCGACCGAGAGCGAGGGGAAGAGCCGGCGCCCTTCGGGCACCATGGCGATGCCAAGGGAATGGATGCGGTCGGGCGGCATGCCGGCGATCGGCACGCCGTCGAAGGAGACTCTCTGCCCCGCCGTCGGCCGCAGTCCGGTAATCGCGCGCAGGAAGGTGGACTTGCCAGCACCGTTGGCGCCGATGATCGCGACGGTCTCGCCGGGATCGATCGCGAAGTCGATGCCGAACAGGGCCTGGAAATCACCGTAGAACGCCTCCAGGGCAACGGTCTCAAGCAGCTTGGTCATCGACCGCAATCCCCATATAGATCTCGCGCACCAACGGGTCACGCATCACGACCGCCGGATCGCCCGAGGCGACAATCCGCCCGAAATCGATCACCACCAGCCGTTCGACCACGGCGGTCAGCGCATGGACGACGTGCTCGATCCAGATGATCGAGACCCCGTCTCGGCGAATCCCGCGGATGGTATCGACCAGAGCGTGGCACTCGGCCTCGGTGAGGCCGCCGGCGATCTCGTCGAGCAACAGCAGCCGCGGCCCCGAGGCCAGAGCGCGGGCGAGTTCGAGACGCTTGCGCTCCAGCAGGGTGAGCTGGCCGGCAGCGACGTCGGCCTTGGCGATCAGGCCCGTCGCATCGAGGATGCGCCGGCATTCCGCCTTCGCGTCGGCATGGCCAGAATTGCCGAAGCAGGAAGCGACAAACAGGTTCTCGTAAACCGTCATCCCGACGAAAGGATGGGGTATCTGAAAGGAGCGCGCGATCCCCAGCCGGCAGCGTCGCGCCGCAGACAAGGAAGTGATGTCCTTCCCGTCCAGGGCGACCGTGCCGGAGGAGACGGTCAGCGCGCCGCCGATCAGGTTGAACAAAGTGCTCTTGCCGGCGCCGTTGGGTCCGATGACGCCGAGCGCTTCGCCCGCCGTCAGGTCGAGGTCGATGTTGTCGGCAACGGTCAGCGCGCCGAAGCTCTTGTTCACGCCGCGCAGCGAGAGGAGTGGCGTCATCTTTCTTCCCGTTCGGGAAGGCAGGGGCGATTGAACGCCCCTGCCTCGCCGTCAGCCGATGGCCTTCATGGCCGCGGTCGTCGGGATGTCCTGGTGGTCGGCATTCTCGACGATCTGCAGCACCGGCTTGCCGCCGGCCATCTGCCACTGGCCGCCCACCAGCGGCGTCTTGGCGATGTTGGGCACCGGCCCGGTGCGGAAGTCGATGTGACCAACGCAGGAGTCATAGGCCGTCGAGGCGATCGCCCTGGTAATGCTCTCGGGATCGGTCGGATCCTCGGAGCGTTTCAACGCATCGATCACGACCTCGAAGAGCGAGTGCTTGAAGCCGAGCGGCATGGTCCAGGGACTGCCCGTGGCCTTCTCGTACTCGGCCGCGAGCTCGGCGGAACTCTGGCCGGTGAAGCCTGACTTGAACGGGTGGTGCGGCGACCACCAGACCTCGACCGAGAGCCCCTCGGCGCGGGCGCCGAGCGCCGCCATTGCCTGGGGGAATTCCGAGGCCTTTGCGACGTCGACCACCTTGGGGGCGAATCCCTGCTGCGCCGACTGGGTCCAGAAGGTGGTGAAGTCCGGCGGGATCGAAACGCCGGTCACGATCTCGACGCCAGCCTGCTTGAAGGCGGAGATCTGCGCCGAGAAGTCGTCGGTCATGTTCTGATAGCGGCCGGGATCGACCAGCTTATAGCCGCGCTCGGCCATCTTCGGCGGGAAGCCCAGCTTGCCGTCGCTCCAGGCGTTGCCATCCGGATCGTTAGGCCAGAGCGCGCCGACCACCTTGTTGGTCTCGACCTTGTCCCACAGGCCCATATAGACCGAGACGATGTCCTCGAGCCCCCAGAAGAAATGATAGGTGTACTTGAAGCCTTTGGCCGGGTCACCCTTGCGGCCGAAGAAATGCGGCTGCCAAGGCGTGTCGTTGGTGATGCACGGCACGCCGTTGAGCTCCGCCTGGTCGGCAACCGGGTTGGTGGTGTCGGGCGTCGAGGTCGCGGTGATGATATTCACCTCGTCGCCGAGGATCAGCTCCTGGGCGACCGCCGAAGCACGGTTCGAGCTGGACTGGCTGTCCTTGACGATGAACTCGACCGGATACTTGGTCCCGTCGATCACGAGGCCGTCGCCGAGCGTCTTCTTGAATTGTTCGAGCACGAACTTGTCGGGCTCGGCGAAGATGGCGAGCGGCCCGGTCTCCGGAGTCACGAAGCCGATCTTGATGGTCTTCGGCGCAGCGATCGCCGGGCGCGCAAGCCTCCCCCCTGCCGCGACCAGACCGGCAGCACCGGTCGCTCCGACAAATCCTCTGCGAGTCAGTCCCCTGCGCGCAAGTTTGCTGCTCTTCATGGTTTTCTCCCTCTCAAAAAGCTCCGCCCGCGCCGGCCCGCATGATGCGAGCCGGCCCTTGCGGCGCGGTCTTATCTGTTGTCTTCGGTCAGTCCGGCGGAGACGGCGTCGATACGCAGCGATTGCTCCGGCCGGAATCTGAAGCTAGGTCGATCCGCTCGATCTCATTCGCACCCGTCCTCCCGAATCATGCCTTCTTCGAACAAGGTTCCGTATAGCTGCCGGGAGGCTCCCCGCCCTCCCTCAGCAGATCGTCGATCGCCCGCACGAGCTGGGTCGCCGTGGGGCGCAGCTGCGGCGTCGAACTGACAGTGCAGAACGCCACCGCACCGCCGCGTCGAATCCAGAACAGCGCCGGCTCGCTGAAGATCGCCGGTTCCGGACTGGCGGGCCGGCCCAGCGAGACGTAGAGACCCCAGTCCGAGCGCGCGCGCTCGACATCGATGCCGTAGCCGACCGGCAGGCGGATGATCTGCATCCGCGAGACCGTTTCGGCAGCCCGCTCCGCACTGTCGGCGCTGACCGCGACGACGCGCACGGCGCGAATCGCGAGGTCGCCGATGTGGTCGTCCAGCTCCTTGAGCTGGAGGCCGCAGGTCCGGCTGTGCCCGCCGCGATAGAATGCGAGCAGCGTGCCGTTGGCCGGTGCGTCCGCGGCCAGATCGTAGGCACCGTGCGCGACCGTCGCGAACTTCAATCCTGGCGCGCTGATCCCGGGCCGCAGCATCTCATGTCCGATCCGGTCAGCTCGCGACCTTCAGGCCGGCGACCCGCGCCTCGATCACGGTGACCGACTTCGCGATGTGGTCGATGGTCAGCCGCTCGGCGAGATCCGCCTTGCGGGCGATCACTGCCTCGAAGATCGCCTGATGCTCGGAGCGGACGTCGCGCGGAATGGTGCGCTCCGTCAGCGATATCCGCAGGTACCGGACCGAATGGTTGTAGAGGATCTCGCGGAAGTTCAGCAGCCAGCGATTGTCGCAGCCGGAAACCAGCGCGTTGTGGAACTCGCGGTTGCGCGCTTCCCAATCGTTGACCGCCGACCATTCGTTGCCCGCCAGCGCGGCCTCGACCTTGGACAGCCGGTGCGCCGCCGCGACCACGCGGCTTTCCCATTCGTCGTCGCCGTTGGCGATCGATTCGCGCACCGCCTTGGCTTCCAACAACATGCGCATCGTGGCGATCTCGCGGAAATCGGCGAGCGAAACCGGCGCCACCTTGAAGCCACGCTGGCCTTCGGTGGTCACCAGGTTGTCGGCGAGCAGCCGGGACAGCGCCTCGCGCACGGTGCTCGAGGCGACGCCGAAACGAGATCGCAGCTCCTCGACCCGCAGCCGGCTCTCCGGCGCGAGGACCCCGTTCAGAATCTCGGAACGCAGCCGCGCGAAGACGTTCTCGATGATCGTCTTGCCCGAGGCCTTCCCCGTCGGATCGTCGCTGTTCTGGCCGTTCTGGATGAGTGTCATGACCTGAACTGCCTTCTCCCCAATTTTCCGAACCATGCACGATCCCGACAAAAAAACAACGATAAAAATTACCAATATCGATATTTTATCGTTCTTGCCATGGAAAATCGATATTTTTCTTGACAAACGATTTTGATCCAGGACCATGTCGGCAAGCGAGGGCCAGTCGAAAATGAAGGCCATGGAGTGGGAGGAATGACGGTGTCAGGGCAAACCGTCCCGCAGAAATGCACGATCCGGATCATGGGCGATCCGGTGAGTTACAGCTGCGGCCGCGACCAGAAGGTGCTGCTGGCGCTCGAAGGCTCACGGCAGATGGCGGTGCGGGTCGGCTGCCGGCAAGGCGGCTGCGGGGCCTGCCGGGTTCGGGTGGTCTCGGGCCAATACCGCACGACCAAGATGAGCGTCGACCATGTCACGCCGGAAGAGCGGGCGCAGGGCTTCGTGCTGAGCTGCCGCCTCTTCCCGGAGAGCGACCTGGTCATCGAGCCGGCTTTCGTCAGCCCAAAGCAATCTCGAAATCAAGAACCGGATTGAAATCAGGAGGAGGAAATGTCCCAACAAGGCTTGCTGAGGCCCGGCATCATCCAGATCCGCGTTCTGGACGTGGATGAAGCCATCACCCATTACTGCGACCGGGTCGGTCTCGAACTCGTCTCCAGGGAGAAGGACGGCCGGGTCTACCTGCGCTGCTTCGACGAGTTCCACCGCCACTCGGTGGTGCTGCGCGAGGCCGACCGGGCGGGGCTCGACTTCTTCGCCTTCAAGGCAGACTGCCAGGCGAGCGTCGAGGAATTCCGCAAACGGCTGGAGAATTACGGCCTGAAGGTCGACGACGTCGCATCGGGCGAACAGCCCGGCGTGGGCGCGCGCATCGGCTTCATGACCCCG
Organism: Dongiaceae bacterium; assembly: GCA_035548715.1. Classification (GTDB taxonomy): domain Bacteria; phylum Pseudomonadota; class Alphaproteobacteria; order Dongiales; family Dongiaceae; genus Dongia. Next base: position 23,800 of record DASZSL010000030.1, read on the forward strand.
TCCGGCCACCGCATCGAGATCTTCGCCGATATGGCGCTTTCCGAATCGGAGAACGCGCCGGAGACCAAGAACCCCTACATCTGGAACGCGGAACCGAAGGGTATGCGCGCCCAGCGCATGGACCATTGCCTGCTCTACGGGCCGAACATCGACCAGGTCGAGAAGATCTTCAAGGAGTGCCTCGACTTCACCACGCCGGAGCGCGTCGAAGTGCCGGACGGCACGCTCGGCATCTGGATGACGGTCTCGAACAAGGCGCACGACATCGCCTTCGTCCGGCACGACGAGCCGGGCAAGCTGCATCACCTTGCTTTCTTCCTGCAGGACTGGAACGACATCGGCTACGCTGCCGACCTGATCACGCGCTACGACATGAGCCGCGATCTCGGTCCCACCCGCCACGGCATCACCCGCGGCCAGACGATCTATTTCTTCGATCCGTCGGGCAACCGGAACGAGGTCTTCGCGGGCGGCTACACCTATTACAGAGACCAGCCGCCCCGGGTCTGGGACCACAACAATGTCGGCCGCGGCATCTTCTACTACGAGCGCAAGCTCAACGATGCGTTCCTCTCGGTCCTGACCTGATGGGCGCCACCGTCTCCTCACGGCGCCTGACCGCGCAGGCCGCCACCGCCGCCGTCCAGGCGGCGGTGGACCAGGCGCGGGCACTGGGCGTCGCGATCAACGCCGCCGTCGTCGATGCCGGCGGCAACCTGATCGCCTTCCTGCGCGACGACGGCGCCTTCACCGCGTCGGTCGCCATCGCGCAGGACAAGGCCCGCACCGCGGCGGGCTTCGCCATGCCGAGCCGCACGCTCTACGACGCGATCAAGGGCGAGCCCGACGTGCTCAACGGCATCGCCAACCGGCCCGGCATCGCCGCCTTTCCAGGCGGCCTGCCGATCCGGGACCAAGGCTGCCTGGTCGGCGCGATCGGAGTCTCCGGCGCCTCGGCCGAGCAGGACGAGACCTGCGCGCAGGCGGGAATCGCCGCGCTCGGACTCGGTTTGCAATAACGTCTGAATAGGGACCGCAATGGATACGGCACTCGACCTCGGCCGGCAGGCCGCGCCGGCTTACGGCTTCGACGCGAAGGACGTGCGGCATTTCATCGACGGCGCGTTCACCGCCGGCTCCGGCGCCGCGACGTTCGACAACGTCTCGCCGGTCGACGGGCGCAAGATCGGCATCGTGCACGAGGCCGGCGCGGCGGACGTCGATGCGGCGGTCAGAGCCGCCCGTGCCGCGCTGCAGGGTGAATGGGGCCGGATGACGCTGGCGCGGCGCACCGCCCTGCTCTACGAAGTCGCCGACGAGATCAACCGCCGCTTCGACGACTTCCTCGAGGCCGAGATCCTGGACACCGGCAAGCCGAAGAAGCTCGCCGCGCATCTCGACATCCCGCGCGGCGCGGCCAACTTCAAGGTCTTCGCCGACACCGTGAAGAACGTCCCGACCGAGTCTTTCCAGCTCGATACGCCGGATGGCGCCAACGCGCTGAACTACGGCATCCGCAAGCCCAAGGGCGTCGTGGCGGTGATCAGCCCGTGGAACCTGCCGCTGCTGCTGATGACCTGGAAGGTCGGCCCGGCGCTGGCCTGCGGCAACGCCGTCGTGGTGAAGCCGTCGGAGGAGACGCCGCTGACCGCGACGCTGCTGGGCGAAGTGATGAACAAGGTCGGCATGCCCAAGGGCGTCTACAACGTGGTGCATGGCTTCGGGCCGGACAGCGCCGGCGCGTTCCTTACCGCCCATCCCGGCGTCGATGCGGTCACTTTCACCGGCGAGACGCGGACCGGCGAGATCATCATGCGCTCCGCCGCCAAGGGACTGCGCGCCGTCTCAATGGAATGCGGCGGCAAGAATGCCGGCATCGTCTTCGCCGACTGCGACATGGACAAGGCGATCGAAGGCACCATGCGGTCGGTCTTCGCTAATTGCGGCCAGGTATGCCTCGGCACCGAGCGGCTCTATGTCGAGCGGCCGATCTTCGACGCCTTCGTGGCACGGATGAAGGCAGGGGCCGAGCAGCTCCGGATCGGCCGGCCCGGGGACGCCGAGACCGGCATGGGGCCGCTGATCTCCCGGGAGCACCGGGCGAAGGTACTCTCCTACTATAAGCTGGCAGTCGAGGAAGGCGCCAAGGTCGTCACCGGCGGCGGTATTCCCGACATGCCGCCCGAGCTGGAGCAAGGCGCCTGGGTGCAGCCGACGATCTGGACCGGGCTCGCCGAGGATTCGCGCACGGTGAAGGAGGAGATATTCGGACCGTGCTGCCATATCCGGCCGTTCGACACCGAGGAAGAGGCGGTCCGGCTCGCCAACGACACCGAATACGGCCTCGCGACCTCGATCTGGACGGAGAACCTGACGCGGGCGCATCGGGTCGCCGCGCAGATCGACGTCGGCATCGTCTGGGTGAACTGCTGGTTTCTGCGCGACCTCAGGACCGCTTTCGGCGGCACCAAGCAGTCGGGCATCGGCCGCGAGGGCGGCGTGCATAGCCTGGAGTTCTATACCGAGCACACGAATATCTGCGTGAAACTCTAGGTGGCGCGATGGCATCTGAACAGTCCATCCGGGCGGCGGCCGACCGTTTGTGGCGCGCCTGGGAGACCGGCGTGCTCACCGAGCCGGTGCGCGACCTGATCGGCACCGATGACGTCGCCGCGGCCTATCAGGCCCAGGAGATCAACACCAAGCGTTGGCTCGCCGGCAGCGAACGCCGGCTTTCCGGCCGCAAGATCGGCCTCACATCCCTCGCCGTGCAGAAGCAGCTCGGTGTGAACCAGCCGGACTACGGCATGCTGTTCTCCGACATGGAATTCGCGGATGGCGAGGAGATTCCGTTCGCCCGCTGTCACCAGCCCAAGGTCGAGGCGGAAGTCGCCTTCGTGATCGCGGCGCCGCTGACCGGCGGCCATATCACCATGGTCGATCTGATGGCCGCGATCGGCTATGCCGTGCCGGCGATCGAGATCGTCGGCTCGCGGGTCAAGGGCTGGGACATCAAGATCGCCGACACCATCGCCGACAACGCTTCCTCCGGCGTCTACGTGCTGGGTCAGCAGCCGAAGCGGATCGGCGACTTCGATCCCCGGCTCTGCGGCATGGCGATGTTCCGCGACAATGAGCCGGTCTCGTTCGGCGCCGGCGCGGCGTGCCTGGGCTCTCCGCTCAACGCCACGCTCTGGCTGGCGCGGACCATGGCGAGGGTCGGCCGGCCGCTCGGCCCCGGGGACCTCGTGCTGTCCGGCGCGCTGGGACCGATGGTCACCGCGCGCCCGGGCGACGCCTTCGAGGCCCGGATCAACGGGCTTGGCTCGGTGCGCATTGCCTTCAGCAAGGAGGCCGCGGCATGAGCGACCTCAACCGCATCGCCGAAATCGTGGACGAGGCCGCCCGCACCGCGACCGCGATTCCGCAATTCTCCGCCGATCGCCCGCTCGGCATCGACGATGCCTATCACGTCCAGGCGCTCTCGCTCCGGCGCCGCTACGCCCGCGGAGAGCGGCGGGTCGGCATCAAGATGGGCCTGACGTCGCGCGCAAAGATGGTGCAGGTCGGCGTTTCCGACATGGTCTGGGGCCGCCTGACGGACGCCATGCGCCGGGAGGAGGGCGGTGCCCTCTCCTTGACGCGGTACATCCACCCGCGGGTCGAGCCGGAGATCGCATTCCTGATGAAAGCGCCGCTCGCGGGCAAAGTTTCGGCGCTCGAAGCGGTGGCGGCCGTCGCGGCGGTCGCCCCCGCGCTGGAGATCATCGACAGCCGATACAAGGCGTTCAAGTTCGACTTGGGCGACGTGGTCGCTGACAATTCCTCTTCCGCGGGCTTCGTCATAGGCAACTGGGCTCGCCCAGAGACCGACGTCGCCAATCTGGGCATGGTGCTCTCCATCGACGGCAGGGCCGGGGAAATCGGCTCCTCCGCCGCGATCCTGGGGCATCCGATACGTTCTCTCGTCGCCGCTGCGCGCATGGTCGCCGCGGCCGGCGAGGCGCTCGAGCAAGGCGACATCATCCTGGCCGGGGGTGCGACCGCCGCCATTCCCCTTTCCGCCGGGCAGGCGGTGCGCCTGGAGGTGCAGGACCTCGGCGCCGTCGCGTTCAACGTGGAGCATTGAGATGCCGCTGATCGAAGTCACGATCGTCGAGGGCCGTACCCGCGAGCAGAAGCTCGCCTTGATGGCCAGGGTTACCGACGCCGCGATCGAGACGCTGGGCGTCTCGCCCCAAGCGGTCCGAGTCTGCATCCGCGAGATCCCGTTCGAGCATTGGGGAGTCGCCGGCAAACCGATGGATCGCCGCTGAGGAGCGCAGCTTACGCGCGGATGCCCGGCGATCGGGTGACACGGACGGGGGACCGATACGCTCTCGGGCGCGCGGGCAGCGGGATATCGCGACCGCCGACGACATTTGCCGCCTGACATCCAGCCATAACGGCTCGCACAAAGTTCCAGACACGCGACCTCGACGCGACCGGGCTTTCACACCGGCTTTCATGGAGAGCCTGGTGGCGGGCGGATAGGTCTTGATTCTAGCATGATGTCTCAGATATCATAAGTGCTATTCTACACATGACTAGTCGTGGCCCATTTGTTTAAATTGCGAATCTGGCGATGATAACGGCGGCCCAGCTTCGCGCGGCCCGCGCTCTGCTCGCCATCGACCAGCGGAGGCTGGCCGAGTTGTCCAGCCTTTCGGTCCCGACGATCCAGCGCATGGAGGCCAGCGACGGCGTCATCCGCGGAAATGTCGACTCGCTGACGAAGCTCGTCCTGGCCCTCAATGAGGCCGGCATCGAGCTCATCGGCGAAGGCGCGGTCAGCCAAGGCGGCGGGCGCGGCGTGCGCCTCAAAGAGAGCAGCTGAGGAGCGCCCGGTCGTGATGCGGTCGATCTTGGCGGGATGGTGGTCAGCAGTATGCCGGTGATCGTTTCACTGTGGTCGGTCGCGGCTTTCCTCGCTCTCTGTCCGGTCGCGATCGGATTCGCCCGCCGACCGCTTGGAACGCCGCTGGTCTATGCGGCGTGCCTCCTCGTTTCGCTCGAGCTTCTCCTTCAGGCGATCGACGCACTGGTTTCCGGCGTACCCGGCTCCAGCATGGTCCTGCCGCTCGGCGTGCCATGGATCGGCATGCATTTCCGGCTCGACGTGCTGTCGACCTTCTTCCTGGCCGTCATCAATCTGGGAGGTGCGGCCGCAAGCCTCTACGCGCTCGGCTACGGCCGGCATGAGACGGCGGCACATCGCGTGCTGCCCTTCTATCCGGCCTTTCTCGCGGCCATGAACCTCGTGATCGTAGCCGACGACGCCTTCTCGTTCCTGCTGTCCTGGGAGGCGATGTCGCTGGCGTCCTGGGCGCTTGTCATGGCCCATCACCGCGTTCCCGACAATGCGCGCGCGGGCTACGTCTATATCCTGATGGCGAGCGCCGGCACGACGGCACTGCTGCTGGCGTTCAGCCTTCTCGCAGGTCCCGACGGGGGCTACGCCTTCGACACGATCCGAGAGCATCATCCCTCCGGCATCTTCACCGTCCTCGTGCTTTGCCTGGCATTGATCGGGGCCGGCTCGAAGGCCGGCCTCGTACCGCTTCATGTATGGCTGCCGCTCGCGCACCCCGCCGCGCCGAGCCATGTCTCGGGCCTGATGAGCGGCGTGATGACCAAGGTCGCGGTCTACGGCTTCATCCGGATCGTGTTCGACCTGCTCGGCCCTCCGGACTGGTGGTGGGGCCTTCTCGTCTTGGCGGCCGGTGCGGCAACCGCCGTGCTGGGCGTCCTCTACGCCATCATCCAAACCGACCTGAAGCGCGTGCTCGCCTACAGCACGATCGAGAACATCGGCTTCATTTTTATCGGCCTCGGTCTCGCCCTCGCCTTTCAGGCCAATCAAATGGGGAGCGCCGCGGCACTCGCCTTCACCGCCGCGCTCTTCCACGTCTTCAATCACGCGCTTTACAAGACCCTTCTCTTCTTCGGCGCCGGCGCCGTCCTGACCGCGACGGGCGAGCGCGACATGGAGCATCTGGGCGGCCTTATCCACAGGATGCCGCAGACGGCCGTCGCCTGCCTTGCAGGCTCCATCGCGATAGCCGCTCTGCCGCCGCTCAACGGCTTCGTGTCGGAATGGCTGATCCTGCAAGCCGTGCTCGAAAGCCCGGACCTGCCCCAATGGGGCCTGAAGATCTTCGTTCCCGCGGCGGGCGCGACGCTCGCACTCGCCGCGGCGCTCGCGGCAGTATGCTTCGTCCGCGCCTTCGGCGTGACCTTTCTCGGCCGCCCACGCCTGCCGGCCGCCGCCCAAGCCAAAGAGGTGGACGGCTTCTCACGCATGACCATGCTGGGCCTGGCAGCACTCTGCCTGCTGGTCGGCATCCTGCCCGGGCCCGTGATTGACGCCCTCTCGCCCGTAAGCCGGTCGATCGTAGGGACTGCCATGCCGCCGCAGATCGGCGTGCCGTGGCTATCCATTATTCCCATCGCGGAAGCGCGAAGCTCCTATAACGGGCTTCTCGTCTTCGTGTTCATGATGCTGTCCGGCCTGTTCGCGGCCGTCGGCATCCACCGGCTCGCCTCGCGCAAGCTCCGCCGCGCGCCGGCCTGGGATTGCGGGTTTCCTGATCCGAGCCCCGTCACGCAATATTCCGCGGGCAGCTTCGCGCAGCCCATCCGGCGCGTGTTTGGACGCTTCGCCTTCAACGCGCGGGAGGAGGTCGAGATGCCGGCGCCCGGCGACATCAGTCCGGCGCGCCTGCGCGTTCACCTGCACGACATCGTCTGGGACGCGGTCTATGCGCCGATTTCCGGCATCGTTGGCGGCGCCGCAGATCGGCTCAACGCCCTGCAGTTCCTCACCATACGCCGCTATCTCAGCTTCGTGTTCTTTTCCCTGATCGCACTGCTCCTGGTGCTCGCCATATGGTCTTGATCTCCGGCCTCGTCGTCCAAGGCGTGCAGATGCTGCTGGTGCTCTTCCTGGCGCCGCTGCTGACCGGCGTGATCCGGAAGGTGAAGGCCCGCCTCCTGCGGCGGCAGGGACCGTCCCTCGTCCAACCCTATCGCGATCTCCTTCGGCTGCTGCGCAAGGAGGCGGTTGTCGCCGAAAGCGCCTCCTGGCTCTTCCGTGCCGCTCCCTATGCCGTCCTCGCCTCGACCTGGGTGGCCGCCGCGCTCGTGCCGACATTTGCGACCGGGTTGATGTTCAGCTGGTCGGCGGATCTCATCGCTATCGTCGCGCTCCTCGGGTTCGGCCGATTTGCCCTGGCACTTGCCGGCATGGACGTGGGGACAAGCTTCGGCGGCATCGGCTCGAGCCGCGAAATGATGATCGCGGCGCTCGCCGAGCCCGCCATGCTGATGATCGTCTTCACCCTCGCGCTGGTGGCGCACTCGACCCAGCTCTCGACGATAGCGAGCGTGTTTCTCTCCTCTCACATCGGCCTGCGCGTGTCGCTCGGGCTCGCGTTGATCGCGCTCATCATCGTCGCCATCGCGGAGAATGCCCGAATCCCGGTAGACAACCCCGCGACGCATCTGGAGCTCACGATGGTGCACGAGGCCATGGTGCTGGAATATTCCGGACGCCATCTTGCCTTGATCGAGCTGAGCGCCTCGCTCCGGCTCCTGCTCTATATCTCGCTGATCGCCTGCATTTTCCTGCCCTGGGGGCTGGCGACGCAGGACTCCGGGTGGGAGGCCCATGCGATGGGCATCGCAGCCTATGCGGCGAAGCTGCTGCTCGGCGGCGTTGCGCTCGCAGCCTTCGAGACAAGCATCGCGAAGATGCGGGTCTTCCGCGTGCCTGAGTTCCTCGGCGCCGCGCTGATGCTCGGCCTCCTCGGCACGCTGCTCCTCTTCGTATCGCGAGGCCTTTGATGCACGGTCTCAGTTTCGACATCGCGCATCTCCTGGCAGGCAGCCTCGTCCTTGTCAGCTTCGTGCTGCTCTACCAGGACAGGCTCTACGCCCTGCTGAACGTCTATGCCCTCCATGCAACGGTACTCGTGCTTTCCGTCGCCTGGCAGGCCTATATCCAGGATGCGCCGCATCTCTACATCACGGCGGCGATCGCGCTCCTCTTCAAGGCCATCATCATCCCCATAGCGCTGCACCGGATGATCAAGCAGCTCGGCATCCACCGCGAGATCGAGACTGTCGTGGGCATCGGTCCGACCATGCTCGCCGGCATGGGGCTGGTCGCGCTCTCGATGGTCGTGATGCTGCGCGTGACGGCCGACGCCGATTCGCTGGCGCGCGAGGACCTCGCCTTCGCCCTGTCCGTTCTCCTCATCGGCCTCCTGATGATGGTCACCCGGCGCAACGCGGTCAGTCAGGTCGTCGGGTTCATGTCGCTGGAGAACGGCCTGGTCCTCGCCGCCACCGGTGCCAAAGGCATGCCGCTCGTCGTCGAGATCAGCGTCGCCTTTTCGGTTCTGATCGCATTCATCGTGATCGGCATCTTCCTGTTCCGAATCCGCGAGCGTTTCGACAGCGTCGATGTGCAAGCTCTGGACCAGCATCGCGGAGAACGACGATGAGCATCCTCGACATCGACGCCGTGAGGTGGGTGCTCGTCATTCCGGCTGCCACGGCCGCGCTGCTCGCGTTCCTGCCGAACTACCGTCTTTCGGCGCGCCTCAATGTCTCCGCGAGCCTTGCGACGCTGCTGGTGTCGCTCACCATGCTGGTCAACAAGACCGAGCCCGGGCCCTATTTCCAGATCGACGATCTCAACATCGTCTTCATCATTCTGAACAGCTTCGTCGGGTTCACGACGAGCGTGTTCAGCGCCACCTATATCGGCCATGAGCTCGAGACCGGCCGGCTGACGCCCAACTATCTCCGATTCTACCACGCCATGTACCAGGTGATGATGTTCGGCATGAACCTGGCGCTTGTGGCGAACAATATCGGCGTCATGTGGGTCGCCATCGAGCTCGCGACCCTGTCGACCGTGGTCATGGTCGGCATCTACCGCACGCACGAAGCGCTCGAGGCGGCGTGGAAATACTTCATTCTGGGCAGCGTCGGCATCGCCTTCGCGCTCTTCGGCACGATCCTGGTCTATATGGCGGCCCGCCCCGTCGTCGGAGAGGGGCTGCAGGGCATGGTCTGGACCGTGCTGATCGAACACGTGGCGAGATTCGACCCGGCGCTCCTCAACGTCGCCTTCGTCTTCCTGCTCCTGGGCTACGGCACCAAGGTCGGGCTCGCGCCGCTTCACGCCTGGCTGCCCGACGCCCATGCCGAAGGCCCGACGCCGATCTCGGCGGTGCTCTCGGGCCTTCTGCTCAACGTGGCGCTCTATGCGGTGCTCCGCTTCAAGCTGCTGCTGGCCGCGAATTCGGCGGCGCTCGCGCCCGGGCCGCTCATGATCATGATGGGGCTCACCTCGCTCATCTTCGCCGGCTTCATGCTCTACCGGCGCCGCGACATCAAACGGTTCTTCGCCTATTCCTCGATCGAGCACATGGGCATCATCACGTTCGCGTTCGGCATGGGCGGCCCGCTCGCCAACTTCGCGGGACTGCTGCACATGACGATGCACAGCCTGACCAAGTCGGCGATCTTCTTCTCGGTCGGCCACATCGCGCAGGTGAAGGGCACGCAGCGGATCAGCGACATAAAGGGCCTGACCGAGACCCACCCGCTGCTCGGCTGGAGCCTGGTCGTCGGCGTCGCCGCCATCGCCGGCATGCCGCCGCTCGGCATCTTCATGAGCGAATTCCTGGTCATCAGCTCGACGTTCGCGCGCGCCCCGCTGCTGGCCATCCCGCTCGTTCTCGGCCTGCTGGTCGCCTTCGGAGCGCTGCTATTGCGTCTCCACGGCGTGGCGTTCGGCGCGCCGACGGGCCGCACCGAGCCGGTCAAAGCCTCCCATATTCCGGTGTTCGGCCATCTGATCCTCGTCGCGACCGCGGGCTTCTATCTGCCGGCGCCGCTGGTCGCGTGGTTCGAGCATATCGCGCGCCTCCTGGGATGAGGGATCAGGGAATGTCCGGTCTCCTGGACGTCATTCGCAGCGGGTCCGCCATAGGCGATCCTCGCCCCTGGCCGCGCTTCGCCGTCGATGCCGACGGCTGGATCGGCATCGGCCAGGATATCGCCGACGGCCGCGGAAAGCTCGTGAGCCTTTGGGGCGAGGCCGGCGCCGTCCACATGGCGGTCATGGTTGCGGAAGACCCTGGGATCGCGATTTTCAGCCTCGATTGCCCGGAACGCCGCTTCCCTTCCCTCGGTTCGCTGCACGCCCCGGCGATTCGCCTCGAACGCAGCATCGCCGATCTTTACGGGCTGCAGGCCGAGGGCGCTTCGGATACGCGGCATTGGCTCGATCACGGCCGCTGGGGTGTCGGACATCCTCTAGGCAGCGGCGGGAAGGCGGCGCCGGGAGAGTCGACCTATGCCTTCTTGCAGGCCGAGGGGCCGAGCCTGCACCAGATTCCCGTCGGGCCCGTGCATGCGGGTATCATCGAGCCGGGACATTTTCGTTTCACCGCCAATGGCGAGACGGTCGTTCGGCTTGAAGAGCGATTGGGTTATGTCCACAAGGGCGTCGACGGCCTGATGACCGGCACCACGCCGGACCGCGGCGCGAGGCTGGCCGGACGCGTCTCCGGCGACAGCGCGGTGGCCTACGCCTTCGCATTCGCGAACGCCGTGGAGGCGGCGCTCGGCGCCGAAATATCGCCGCGCGCGAAGCATCTAAGGGCGGTCATGGCCGAGCTCGAGCGCATCGCCAATCATCTCGGCGACATCGGCGCCATCTGCAACGACGCGTCCTTCGGCCTCCTGCAGGCTCATTTCGCGGTGCTGCGGGAAGGCGTGCTCAGAACCGCGTCTTCCTGCTTCGGGCACCGCCTGATGCGTGACCGCATCCTGCCCGGCGGCGTTGCCGCCGATCTCGACGGTCGCGGCATCGCCGAGCTGCGCGACCTCATAGACGCGATCGAAGCGCGGTTCGCCCCGCTGGTCGAGATCTACGACGAGACTGCCTCGCTCCAGGACCGCACCGTCGGTACCGGCATCCTCAGGCCGGCGCTGGCGCGCAAGTTCGGGGCCGGCGGCTATGTCGGCCGGGCGTCCGGCCATGAGGCCGACGCCCGCAAGACGCCCGGCTACACGCCTTACGACGCGCTTCGCTTCGAGACCCCGATACTCGAGGCTGGCGACGTCAACGCAAGGGTATGGATCCGCATTCGGGAGGTCGAGCAAAGCCTGTCGCTGCTCCGGCAGATCCTGGAAGGGCTGCCGACAGGCGACGTCATGACCGAATTGCGAGCCTCCGGAACGGTCCGCGAGGGCGTGGCGCTGGTGGAGGGATTCCGGGGCGATATCTTCGTCTGGCTCAGGATCGGGAGCGACGGGCGGATCGAGCGCTGCCACCTTCGCGACCCGTCGTGGTTCCAGTGGCCGCTGCTCGAGGCGGTGATCGAGGGGAACATCGTGGCCGACTTTCCGCTCTGCAACAAATCCTTCAACTGCTCCTATTCGGGGCATGACCTCTAAAGGGCATCGTTCATGCGCCATCTGCTGCTCGAAAGCCTGATCAAGGGTTCGCTCACTGAGGACGGCCCCGATCCCGATGCGGCGGCGATGAGCGAGCTGGCCGCGTCGCTGGAGCGCACGGCGAAGCGGCGGCTGGGAAGAAGCCTGTCGATCCGGGAGGTCGATGCAGGCTCGTGCAACGGATGCGAGCTCGAGATCCACGCGCTCGGCAACGCCTACTACGACGTGGAGCGCTTCGGCCTGCGCTTCGTCGCGTCGCCGCGTCACGCCGACGTCCTGCTGGTCACCGGCCCGGTGACCAAGAACATGAAAGAGGCGCTGGAGCGTACCTACCGCGCGACGCCGGATCCGAAATGGGTCGTGGCGCTCGGCGATTGCGCCCTCGACGGCGGTTGCTTTGCCGGAAGCTATGCCGTCGTGGGCGCGGTCTCGGCCGTCATTCCGGTCGATCTCCATATACCCGGCTGCCCGCCGGCGCCGGCCGCCATCCTGAAGGGCCTGCTGGCACTGCTCGAAGAAGTCGCCGTCACCAACCCTTGAATCGAGGCGCCTCGGAATGTAGTAATGCTACATGAGGAAGGCTCGATGACGGTCGTCGGCGATCCCGTGCGCCTTGAAATACGCGTCGGGGATGGCAGCATGGAGTGCGCAACGGGGCGCTATGAGAAGCGCCTTTCCGAACTCGTCGGACTCTATTCGGATTCATCGGCATATTCCCAAGCCGTCAAGGAACTCGGTGATCCGGTGGTTTATGCGGTCGAGGATTTTCGGCCCTCTTCCCGCGCCGGGGACCTGATCTTCGGCGTCACGCGGATGCGACCCGGCAAGATCGGCCGCGAGTTTTACCTAACGCGCGGTCATATCCACGCCAAAGCCGACCGTCCGGAGATCTATCACGGCCAGGCCGGCCGCGGCCTGATGCTGATGGAATCGCCGGCGGGCGAGACTTGCGCAATCGAGATCGCCGCGAACTCCGTCTGCTACGTGCCGCCCTATTGGATCCACCGCTCCGTCAACATCGGCGCCGGCGATCTGGTGATGGCTTTCGCCTATCCGGCCGACGCGGGCCAGGATTACGGCATCATCTCGCGTTCGAACGGGATGCGGAAGCGCGTGATGGATGACGGCAACGGCGGATGGGTCCTGGTCGACAACGCCGACTACCGGCCACGCCCGGCCGCCGAGGTCGAGGCCTTGCTGCAGGACTAGGCTGTACATGGCCGGTTACACTCCAGCGCGGCGCCCGACGCTCTACTTCATCGGCGTGACGACCGCCGGCAGCTCGATCATGCGGGTCTTCCCGGCCTGGGCCGAGCACCTTGGCCTCGGCGATGCGACGATCGCAGGCATCGATTTCCCGCTGCATGCCGAGCCGATGCGGTATCGCGAAGCCGTTCGCTTCATCAAGACCGACCCGCTTTCCCGCGGCGCCCTGATCACCACCCACAAGATCGACCTTTTCGAAGCCTGCCGCGATCTCTTCGGCCGCATCGATCCGCACGCCCGATTGATGGGAGAGGCGAGCTGCATCTCGAAATCCGGCAGCGATCTCGTGGCCCATGCCAAGGATCCGATATCCGCCGGCCTCACGCTCGACGGATTCCTGCCCGCAGATCACTTCGCACGCACCGGCGCCGATCTCTTCGTCATCGGCGCCGGCGGCTCGGCGACCGCGATCACCTGGCATCTGATGCGCAAGAGCCGAGGGCAAAACGCACCTCGACGGATCTTGATATCCGACCGATCGCCCGAGCGCCTCGCCGCGATCCGCGGCTTCCACCGCCATGTCGAGACCGATGCGGCGCTCGAATACATCGACGCGACGCCGGCCGGCGCCAATGACGGAGTGTTGGCCGGACTCGCCCCGGGATCGCTGGTCATCAACGCCACGGGGCTGGGCAAGGACGCGCCGGGCTCGCCCCTGACGGACGCCGCACGGTTTCCCGAGCGCGGCATCGCATGGGAGCTGAACTACCGTGGGGATCTGGTCTTTCTCGAGCAGGCGCGCGCCCAGCAGGCCGAGCGCCACCTGCAGGTCGAGAACGGCTGGACTTACTTCATCCATGGCTGGACCCAGGTGATCGCCGAAGTCTTCGGCATCACGATCCCCACCGCGGGTCCGCGCTTCGAGGCCATCGCACGGATCGCGGCGACCGGGCGGCCGTGAATCCCGGGTCAGCGGCGGCGCATCCGCGGCGTGGGTCGCAGCGAGGGCAGCGTCCGGTCCGAATCCGGCATCGACCGCGCGGCGTTCAGCTGGCGCTTCATCTCCTGCAGGCGAACGCCGTGAGCATCGTCGCGGCCGAGCGCTACCGCCGTTGACAGGATGTCGATCACGACCAGTGCCGCGATCCTGGAGGTGGTCGGCGTATAGACATTGGTGTTGTCCAGTGTCTCGACCAGCAGGGTCACGTCGCACAGCGCGCTGACCGGCCCCTCGGCGCCCACCAGTCCAATGACCTTTGCGCCGTTCTTCCGGGCGATCTCCGCGACCTCGACGATCTGGCGGGTGCGCCCGGTGTTCGAGATCACCAGCGCGACATCGCCGGGTTTCATCATCGAGGCGGCCATGATCTGCTGGTGGAAATCCGCCTGCGCCCTGCAGGGCACGCCGAACAGCGGGAACTTCTGCTCGGCATCGCGGGCGACGATGCCGGAGGCACCGTAGCCGAAGAACTCGATGCCGCGCGCCGCGGCGAGGACCTCCACCGCCTTCCGCAACTCCTCGCGGTCAAGATGCTGCCGCGCCCAGTCGAGGCTGCTCAGCGTGTATTCGAAGATCTTGTCACAAACGCCGCCCAGGGAATCGGTCGCGCTGATCACCGAATGGGCCGCCGACCGCCCGAATGCCAGCGACTGTGCGAGGCGCAGCTTGAATTCCTGGAAGCCGTTGAAGCCGACCGCCGTGCAGAAGCGGATCACCGTCGGCTGACTCACGCCGGCACGATCCGATAGCGCAGCCACCGTGGCGTCGAGGATCCAGGACGGCTGCTCGAGCACCAGTCGCGCCACCTTGGCGTCGGATTTCCGCAGATCGGGAAGCGCGGCTCGGATCGCTTCCAAGGCGTTGGACGACCGCCGGCGCGGGCGTTGGCCGGTAGAAGAGCGGCTCATGATCTGGTCCGGATTCCCTTGAAGCCCCAGCTTAAGCCATTGACCCCGCGGGCGCCAAACCCTGCTGGTCGATTGCCTTGAACTGCGGCGCGTCTGTAGTAATACTACCGGAAGCACGCGGAGGCTAGAAATGCGCCCGGCCTCGAAGCCGGGCACACCGCGGTCGGGGAGAGCGCTGCGGCTGACATGGCTGACCAGGATCTCACGCTTTCGATTGACGTCGGCACCGGCAGCGTGCGTGCCGCGCTGGTCGATGAGGCCGGCCATATTCGCGCCATTGCTGCCGAGGAGCAGACACAGATCGTGCCCGCCTTCGGCTGGGCCGAACAATCGGTTGAAGGCTGGTGGTCGGGCGTCGTGAGCGCGATCGGCCGTGCGCTGGCCGGCGAGCCCGATGCGCCGCGCCGGATCGCGGCGATCTGCGCCTGCGGCCAGATGCACGGTACCGTGCTGGTCGACGATGACGGCCGCCCGACACGACCGACCGCGCCGCTTTGGAACGACAAGCGCACCGTCGGTCTGGTCCGGGATTTCGAGGCGCGACACTCGGCAGACACCTATCTTGCCAAGACCGGCAACCCGGCGACGCCGGCCTGGCCCGGTTTCAAGCTGGCCTGGTTGAAACGGCACGATGCCGAGGCCTATCGGCGCGCCGCGACGGTCCTGATGCCGAAGGACTTCGTCAATTTCCGCCTGACCGGGGAGCGAGCGATGGATCCCGGCGATGCATCCGCGAGCTTCATGATGGATCCCATGCGGCGTGCATGGTCGGAGGAAATGGTTGCGACGCTCGGTATCGAGGCTGGCAAGCTGCCCGCGATCCGCGACCCGCTTGAGGTGCTGGGCGGCGTCACGCCGGCTGCCGCTGCAGAAACCGGATTGCGCACGGGCACACCGGTGCTGGTCGGTGGTGCCGACTATCCGGTATCGCTGCTCGGTTCCGGGGTCTGCGAGACCGGCCTTGCCTCCGACGTGACCGGCACATCCTGCATACTCACCCTGATCGCGGACCGACCGGTGCTTGATCCGGAGATATGCAACGTGCTCACCGTCGAGGGCCATTGGGGGCCATTCGTGCTGCTGGAAAGCGGCGGTGATGCCATGCGCTGGGCGCGGCGCGCATTTCACGACAACGCCTTGGACTATACCGCCATCGTCGCCCGCGCCGCCGAGGCGCCGGCCGGGGCCGATGCCCTGTTCTTCCTCCCCTACCTCGCCGGCGAACGCCTGGGCGGGCATCGCAATGCCCGAGCCCAGTTCTTCGGCCTGACTGCCGCCCACGGGCTGCCCCATCTGCACCGCGCGGTGATGGAAGGCGTCGCCTTCGCTGCGGCGCGGCATTTGAAGATCATGGAAGCCGCCACAGGCCGGCCGGTCGAACGTCTGGTCGCCTCGGGCGGCGGCGCCAAGACCTCGCTCTGGCTGAAGATCAAGGCCAGCATCTACGGCGTCCCTATTGCGGTGCCGAAGGAAGCGGAGTGCGGCATCGTGGGCTGCGCGGTCATTGCCCAGACGGCAGCCGGCCGGCGCGCCACGCTGCGACAGGCGGTCGATGCCCTGGTCGTCCTGGATGACGAGGTCCAGCCCGATCCTGCCTGGACCGCGACCTACGCCCGCATGCAGCCCGTGTTCGACGAACTCTACCACCATGCACAACCCCTTTACCGCCGGCTCGACGCCATTGCCGCCGTTCGGGCGCCGGAGCCGGTTGCCGCGGGTGCCGCGCCGTGAAACAATCAAACCAGGGAGGCGCACGGATAGAACAAACAAACTGACTGCCGCTCCGCGGCAAAGACGAGATTCGCGACCGACAACGAGTCCGTAACCTTGGGAGGAAACATGAGCAGCAAGCTTGTACTGGCCGGTCTGACCGCGCTCGGCGCGGTCTGTGCGGCAAGCGGCGCTTCGGCAGACAACCAGTTCGCCGGCGTGACCGTGAACATCATGACCCAGACCGGCGCGATCCAGGAGCCGCTCGCGCGGCGCGCCCCCGAATTCGAGAAGCTGACCGGCGCCAAGATCAACGTCATCGCCGTCCCCTTCTCGGACCTCTATCAGAAGGTCTTGACCGACTGGGCCAGCGGCACCAACTCGGTCGACGCGGCGGTCTTCGCGCCGCAATGGATGGTGGATTACGTCGCCGGCGGCTACCTCGAGGACATCACCCAGCGAGTCGCCAACGACAAGGACATCCAGTGGGACGATATCGGCGCGTTCTTCCGTGACTTCTCGGCGAAGTACGACGGCAAGACCTACCTGATCCCGCTCGATGGCGACTTCCACATGCTCTATTACCGGGCCGACGTCTTCAAGGAAGCGGGCCTGGAGCCGCCGAAGACCTGGGACGACTACCTCGCCGACGCCAAGGCGCTGAACGGCAAGGACATGAACGGCGACGGCACGCCGGACTTCGGCTCCTGCATCGCCAAGAAGCGCAATGCCCAGAGCTACTGGTTCGTCACCGACGTCGCCGGCTCGATGATCCAGTCGAAGGGCACCTCGCAGGGCGCCTTCTTCGACACCAAGGACATGAAGCCGCTGGTGAACAACGAGGCCTTCAAGAAGGCGCTCGAGTTCCTGAACGAGACGACCAAGTACGGCCCGCCCAACGAGCTCAACATGGACGTCAGCGACACGCGCCCGCTGTTCGTCTCGGGGCGCTGCGCCCTCAACCTCGATTGGGGCGACGTCGGCACGCTCTCGATCGACCCGAAGACCTCGAAGGTCATCGGCAAGTGGGGCGCGGAGCTGATGCCGGGCTCGAAGCAGGTCCTGAACTGGGAGACCGGCAAGCTCGAGGACTGCACCAAGGACAGCTGCCCGTATGCGGTTGACGGCGTGAACCATGCGCCGTTCGCGGCGTTCGGCGGCTGGAGCGGCGGCATCAACGCCCACTCCTCCGACAAGGTGAAGGACGCGGCCTATGCGTTCCTTTCCTATGTCAGCCAGCCGGCACAGTCGAACGTCGATACGACGATCGGCGCCACCGGCTTCAACCCCTATCGCATCTCCCAGCTCGACTACAACGACACCTGGAAGAAGGCGAACATGGCGGAGTCCGAGGCGAAGGTCTATCTGGGCGCGATCAAGGAGAGCTTGAACAACCCCAACATGATCCTCGACCTGCGCATCCCGCAGAACCAGAAGTACCAGCAGGTTACGCTCGACGAGGCGCTGTCGCGCTATCTGTCGGGCGAGATCGACGAAGCCACGGCGATCTCCACGATCGAGAGCGGCTGGAACGACCTCAACGAGCAGATCGGCACCGACGATCAGCTCAAGATCTACAAGGCCACCCTTGGTGTTCAGCGCTGATCGCTAAGGCCCAGGATTCCGGCGCGGCGGCAACGCCGCGCCGGATCCGCTTTCACCACCTCGCAGCGGATCGCCCGTGGCTGTTTCCGACAACATCGCTTCCGGCTCGACGCGGAATTTCGAAGAGCTGGTCGACCGGCATTCCGGCCGCATCATGGTGCTGCCGGCCGTGCTGGTGCTGCTCGCCTTCGCGATCTTTCCGCTGATCATCTCCGCCTATCTGGCGCTGTCGCGCTTCGCGCTGGCGCCCGGCGGCTTCAAGCTGACCTTCATCGGCCTCTACAATTTCAAGCGCCTGCTGTTCGGCGCCCAGCAATATCACCTGCTCGGCACGTTCAAGCCGCTGGGCGCGATCCACTGGATCCTGCTGCTCGCCGCGGTCGCACTCTGCGTCTATTGGCTATGGCGCTTCAGCCGCGACAGGTTCAGCCCGTTCGGCTTCGTCGGCCGGCTGATCTCCGCCACCTTCGCGGTCGCCGTCTGGTACTTCGTCCTGGCCTCGATCGGCACCGGCGGCGTGCCGGGGACGCTGGTCACCACCCTGATCTACGTCGCGATCGGCGTCGCCATCCAGTTCGGCGTCGGGCTCGGCCTGGCCCTGCTCTGCTCGCAGCCGATCCGGGCGCGCAACTGGTTCCGGGTGATCTTCTTCATCCCGCTGATCGTGACGCCGGTCGGCATCGCCTATGTGTTCCGCATGCTGGCCGACATGCAGAAGGGGCCGTTCGCGCCGGTCACCCGGGCGCTGGGCCTCGGCGAATGGGCCTGGTCGACCGAGCCCTGGTCCGCCCGTTTCATGGTGATCGCGGGCGATACCTGGCAGTGGACGCCCTTCATCTTCATCGTGATGCTGGCCGCGGTCGAGAACCAGCCGCGCGACCAGGTCGAGGCCGCCCGCATCGACGGCGCCGGCGGCTGGCAGATCTTCCGCGACATCACCTGGCCGGCGATCGCACCGATCGGCGCCACCGTCATCCTCATTCGACTGATCGAGGCCTTTAAGATCATCGACCTGCCGAACGTGCTGACCGCCGGCGGCCCCGGCCTGTCGACCGAATCGATGACGCTCCACTCCTTCCTCGCCTGGCGGACCCAGGATCTCGGCGGCTCGGCCGCCGTCGGCTACATCCTGCTCTTCGCCTCGACCATCACCTGTGTCTCCTTCTTCAACTACGTCGTCACCCGGGCGCGGAGGCACCAGGCATGAGCGCGCCCAACGCGAAGACGCTGATGCAGCGGCTGTTCGAGCCGAAATCGGTCGAGGCACAGGCCCTGGTGCCGAAGATCGCGACCTATGCGGTCCTGCTGTTCTGGACCCTGGTCGTCCTCTTCCCGCTCTACTGGGTGCTGGTAACCTCGTTCAAGTCGGAATCCGACGTCTTCAGCGGGCCGTTCTACCTGCCGTTCGTCGACTTCCAGCCCAATCTCGACGCCTGGCGCTTCATGCTGCTGGAGAACAACACGCTCTGGCCCTATTTCAACTCGGTGATCGTCGCGGCCTGCAGCACCGTCCTCTCCGTGCTGATCGGATCGCTCGCCGCCTATGCGCTGGTGCGGATACAGTTCCATGTGAAGCTCGCGGCCATCGGCTGCTTCCTGCTGCTGCTGGCCGCCGTCGTGGTCGCGGTCGCCGCCGGCGGCATTCCCTGGCCGATCGCCAGCATCGTTGCGATCGTCCTCTTCGTGATCTTCCTCGGCACGCTCGGACGGCGCTTCCGGCTCGCGGTCGGCAACAACGACATCGAGTTCTGGATGATCTCCAACCGGATCATGCCGCCGATCGTCGCGGTGCTGCCGATCTACGTGATGTTCCAGCACTTGAGACTGCTGGACACGCAGGTGGCCCTGATCGCCACCTATACCGCCGTCAACCTGCCGATCGTGGTCTGGCTCACTCGCGATTTCTTCGCCGGCATCCCGCTCGACCTCGAGGAGAGCGCCGAGATCGATGGCGCCTCGAAGTTCCGAGTGTTCTTCACCATCGCGCTGCCGCTGGTGCGCTCCGGGCTGGTCGCGACCCTGCTGCTGGTGCTGATCCTGGCCTGGAACGAGTATCTGCTGGCGCTCTTCCTCTCCAACGCCAATGCCCAGACGATGCCGGTCCTGGTCTCCGCGCAGAACACGACGCGCGGTCCGCAATGGTGGTACATGTCCGTGCTAATCGTCATTATGATTGCGCCGGTCATCGTGATCGCCACCTTCCTGCAGAAGCACATCGCGCGCGGCCTGCTGATCGGCGCGGTCAAGGGATAGGAGAACGCGACGGCATGCAGGTCACTCTGCGCGATATCTATAAATCCTTCGGCGAGGTCGAGGTCGTGAAGGGCCTCAACCTCGAGGTCGCTGACGGCGAGTTCGTGGTGCTGCTGGGGCCGTCGGGCTGCGGAAAGACGACCGCGCTCCGCATGGTCGCCGGTCTGGAATCGGTGACGGCCGGCCGGATCTCCATCGGCGAGCGCGACGTGACCAATGTGCTGCCGAAATATCGCGACGTCGCCATGGTGTTCCAGTCCTACGCGCTCTACCCGCACATGACCGTGGCCGAGAATATCGGCTATCCGCTGAAGCTGCGCGACGTGCCGAAGATGGAGCGCGACGGCAGGATTCGCGAGGCGGCCGGCAAGGTCCACCTCGAGGACTATCTCGACCGCTACCCCCGGCAGCTCTCCGGCGGCCAACGCCAGCGTGTGGCCCTGGCACGCGCCATCGTCCGCCGCCCGAGCTTGTTCCTGATGGACGAGCCGCTCTCGAACCTGGATGCCAAGCTGCGCGGCTATATGCGCTCGGAATTGAAGCGCCTGCAGGCGGACCTCGGCGTCACCACGATCTACGTCACCCATGACCAGATCGAGGCCATGACCCTCGCCCACCGTGTCGCCGTCATGAACAAGGGCGTGGTGCAGCAGATCGCGCCGCCGCGGGAGATCTACGACAATCCGGCCAACCTGTTCGTCGCCGGCTTCATCGGCTCGCCGCCGATGAACACGGTTCCGGGCGCCATCGCCGACGGCCAGTTCCGCGTGCCGCAAGGTGGGCTCGCTCTTCCCGGCCATGCGCCGCGCAGCGAGGCGATCCTCGGCTTCCGTCCCGAAGACGCGACGATCGTCGATCCGGGTCAGGCCGATCTGCGCGCGACCGTGTTCTCCTGCGAGCTGACCGGCAACGAGACGATCGTCACCTGCTCGCTCGGCGAGACCCAGGCCATCGTCCAGATGGACAAGGATTTCGACGTGGCGGCGGATGCCCAGGTCGGCATCAGGATCAATGCCCGGAAGGCCTGCCTGTTCGATCCCGCCAGCGGCAACCGCATCCGCCCGGACGCCTGACGATCAACCGTCGACCGCGCCGATGAAATCGATTATCGCCGCGCGGAACTCGGCGACGTAGCGGCTGCGATCGACGACCTTGGATGTGATGCGCGCCAACCGCGCGCCGGGAATCGCGCCCGCCAGCCTCTCCGCATAGGCGAACGGATGCGCGAGATCCTCGCCATGGCCGATCACCAGCGTCGGAACGGCGATGGCTTTCGCCTCGGCCTCGGTCACGCCCGGCCCGTCGGCGGCAATCGCCTGCAAGAGGACGGCCAGGGTCTTCGGGGCCGGATGGTCGAAGAAGCGGAGCAGCGACGCGAGATTGTCCGGCGCCTCGGCAGCGAGACGCGCCGCGACTTCCGAGCCCAGGAACGCGGCCCGTGCGGCCTCCGGGTCGCGATGCCCGAGCAAAGCACCGACACGAGCATAGGGCAGCATGTTCTCCGGCCCTGGCTTGAACAGCCAGGCCGGCCGCGCCAGGATCAACCCGCCCACAAGATCCGGCCGCCGCACCGCCAGGCGCAGCGCGACAGCAGCGCCGAGCGAGATCCCACCGAAGATCGCGCGGCGCAGCCGCAGGTGCTCGGCGAGCCAGGCCACATCGTCGCTGAATGTCGCGATGGAGAGCGCCGCTGCCGGCCCGGCATCCGATTCGCCCTGAGCACGGCATTCCAGCGTGATCCGCCGCATCGCCGGTCCGGTGGGAAAAACCTCCGCGACCTGCCGCGCATCGGCGCCGAGACCGTGCTGGAAGAGCACGGGGCGGCCATCGCCGACGTCTTCCACCGCCAGGCGCAGGCCGGCGCGCTCGACGAAGAACCGTGCCATCTCAGAGCGCCGCCGCCATGGCGGCTCTCAGGAAAACGCCGACGCCCGATGCTTCCTCGGCACGAAGACCGTGCGTGATGACGGGACCGTCGAAGCCGTTGCGCCGGAGCTCCGCCAGATAATGCGGGTAGTCGAGCACGCCCTTTCCCGCGGTTGCGAAACTGCCGTCGGCATTCCGGTCCTTGGCATGCGCCAGCGCAATGCGGTCGGCAAGCAGGCCGATGCCGCGCGAGATGATGCGGCGGCGTTCATCGCCATCCGCGATCTCGAACAGGTTGGCCGCGTCGAACACGATCTTGATGCGGGGGCTGGCCATCTCGTCGATGAGCCGGCGCGCTGCGGCCGCGGAATCGATCACATTGGCCAGCTCCGGCTCGACGCCGAGGTCGACACCGGCCGCCTCCGCAAGATCCAGGGCGCGCGCCATGCCGGCGAGGAGGTCGCGCCACGCCTCGGGGCGGGCGTTGTCCGGATGGCCGCGCCACTGGTCCACGGAATCGCGCGTGCCGGTGCAGAGGGTGACCAGCGGCGCGCCCATGCGCGACGCGGCCTTGGTCACCTCCCCGAGGCTGCGCAGGCCGGCTTCGCGGACCGCAGGATCTGGATGGATCATGTTGAACGTGCCGGATAGCGCGACGATCTCTACGCCGTTCGCTGCAGCAGCGGCGCGGACGGCATCGCTCGTACCACCGTCGATGCCGTCCGGCATGGGCGCCAGGCCCGAGCAGGCCATGTTGTACTGCGTCGCCGCGAATCCGGCCTCGGCCACCGCGGCCAGCACGGTGTGCGGATCGCTGCCCGGGAAGGTCTTGGCGAAGATGCCGAGACGCATCAAACCGCGCCCGTCGCTGCGGCGAGCGCAACGGGCTTGCCGGTGCGCACGGATTGCGCGATCGCCGCCATGGCACGGACCGAAGCGACGCCGTCCGCCGCAGTCGCACCGTTCACCGCTTTGCCCTGCAGCACGGCGTCGGCGAAGCCCTCGACCTGGCGCCGGTAGAAATGGCCGTCCGCCGCGAGCGGGCGGTGCCAGGTGGCGGTCTTCTCGCGGAAGATGTCGACTTCGCTCGACTTGTAGTACCAGGGATTGAAGGTCTTGGCGATGACGCTGCCGTTCTCGCCATAGAGCTGGAACCCCTCGTGCCAGTCCATGCGGACGGCGACCGTCAGATCGAGATGGCCCAGCGTCCCGTTCGCGAAGGAGACGTCGACGAACCAGCAACGAGCGCCGAACCGCTCCAGGTAGCGAGCCTCGACAGCCTCGATTTCGCCCGCAAGGAAACGCGCCATATCGACCAGATGGCTGCCATGGGCCAACATCATGTATTGCTGCAGGTCCGCCTTTGGATCCCTCTCGGGGCGGCGGGATTCCGCGCTCTTGACGATCAGCGGCTGCACCGCGTCGGTCATGGTGTAGCGATGAGTCGAATCGCAATACCAGGCCTTCAAGGCCAGCAGCGCCCCCATCTCATGGTCGACGAACTCCTTGGCCGCTTCGATCGCCGGATCATAGCGCTTCATGTGGCCGATGTGCAGGATCCGCCCCGACCGGCCCGCCGTCGTCGCCAGCGATTCGGCGTCCTCGACGCTCATCGCCATGGGCTTCTCGCAGAGCACGTGCTTGCCGGCTTCGAGGGCCGCGCGTGCGGCATCGACATGAAAGGCGTCCGCGGTCGCGACGATCACCGCCTCGAGCCGCGGGTCGGCCAGCATCGCGGCGTAATCGCGGAAAGTACGCGCGGGCTGATGGGTCGCCGCCATCCGCGCCAAGAGATCCTCGGCCACGTCGCAGATCGCATAGAGCTCCGCATTGCGTGCCTTGTTGCAGGACTCGAAATGCGCGGCCTGGGCGATCTGGCCGGCCCCCAGGACGCCGATCCGCAGCAATCGCCCCTCTTTCATCGCGCAGCACCCAAGCTTGCACACGTTTCCGACGCCTTCGCCAGCAGGGCATCGATGTCCTGCCGTCGCGGCATGACCGCCATGGCGCCGCTGACGCCGGCCACGACCGCACCGGCAGCGCAGGCGAACCGGCCGATCTCGGCCAGCTCGCGCTCGGTCGCCGGCATCGATCCGCGCCGCAACAGCTCCGCCAGCATGGCTGCCATGAACGCATCGCCGCAGCCGACCGTGTCGACGACGCCAACCGGCCAGCCCGGAACGTCGGCACGATGCTCGCGGGTGAACAGCACGGCACCTGCCTCCCCGCAGGTCACCGCCAGCAGCTCCAACGACGGATGCCATATCGCCTCGGCACCGGCCCGGATGTCATGGCGGCCCGAGAGCATCGCGAGCTCTTCGGCGCTGACCTTAAGGATATCGGCGTTGCGCGCCGCCTCGATGCCGGTCGTACGCATTGCGTCGAGATCGCGCCATATCGCCGGCCGGAAATTGACGTCGGCCGAGATGAGCCCCCCATTCTCGCGCACGCAGGCGACCGCCTGCCGCTGTGCCTCCGCCGAGACCGGCGTCGCGAGGGAAAGCGAGCCGACATGCAGCAGCCGGCAGCTGCTCAGGATATCGGCCGGCAGCTCTTGTGCCGAGAGACTGGCATCGGCGCAGCCCTCGCGGTAGAGCATGAACTCACGCTCGCCGTTTGCGGCCAGGGAAACCACGGCAAGCGCTGTAGGCTCGGTTGCCGCGCGCACGATCCCGCCGGGCCCGACGCCCGCGTCAGTCAACGTCCGCACCAGAAGATCACCGAATGCGCCCGGCCCGACCTTGCTCAGCATCGCGCAACGAAGGCCGAGACGCGCCAGGCCGGCCGCGACATTGCCCGGAGCGCCGCCGGGACTGGCAGCATAAAGCGGCTGCCCGGCCGTTCGCGATGCCGGGATAAGATCGATCACCAGCTCGCCGAGCACCGCAACATCGAAGAGAACGGACTCCTTCTCCCCCCACATAGGACGCGCTAGGCCGGCACCTTCGAATAGGTCGGGTTGTCGATGACCGCGCACTTGCCGTCGCGCTCGACCACGATCTTCCGCATGCCGCGGGTCAGGATCTCGCCATAGTCATGGCCGGCATCAGTGGCGCAGAACCAGACGAAGACCAGCTTCCCCTTGCCGGTATTGATCGAGCGATGCGCCCAATCCGGCGGAATGAAGGCGCAGATGCCCGGACGCATCTCCACCGTGCGGGTCTCGCCGGTTCGGGATTCGAGCAACAGCAAGCCCTCGCCGGACTGAGTATAATAGGCCTCGCCGCATTCCGGCCGCTCGTGATAGTGACCGCGGGTCATGAAGTACTCGCCGCCGACCTTGCCCGGCGACATGATCGTGGTGCCGAACGAGAGATCGCTCTCCTTCTTCCGATAGTCGATGACCTCGTAGGCAATGGGATCGTTGCCGTCGGTGATGGCCCGCTCGAACGCCGCCTTGTCCTGGTAGATCCCGCGCAGCTCGCTCAGCCGCTTCACGTAGCGGCCGGTCTCGGGCGTCACGGCACCCGATCGGCCGTCGATCGCAACACCTTCCGGAAACAACATGGGCCGCTCCTTTGGTCGGGGGTCGGCAAGGTCCCACCCCTGCCGCCGTGATCCAGAATAGAGCTTCCCGTGCAGACAATCACTAGCCGAGTGGAGCGGCTTCGGGGCCGAACCCGCCTCTTTCAAGGACTGGTAGTGACCTACGTCAGGTCGCGCTTCACGCGCCGGGTCCAGCTCCGAGAGAACACCCGCACTCTGCCCTCATAGGCGTTGAGGTCGGCCTCCACCACAAAGTCGGTCGGCGTGCAGGCGATCGCGCAGTGCGAGACGATCCGCGTATCCCAGCCGTTGCCGTTGCGATGGACCAGGTCGTGATCCACGGAATTATACGCCGTCGCCGGATCGTCGGGATGGATGCGATAGGTGATCGTCTTGTCGAGTGCGGTCTCGACGCCGATCTCCTCGATCACCGATCGCCCGTCGTCGCGCCGCACCTCGATCACCTGCTCGCCGCTGCCGACATCGTAGGAGATGTGGCGCCAGACCCGGCCGGGCTGCAGGATGTGGCGTCGCGTCTCAGGCGATTTCTCCGGCGGGCCGAAGGCGACGGCGTTGTCCTCGGCGCGCGGCTGGCGTACCGGCAGGCTGAGCGACGAGATCCCGGTGACGACGCCGAGCCGGACCGGACGCGGAGTGGGCCAGACGATCGGCCAGTAGGCGGTCGAGACCGCCAGCCGCACGCGATGCCCCTTCAGAAACCGATGGCCGATGTCGTTGAGCTGGATCGTCGCGCGGGTGCGCTTCCCGGGCGCCAGCGGCTGGGGTGCGGCGTGGCTGTCGCGGTGGGTCAGGTTGAGAACGCCGTAGGTGACGCGCGTCACCTGTCCGTCCGGCGCCACGTCGTTCAGCCGCAGCACCACGGTTGCGACCGGCTGATCGGATTCAAACTCCAGCGTGACCGTCGGTGCGCCGAGGATTTCCAACGAGTCGGCGAGCACCGGGGCGTCGAAGACCAGCGAGAAGGCATCGTCGGGGCGCTGGTCGGTCGGCAGCTCCGGCCCGAGCCCGCCCAGGCCGTAAGGGCACCACTCGCCGCCGCCGGCGCCGGTGGTCTGCGGCGAGCTGATCGTCAGAGTCTCGCCCGCGGTCGCGGGCCCGCCGAGCACGCCGCGGTTCAAGGCAAGCACATCGCGCCCGATCGTGGTGCTGGGCCAGCTCGGCTCGGCGACCCAGCGGCCCGGCCGGTGGTCGTAATGGCTGGCGGGCGGCACTGAATCCTGTACATAGGCGCGCAGCATCGGCTCGGACATGATGCCGGTGTCCTTGCCCTTCAGCCAATGATCCCAGAAGCGCAGCGCCTCGGTGAGATAGCCGATCGCCGGGCCGGGCACGCCGTTATGCGGATACTTGTGGCCCCAGGGCCCGACCAGGCCCAGCCGCGGCACCTTCAGGTCGCGCAGCAGGCGGAACACGGTGTTGGTGTAGCCGTCGGCCCAGCCGCCCACCGCCATGACCGGGCAGGCGATGTCGTCGATCTTCTCGCCGACCGAGCCGTGCCGCCAGTATTCGTCTCGCCGCTGGTGGTCGAGCCAGGTGCCGAAGACCGGGGTCATCGCCTCCAGGCGCTGCGTCCACATCTCGCGCCAGCGATCGCCGACGATCGCCGGGTCGGGCGCGCGGCCCATGATCGCGAAATAGGTCGAGCCCCATTCCAGGTTGCCGGTCAGGTGTGCGCCGCCCATATAGTGCATGTCGTCGGCATAGCGGTCGTCGGTCGAGCAATGGGTGATGATCGCCTTCAGCGCCGGGGGCCGGCGCGCCGCCACCTGCAGCGCGTTGAACCCGCCCCAGGAAATGCCGAACATGCCGACAGTGCCGCTGCACCAGGGCTGCTGCGCCAGCCAGGCGATGGCCTCCACGGCGTCGTCCTGCTCCTGCTTCAGATACTCATCGCGGATGACACCCTCGGAATCGCCGGTGCCACGGATGTCGAGACGCAGGCAGGCATAGCCATGCTGCGCGAGATAGGGATGGGTCTGGTCGTCGCCGTCACGCGTCCCGTCGCGGCGGCGATAGGGGATGTACTCCATGATCGCCGGCACCGGATTCTTGTCCGCGTCCTCCGGCAGCCAGAGCCGGCCCGCCAGCTTGGTGCCGTCGGACATCGGGATCCAGACGGTCTCGATATGGCGTATGGCAGTCACGTTGTCCTCCCGTAATGGCTCAGGCGGCGGCGTCGAGGATGGCGCGGAAGCCGGCCGCCGCGATCGGAACCGGGTTGGTGCCGGCGCAGATGTCGGTCTCGGCCAGGGCCGCGACGCGGTCGAAGTCGGCGCGTGCCAGGCCGAGCTCGGTGACCGTGTGCGGCACCCCCACCTCGCGGCGCAGATCGAGAATCCAGCGATGGACCGCGGTGAAGGGGTCGCCGCCGAGCTTCAAGGCCTCGGCGATCATCGCCATCTTGTCGGCGATCGCCGCGCGGTTATGCGTCAGGACGAAGGGCATCAGCACCGCGTTGGTCAGGCCGTGCTGCGAGTTGATCATCGCGCCGATCACGTGGCTCAAGGCATGCATCGCGCCCAGGCCCTTGCCGAAGGCGGTGGCCCCCATCAGCGCCGCCGCCATCATCTGCGAGCGGGCCTCGAGATTGCCGGGCTCGCGGACCGCCACCGGGAGATATCGCGCCACGGCGACGATGCCGGCCAGCGCGATCGCGTCTGCCATCGGGTGATAGCCCGCGACGCAGAGCGCTTCCAGATTGTGGCTGAGCGCGTCCATGCCGGTCGCTGCGGTCAGGTGCGGCGGCAGGCTCGCGGTGAGCGCGGGATCCGCCACCACGACTTTCGGCATCATCATGGGATGCACGATGCCCTTCTTGATGGGGATGCGCGGATCGGTGATGATGCCGCTCGCCTCCACCTCTGCCCCGGTGCCTGCGGTGGTCGGGACGGCGATGATAGGATGCACGCCGGTCTCCAACTGCGCCGCCTCGTGATCCGGCCAGGCGAAGCGCCAGAGCGATCCGCCGCAGCCGGCTAGGACTGCAATCGCCTTGCCGCAGTCCAGCGCGCTGCCGCCGCCGAGCGCGATCACGCCGTCGCATTGCGCGGCGTGAAATGCCGCGGCGCCGGCCTCTACCTCGACATTGGTCGGATTCTCGCGCACTTCGGCGTAGACCTGCGGCGCGACGCCCGGCAAGCTCGCCGCGGCGATCACGGTGCGCGCCACATCAGTCTTGATCAGGCCGCGATCGGTGACGATCAGGGGCCGCTTCAGGCCGAGCCGCCTGCAGACCTCGCCGAGCTCCGCGATGCGCCCGCAACCGAACCTGATCTGGGTCGGGAACAGCCAGTCGCCCCGCAGCGCCGATACAGCATCGATTCCGCTCATAGCCGTCCCCTGCGCATTACCCTGCCCGCGAATGCCTGGACATAATCGCGGTGGCCGTCCCATTCTTGTTGACAGGCTCTAGCCCATAATTGAATATCATTCAATCTACTTCATGACGTTCAATATTGGACGGCAATGGCCCGCGCCTCTCTCCGCGACATCCGCAAGCAGGAGATCATCGACGCCGCGATCGACGTGATCGGCGAGGTCGGCCTGTCCGATGCGACGCTGAACATGATCGGCAAGCGCGCCGGCCTCTCCGCGCCGCTGATGGTGCACTATTTCGAGGACAAGTCGCTGATCATCGAAGCGAGCATGCGCCAGATCTCGGCCGTGCTCAGCCGCGAGTTCCTCAGCCGGATCGGCCCCGAGACGGATCCCGCGCAACGGCTCGACGCCTTGATCGATGCCTGCTTCTCCATGGTCAACTTCGCCCAGGGCGCCTCGGCTGCCTGGCTTGAATTCTGGCTGCAGATTCCGCGCAAGCCCAGCCTCAAGCGCCTGCACAAGGCGATCGCGGCGCGATTCTGGTCGAATATCCGTTTCGCCTTCTCGGGCTTGGTGCCGAAAGAGGCGGTCAATGACGGCGTGCACGGGCTCGCGGCGCTGATCGACGGATTCTGGTGGCGTTTCGCGATCGATCCCGAGTTGACCGATCTGGAGCAGGCCAAGCGCATCTGCCGCGCGTTCGTGCAGAGATACGTGGCATCCTGCGCGCCGGCGGCGCGTCGTCGTTCCTGAGGGCATGGGCATGAGCTCCAAGAGACGGATCGGCTTCATCGGGCTCGGCACAATGGGTGCGCCGATGGCCGCCAACCTGGTGAAGGCCGGGCACGCCGTGCGGGGCTACGATCTCGATCCCGCGCGGATGGCGCTGGTGCCGGGGCTTGACCCGGCCGGCTCGGCCGCCGACTGCGCGCTCGGCGCGGAGATGGTGATGACCTCCCTCCCCGGCCCCAGGCAGTTCCAGGCCTTGATGGAGAACAGCCTCGCTGCTGCGTTGGAGCCCGGGACCATCCTGGTCGACTTGACCACGAACGATCTTTCGCTCATCCGCGACTGGGCCGAGCGGCTGAAGGAAAAGCGCGTCGCCGTGCTCGACGCGCCCGTCACCGGCGCGGTCGATGGTGCGATCGCCGGACGCTTGACGCTCTTTGTCGGCGGCGACAAGGCGCTCTACGATTCCGTGCTGCCGGTGCTCCAGGCGATTTCCGCCAAGGCGATCCACGGCGGTCCGCTCGGGGCCGGCAATGTGATCAAGCTGGTCACCAACCAGCTCTGGTTCGTGCATGCAGCGACGATCGGCGAAGGGCTGCTGCTCGGGAAGAAGGCCGGCGTCGATCTGGTGACCCTGTGGGATGCAATCAAGTCGAGCGTCGGCACGAGCTTCGTGGCCGAGCATGACGTGCCTTCGATCTTCGCCGGTCATTACGATCCCTCGTTCACGCTCGATCTTTGCCTGAAGGACCTTGGCCTGATCATCGATCTCAGCCATGCCGTCGAGACGCCCGTGCCGATGACCGAGCAGGCGCGGGCACGTTTCGAGTTGGCACGCGAGGCCTATGGCGGCAAGGCGGCGGAGCTGCATGTCGCAAAGCTGCTCGAAGACGCGTCCGGAAGCGATCTTCGCGCAGACGGCGACTGGCGGCCCCATTGGGCATCGGCACCACATCTCCTCCCCACCCACTGAATTGACGGCCTGAGCCCATGAACGACGCACCGATCATCACCGACGTCGCGGATCGCGTGCGCACGGTAGAGCTGCAATGGATCCCGATGGCGGACGGGCGGCGGCTGGCGGCGCGGCTTTGGCTGCCGCGCGACGCCGAACAGAACCCGGTGCCCGCGATCCTGGAATACATCCCCTATCGCCGGCGCGACGGGACGCGGCTGCGCGACGAGGAAACCCATTCCTGGGTCGCCGCCCAGGGCTATGCCTGTGCCCGGGTCGATATCACCGGCAGCGGCGATTCCGAGGGACTGCTGCGCGACGAGTACGTGAAGCAGGAGCAGGACGACGCGCTGGAGATCATCGCCTGGCTGGCCAGCCAGCCCTGGTGCAGCGGCAGCGTCGGGATGATCGGCATCTCCTGGGGCGGATTCAACGGGCTGCAGGTCGCGGCGCGCCGGCCGCCGGCGTTGAAGGCGGTGGTCTCCATCGCCTCCACGGTCGACCGCTATGCGGATGATGCCCATTTCATGGGCGGTTGCCTGATCGCCGATAACATGGACTGGGGCGGCGCCTTCTTCGCCTATGCCGGCCTCCCGCCCGATCCCGCCATGGTCGGCGCCGGATGGAAGAAGCAGTGGCTCGAACGGCTGGAGATCCTGCAGCCCTTCCCGGCGCTCTGGCTGAACCACCAGCGCCGCGACGCCTTCTGGGAGCACGGCTCGGTCTGCGAGGACTATGCCGCGATCCAGTGCCCCGTGCTCTCGGTCAGCGGCTGGGCAGACGGCTATACCGCGGCGGTCTTCGACCTCACCGAGAACCTGAAGGTGCCGTGCAAGGGCATCGTCGGGCCCTGGGGCCATCTCTATCCGCATCGCGGCGTCCCGGCGCCGGCCATCGGCTTCCTGCAGGAATGCGTGCGCTGGTGGGATCGCTGGCTGAAGGGCAAGGAAACCAAAGTCGAGAGCGATCCGACGCTTCGGCTCTGGCTGCAATACGGCGTCACCCCGCGCGCGCATTACGACCACCGGCCCGGCCGCTGGATCGCCGTCGATCGCTGGCCCTCGTCGGACGTCGAGGAGCGCGTGCTCGCGCTCAATCCGGGCACAGCCTCGGCGACGGCGGAGAAGACCAGGCCGTTGCCGCTCTGCTCGCCCCTGACCACCGGGCTTGCCGGCGGCGAATGGTGCGCCTATGGCCTCGGCAAGGTTGCGCCGGAGATGCCGCTCGACCAGCGCATCGACGATGCGGGATCGCTGGTCTTCGACACCGAGCCGCTGACAGAGGCGGTGACCGTCGTCGGCTCGACCGTCGCGACGCTGGAGATCGCCTCCGACAAGCCGCAGGCGATGATCTGCGTGCGGGTGAGCGACGTGGCGCCCGACGGTGCCGCGACCCGGGTCAGCTACGGCGTGCTCAATCTCAGCCATCGCGACAGCCATGCCGCGCCG
This sequence comes from Dongiaceae bacterium, assembly GCA_035548715.1. Classification (GTDB taxonomy): domain Bacteria; phylum Pseudomonadota; class Alphaproteobacteria; order Dongiales; family Dongiaceae; genus Dongia. Next base: position 55,822 of record DASZSL010000030.1, read on the forward strand.
GCGCCGCTGGAGCCCGGAAAGAAATACACGATCCGCGTGGTGCTGACCGAGGCGGCCCATGTCTTCGCCGCGGGACAGCGGATCCGGATTTCGCTCTCCAACGCCTATTGGCCGATGGTCTGGCCGTCGCCGGAACGCGCCACGCTCACCGTCTTCTCCGGCGAGAGCAAGGTCGCGTTGCCGGTCCTGCCCGCCAGCCGGATCCGGTCGCATCCCGACTTCCCGCCGGTCGCCAAGGCGACGCCGCTCGCCCGCACGGTCTACGATCCCGGCGCGGAGACCCGGCACGTGATCTATGACGTGGATGCCGACCGCACCGTGGTGCGCAACAGCCGCAACGACGGGGTCGCCCGGATCGACGACATCGGCACCACCGTCGCCTATCGCAAGGTCAAGGAGTTCGCGGTCGCCCGCAACGATCCTTCGACCACCGAGACGACGGTGACCGTTTCGGTGCATTATACCCGCGAGGACTGGGATGCACGGCTGGAGACGCGCATTCACATGACCTGCGACCGCGACCACTTCATCTTTCATTCCGACGTCGATGCCTATGACGGCGGCGAGCGTTGCTTCAGCCGCAGCTTCGAGCATCGCGTCAAACGGGATAACATGTGAGCCATGAACAAGCCGGCGAACACGCAGGCCAGCCGCGCCGTCCGTGAGATCGAGAATCTCTTCATCACCCTGCGCGACGGCACCAGGCTCGCGGCGAAGATCTGGCTGCCGGAGGATGCGGAGCGCAGGCCGGTTCCGGCGATCCTGGAATACCTGCCCTACCGCAAGCGCGACGGCACCGCGGGGCGCGACGCGCTCCATCATCCGTTCATCGCGGCGCACGGCTATGCCTGCGTGCGCGTCGATATCCGCGGCACCGGCGAGTCCGACGGCGTGCTCGCCGACGAATACTTGAAGCTGGAGCAGGACGACTGCCTGGAGGTGCTGGAATGGCTGGAACAGCAGCCCTGGTGCACCGGCGATTGCGGGATGATCGGCATCTCCTGGGGCGGCTTCAACGGGCTGCAGGTCGCGGCGCGCCGGCCGAAGCAGCTGAAGGCCATCGTCACCATCTGCTCGACCGACGACCGCTATGCCGACGACATCCACACGATGGGCGGCTGCCAGCTCGTGGACAACGTGGCCTGGGCGTCGACCATGTTCACGCTGCTCTCCTATCCGCCGGATCCGGCGCTGGTCGGTGAGCGCTGGCGGGAGATGTGGCTGGAGCGGCTGGAGAACGAGCCGCTGCTGATCGACAACTGGCTGCAGCACCAGCGCCGCGACGCGTTCTGGAAGCACGGCTCGGTCTGCGAGAACTACGGCGACATCACCGCCGCGGTCTATGCGGTCGGCGGCTGGGCCGACGGCTACAGCAATGCAGTGCCGCGTCTGCTCTCGGGCCTCAAGGGACCGAAGAAGGGCCTGGTCGGGCCCTGGGCGCACCGCTATCCGCATTTCGCCGAGCCCGGCCCGCGGATCGGCTTCCTGCACGAGATCCTGCGCTGGTGGGATCACTGGCTGAAGGGCGTCGATACCGGGATCATGCAGGAGCCCGAATACCGGGTCTGGATGGAAGACTGGGTCCCCCCGGCACCCTATTATAAGGAGCGCCCCGGCCGCTGGGTCGCCGAGCCGCACTGGCCAAGCCCCAACGTCACGATGCACGACTATCACCTCGCCCCGGGCAGGCTCGGGGCGAAGCCTGGGCCAAACGCGGAACTGCCGGTGGTCTCGCCGCTCGGCATCGGCATGCTGGCGGGCCATTGGTGCCCCTATGGCCTGTCGCCGGATCTGCCCGGCGATCAGCGTGACGAAGACGGCAAGTCGGTCTTGTTCGACACCGCGCCACTGGAGGCGCCGGTCGAGATCCTGGGCGCCGCCGAAATCGAGCTCGATGTCGCGTCGGAGAAACCGCAGGCCCAGCTCTGCATCCGGTTGAACGACGTCGCGCCGGACGGCGCGTCGCTGCGCGTGAGCTACGGCCTGCTGAATCTCACCCACCGCGAGAGCCACGAGCAGCCGACGCCGCTCGAGCCGGGCAAGCGCTATCGCGTCCGGATCAAGCTCAACGACGCCGCCCATGCCTTCCCACGCGGGCATCGCATCCGGATCGCGATTTCCTCCTCGTACTGGCCGATCGCCTGGCCCTCGCCGGAGATGGCGGGGCTCGTGCTGTCGACCGAAGGCGGCGTGCTGCACCTGCCGGTGCGCGCGTCGCGGGCCGAGGATGCCGGGCTGGCGGCCTTCGCGCCGGCCGAGACGCTGCCGCCGCTCGCCGTCACACGCCTCGGCAAGCCGAAAGTGCATGAGACCGTGGAACGCGATCTGATCGCGGGAAAGACAACTTTTACGACCGATGAGGATGATGGCGGGGTGCGGCACGAGGCGATCGGGCTCGAAGTGCGTCACGCCAAGACGGAGCGGTTCGACATCCTGGATTCCGACCCGCTCTCGGCCAAGGTCGAGATCGTCCATTCCCATACCGTGGGCCGCGGCGACTGGCAGGTCAGCACCAAGACCGCCACCACGCTGACTGTCACCGCTACGGAGTTCGTCATTCACGCCCGCCTCGACGCGTTCGAGGGCGGGAAACGGGTGATCACGCGCAACTGGGATCGAAGGCATCGACGCGACGAGGTTTAGGGGTATTATCGATATACCCCGATGTCCGAACCCGTCGTGAAGAACGGAAAAACGCGGACATCGCACAGTGGCAACAGGGAGATGAAAAATGACGAGATTCACGATCAATAGGCGCAGCCTGCTTGGCGGCGCCGGCGCGGTCGCCGCCATGGCCGGGCTCGGCATCAAGCCGGAGCAGGTGCTGGCCGCCGATGGCGGCTCGCTGAAGGTCCGGATGGTCGCCGACATCCAGGTGCTCGATCCCGGCTACATGATCGGCGGCGCGGAGACGACGACGCTCTACGCCTGCATGCCGCGTCTGGCGGTGCCAGTGTTCGAGAATGATACTTGGGGCTGGAAGCCCTCGGAATATGTCGACAAGATCAGCCAGGACGACGAGACGCATATCTCGTTCACGCTGAAGCAAGGGCTGATGTGGAGCAACAACATCGGCGAGCTGACCGCGGATGACGTGAAATACTCGTTCGAGCGCATCCTGAAGTCGGATTGGAGCGCCCGCTTCCCGACGCTCGATCATGTCGACCTGAAGGACAAGTACAGCGGCACCATCGTGCTGAAGTCGCCTTTCGCCGGCACCTGGCTGATGGGCATCGCCTCGGAATCGGGCTCGATCCTGCCGAAGGCTGCGATGGTGAAGCTGAAGGACGAGAAGTTCACCACCGAGCTTCCAGGCACCCTCGGGCCGTACACGGTGGCATCCTGGACGCCGAAGCAGAAGCTGGTACTGAAGGCCGATCCGAACTGGAAGGGCACGAAGCCCGACTTCGACGAGATCCAGATCATCGACATCGAGGATGGCAAGGCTGCCGAGCTCGCCTTCGAGGCAAAGGAGATCGCGCTGGCCAGCATCCCGACCGAGACCGCGGCGCGCTACAGCAAGCAGCCGCCGGCGGATTCCAAGCTGGTGAAGCTGCCGAGCCCGCTCTACACTTGGCTCGGCTGCAACACGCAAAACCCCAAGTTCACCGACATCCGGGTCCGCAAGGCGATTCAGCGCGCGGTGGATGTCGAATCCATCCTGGCGGGCGCCTATGGCGGAATCGCGCCGCAGGCTCACGGCGTCGTGCCGGAAGGCATCCTCGGCTATCGCGACAAATCCAAGTTCTCGTACAACCCCGACGAGGCCAAGGACCTGCTGAAGCAGGCAGGCGTGAGCAATCTTGCGGTCGACATCAAGGTGCTGAGCGGCGAGACCGCGCAGGTCACCGCCGGCCAGATCGTCCAGTCCAATCTCAACGACGTCGGCCTGAACGCGACCGTCACCACGGTCGATTCCGGCCCGTACTGGAATCTCGGCCTGGAATCCAAGGGTGACGCCTGGAAGACGCTCGAGCTTTGGATCATGCGGTTCCGCTGCTCGCCGGATCCCGCGGACGCCATGCAATGGTTCAAGAAGGACCAGGTCGGCGTCTGGAACTGGGAACGCTGGACCGATGCCGAGTTCGAGAAGCTCTGGGACGAGGGCCTGAAGGAGACCGATGCCGCGAAGCGCGCCGCGATCTACCAGCGCATGCAGGAGATCATGGAGGACACCGGCGCCTATACCTGGATCACCTTCGATCCCTGGGACTACGCTTCGAGCAACTCCATCAACCCGGGCTTCGATCCGGGCGGTGAGATCCGCGCCGAGCTCATCAAGAAGGCCTGAGACGCTGACCTCGGTCGGTCGCATGCCGTCTGCCATCCGCTGTTCCGTCCGGCCGCAAGGCCGGGCGGGCGGCGCGCGGAAGACCTGAATGTTGATTTACACGCTGCAGCGGGTCGGACTCTCGATCCTGATCTGCATCACCTCGATCTGCCTGCTCTTCAGCGCCATCCATCTCATTCCCGGCGATCCGGCCAGCATCATGCTCGGCTCGCGGGCGACGCCGGAGCTGCGCCAACGTCTGAACCACGAGCTCGGCCTCGACCAGCCGCTCCCCGTTCAGCTCGTGAGCTTCCTCGGCCGCGTGGCGCGAGGCGATCTCGGCACCGACCTGTGGAGCCAGCGCCCGGTCGGCACCATGGTGGCGGAAAACCTGCCCTACACCCTCGCCCTGATCGCCGCCGGGCTCGGCTGGTCGGCACTGGTCGGTATCCCGCTCGGCTGCTATTCGGCGATCCGGCGCAATACCTGGGCCGACCGGCTGACCGGAATCCTCTCCGTCGGCACGATTTCGATCCCCTCCTTCGTGGTCGCGATCTACGCGCTTCTTCTCTTTGCCATAGAGCTCGACTGGTTCCCCGTGATCGGTGCCGGCGAGGACGGCAATCTCGGCGATCAGCTCTGGCACCTGGTGCTGCCCAGTCTCGCCGTTGGCCTTGGCTGGGTCGGCTATCTTGCCCGCCTGGTACGCGCCTCGATGCTGGAGGTGATGGGCGAGAACCACGTGCGGACCGCGCGCGCCTTCGGCCTGCCGGAGGCGAAGATCATCCTGCACTACGCGCTGCGCATCGCCATCCTGCCGACCATCACCCTGCTCGCCCTGGCGATCGGCGGCCTGCTGTCGAGCGCGGTCTTCGCCGAGAACATCTTCGCGCGCCCCGGCATCGGCAAGCTGATCGTCGATGCCGCCAACCTGCGCGACTACCCGCTGGTGCAAGGCGCTGCGCTCACCACCGTCGCCCTCTTCGCCTTCGCCATGCCGATCGCCGACCTCATCATTGCCTGGCTGGATCCCCGTGTCCGCGCAACCCTCTGAAGCGCTCGCCCCCGCTCTCGCGACCGCACCGGCCGTCGGCAGCGGCACGTGGCGCCGGGCGCTGCGGCGCCTGAGCAGCGATCCGCTCGGTCTGCTCGGGCTGATCCTGGTGCTGCTGATGGTGTTCTGCGCGATCGCCGGACCCAGCATCGCGCCCTTCGATCCGTTCAAGATCCGGGTCGCCGAGCGCTTCATCGGCCCCTCCTTCCCGCACGTCTTCGGCACCGACAACATCGGCCGCGACGTCTTCAGCCGCGTCCTGGTCGGCAGCCGCATCGCCTTGACCGTCGGCGGTCTTTCGATCGCGATCGCGATGGTGATCGGGCTGGTGCTGGGCTTGTGCGCCGGCTATGGCCCGCGCTGGCTGGACAACCTCCTGCTGCTGATCTTCGATTCCGTCTATTCCTTCCCCACCGTCATCCTCGGCCTCACCGTCATGACGCTGCTCGGTCCCAGCATGCTCAACCTGATCCTGGTAGTCGTGGTGGTGCAGACGCCGGCCTATGCGCGCCTCATCCGCACGGCGACGCTGGCCACCAAGAGCTCGGAGTACATTCTTGCGGTGCGCTCGCTCGGTGCATCGCCGGCACGGGTCCTGTTCGTTCACATCCTGCCCAACATCATCGGCCCGCTCTTCATCATCGCCAGCATGGACATCCCCTCGGTGATCACGCTGGAGGCTGGCCTTACCTATCTCGGCATGGGAATCCCCCCGCCGGCGCCGAGCTGGGGGCGCATTCTGCTTGACGGCTTCGACAACATCCGCGACGCACCCTGGATCGTGGTTGCCGGCGGCATCCCGCTGATCGTGACGACCCTGGGCTTCACCTTCCTCGGCGAATCCCTGCGCGATCTCCTCGACCCGCGCCTGCGCCGGAACCTCTGACATGGCGATGCCTGCCGAACAGCGCTCGACCACCGACAATGTCCTGGAAGTGCGGGGCCTGAGCATCGAGTTCCGTACCCCGGCGGGACCGGTCCATGCCCTGCGCAACATCGACTTCACCATCCCGCGCGGCAGCGTGGTCGGCCTGGTGGGCGAGAGCGGCTCGGGAAAGTCGACGCTCGCCTTGGCCGTCATGGGGCTGATGCCCGGGAATGCCGTGCTGCAGGGCGGCAGCATCCGCTTCGGCGACATCGATCTCAGGACGCTGAAGCCGGCGGCTCTGCGGGCGCTGCGCGGCGATCGCATCTCGATGGTGTTCCAGGACCCGATGACTTCGCTCAACCCGGTGCGGTCGATCGGCGACCAGATGACCGACATCCAGTACCGCGACCGCGGCTCCAGGGCCGAGAAGCGGAAGAAGGCCGCGGACATGCTGCGCAAGGTCGGCATCCCCGATCCCGAGCGCCAGCTCGACCGTTATCCCCACGCCTTCTCCGGCGGCATGCGCCAGCGCATCGTCATCGCCATGGGGATCCTGGAACGGCCGGAACTGCTGATCGCCGACGAGCCGACGACGGCGCTCGACGTCACCATGGAGGCGCAGATCGTGCAGCTCCTGCGCCAGGTCCGCAGCGAGGTCAACGGCTCGATCCTGTTCATCTCGCACAATCTCGGCCTGATCGCCGAACTCTGCGACTACGTCGTGGTGCTCTATGCCGGTGAAGTCGTGGAGCAAGGGAGCGTCCGCGATATCTTCCATCGGGCGCGGCATCCCTACACGCAGGCCCTCCTGGAATGCGATCCGGCCCGGATCGGCGAGGTGCGGCGCGAGCTGCCGACCATCGCCGGCGACGTTCCAAATCTCCTCAGGAGCCCCGAGGGCTGCGTCTTTACCCCACGCTGCCCGAAGGCCTTCGAGCGTTGTCCCGTGGAACGCCCCGCCGACTATGCCATCGGGCCGGGCCATGTCGCGCGATGCCACTTGCTGGATCCGGCGTCGTCATGATCCGGATGGCAACTCGTCCGGCCGCGGCAAGCTCGACCGACACGCTGCTCGAGGTCACCGACCTGACGGTGCGCTATCCGGCCTTTGGCGCGATCCGCGCGAAACTGCTCGGCCTGCCGAACCGGTTTCTGGATGCCGTCATCGACGTCACGTTCCGGGTGCAGCGCGGGACCACGCTCGCTTTGGTCGGCGAGAGCGGTTCCGGCAAGAGCTCGCTCGGCCGAGCCCTGGTCGGCCTGACCCCGATCGCTGGCGGCAGGGTGGTATTCGACGGTGCCGAGCCCCTTGCCCGGAACCCCACGGGCGACAAGGCGTATCATCGGGACGTTGCGATGATGTTCCAGGATCCCGTCTCCAGCCTCAGCCCGCGGCGCACCGTCGAGGCGCTGATCACCGAGCCCTTCGTGGTGCACGGTCTCGGCGGGCGAGATCTCAAGTCGGAGGCTCTTCGCCTGCTCAGCCTGGTCGGGCTGCCCAAGGATTTCGCCGGCCGCTACCCGCACCAGCTGTCGGGTGGTCAGGCGCGGCGGGTCGGCGTCGCCCGGGCCGTGGCGCTGTCACCCAAGCTGATCATCGCCGACGAGCCGACGGCCGGGCTCGACGTCTCGGTGCAGGGCGAGATCCTGAACCTCCTGGTGCGGCTGCAGCGCGAGCTGGGCCTCACCTATCTCATCATCACCCACAATCTCGCGGTCGTGCGCCATGTCAGCGACGAGACTGCCATCATGTACATGGGTCGCTTCGTCGAGCAGGGTCCGACGGCGGAGATCTTCTCCAAGCCCAGCCATCCCTATACCGCCGCGCTGATCGCCTCCCAACCGCAGCCTGATCCCGATCTCCGCCGCGAGGACGTGCCGCTGCTCGGCGAGGTACCGAGTCTGGCCCGCCGTCCCTCCGGCTGCGAGTTCCACACCCGATGCCGCTACGCACGGGAGAAGTGCCGGGACGAGCGTCCCGGCATCGACACCCGCGCCCCGGCGCACTTCTATCGCTGCCATTACCCGCTCACCGGGTGATGCGGTGCCGCCGCCGGTGCGCCTTGCCAGGCGTCGGCGGCTGCGGCTAAGCCATGGCCAGCGCATCATCGGAACCGGAGTGTGTCGTCATGAACTCCCCCGTCGACATCGTCGAGCTCGACCCGATCTGGATTCCGCTCCAGGACGGAACGCGCCTTGCCGCCACCATCCGCCGGCCGATGGATGCCGAGCGGAATCCCGTCCCGGTGATCCTGGAATATCTGCCCTATCGGCGGCGCGACGGCACGGTGGAGCGCGACGCGATCACGCATACCTGGTTCGCGCGCCACGGCTATGCGGCAGTCAGGCTCGATATCCGCGGCACCGGCGATTCCGACGGCCTGATGCGCGACGAATACCTGCCGCAGGAGCAGGCGGATGCAGTCGAGGCAATCGCCTGGCTGGCCCGGCAGCCTTGGTGCAACGGCAATGTCGGAATGATGGGAATTTCCTGGGGCGGCTTCAACGGCCTGCAGATCGCGGCGCGACGCCCGCCCGCCTTGAAGGCGATCATCACCCTTTGCTCGACCGACGACCGTTACGCCGACGATGCACACTGGATGGGCGGCGCGCTGGTAACCAACACGATGGGCTGGGGCAGCTCGTTCTTCCAATACCTGGCGCAGCCGCCCGACCCGGCGATCGTCGGCGACAGGTGGCGCGCGATGTGGCAGGCGCGGCTGGAGCATCTCCAGCTTCCCATCGCCGAGTGGCTGGCGCATCAGAGCTATGACGACTACTGGCGCCAGGGCTCGGTGCGCGAGGATTACGGCGCGATCGAGGCCGCGGTCTATGCGATTGGCGGTTGGGCCGACGGCTATAGCAATGCCGTGCCTCGCCTGATCGAGCATCTGCGCTGCCCGAAGAAGGGACTGATCGGCCCCTGGGCGCACAAGTATCCGCATATCGCGACGCCGCGACCCGCGATCGACTTCCTCGGGGAGGCGCTGCGGTGGTGGGACCACTGGCTGAAGGGCAAGGACACCGGCGTCATGGACGAGCCGGTGATGCAGGTCTGGCTGCAGGACAGCCTGCGTCCCGCCGCGGTGCTCGCCGAGCGGCCGGGGCGCTGGGTCGCCTTTCCACAATGGCCGGACCCGGCGATCAAGGAACAGGTCTGGCATCTCGGTCCCGCCGGCCTTTCGCGCGGGTTGCAGGCGAGCGGATCCTGCATCCTCGACAGCCCGCTGGAAACCGGGCTCACCTTCGGCGAATGGTGCCCCTACAGCAGCAACGGCGAGTTGCCGGCCGATCAGCGTCCGGATGACGGCCGGTCGGTGGTCTTCGAGAGCGAGCCGCTGGAGGAGCCGCTCGAGATCGTCGGCGCGCCGCTGATCGACCTCGCGATTTCGGTCGATGACGAGACGGCGCTGCTCTCGGCGCGACTCCAGGACGTGCATCCGGACGGCGCGTCGCTGAATGTCTCCTACGGCCTGCTCAACGTGGCGCAACGCGGCGGCAGCGACGATCCGCGCCCTTTTCCGGCGGGGAGCAGCGAGACGGTCCGGCTCAAGCTCAACGACATCGCCCACCGCTTTCCGGTCGGGCACCGCATCCGCATCGCACTGTCGACGGCCTTCTGGCCGATCGCCTGGCCGGCACCGCGCCGCCGCCCGGTCACGCTGACAACCGGTCGATCGCGGCTCACGCTGCCGGTGCTTGCCGAGGGCCGCAGCCTGCCTGCGCCGCGGGATTTCGGTCCGTTCGTTGCCGAGGATACCGACGCCGTGATCGTCCGCATTTCAGGCGGCCGAACCCGGAAGACACGCGAAGACCCGGCGACGCGCTCGGTCGAGGTCGAAGTGGAGCGCGCGAAGAGCCAATACATCGTGCGCGCCACCGGCACCGAGGTTACGCATCGGACCCGTGAGACATTCTTCCTCACCGCCGACGAGCCAAACTCGGCACGGATCGAGAACCGGAGCGACTGGTCGCTCTCGCGGCCCGGCTGGGACGTGCGAACCAGAGCGACGGTGACGCTCGCTTCCACGGAACGCAGCTTCGAGCTCGCGGCATCGATGGAGGCCTATGAATCGGAGACCCTGGTCCAAAGCCGCCACTTCGCCGTCAGCATCCCGCGCCGGCTGGTGTAGACGGTCCTCGTCGCGGCGGAAGCGGCCGGCCAATTGCTCGGCGCGCCTCCTCGGCATGACGTCAGCCGGCCCTCAGGAAGTGCGCCGTATCGACCGCGTCGATCTGTGCCGGCTGCAGGAACTTCTCCGCATAGCGGCGGTAGACGCCCGACGTCAGGAACAGCTCGAAGACGGTCGGGTCGATATGGGCGCCGTCGCGCATCCGCGCCATGATCGCGATCGATTCGGACAGCGACTTCGCCTTCTTGTACGGGCGGTCGTGCGCGGTCAACGCCTCGAAGATGTCGGCGACGGCCATCATGCGCGCGGGGATGCTCATCTCGTCGCGCCGCAGCCGCTTCGGATAGCCTGTCCCGTCCATCTTCTCGTGATGGCCGCCCGCGATCTCGGGAACGTTGCGCAGATGGCGCGGCAGCGGCAGGCGGTCGAGCATGCGGACCGTCTCGATCATGTGCTCGTTGATCTTGAAACGCTCCTCCTCGGTGAGGGTGCCGCGGCGAACGCTGAGATTGTAAATCTCGCCGCGATTGTAGAGCAGCTCCGGGACCTTCACCTTGAAGCCCCAGGGATTGTCGGGCTCGATCCGGTCCCGCTCGCTCCGCGGGATGACGTGCTCCGGCCGGTCGGCGAGCAGCGGCTCGGTTGCCGGCAACACGGCCTCCGGCTGCTGCGCCTTGCGCGTGGTTTCCTCCTGGGACAGCCCGATCCGGTCGCTCAACGTCCGGGTCCAGGTGCGGCCGGCGATCTGCTTCAGCCGCTCGATGCGTTCCGGCGCCATGAACTCGCCGCCGATGTTGCACTCGGCGACGAAGCCGAACTCGTCGTCGAGCACGCGCCACAGACGCTCGAGCTGGGCCAGCCGGGCGTCGCGCGCCTCGCCGGTCAGCCCGCCGGTGGCTATCTCTTTCCAGCAGGCGACTTCCGCTTCGCGTTTGACCACCTCGAACCGCATGCGGACCTCGTGCAATCGGTCGTAGATCGACTCGAGCTTGGTCGCCTTGTCGATCACGTATTCCGGCGACGTCACCTTGCCGCAGTCGTGCAGCCAGCCGGCGATATGTATCTCCTCCCACTGGTCCTCGGAGAGGCGGAAATCCTTGAACGCGCCCTCCTTGGCATCTTCCGCGGCGTGGGCCAGCATCTCCATCAGGACCGGCACCCGCTGGCAGTGACCGCTCGTGTAGGGACTCTTGGCATCGATCGCACCGGCCAGCAGTTCGATGATGGCGGTCATCAGCCGCTTCTGCTCCTCGATCAGGCGATTGGTCTCGATCGCGACGGCCGCGGTCCCCGTCACGGCTTCGACAAACGCCACGACATCCGTATGCTCGGCAACGATGTCGGCTTCCGGGTCCCGGGAGAGCATGAGCACGCCGACCAGCTCCCCTTGCCGGTTCTTCAGCGGCACGGCGAGCACTATGAAGTGCTTTCGATGCTCGAAGTTGGGATACCAGCGGGCGACCTGTTCCGGCGTCACCAGGACCTCCACGGTGGCCCCTGCCGCCGCCTGCATGGCCGGGTGGTCGTCATCGACGCCCGGCTCGAGCCGCGGCGGCGGCAAGCCGCCCAGCTGCCGGCCGTCGAATCGTGCCAACGCGCCGGTCAGCGTCCCGTCCTCTTCGGACAGGTACACGATCCCGCCTCGGGCACCGATAATGCTGATCGTCTCTGCCACGATCTCATCGAGCAGGCGATCGAAGCGCCTCTCTCCCCCGAGCAGCGCGCCGATCGCCAGGAGGCGGCTGATCGTCTGCCTCATCGTTCCCATCGCGACGGCGAGGCGGTCGATCTCGACGACGAAGGTGCTCACCTCGAGCGGCTGATCGAATCTCAGCGCATTGAATGCCTGCGCGGCGACCGTCAGCCGGTCGATCGATTTCGACAGCACCCGTGCCAGCCACAACGCGACCAGCGTCGCCACGGCGAGAGCCGCAAGCCCGATCAGCAGCATCGTTGAGCGGATGCGATCGGCCTCGGCGAGGATCTCGCTTTGCGGCGTCGCGATCGCCAGGTAGATCGGATGGCCGCCGGTCGTCAGCGGAGCGTAGAAGGTCTGCCACTTTGTCCCGCCGACATCGAAAGCCATGATTGCCGGGCGCGTGCCGGAAGCATGCGCCGCAAGTCGATCGAGAACCGGCTGGTGCAGGTCGGCGAGCCCGGGCAGCGTCGGCGCGTTAGTGTCGCCGGCCAGCGGCGGCAGCTTGCCGGCGCTGCTGGCCAGCACGTGCCCGGTGCCGTCCAGCATCGCGAGCTGCGACGACGGCGAAGCCTTCGACTGCGCCAGGAAATCGGCGAGGGAGTCCAGCGCCACGTCCGCCCCGACGACCGCGTGCCCATCCGCGCTTCGCTGACTGAACGTGATGCCGACCTGCCGCGTGGTGAAGAACACGTAGGGTTCGCTGGTGGTCACGCCAGCGCCGGCCTCGGCCTCCTTGTACCAGCCACGACCGCGTGGATCGTAGACGTAGTCTGGCATCGGCCGGTCGGCGATGAGCGCCATGTCTTCGCCATAGAACAGGAAGCGCCCCGTTTTGAGGCCCTCGGCGTCGCGCGATATGCTCTGCGCCAGGTAGACGGCGCCGGCTGGCGGCCGGACGGAGCGCCCCCAGTTCGAGGCGGGATCGATCGGCCGTACGGCGATGAAATCGCCGCTGTCGTAGCCGACATAGACCGCCGACAGCTTCGGTTCGGCCCGTAGCGCCTCCATCAGGAGAGGCACATACGGGAGTCGATCGGCCTCGGTCGCAGCCGACACGAGGTTGGACTTCGACATCAGCCGGACGGTCAGGATCGCCGGGTCGCTGATGCCGCCGAGGGCTTGCCGGGTCTGTTGTCCGATGCGCTCGAAGAGCTGGCCGGCGGATACCAGGAGCATACTCCTAGTCTGGACGGACTGCGTGGTGATGGTGACTGCGGCGAATCCGAACAGCAGCGCCAGGAACAGCGTCGCGATGCAAGCATACAAAGAGAAGCCTCTGGCGTTCCGGCGCATGCTCCGACCCCAGTCGTCTGTACGGGCCGTTTGGCCTATTCCCGGTGGCGTCCCGGCTCCGATCCGCCACCTTAGACCCATGCCGCGGGGGGCAACTATTGCCTTGATTGCAACTGTCACGCGCAGCCGGTACACGCGCGGATGTCGCCAGGGTCAGGCCGGTGGCGATTTCGGCCGTTTTCCGGCCGTCCAGGCGAACTCCGCCCGCTTGGGAGTCTGGCCCTGGCCGAGCACCGCGCCGTCTTGCCGCTGCAGCGGCGGCAAGGGCCGTTCGGCTTGTTCGCCCCCTATCCGTCCTGGGAGCGCGCGTTGCGGCGGGCGCGCCGCATTCGCTGCGCGTAGCCGGCGAGGGCGATCGCGACGACCAGCGTCGCGCCGTTGAACAGCGGCTCGACATAGAAGGCGCCGCCGAACTGCTGGATTCCCGAGATGCCGATCGCCAGCACGAAGACGCCGACGATCGTTCCCCATACATTGACGCGGCCCGGCCGGATCGTCGTGCTGCCGAGGAAGGCGCCGACCAGGGCCGGCAGCAGGTATTCGAGCCCGACTCCCGCCTGGCCGATGCGCAGCTTCGAAGCGAGGATGACGCCGGTGCAGGCGGTCAGAAAGCCGGAGGCGACGAAGCTGCCGATCACATAGCGCCGCACCGAGATGCCGTTGAGCGCGGCCGCCTTGGGGCTGGCGCCGATGGCGTAAAGCTGCCGCCCCAATGGCAGGCGCTCGGTGATCAGCCATAGGATGATCGCCAGTCCGATGACGTAGAAGGAGGTGATCGGCAGGCCCAGGACGAAGCGCGCGTTTATCTCCAGGAACGCCGGCGGCAGGTCGCCGATGATCTGTCGGCCGCCCGAATGCCAGAGCGCCACGGCATAGAGCATCGTCCCGGTGCCGAGCGTCGCTATGAACGAGTCTATCTGCGCGACCTCGACCAGCAGCCCGTTGATGAAGCCGACGATGGTTCCGCCGAGGAGCACGAGCAGGATGGCGACGGGCCAGGACAGGCCGTACATGGTCTGCAGGCTGATCGCGAGGATGTGCCAGAGCACGATGCCGTAGCCGATGGTGAGGTCGATTCGCCCGGCTATCATCGGCAGAATCGCCGCCAGGGCCAGCAAGGCGACGATCGATTTGTCGCTGAGGATCGAGCGCAGATTGAACATCGTCGGAAAGGTGTCCGGCAGCGTCAACGAGAACAGTATCACCAGCACGATGCCGAGAATCGGCAGGCCGAACACCGGGATCATCCGGATGGCCGCCTGGCCGCGGGTCATAGCGGCCAGCTCCGAACGTGTGGGCTCGAGTGCCCGGGACTTAATCGACTGCATGATTCTTCACGAATGGACGGGCTGCTCGGCAATGCCGGTCGAGATGCTGGCGGAAGCGGCCGACAACAAGGCCTCGACGCTCAACGCATCGCTGCCGAGCTCGGCGACGACCTTGCCCCGGTCGAAGACCAGGGCACGATGACAGATATTGGCTACTTCCTCGAAATCCGTCGAGATCAGCACGATCGCGGCGCCGTCGCCCAGCGCCTGGTTGAAGAGTTGGTAGATCTCCGCCTTGGCGCCGACATCGACGCCGGCCGTCGGATCTTCGAACATCAGCACCTTGCCCTGCAGGTTGAGCCAGCGGCCGATCACGACTTTCTGCTGGTTGCCGCCGGAGAACGTCTCGATCGGCAGATCCGGCTGATTCGGCCGCAGCCCCACCTTGCTGCCCAGCGCCCGCGCCTTCTCGGCCTCGCGCCGCGGCGACATGTAGGACCAGGGCTTCAGGCCGGCGGAAATCGGGTTGAGGAACATGTTCTCCTGGACCGACAGGACGGGAACGACCGATCCGCTGTTGCGGTCGCCCCATACCAGGTTGATGCCGAGGTCCATCGCGGCGCGCGGCGAATCCGGCGCGACCGTCCTTCCATCGAGCTCGATCCTGCCGCCGATCACGTGAACGAGGCCGAATAACGCCGCGCCGACGGCCTCCTGCCCCGCGCCGCGCAGGCCGACGAGGCCGACCACCTCGCCGCGGCGGAAGACGCAGCTCACAGGCCCGACCTCCTCAGTGAGAAGATTCGTGAGACGCAGCCGCTCTGCCCCGGGCACCGACGGCGCACGATGAAATATCTGCGAGTGCTCGCGGCCGACGATCAGCCGGATGATCTCGCCGGGTGAAGTCGCCGCGACGTCGCGCTCGCCCGCCACCTTGCCGTCGCGCAGCACGATCACCCGGTCCGCAATCTGGAACACTTCGTCCAGCCGATGCGACACGTAGATCATGGCCACGCCGGAGGCGCGCAGCCGGTCGATCGCCGCGAAGAGGTGCCTGACCTCGTCGGCCGGCAGGCTGGCGGTCGGCTCGTCCAGCACCACGATGCGCGCCTTCGAGGCGATGGCGCGGCTGATGGCGACCAGCGACTTCTCCGTCCGGCTCAGCGACTCGACGCGCTCGTCGGGGTCGATCTCGACGCCGAGCTCGGAGAGGACGGCAACGGCACGACGGCGCGACGCCGTCTGGTCGATCAACCCGAAGCGGCGCGGATAGCCCATCCCGAGGCAGATGTTCTCCTCGACGGTCATCCACTCGATCAGGCCGAGGTCCTGATGGATGAAGGCGATCGGAGCCTGCTCGCCGGACCGGCCGCCGCTTTCGTCGGGCCGCAGTATCTCGCCGTGGTCCGGAACATGGACGCCGGCCAGGATCTTGATCAGCGTGGACTTGCCGGCGCCGTTCTCGCCGAGCAAGGCCAGCACTTCCCCGCGTCGCAGCTCCAGGCTGACCTTGCTGAGCGCTTCCGTTCCGCCGAACCGCTTCGATATTTCGCGGAACGCCAGGACGACGTCGCGCTGCGCCGACGTCATCCGTTGTATTCCAGGATATAGAGGCCGACGCTGAAATCGGTCGCGTAGACCAGCCCGTTCTTGTCCACGAAGACGTCCGCCGCGTGCAGCACCAGCGGCCGGTTCGGCCTGGGATCGACCAGCTTCTTCGGCGCGGCTTGAACGTAGGCGCCGACCTCGACCGGGGCATATTGATTGCGGATGTCGAAGACGCGCACGCCGGCGTTCTGATAGGTCGTGAAGATCAGATCCTCGCTGACGAAATTGCCGGGGCGATTCTCATAGACGTTGTGCGGCCCGAAATGGCCGCCGACCTCGACGTAGTTGCGGTCCGACGGCGCCGGAAAGGTGGAGAGGCAGCGCGGATTGGCGGGATCCTTGTTGTCGAACACCCAGATCGGCTTGTAGCCGTCTTCCATCTCGTCCAGCGTGGCCTCGTCGAGCACGAGCAGCAGCTCCCGCTTCGGCAATGGCAGGCAGTTATGCGTCGCGCCGCCCATCTGCGGCGACCACATCCGGTGGGCCAGCAGCTTGGGCTTCGCTCGATCGGCGAGGTCGACCACGACCAGGCATGCGTCGCGCCAGCTGCAATAGGCGATGTCGCCGTGAACGATCGGGTGATGGCAGCCGTAGCGGCCGGAGGCCGAGGGCCAGTTCAGGGTCTCGCCGGCCGCCAGGTTCATGCCGGGCAGCCAGAACCGCCCGTATTCGCGCGGATGCGCCGGATCGGCGAGGTCGATCACGATCATGATGTAGTCGCTGAAGCCCTCGATCAGCGCCGAGGCATAGGCCCAGCGGCCGCCGACATACCAGACGCGGTGCAGTCCGCCCCCCTTGATCGGCATGAAGCCGATCTGCGTCGGCTTGGCCTTGTTCGAGATGTCATAGACGGCGAGGCCGGCCGACCACGCCTGTTGCTCCGAGCCGGCGGCGTGGCGGTGGATGTCGGTAGTCTTGGCCCGATAGTAGTTGCGCTCGTCGGCCAGCTCGGCCTGCGCCCACATGTTCTTGGCGTGGACAACCAGCAACAGGTCCTCGTGCGCCTGCAGGTGCAGGTTCCAGGTGTTGGCCGGCGCCGGGTAGTAGTCCAGCGCCTTGGGCCTCCTCGGATCGCGCACGTCGATGACGCTGAAGCCGTTCGAGAAGAGATGCCCGACATAGGCGTAACCGCCCGCGACCATCACCTGCACCGCGTCGGGCCGGCCGCCCTGGTCGCTGCGGCCGATCGCCTTCATCTTATTCGCATATTGCGGCGTGGGAAGTTCGCTGTCGGACATCGTCCGTCTCCCGGGCACGAAAGCGATGCTGGACGAGAAGAGGAGCGCCGGCCGGAGCTTGTCCGGCCGGCGCCCGGCCGCTATTTGCCCCAGATCTTGCGATAGGCCGCTTCGTAGCCGTTGGCGGGATCGTAGATGCCGCCCGGGCCGCGATCGCTTTTCACATTGGCCGGGGTGAAGAGATGCACCGGCGCAGTGTAGCCGCTGGGCTGCTCGCCGGCAAAGGCGCGATTGAGCTCGTCGATCACCTGGAAGCCGTGCAGGCGCAACGGCTCGGCGACGGTGCCGATCTGGTATTGGTTGCCGGCGATACGCTGGAAGGCCGATTCCGAGCCGTCGCCGGCCGAGATGTTCTTCGGCAGGCCATCACCCGAAATGCCCGCCGCCTGCAGCGAAGGCGCCATGAAATCGAAGTAAAGATCGTTGATGCCGATCGAGTAGCTCCAGCTGTCGCCGTATTTCGCCTTGAGCGTCGTCGTGAGCTGCGGCATGCGCGTCGAGACCTCGCCCAGAGGCGTGTCCTCGATCCCGAGCACCTTGCAGTCCTTGCACCCCTCGATCGCCGCCTTCTCGGCGTTGGTCTTGGTGGTGCAGATCTGATAGGCACTGTCGGTGAACAGCACGACCTGCGCCTTGCCGTCGGAATCGGCCACCGCATAGAGGCCGGCGGCCCGCGCGACTTCGGAGGGATCCGTCGTCACGTTGGTAAAGATCGGCGAGCCGTCGAGCTTTCCGGCCTTGGTGCCGGAGTGCCACGACACGACCTTGATGCCCTGATTCACGGCTTGGGTTATCTCCGAGTTGTGCTCGATGGCATCGACCGATCCCAGCAGGATCCCATCCGGCTTCAGGGCGATCGCCTGGTTCAGCGCCGCGGTCTGGCCGGACACCGTGCCCTGGCCGTCGAGAACGCGATAGTCCCAGCCCATGATCTTCGCGGCTTCGCCGGCGAACTCGCCGACCGCACGGCCGCCGCTGTTGCGCTGATCGTAATTCACGAAGACGATCAGGCGCTTGCCCTGCGCCTTCGGACCGGCGGTCGGGCCGGTCCAGGCCCCGCCCGGCGCCGTGATCTGCGCGATGTATGCTTTGGCCTGATCGACATAGTCGTCTGCCGCCGCGCCGCGCGCGGCGATGGCGGAGATCGCGACGACGCTCGCGGTCATCAACAAATGCCGGATCGAAATGCGCATTTTATCCTCCCATTACGGATGTGTGCCGATTGGCCGGTCTTTATTGGAAGGAACTATAGACTCGTCCCTGTTTGTGGATATTATAAGTTTTGCTGATGCCCTGCGGTCGTGCCGATGACCGACGACTCCCTGCCCTTCGATCTGCGCTCGCTGGAGATATTCCTCTCCGTTTGCGATCACGGCACCATGTCCGGCGCCGCGCGCGTGCTCGGCCTGACGCAATCGGCCGTATCCCAGACCATTCTGGAACTCGAGCAGCGGATACACACCACGCTGTTCGACCGCAATGTACGGCCGCTGGGGATGACTCTGAGTGGCGTCGTGCTCCGCCAGCGCGCTGGTACGCTGCTCGCCGATGCGCGGCAGATCGCCCCGCTGCTGCGGGACGTCCGTCGCGGGAAGCTGCCGCAGATCCGCGTCGGCCTGATCGACTCCTTGGAACGGCTGCTGCTGCCCTCGCTGCCGGAGCGGCTTCTGGAATTCGCCGACCGGGTCTCCTTCGTCTCCGGGCTCACTTCCTCCCATGTGGACGACATCTCGGCGCGCCGCCTCGACATCTTCCTGGGCGTGGACGAGTTCGAGGCGCTGGAAGGGCTCGAAACCTGGCCCTTGCTGGACGAGCCCTATATCATAGTGACGCCGCGCGGGACTCCGGCGCCCGCCCGGCTGCAGGACCTGATCGAGCTCAGCGAGACGCTCAACTTCGTCCGCTACCATCATCGGCGCAAAGTGGGGCTTGCGATCGAGCGTCATCTGCGGCGGATCGGCCTGGACCTGCCCCGCTCCCTGGAGTTCGACACGCCCTATGGTGTTTCCACCGCCGTTGCCGCAGGCCAGGGCTGGGCCATCTCGACGCCGCTCTGCGTCTATGAATCCGGCGCCCTGGCCGAGCAGGTCGAGTGCCACCCCTTTCCGGGAGCGGGCTTCCAGCGCCGCCTCGCGCTCATCACCCGCAGCCGTGAGCTCGCCCGTGTTCCAAAGGAGGTGACGGAGATCGTCACCGAGCGGCTGCGCGGCGAGTTCATCCCGGCGGTGACCGGCAATGCCCCTTGGCTGAAGCGCATGCTTGTCGTCGGCGCGCATCGACAGCACGTGACCCCGGCCGCCGCGCGCTAGCACGGCCGCGGCAAGCCTCCAGCCGGAGAGCGGCCCAATATCAGTTAAACTTATAGCCTCGTTCGCGGCGACGGCGGGTACAGTCCGTCGATGGGTGCCCGCCCCCTCCGTTGGGCGGCTCGTTCGATGCGATGCGTGGCGGAACGGCATGGATCTTCATATCGACGGAAAAGTGGCGCTGGTCATGGGCGCCGGCGGCGGTCTCGGCGGCGCCATCGCGACTGCGCTGGCGCGCGAGGGCTGCCGCGTGGCCGGCGCCGACGTCAACCGCGACGCGCTCGGCGCGCTGCGCGATGCCAGGGCGCTCCCGAGCGACCGGTTCCTGCCCCTCGTCTGGGACCTGGCGGACCTCTCTCAACTCGATTCCCAGATCGGCGCGATCGAGTCGAAGTTCGGCCCGGTCGACATCCTGATCAACAACACAGGCGGGCCGCCGCCGACCCTTGCCTCGGAGACACCGATCGATGCCTGGGAAGAGCATTTCCGCAAGATGGTCGTTTCGGTGATTGCGATAACGAACCGCCTGGTGCCCGGGATGCGGCAACGGAAATGGGGCCGTGTCGTCACCAGCACCTCGTCGGGCGTCATAACGCCGATTCCGAACCTCGCCTTGTCCAATGCCTTGCGGCTGTCCTTGGTCGGCTGGTCGAAGACGCTTGCGCGCGAGGTCGCGCGCGACGGCGTGACGGTCAATATCGTGGCCCCGGGCCGGATCGCGACCGGCCGTGTGCAGCGGCTCGACGAGGCCAAGGCCCAGCGGGAAGGCCGCGACGCCGCCGCGGTCGCGGCCGACAGCGCCAGGGATATCCCGATCGGGCGCTACGGCGATCCGGCGGAATACGCCGATGTCGTGACGTTCCTGGCGAGCAAGCGGGCTTCATACGTGACGGGCGCCACGATGCGCGTCGATGGCGGCCTCATTCCCAGCGTCTGACGATGTCGCGGAACATCGCAGGCAAAGACATGAATCGACCGCAGCCTCGATAAGAGCGAACGAGCGGCGTCGGGAGGCGATGATGGCGTTAAATGGCGATGTGATCGCGGCATTGGACCGCCTGAGCACGGCGACGATCACCACGGCCCTGCTGAAGAAGGGTCTGCGCAATGTCTGGATACGCCGTTCCATGGGCCTCGACCCGGGCCAGCCCCGTGTCGTGGGGCCGGCATTCACTCTCCGGTTCGTACCGGGTCGGGAGGATCTGGCGACTCCGGAATCATTGGCGTCGCCGATCTCGACCCGCTTTGCGATCGAGGACATGCCGGCAGGCTGCGTCGCTGTCGTCGATGCTTCCGGCATTTCCGATGCCGGCATCTTCGGCGATATCCTCTGCGCCCGCATGAAGAAGCGGGGCGTGCGCGCCCTGGTGACCGACGGCGCCATTCGAGACATCGAGGGCGTGAAACGCACGAAGTTGCCGGTATGGTGCAGCGGCATCTCGGCGCCCCCCTCGGTCGCACATCTCACGTTCGTCGGGTGGCAGCAGCCGATCGGCTGTGGCGGCGTCGCCGTCCTGCCGAACGATCTGATCGTGGCCGATCAGGACGGCGCTGTCGTCATACCCGAAGCGCTCGTCGCCGCGGTCATCGAGCTCGGCGCCGAGGGCGAGGCCCTCGAGGAGTGGATTCTCCAGGAGGTGGAGAACGGCGAGAAGCTTCCAGGCCTCTATCCGCCGGGCGAGCAGAAGGCCGCGGAATACAAGGCCTGGCGCGGCCGCATCTCAGGACAGCGTTGAGCCCGACGGGACGGCCCCGCCGGAGCTTACGGGACCTGAACGCCTCGGGTGTTCGTGTAGACGGCATAGAGCGACGTCGAGCCGCAGATGAACAGCCGGTTGCGCAGCGGACCGCCGAAGACCACGTTCGCGCACACTTCCGGCACCAGCACCTTGCCGATCAGTTCGCCCTGCTTGGTGAAGCAATGCACGCCGTCCGCCGCCGTGCACCAGAGATTGCCTTCGACATCGACGCGCATCCCGTCCGGTATCCCCGGGGCGACCTCGACCAGCACCTCGCCGCCCTTCAGCTTGCCGTCGCCGGTGACATCGAACCGGCGGATGTGGTGCGGACCGTTCGGATCCGGCGCGATGCCGGAATCGACCACGTAAAGGATCTTCTCATCGGCCGAGAAGGCAAGCCCGTTGGGCTGGGCGAAGTCGTCCACCACGACGGTCAAGGCTCCCGTCTTCGGGTCGAGCCGGTAGACGTTCCGGGTGCCGATCTCGCTCTCCGCCTTGCCGCCTTCGAAATACGAGCTGATGCCGTAGGTCGGATCTGTGAACCAGATCGAACCGTCGGACTTCACCACCACGTCGTTCGGCGAGTTGAGGCGCTTGCCGTTGTATTTGTCGGCGAGCACCGTGATCGAGCCGTCGATCTCGGTGCGCGTCACGCGCCGGGCGCCCTGCTCGCAGGTGACGAGCCGGCCCTCGCGATCCCGCGTATTGCCGTTCGAGAAGTTCTGGTTGGTGCGGAACACGGAGACCTGGCCGCTCTCCTCCTCCCAGCGCAGCATCCGGCTGTTCGGGATATCGGAGAACAGCACGCAGCGCTGGTCGGCGAAATAGACCGCGCCTTCCGAAAAGCGCATTCCGGTGTGCAGCTTCTCGAGCTGCGCGATCGGCGCCCAGAGCTTCCGGAAGCGCGGATCCAGGATTTCAAACGGCGATCCCATGGCGTGTTCTCCCCTCGATTGGCTGTGTTTGTGATGTAGAGCTGAATGCTGGCTGCTCAGGCGTCCGTGGAGACGCGTCTTGCCTGCGAGTAGATCGCGACTGCGCCCAGCGTCAGCAACCCGATGAACCAGTACTGCCAGGCATCCGAAAGGCCGAGGAACGAGGTCGCCGAATTGACCAGCACGATCAGTGCCGCACCGAACAAGGCCCCGACGAACGCACCGCGCCCGCCGAACAGGCTGGCGCCGCCGAGCACCACGGCGGCGATGCTCGAGAGCGTATAGCCGGTGCCCTGGTTGGGATCGCCGATGCCGAGCTGCGCCGCGACCATCACGCTGCCGACCACCGTCAACAGGCTGCAGGCGAGATAGGCGCCGACGATCGACAGGTTGGTCCGGACGCCGATGCGTGAGGCGACTTCGTGGTTGGAGCCGACCGCCCGCAGGCTCAGGCCCCAGCGCGTATAGCGCAGCGCGAGCTCGAGGCCTGCCGCCAGGACGATGGCGATGATGAAGGCGACCGGCACGCCGCCGATCGAGTGCTGGACCAGGGCGATGAGATCGGTGCTGATATTGCCGTCGGGAAAGGGCCGGAGCAGCACCGACACGCCCTGAAGAACGATGTAGACGCCGAGCGTGGCGGCCACCGCCGTGTAGCCGCCGAACCGGACCAGCGCCCCGTTCACCAGGCCGGTGGCGGCACCGATCCCCACCATCGCCAGCAAGCCGAGAATGAACGAGACGGCCGAGCTGCCGTCGAGGAAAAAGAACGACGCGATGACGACGCTCAGGCCGATCAGCGGCCCGACCGCAAGATCGATGCCGCCGGTGAAGACCGCGCACATCTGCCCGAAACCGATAAAGGCGAGTGCCGCGGTCAGGAGCAGCATCTTCTCGATGTTGAACGCCGACAGAAAGCGCGCATTCTGCCCGGTCGCATAGACCGCGAGGAGGAGGATGAGCAGCGCGAGAATGACGCTCGGCGCGTAGTCGCCCGATGCGAATCGGCGCCAGCGGAAGGCGGCGCCGGAGGATGCCGCGCCGGCGCTGCTCGCGGCGTCGCCCTTGCGATGCGCCGTCGCGGTGATCATGGCGTGGCCGATGCGCTCCTCGGTCACGTCCTTGCCCGCGAGCTCGCCGACCACCTGGCCGCGGGAAAAGACCACCACCCGGTCGCAAAGCCCTTCGAGCTCAACCACGTCGGACGACACGATCACGACCGGAGCGCCGGCATCGGCCACGGCGCGCAGAATGCGATAGATCTCGGCGCGGGCGCCGACATCGACGCCGGCCGTGGGCTCCTCCGCCAGCACGACCGAGGCCTTGGCGAGCAGAGCCCGCGCAAGGACGACCTTCTGCTGGTTGCCGCCGGAAAGCCCCCCGATATTGGCCTCGACCGACGGAGTCCGGATCGCGAGCTTGGTGCGCAGATCGTCGGTGCCGATCTGCTCGCGGCGCCGGCTGACGATCCCGAACCGCGCCAGCAGCGGGAGGGCGGCGACCGCCGCATTCTCCCGCACCGACAGGCTCATGAAGAGCGCTTCCTTCTGTCGGTCGGATGACAGGAAATTGATGCCGGCCTTGTAGGCCGCCTGGGGATTGCCCAGCCGCAGGGGTGTGCCGCGCAACGTGACCTCGCCTGCGGCGGGACCCAGCCCGGCCAGGGCGCGCAGGAACTCGCTTTGGCCGTTGCCTGTGATCCCGGCGATGCCGACGATTTCGCCCGCTCGCGCCGTCAGGCTGACGCCGTGGAAGTTCTTTCCCGACAGGTCCCGCACTGCCAGTCCTTCGCCGGTTTCGGCGGTCTCGGCGCGCTTGGGTGGAAAGGGATGGGTGACCGTACGCCCGACGATCAGGCGCAGCATTTCCTCGTCCGACATCTCGCCGGTGGGCGCGCTGCCCCGGATCTCTCCATCGCGCATCACGGTGATGCGGTCCGAGATCCGGCGGACCTCCTGCAGGCGGTGGGAGATGTAGATGACGGCCGCGCCGCGGGCGGCCGCGTCGCGCACCTTCTCGAACAGAACCTCGACGAGATCGGCGGTGAGCGGCGCCGTCGGCTCGTCCAGGATGAGGATCTTCGGCTCGATCGACAGCGCCTTGGCGAGCTCGATCAGATGGCGCTGGGCGATATCGACGCCGGCCATCCTCGCGGTCGGCGCGGCGGTGCAGCCGACGCGCGCGAGCTCGCCGGCCACCCACTGCATGCCGCTCCCGGCCCGCTTGCGGAGGCTCTCGGGAACGGCCAGCAGCATGTTCTCCGCAACCGTGAGGTCCGGCAGCACGGCGGGGTGCTGGTGCACGATGACCAGGCCGAGACGCTGCGCCTGGGCGGACGAAAGCGCCTCGACGCGCTCGCCGCAGATCTCGATCTCACCCTGATCCGGGCGCAGGTCGCCGGACGCGACCCCCATCAAGGTGGACTTGCCGGCGCCGTTCTCGCCCAGCAGCGCGTGGACTTCGCCCGCGGCAGCCGAGAACGAGACATCTTTCAACGCCAGGACGCCGGGAAAGCGCTTCCAGACATTGGCCAGCCGCAGCGAGACGGATGCCGGGCCCTGCAATCCGGACGCTTCGACTGCTTCGAGGACAGGCTCGGCTTCTACCAAAGGCATTCTCACGGATGAAACGCGCATCTTGCTCAACGGACTTACTCCCGGCGGCGGGAGGACCGGCGCGAAGCCGCCGATCCTCCCGCGCCTCGATCACAGACCGCCCTTCAGCGCCTCCAGGGTCTGCTCGGTCGTCAGGCTGGTGCCGTTCGACGCGGTCGGCGGCAGCTTCGGATCGCAGAACACGACCTTCTGCAGCGAGTCATCCATCTGGAAGTTCTTCACCATCTTCGACCCAGCCTCGGCGACCACGTGCTGGCGGCCGTTGGGGTCGGTGATGATCAGCGGCTGATCGACCTTGCCGCCGGCGGCCTCGGCGATCGCCCATCGCACGGCCAGACGAACGTTCCACGGCTCGGCGCTGTTCGTGCTGAACTCGAAGGTCGAGTTCGGATCGGCCTCGCGCAGCTTCTGCCAGGTGCAGCCGAAGGCGTTGGCGTCCTCACCGGCCACCTTCGGCAGCGGACGTCCCGCGCGCTCGAAGGCGCCCGACGTGATGATGGCGACGTCGAGATCGGCGATGATGCCGTCGATCTGGGGATACTTGGCGATCAAGGCGGTCAGCGATTTCGCCACCAGGCTGGAATCCCAGTTGGTGACCTCGAAGGGATCCTGGCCGATCCACTTGATGTCCGGGTAATCCTTGAACGCGTCCTTGATGCCGGCGGAGCGCTCGCGGCTCTGGCTGGTGCCGGCGGGGCCGCCGAGATAGGCGACGTTGCCCTTGCCGTTCAGCGCCTTGGCCATCCAGGTGCCCCAATCCTTGCCGTCCTGGTAGAAGTCGGTGCCGACGAAGACGCTGTAGTCCTGTCCCTCGGTGCCGCCGACCTTCGCGCGATAGGGGACGACCGCGCTGCCCTGCTTGAAGGCGTCGCGGATCGCCGGGAGCATGGCCGGGCCGGCATCCGGAAACACCACGATCGCGTTCACGCCGCGGGCCGCCAGGCCGTTGAGATCGGAGATCGCCTTCTGCGTATTGCCCTGGCCGTCGGTATGCGCCCAGCTCGTCACATTGGGGCACTGGCTCGCCTCGTTGATCGCCGCCGCCGTCGTCATCTGGCGCCAGGGATTGGCGGCGAAGCCGTCGGCGAGCGCCACGGAGATCTGCTTGGTGCCGCAGAAGGTGGGCGGGGTATCGGCCGGCTTGGCGCAGTAGATTCCGTTCGCGATGTCCTTGCACCACTGCGCCGGCTCGGCGGCCGAGGCGGCGGTCGCCATGGCCATGCCGGCAATCGCCGCGCCCGACATCAGCGATATCTTCAACTTCCTCATGTTAGACTCCTCCCTGTTGCGAAGTTTTCTGATCCAACGACTTTCTTTTCCCGCCCTGCTAGGCGGGCCTGGCCCCCGGATGCGGCTCGCGCCGCACCAGGTGAGCGAACAACCGCTTGAGATCGGCGAAGCGGACGCTGTAGACGCCCACGCCGACGATGATGGCGCAGCCCTGGAACAGGTACTGCACGCCGACGCTCGCTCCGGTGATCAGGACAAGCTGCTGAAGCTGCGTGAGGAAGATCGCCGCGATCACGGTCGCCGCCAGGTTTCCCTTGCCGCCGAACAGCGAGGTCCCGCCGAGGACGGCGGCGGCGATGGACGGCATCAGGTAGACGTCGCCCTGGAAGGCGCTCGGCAGCTGCATCAGCGCGCCGAGAAAGATGCCGCCCATGCAGTAGAGCATCGCCGCCGCGACATAGGCCGCCGTTTGGTAGCGGCTGATCGCGATACCGGCCGCTCGGGCGGTGCGCGGATTGGCGCCGGCCGCCTCGTACCGCCGGCCGAAAACGGTCTCCTTCACGATGAAGACGATCACGGCGGTGACGATCACGGCGACGTAGGCCAGCACGGAGACGCCGAGGATCTTGATGTTGACGAACCGCAGCATGCCGTCGGGCATCGATACGGGCGTTCCCCCCGAAATCCGGACGTTGATGCCGTAAAGCAGCGCGTTCATGCCGATGGTCGCCACGATCGGCGCAACGCCGCCCTTGCTGACCAGCAATCCGCTGACCAGCCCGGCGAGGGCGGCTGCGCCGAACGCGTAGGCGATCGCCAGCCAGAGCGGTGCGCCGCTGCTGTCGCCCTGGCCGACCGAGGAATAGGTGAGGATGACGGCGCTGAGCGACACGATGCTGGGGACCGAGAGATCGATGCCGCCCTGCTGAAGGACCAGGGTCTGCCCAAGCGCCACCAGTGCCAGGATCGCCGCGAACGGCACCATCCCGCTCAAGGCTCCGGTCGCCAGGCTCTCCGGGTAGAGCAGCCAGCTGATGGCGAAGAGTCCGGCGGTGGCGAGCGCGATTCCCCGGCTCGACCGGAACAGGCCGCCGTAGCGTGGCAGCGTCGCGCTCCGTCCGGGCTTCACCATCGCTTGATGCCCACGTAGTCCGCGTAGAGGTTGATCACCGACATGTGGTCGCGGTTGCCCCAGCCCTGGCCCTCGGCAATGGCGAACATCTGCTCGGCGAGGGTTCCGGCCGCGAACGGAACCTTCAAGGCGCTCGCCGTCGCCACGGCCAGGCGGAGATCCTTATGCATCAGCCGCAGCGCGAAACGAGGCGCCGGCTCTTCGGTGAGGCGGTTGGTCAGGACCACCCCGGGGATCAGGTTTTCCATGACCCAGGACCCCGAGCTGCTGGTGCGCAGGACCTCGAACAGCCGTGCCGGGTCGATCCCGGCCTTCACCCCCAGGGTGAAGGCCTCGGAGACCGCGATGATGTTGATGCCGGCGGCGAAGTTGTTGACGATCTTGGTGGTGGCGCCCATGCCCGAGGCGCCCATGTATTCGACGTTCTTGCCCATGGCCGCGAGAATCGGGCGGGCGCGGTCGAATGCCGCCTTGTCGCCGCCGACCATGATGGTCAGGGTCGCCGCCTCGGCGCCGTTCGGACCGCCGCTGACCGGCGTGTCCAGCCACACCACGCCGTGGGGCGCAAACTCCTTGGCCAGCCGCTGCGGCGTCGAAGGCGCGACGGTCGAGGTGTCGAGCACGATGAGGCCGTCATGGGCGCCGGCCATGATCCCGTCGGCGCCCGTGGCGACCTCGAGGACCTCGGGAGAATCGGGCAGCGAAAGCAGCAGGATGTCGACCTTGCTCGCCACCTCCTTCGGCGTCGCCACGAACTCGACGCCCTCCTTCGGCATATTCTTGGCGGCGGCCTTGTCGACGTCGTTCGCGACGAGCGAGTAGCCGGCGCGCAGGACGTTCTTCGCCATGCGCGCACCCATTGTTCCCAAGCCGATCCAACCAACGCGACTCATGCCCGATGCTTCCTTCTGCGTACTGAACCTCGAGATCCTCTGCCGATCGCCGGGTCTAACCTGCTCACCAGCGCTCGATTCCGACGTAGTCGGCATAGAGGTTGACTGCCGATACCTGATCCTGGTTTCCCCAGCCCTGCCCCTCGGCGATCGCATAGAGCTGGGCCGAGAGCGCGCCGGCGGCGAGCGGGACATTGAGCGCGCTCGCGGTCTCGACCGCGATCCGCATGTCCTTGTGCTGCAGCCGCAACGCAAACCATGCGGCCGGCTCTTCCCGCGACCGGTTGGCCAGCAGGACCGCGGGAGCGAGGTTTTCCATCGCCCAACAGCCCGAGCTGCTGGTCCGAAGCACTTCGTGCAGCCGCTTGGCGTCGATGCCGGCCGCAACGCCGAGCGTGAAGGCTTCGAACATCGCCATGGTCTCGATGCCGACCGCGAGCTGGTTCACCACCTTGGTCGTGGCGCCGGTCCCGCTCGCGCCCATGTACCGGATGTTCTTGCCGATCATGTCGAAGAACGGACGGCAGCGGTCGAACGCCGCCTGGTCGCCGCCGACCATGATCGTCAGCGTCCCGGCCGCGGCGCCGCTCGGCCCGCCGCTGACCGGCGCGTCGAGCCACGCCATGCCGCGGGCCGAGAACTCGGCCGCCAGCCGGCGCGGGGTCATCGGCGCCACGGTCGAAAGGTCGATGACCGCGAGACCCTCGGCGCCGCCCGCGCCGATCCCGTCCGGGCCGGTCGCGACCTCCAGGACCTCGGGCGAGTCCGGGAGCGAGAGGAAGATCACGTCGGCATTCTCGGCGACCTCCCGCGGCGTCCGGGCCGCCCGCGCGCCCTTGGCCGCAAAGGCGACGGTCGCGGCCTCGGACGCATCGTGGACAATCAAGGCGCCGGCTGCGCGCAGCACGTTCTCGGCGATGCGCGATCCCATCGTTCCGAGGCCGATGAAGCCGAACCGGGTCATGCTCGATCCCATCGGTTGCGCGGAGAGTTCGGACGGCGTCACGTTCAGCCCTTGCGCGGATCCGGGCGCGCGCCGTCGCCGACCGCGGCGATGATGACGATCTCGTCGTCCCGCGGCGCATCGGGCACGCGGACTTCAAAGCTATAGAAGAAGTCGGGCATCGAATCGGCAAGGGTGCCGCCATCGACCGCGCTCTTGAGCGCCACGTCAAGCGAGGCGCCGGCGCCGCCCCGCTTCTCCGCACCCGGCACCACGCCATGGCCCTTCGCCACCGTCCGCAGCGCGTCGCCGAACAGCCGCGTATGGATGATCGCCGATCCGTGCTGCACTTCGCCGTCGAGCCCGACCAGCGCGGCCTTGCCGAAGACCACCGGGGTCTTGCCGAGCGCCTCGGTCGCGAGCTTGGCGAGCTGCGGCCCGAGCGTGTTGCTGTACTCGTTGCCGAGGATCCCGATGTCGGCCGCATAGCTGCCGGCGAACGGATTCTTGATGACTGCCATCGCCGCCGCCACGCGCAACGGCCGTTTCAGCTTGCCCTTGCCCTCGAGATAGATTTCTTCCGTCGTGGTGACGATCTTCCTGATTTCCAGAGCCATAGACGTCGTTCTCCTGTGCATCAAAAGGCAAAGCGGTGGCGTTGCGGCTGCGCGAGGCAGCCGCCGAGGGTTGCGGCAGAGATGCCGCTGGCAACCGGCACGCCGGCGCCAGGACAGAGCAGATATTAGGTAGAGACCGGCGCTATGCGCCGCCGGGCCGCACTCGGTTTTCCATGTTCGGCTCAACTCCCAGTCACGCTTTTTTCTTATTATGCCTGCCTTGCATTCGAATGCAACAAGGAATGCATTCGAATGCACAAAAAATTGGTCCCGGGCGGCGACCGGTGCCGGATGCCGCATGACGTGCCGTGGGGCGAAGATTGCAACCCCTCCTTCCGGCGTGTAGGTTTGCGCGCAGATCGGTGCGCGATACGACGTCCATTCGTCCAAAGAGCGCGTGCCGCGGCACAATCCGAAGGCATCCGATGAACCGCCCCAAGAGAGCAACGTCCTACGACGTAGCTGAAGCCGCCGACGTATCTCAGTCGACCGTTTCGCGGGCGTTCAGCGGCGGCAAGGTGTCGTCGGAGGTGCTGGAGCGGATCCAGGACGCGGCGCGCAAGCTGGGCTACCGGCCGAACGAGCTCGCGCGCTCGCTGATCAGCCGCAAGTCGAACATGATCGGGCTGGTCATGGGAAACACGAACAACCCGTTCTATCCGACCGTCATGAGCGAGTTCACGCAGGAGCTCCAGCGGGTCGGCCGGCGCGTCCTGCTGTTCAGCGTCCCGGCCGGCCAGGACGTCGATGCGGTCCTGCCGGAGGTGCTGCAATATCACGTGGCGGGCGTGATCATCGCTTCGGCGACCATCTCGTCGAAGATGGCGCGCCTGCTCAAGTCCGAGGGCACGCCGACTCTCGTGTTCAATCGCGCGATCTACGAAGGCTCCGTCAATTCGGTATGCTGCGCCAACGAGCCTGCCGCGCGCCTGGTGGCCCAGCGGCTGCTGAAGGCCGGGCATCGCCGGTTCGGCCTGGTCGGCGGCCAGGCCGACACGTCGACGCATATCGAGCGCCGCAAGGCATTCGCCGAGACGCTCGCCGAAGCCGGCATCGCGAAGTTCGACGAAGAGAGCGGGCTGAACAGCTACGAAGGCGGTTTCGCCGCGGGACTGAGCATCCTCGGCAAGAAGCGGCGGCCGGACGCCGTCTTCTGCATCAGCGACATCGCCGCGCTCGGCGTGCTCGAGGCGGCGCGGCACAAGCTCGGGCTGAACGTCCCGGGCGACGTGTCGATCGTCGGCTTCGACGACATCCCGGAAGCATCGTGGCCGAGCTACAGCCTGACGACGGTGCGTCAGCCCGTGAAGCGGATGGTGGCCGAATCCGTCTCGCTGCTGCTCGGCCAGATCGACGGGAAGGAGCCGGTGCGCAAGGCCGTCCGGATCCCGGGCGAGCTCATCATTCGGACATCGGCGCGCATATAGCGCGCCGCATCAGGCGATCGGCCCCGCCATCCGGGACATCTTGTGCGCGGCCATGGCGGCTCCGAAGCCGTTGTCGATGTTCACGACCACGACGCCGGGCGTGCAGCTCGTCAGGGCCGAGTGCAGCGCCGACATCCCGCCTTCGCCGACGCCATAGCCCACCGACGTCGGAACCGCGATGATCGGCGCGGATAGCAGGCCGCCGAGGACGCTGAACAGTGCCCCCTCCATGCCGGCGACCGCGATCACGACCTTGAAGGAGCGGAGCTCCTCGAGCCGAGCCGTCAACCGCCAGATTCCCGCGACCCCGACGTCGCAGATGACCGGCGCCTCATGGCCGAGAAAGGCCAGGGTCCGGGCGGCCTCGCGGGCGACCGGAAAATCCGATGTGCCGGCCGCGACGATGCCGACCGCGCCGCGGGCCGCAGGAATCTCGCCCCCGAGGATCGCCGTGCGGGAGACGGCGTCGAAATCCAGGCCGGTCCGAGAGATCGGGTCGAGCCGCTCGAACAGCGCCGCATCGAGCCGCGTCAGCAACAGCCGGCCCTCGGCGATCCGGGCCGCCGCGATGATCGCGTCGATCTGCGCCGGGCTCTTGTGGCTGCACAGGACCGCTTCGGGCAGGCCCACCCGCTCGGCGCGGCCCCAGTCCATCTGGAACTCCACTAGCGGCCGCTCCCAACGAACATGGAGCCGCGGCGGTAGTCGCGAACCCCGCCGAACAGGCGACCCGCCTCGGCGCAGGCGCTCGCCGCGATCCGGTCGAGAGTCACCAGCATCTCTTTTCCCACATCGGCGCATTCGACGAAGACGCCCTTGGCGGTGACGCGACAGCGTATCGTGGCGCCTTCCGAGGCGGCTTCGACCAACCGTCGCTCCATGCGGTCGACGAAGGCCAGGTCCTCGGCATCGATGAAGATGCCGGTCTCGATCCGGCTGGAGAGGCAGGGCTGGGCCGGCAATTCGGCGATCCCGCCGAGATTCAGTCGTCGCGCCAGCGCCCGCACGGCCGCCTTGTCCATCCGGGCGTCGATATAGGGGTGCACCACGTCGCGCTTGGCGGCGGCGAGCAGGCCCGGCCGGTAATCGCCCAGATCGTCCAGATTGGCGCCCGACGCCATCACGTCGGGCGTCAGCGCGCGGATGCGATCGTAGAGATTCGACTTGCAGAAATAGCACCGGTCGACCGGATTGCTGCGATAGCGGGGATCGGCGAACTCGCCGGCCTCGGTGACGGTCAGCGACCAGCCTTCGGCCTCGGCCAGCGACCGCACGCGTTCGGTCGCCGTCGCCGGCACCGCCGGCGACACCGCATGCACCATGGTGGCGAAACCCGGCCGCCGGCGATGGGCGAACGCCGCCAGCGTCATCGAATCGACGCCGCCGCTGACCGCAATCGCCAGCGCTTCATACCGGGCCAGCACCGTCTCGAGCCGATCGTCGATGATACGAGCGTCATCCATCTTTGCCGCGCTCCAGCTTGAACTTCGTCTCCCGCCTTGCCGCGAGGCTGTCGCCCGAAAGATCGTCGCTTTCCGCCTTGGCAGTCGGCGCGCCATCGGGCCGCGTCACCGTCTTCAGCCGCATCCCGCCGACCGTGGCATGCTCGCGGCGCAGGACCATGCGGCGCTCCTCACGCAAGCGGAGACCGATGGTCGAGGTCTCCAGGAAGCATCGTTCCGCGATCATACCGGCAGCGGCCGGCTCCGCCAGCAGCCGGAAGGCCTGCATCGGGCGGGATTTCTTGCCCAGCCGCGTGCCGATCGAGAGATCGAGGAGACCCGGCAAGGCACGCAGCCTCTCCGCGGCGATGCCGATCTCCTCGCCCGTCATATCGTCCACTTCGAAGCTGATGATGGCAACCTGGTCGCTGTCGGCTTCAGCGGCCGTGTCGAAGACCAGCGCGCGCAGGACGTTCGGGGTTCCCTGCAGCTCGCGCGTTCCGGCGCCGAAGCCGCTGGCCGCGAGACGGCCGGCAGGGCCGATCGCCGCCGGCCTGGCGCCGATATGGCGCAGGATCGCGGCCCCGGTCGGGGTGACCCGCTCGCCGCCGATGCCGTCATCGCGCCAGGCGAAGCCCGTGAGGATCTCGGCCGTGGCCGGCGCGGGCACGGGCAGCAATCCATGGCGCGTCCGCACCACGCCGCTGCCCCGCGGCAGAGCGGAAACCGTCCAGCCCGCGGCGCCGAGTGCCGCCACGACGCTCCCCGCGGCCACGACGTCCATCAGCGAATCCCAGTCGGCGATCTCGTGGAAATGCACCTCGGGCAGCGGCACGTCGTGGATTTTCGCTTCCGCCTCGGCCAGCACCTTGAGGATGGCGATCGCGTGACCCGCGGTTTCCGGTTCCAGGCCGGAATCCGAGATCCGCTTCGACAGGGCCACGAACGTGCCGTCATCGACGCCGTGGTCGTGACGGACATCGGCGGGAGGCGCAGCCGATTCCAAGCCGAAGCGCCGCGCGCGGATCGCACCGCTGCGCCCTTCGTGGAAGGCCGGCCTTCCGGATCCCGGGGGCAGGACCGCCGCCGCATCGGCGAGCACGCGATCCCCGAGCCAGGGCAGAGCATCCACGACCGCGGCGACGAACATGTCGCCGGCAATACCGCCGACCGCATCGAGGTGGATGGTTTTCGGTGTTCGGCCTTGCTGCATTCCGGCGACCAGGTTGCCGTTCCGGCTAATCGCTGACCGGAACGACGTAGGGCCCCTCCGGAATGACGGCGACCGCATTGTCGCCGTGGCGCGCGATGCTCGCCTCGACCGCGTGCTCGACGGAATCGACGATCTCGACTCCGGTGATCCGCTTCTCCTCGGCGTCGAGCCCGGGCGTGAACAGCTGGATCGCGCCGACCCGCATCGGCTTGAGCTGCATCTCGGTCTGCCACTCATCCACGTCGGCCAGCGACTTCGCCGTGAGCGTCGCGAGGAACCGGTCGGGGCCGAGCGTCACGAGCCTGGCCTGCGCCTCGCGGAACTCGGGGCTGCCGAAGCCTTCCGAGCATTCGGACGCCACGATCAGCGTCCCGCCCGGCGCCAGGATGCCCAGCGGGGTCACCATGCTCTTGACCGTCTGGTAGTAGGTCTTGTCCAGCGGATAGCCCGCCGAAGAGGTGACCACGGTCTTGAATTTCCGCGGTATCCGGATCTGCGTCGCCTCGGCCACGAAAGCGACCGCCTCCAGGTGGCTCTGGATGATCTCGCCGAAAGTGACGCAGGCAAGCTCGCGCTCCTCGTTGATCACCGTGTTGAGCGCGTAGATCTCTCCCAGCATCCGCACGATCTGAAGCTGCTCCTCATGCAGCGGATTGCCCACCAGATTGCATTGGATCGCCAGCGGGTCTTCCATGAACCGCGCGGAATGGAAGGTACGGATCGTCTCATGCCCGGCGACACCGGGCGCCACGACCTTGCGGCCGCCGGACCAGCCGGCCATGAAATGCGGCTCGACCAGGCCGGTCGCGATCCGCAAGTCCGCCGAGACAAAGAGACGGTTGAGCTTCACCGGCGTGCCGCGGGTCGGCGTCCGGCCGAGATCGACCAGGCTCGCCTCGTCGCGCGCGAAGTGATTGGCGACGCGCACGTGTTCGAGCACCCAGGGATCGCCGACGAGCTCGGCGAGCTCGGCGCCTTCATTCGGGCGATGCAGGCCCGTCGCCACGAGTACAGTGATCTTCTCCAGCGGAATCCCGGCGGCGGCCATCGTCTCGATCATCGGCCGCAGGAACAGGCGATTGGGCACCGGCCGCGTGATGTCGCAGATCAGGATGCAGGCGCTCGATCGGTTGCGTGCGAGCTCGGCCAGCGGCGGCGCGCCGACCGGAGCGGCGATGGCCCGACGGATCGCGCCATGGGGATCTGCGATCCCGGGCAGCGCGGCCTTGCGGATGACCGTCGGCTCGGCATGCGAGGGCAGCCGGAGCGGCAACGTCTTCCGGCCGAAGGCGATCTCGATGAGCTTGTGATCGGCGGACTGCATGACCTGTCACTCCAACCGGCGCCGGCCGCGTGTTGGTGCGGCCGGCCCGTGATACCAGCTTGATCTTTCCTTAGCAAACGCCATCGCCGTCCGACCCACGCGCGCCGGAGTCGGCCTGGTCTTCGGTGCCGATGGGTGCCGGTCGCTCTTGTCCGGCTCCCCACTCGTAATATAATCAGACAGCAGAGGGAGCATGGGCACCAGCAGCAAGCCGTTCGAACCCGTCGCGCGGCGCCGGACATTGACCGACGAGATCGCAACGGTGCTGCGGGATCGCGTGCTGAGCGGCGATCTCATGGCCGGCGACCGCCTGCCCAGCGAGCAGCAGCTCGCGGAATCCTTCGAGGTCAGCCGCCCGGTGATCCGGGAGGCGATCGCCCGCCTCAAGGTGGACGGCCTGATCGACACCAAGCAAGGACTCGGCGCCTTCGTGGCGGCGGGCGGCCGGGCGCCGCGCTTCGACGCGGGCGGTCTGGATGCCAAGCTGCGGGTTCCCTATGTCTTCGAGCTCCGCTGGAGCATCGAGCCGATGATCGCCGCCTTTGCCGCCCGGCGGCGCACCGACCGGCAGCTGGAAGTCATCGCCCAGAAGCTGGAGACGCTGAGGCAGAGCGTCCGCACCGGCAAGGGCGGCTCCGAGGCGGATGCCGCCTTTCACGAGGCGATCGCCGAAGCGGCGGGCAATCCGCTCTTCAGCTCCCTGATGGAATTCGTGCAATCGACCCTGCGGGAATCGCTCAGGATCTCGCATACCACGATCCGCAAGGTCGCCGGCGGTCCGGCCAAGGTCCACCGCGAGCACATCGCGATCTTCAACGCGATCCGCGATCAGGACGAGGCGGCGGCCCGGCAGGCGGCGCTCGACCACCTCACGCGCGCCGCCGGACGCCTGTCGATCTCGCTGCGTTGAGTGCCCAGGGGAACACCTCAGGGCTGCTGGATTCCGCTGACGCCGAGAAAGACCGAATAGAGCGACGTGGTCGCGGCGATGAACAGCCGGTTGCGCCGCGGCCCGCCGAAGGTCAGGTTGGCGACCGCCTCGGGGATGTAGATCTTCCCCAGCAGGGCGCCGCCGTCGGAATAGCAATGCACGCCGTCGCCCGCCGCCACCCAGAGGTTGCCGTCCATGTCGACGCGCACGCCGTCGGGGATGCCCGGCGTGATGTCGGCGAAGACCTTGCCGTCGGTCAGCCGGCCGTCGGGCTGCACCTTGAACGAACGGACGTGATGCGGCGCGCGCTCGTCGTGCGAGAAGCCGGAATCGGCGACATAGAGCGTCTTCTCGTCCGCGGAGAAGGCGAGCCCGTTCGGCTTGGCGAAGTCGTCGACGACGATCCTCAGGCTGTTGTCCCTGGGGTCGAAGCGGTAGACGTTGCAGGAGCCGATCTCGCTCTCGGCCTTGTGCCCTTCGTAGTCGCTGAGGATCCCGTAGGGCGGATCGGTGAACCAGACGGTGTCGTCCGACTTCACCACGACGTCGTTGGGCGAGTTCAGCCGCTTGCCCTGATAGCGATCGGCGAGCACGGTGATCCGGCCGTCCCATTCGGTGCGCGTCACCCGCCGAGCGCCGTGCTCGCAGGTGACCAGGCGCCCCTGGCGATCGCGGGTGTTGCCGTTCGAATGGTTGGAATCGGCACGGAACAGGCTGACATGACCGGTCTCCTCGTCCCAGCGGAGCATGCGGCTGTTCGGGATGTCGCTCCACACCAGGCAGCGCAGGTCGCCGAAATAGACCGGTCCCTCGGCCCAGCGCGTGCCTTGGTGCAGCTTCTCGACCCAGGTCACCGGGATGGCGTAGTTCTTGAACTTCTTGTCGATGAATTCGAAACTGCCCGCCGCCATCACCGCCTCCATCCTCGCCGCGCGTCGTCCCGGCATCAACGGCCGTATTCGTCCGCCACCTGTCGCTTCGCTGCGGCCAGGGCCGCGAGGCACCGGTCGCGCCAGGCGCGGCGTTCCGCCAGCTTCGCTTCCGGCAGGAAGCGCCGCCGCTGGCTCTCGATCTTGCCGACCAGGTCCTTGGTCCAGGGACGGAACGTCGCCTGCTCCTTGGCCAGTTCCTCATACATTGGCCCGAGCTTGTCGCAGTAGTCGGCGACGCCGCCCGGCGCATTGAGATCGATGGTCTCCATCGGCCCCATGAAGAACCAGCGCATGCCGAGCCCCTCGGCGACGGCCGCGTCGATGTCGCCCACGCCGCAGACGTCGTCCGCCACCAGCTTGAACGCCTCGGCCAGGATCGCGCCCTGCAGGCGGTTGACGACGAAGCCGTCGATCTCGCGGCTGAGGCGGATCGGCGATTGGCTGACCGACTTCATCAGCGCCTCGGTCCGATCGACCGCCTCCGGCCGCGTCCAGGGCGCCGGCACCAGTTCGACCAGCGGGACGAGATGCGGGGGATTGATCGGGTGCGCCACCAGGCATCGCTGGCGGTTCGCCAGGTTCTCGGTGAAGGCGGAGGCCGGCAATGCCGAGGTGGAGCTGGCGATCACCGCGCCCTCCGGAGCGAGCCGGTCGAGCTCGACATAGAGCTGCCGCTTCACTTCCACCCGTTCGGGCGCGCTTTCCTGTACATGGGACGCGCCCTCGAGCGCCTGCTCGAGATGGTCGGCCGGTTGCAGGCGATCGAGCACCTGCCGCTCGGTCTGGCCGTTCAGCAGCCCGCGCGCTGCGAGGTCCGGCAGCGCCCTGGCGACCGTCTGCTTGCTCGCCGCGGCCGCTCCCGCGACCGGGTCGAAGAGCGCGACGTCGTGGCCGGCGCGCGCAAACACGATCGACCAGGAGCTTCCGACCAATCCAGTTCCGACGAGTGCTACTTTAGGCATGATCTGTGTTCCCATTGCCGGACGGGCTGCCGGCTGACTTCTAGTTCCTGGATTGCGCCGCGATGCGTCGTCGTCGTGCGGCGGCGTAGACGGAGAGTCCGACGGCGAGGATGAGGATTGCGCCGTTGAAGAAGTACTCGACGAAGAAGGGTGCGCCCATCTGCTGGACGCCGGAGAAGGAGAAGGCGAGGACGAG
>DASZSL010000031.1:0-12958 GCA_035548715.1 Dongiaceae bacterium
GATCGCCATCCAGACCTTGAGCGCCCGGAAGCCGCGGCTGGTCTGCAATCCATAGTCATAGAGCCATTCCGCCGCGGCGAGACCGCGCGGCGTGGCCGCGAGATATTCCGGGTTGACCGCGAAGGTGTCGCGATGCGCCGCCGCGTCGCGGATCGCCACGCAGCCGACCTCGAACGGCGCGTGCAGCCATTTATGCGGGTCCAGCGCCACGGAATCCGCACGTTCGATTCCGGCCACCCGCCAGCGATTCTCCGGCGCGATCGCGATCAAAGCGCCGATGCAGCCATCGACATGGAACCAGAGATCCTCCTCCGCGGCGATGCGAGCCAGCGCCTCGAGGTCGTCGATCGCGCCGGTATTCACGGTGCCCGCCGAGGCGATGATGCAGGCCGGCGTGAACCCCTTCGCCCGGTCCTCGGCGATGGCCGCGCGCAAGGCGGCGAGATCGATGCGGAAATCGGCATCGCTTGGAATCCGGCGCAGCGCCCGGTCGCCGAGCCCCAGCGCCTCCATGGCCTTGCGATGGCAGCTATGCGCCTGGTCCGAGCCGTAGAAGCGCAGCGGCTTGCGGATCGCCGCGACGCCGAGCTCGCGCACGTCGATGCCGGCCTTGACGTTGCGCGCGACGTTGAGCGCCAGCAGGTTGGCGACCGACCCGCCGCTGACCAGCGTGCCGCTGGCCGCGGCGGGGAAGCCCACCATCTCCTTGCACCAGTTCACCACCTGGCCGTCGATCAAAGCGGCGGCATGGTCGCCGCCGCCGAGATTCGAGCCCTGGACCGCGGCCAGGAAGTCGGCCAAGGCGCCGGTGAAGTTGCCGGAGCCCATGTACCAGGCCCAGAAACGCGGATGGATGTTGCCCATGGGATAGGGCATCAGCTTTTCCGTGATGTCGCGATAGACCTCGGA
Organism: Dongiaceae bacterium; assembly: GCA_035548715.1. Classification (GTDB taxonomy): domain Bacteria; phylum Pseudomonadota; class Alphaproteobacteria; order Dongiales; family Dongiaceae; genus Dongia. The sequence continues at coordinate 910 of DASZSL010000031.1, forward strand.
CAAGGGTGACGGCACGCGCGGCACCGGCGTCGCGAACGATTCCCGCACCTCTTCCGGCATCGAGCGCCAGATCGGGCGCTCGCGGACCTGGCGCAGGTGGCCGACCGCATCGTCGATCATGCGATGCGACAAAGCCTGCACCTCGGCCCACGACGCCGGATCCAGCGTCTCCTCGACCGTCTCGCTGCCCGTCACCTTGTCCATGTGCGGGATCACGCCGCTTCGAACTGAAAGCCCGGCGTGGAACGGGAGAGCGCGGTCTCCTCGGCGTCCATCTCGGCCTCGATGCCGTCGAACAGCGGCGTCGAGAGGTAGCGCTCGCCGGTATCGGGCAGCATGCAGAGGATGACCGAGCCCTCGGGTGCCCGCTCGGCGACCTGACGTGCCGCGGCGAAAGTGGCGCCGCTGGAAATGCCGACGAAGATGCCTTCCTTCTGCGCCAGGGCCTTGGCCCATTTGATGCCTTCCGGCCCGGCGACCGGCAGGAGCTGGTCGTAGCCCTTGGCGTCGATCGCCTCCTGCAGGACCAGCGGGATGAAATCCGGCGTCCAGCCCTGGATCGGGTGCGGCTCGAAGGATTTGTGTCCGGCGGCCGGCGCGCCGTCCGCGGTGCGGCCCTGGGCGACGCCGCTGCCGACCAATTGCGCATTGGCCGGCTCGCAGAGCACGATCTTGGTCGCCGGCATTTCCTGGCGCAGCACCCGCGCGACGCCGGCAACCGTGCCGCCGGTGCCATAGCCGGTCACGAAGTAATCCAGGCGCTGGCCCTTGAAGTCGTTGACGATCTCCCGCGCCGTGGTCGCGGCGTGGATGTCGGCATTGGCCTTGGTCTCGAACTGGTGCGCCAGGAACCAGCCGTTCTTCTCGGCGAGCTCGACCGCCTTGCGGTACATGCCGAAGCCCTTCTGCGCGCGGGGCGTCAGCACCACCTTGGCGCCCAGCATGCGCATCAGCTTGCGCCGCTCGATCGAGAAGCTGTCGGCCATGGTGACGACCAGGGGATAGCCCTTCTGGGCACAGACCATGGCCAGGCCGATGCCGGTATTGCCGCTGGTCGCCTCGACCACGGTCTGGCCGGGCTTCAGGCTGCCGTCGCGCTCGGCGGCTTCGATGATGTTGAGCGCCAGCCGGTCCTTGACCGATCCGGCGGGATTGAACGCTTCCACCTTCACATAGATCGTGCGCCCGGCCACGCCCACATGGTTGACCCGGACCGCCGGCGTGTCGCCGACCGTGTCCAGAATGCTGTCGTAGAGACGTCCGCGGCCATTGGTGGTGCGGATCCCCGCGGTCGTGTCGGTCTTGTGTGCCATGTCACTTCTCCATGCGTTTAGGGGCGGGGCCCCAGGGTCTTCCCCGTGCGGCCTGCTGTCGAGAGTGATAGAACAGAAGCGAAGCCTCCGCCGTGGAAGCCCCCATGGAATTTGGCGTGGAAACCGACCCGAAATTGGCCCAATCGGCACCGCTTAACCGGCAAACCGGCCCCCAGGGACCAACCGTCCTGCGCCTGCTCGGCCCGCTGGCGGTGGTCCGGGATGGGGTCGCGGTCGAGCTGCCGGCCTCGCGCAAGGTGCGGGCGCTGCTGGCCTACCTGGTGCTGGCGCCGGGCCCGGTTCCGCGCAGCCGGATCTGCGGCCTGCTGTGGGACGACGTCGCCAACGATCCGCGCGGCGAGCTGCGCTGGTGCCTGACCAAGCTGCGCAAGATCCTGAACGCGCCCGGCCGGGAGCGGGTCCGCGCATCGAAGAACACGCTCGCTTTGGATCTCGACGGCTGCGACGTCGATGTGCTCCGTCTCGCGGCGGCGGATGTCACCGAATTGTCACCGCGCGAGCTGCGGGACCTGGCGGCGCTTTGCAGCGGCCCCTTCCTCGAGGATCTGGCGATCGATCGCAGCCCGCGCTTCGACGCCTGGCTCGAAGAGCAGCGCCAGCGTCTCGATGCTTGCGCCGCGGCGATCCGCCGGCGCCTCGCCGCGCAGGCGGCTTCAGGTCCTGTGGGCGAAAAGTCGGCGGCCGAGAAACCGGCGCCGCACCGGGCCTCGCTCGCCGTCATGCCGTTCCGCGAGGATGAGGTGCAGCCCGGCGGCATTGCCGGCGGCCTCACCCATGACATCATCACGCGGCTGGCCAAGCTGCGGCATTTCTTCGTCATCGCCCAGGGCTCGGTCTTCGCGCTCGCCGAGCAGAAGCTCGGTGTTACCGAGGCCGCATCGCGGCTCGACGTCGACTATGTCGCCGGCGGCAGCCTCAGACGCCGCGACGGACATATCGTGGTGACGGCGGAGCTGATCGAGACGCGATCGGGCCGGCTGGTCTGGTCGGAGACCTTCGACCGCCAGCGCGACGATCTCTTCGCCGTGCTCGACGAGATCGGCAACCGCATCGTCTCCTCGATCGCCGCCGAGATCGAGACCGCCGAGCGCAACGTCGCGCTCCTGAAACCGCCAAGCTCGCTCAACGCCTGGGAGGCCTATCACCGCGGTCTCTGGCACATGTACCGCTTCACCCGGGACGAGAACGCGATCGCGCGGGACTTCTTCGCGCAGGCGGTGAAGCTCGATCCCACCTTCGCCCGCGCCCATGCCGGCCTCTCCTTCACCCATTGGCAGAGCGCCTTCCAGAACTGGGAAGACCGCGCGCGCCAGATCGATCTCGCCTACGACACCGCCGGCCAGAGCCTGATGGTGGATGACCGCGACCCGGTCGCGCATTGGGCCATGGGCCGGGCGTTGTGGCTGCGCGGCCGGCCCGACGATTCGCTCGACGAGCTCCAGGGCGCGGTCGATCTTAGCCCGAACTTCGCGCTCGGCCATTACGCGCTGTCCTTCGTGCATTCGCAGTCCGGGGACCCCAAGGCGGCGATCGCGGCTTCCGACCAGTCGCGGCGCCTGAGCCCGTTCGACCCGCTGCTCTTCGGCATGCTGGGTGCGCGGGCCATGGCGCTGGTGCGCCTCGGCGCCTTCGATGAAGCGGCGGACTGGGCGGTGAAGGCCGCGGCGCGGCCCAATGCCCATTCCACCATCCTCGCCATCGCCGCGCATTGCTCAGCGCTCGCCGGCCGGCTGGACGAAGCGCGCGGCTACGCCGCTGGCATCCGCAAGACGCGCCCCGATTACCGCGCCGAGGATTTTCTCGCGACCTTCCAGTTCGCGCCCGAAACCGCGGCCCTGTTCCGCGCAGGTGCCCGCCGCATCGGCCTCAATTAGCGGGAGACGGCATGAAAGTGCGTATCGCGGCTGGAATCGTGCTGATCCTGGTTGGCACGGCGCTCCTGGCCCCGGCGGCGTTTTGGGCTTGGATGATCACGCACTACTACGTGATTGGAACTAACGATCTTTTCTACATCCGGATTGCCGCTTGGACATTGGTCGGCCTGGCTCTCATAGCGGTCGGGATCGTGTTGTTGCGGCGCGCATACCGTCTCAAGAAATCGAACTGACGCACGACGGGCGCCGACGCGCTTTCCTTCCAGCCCGATTCAATGCCACCATGTGCGCGCCTTCCTTGAGCGAGCGTGCAACATGAACCGCGCCGAGAAACGCCCTTCGACCGCTTTCACCACCGTCGACTACGACCGCGACGGCAAGCAGGTCGGGTTCATCATGATTCCGCATTCGCCGAACGACGATGCCTGGGGTGCGACCCGCATCCCGGTCGCCGTCATCGCCAACGGCAAGGGTCCGACCGTCATCATCGAAGGCGGCAATCACGGCGACGAGTATGAAGGCCCGATCACCATCACCGAGCTGATCCGCGATCTCGACCCGGGTGCGATCCAGGGCCGGCTGATCCTGCTGCCCTCAATCAACGCGCCGGCGGCGATGGGCGGGCAGCGCGTCTCGCCGATCGACGGCCTCAACTTCAACCGCACCTTCCCCGGCGATCCGCATGGCAGCATCACCCAGCAGATCTCGGCCTATATGATGGACGTGCTGTTCCCGATGGGCGATGCGTTCCTCGATCTCCATTCCGGCGGCTCGTCGCTCGACCTGCTTCCGAGCGCCATCGTCGAGCCCTCGACCGATCCGGAATTGCGCCGCAAGAACATCGAAGTCGCGAAAGCCTTCGACGCGCCGCTGACCGTCGTCATCGACAATATGGGCGACCCGCGCACCGCGACCGCCGCCGCCTGCCGCAGCGGTCTCGTCACCACCGGCACCGAGATGGCGGGCGGCGGCACGGTGCGGCCCGAAGCGCTGGCGATCTGCCGCCGTGGTGTCACGAACGTGCTGGCGCATCTCGGCGTGCTCCCGGGTGCCGAGAAATCGCCGCCGCGCAACGACGGCAGGCTGCTGGAACTGCCCGGCGCCGACGCCCATGTCTTCGCGACCGCCGACGGCATCTTCGAGCCGTTCCATGCCCATGGCCGCGAGGTGAAACGCGGCGAGGCCGCCGGCCGCATCCACTGCACCTGGGATCCCACCAAGGCGCCGGAGACCGTGCATTACCAGGCCGACGGCATCCTCTACGGCCTGCGCCAGCCCGGCCGCGTCCGCCCCGGCAATTGCTGCGCCGTCGTCGCCGCGCCCTATAGCGGCGCGCTCTGACGCCTCGGCCTTCCCCCGTCTTCCGGGGAGGCCGGTGGGGGCTTCAGGCTCGATGCCGGCCTTTACGGCGTGCGTTACGGCCGGCGCCAGAGCGAGAGCAGCGGCCCGTCCTCCCCGCCGACCGGATCGGAAGCGGGGAAGGGCACCGCCGCGATCCGCGCGACCTTGTCCGGCGCGGCGGCGGCGCGGTTGAGATCGGGGTTCTGCCCCGGCGGATAGGCGCCGACCACCAGGAAATCGGCGCTGCCTTCCAGCTTGCAATGGCCGGTGCCCGCCGGCAGCAGCGCCACATCGCCGGCCTCGACCGTGACCTCGGTCCCGTTCGGCCCGCCCAGCATCAATCGCGCGCGGCCGCCGGCGAAGCCCAGCGCCTCATGCGCGCCGGTGTGGAAATGGTGATAGGGATAGACGCCGTTGCGCCAGGCCGAGGGCCAGCCGTTGCGGTCGAACATCGCTTCGAACCGCGCGGCGGGATCCTTGCCGGAGATCTCCACCGCCTGGCGGTAGAGCAGCACCGGCAGGCGCGGGTTGTTCGGCACCCAGCCGTTGGGCTGGAGCAGCAGCACTTCCGGCTGCGGCGTTGCGCCGATCCGGACCGGATTCGCCTGGGCCATCGCGGGTCTCCTTCCCGGCGCATTCTACACCATCGGTGCCGCCGCGCCTCCAAGGTCGAACCGCCGTCCAGGGCGCCGGTTCCCGCGATTCCGGGCAGGCGATTCCGGGCAGGTGGTCCGGGCAGGCCGTCTCAGGTCGTGCCGGAGAGATCGGTGTTCATGATCGGCAGGGAGCGGATGCGCTTGCCGGTCGCGGCGAAGATCGCGTTGCACAGCGCCGGCGCGATCGGCGGCGTGCCGGGCTCGCCGATGCCGCCCCATTTCGATCCGCCGCTTAACACCAGATGCGTCTCGATCGGCGGCGTATCGGCCATGCGCGCGACCTGGTACTGGTCGAAATTGCCCTCGACCACGGCGCCGTCCTTGATGTTGATGGCGCCGAACAAAGCCGCCGACAGGCCGTAGACCACGCCGCTCTCGATCTGCATCGCGACGGTCAGCGGGTTGACCACATGGCCGCAATCGACCGCGGCGACCACGCGCTCGACCTTCAACTGGCCCTTGGCATCGACCGCGGCCTCGACGATCTCGCCGACGATGGTGCCGAAGGATTCATGGATCGCGATGCCGCGCCCGCTGCCCTTGGGCATCGGCTTGCCCCAGTCGCCGGCCGCCGCGAGCTTGTCCAGCACCGCCAGGAAGTCCGCTTTCCCCTCCAGCAGCCTGCGCCGGTACCGGTAGGGATCCTGCCCCGCCGCATGGGCGAGCTCGTCGATGAAGCTCTCCATCGCGAAGGCGTTCTGCGAGCTGCCGACCGAGCGCCAGAACATCACCGGCACATGGGTGTTCTTCAGGATGCAATCGACCTCCAGCGCGCCGACCTTGTAGGGCAGGTTGGCGAGGCCCTCGACCGCCGAGGGCTCGACCCCGCTCGGCACGTCGCTGACGCCGAGCGAGCGCTGGATCGAGCCCACCGCCGTCCTGGCATGCAGCGCATTGACCGTGCCGTCATCGGCCAGCGCGGCCTGGAAGCGGATTGCCGCCTGCGGCCGGTAACGGTCGTGGCGGATGTCCTCCTCCCGGGTCCAGACCAGCTTCACCGGCTTGCCGACCGCCTTGGAGACGATCACCGCCTGCTCCAGCTCGTCGTTGATCGCGCGCCGGCCGAAGCCGCCGCCGAGGAAGCAGTTGTGGACATAGACCTTCTCCGGCGCGATGCCCGCGGTCTTGGCCGCGCGGGCGAGCGCGCCGCCCGCATCCTGGGTGCCCATCCAGATGTCGACCCGGTCCGCCTGGACATGCGCCGTGCAGTTCAGCGGCTCCATCGGCGCGTGCGCGAGGTACGGCACCTCGTAGAGCAGCTCCACCTTCTTGCCGGTGTCGAGCCCGGCCGCGACATCGCCGTCCTGGGTCGCGACCTTGAAATCGCCGTCGAGGGCCGCACGGTACTCGGCGGCGAATTGCGCGCTGTCGGTCTTGGCCGCCGGCCCTTCCGTCCAATCGACCTTCAGGGCGAGCGCCGCTTCCTTGGCGCGCCAGAAGCGGTCGGCGACGACGGCGAGCCCGCCCGGGATCGGCACGATGGTGACGATCCCGCGCTTGCCCTTGATCGGGCTGTCGTCATAGGACTTCACGCCGCCGCCGAAGACCGGGCAGGTGACGACCGCGGCGTAGAGCATGTCGGGCAGGCGCGTGTCGATGCCGAACTTCGCCGAGCCGTCGAGCTTGGGCGCGGTGTCGAGCCGGGCCAGCGGCCTGCCGATCAGGGTGAACTGGTCCGGCGTCTTGATCGCCGGCTCGGCGTCGAGCGTGATCTTCGCCGCGTCGGCGGCGAGCGCGCCGAAGCCGAGGCTCTGGTTGCCCGCGGCGTGGATGACCTGGCCGTCCTTCACGCTGCAGGATTCCGCCGGCACGTTCCATTTCGCGGCGGCCGCCCGGATCAGGCGCACCCGGGCGCTGGCCCCCGCCTGCTGCAGGTATTCGCGCGAGCGCCGCACCGAGCTCGACCCGCCGGTACCCATGCGCTGATAGATGTTGCTCTCGCGGACATTGCGGTTGGCCGAGGCGTATTCGGCCTTCACCTTGCTCCAGTCGCAGCCCAGCTCCTCCGCGACGATCATCGGCAGCGAGGTGAAGATGCCTTCGCCCATCTCCGACTTGGCGACGCGGATGACGACGGTGTCGTCGGGCTCGATCACCAGCCAGGCATTGACTTCCTGGCCCTTGGAGATCTCGTCCCAGGGCTCGGCCGAGACCGGGCCCGTGTCGGCGGCGGCCGGCATGGCGAAGCCGACGGCGAGCCCGCCCGCGGCGCTGGCGGAGACGATGAGGAAGCGGCGGCGGCTGAGGCGCGAGAGGGTCTGCTGCATGACGGTCATGTCGGTTCTCCCTCAGCCTTTCATCGCCGCGGCGGCGCGGTGGATCGCGGCGCGGATGCGGGGATAGGTGCCGCAGCGACAGATATTGGTGATGGTGTCGTCGATATCGGCGTCGGTCGGGTTCGGCGTCTGCGCCAGGAAGGCGACCGCGGCCATGATCTGTCCCGACTGGCAGTAGCCGCATTGCGGCACGTCCTCGGCGAGCCAGGCCTTCTGCACCGGATGGCTCGCATCGGCCGACAGGCCCTCGATGGTGGTGATCTTGGCGCCGTCGACGTCGCCCACCTGCACCGAGCAGGAGCGCGTGGCATCGCCGTTCACATGCACCGTGCAGGCGCCGCATTGCGCGATGCCGCAGCCGAATTTCGTGCCGGTGAGACCGAGCTCGTCCCGCAGCACCCAGAGCAGCGGCGTCTCCGGCTCGATGTCGAGTTGATGGGCCTTTCCATTGACGATGAGAGCGACCATGCGCGGACCTCCAAGGCAGGATGGGGTCGAACGCGAGACGCGAAAGAAAGAACGAGAGGCAGACCTGCGTCGCGTCGGCGTTCAATCGATCGAAGAAGCGGGCGGCGATCGAAGAAGCGGGCGGCGCCCGGGCGGGCGCGTCGCGCACACTATGGCGCCGCGGCAAGCCCCGGCGAAATCACAATTTCCGGCGCATTTGCGCCGGGCATGCGCGATGTGTCCGCCGATATAGATCGGAGATTGACCCGGGGCGCCGCCGCCGCCGCGCGGCTGGGAAAATCTGGAACCGCGAGGGGCGGGTTTCGATCCGGAGGGGTCCGTACCGAAATCTCCGAATCGCGCCTCGTGCCGGTGGAAGTCCGAAGCGATAACGTGGTCTATTCCCGGAGCACGCCACCCACCGAATGGCCCGCCTTGCCGGACCCGACCAGCAGAACCGAATTTCCCGACGGATTGCCGACGCCGCGACGCACCTGGGCGATCGTGACCATCGCGCTCGGCATCATCATGGCGGTGATGGACGGGGCCATCGCCAACGTGGCCCTGCCGACCATCGCGCAGGACCTCCAGGCGAGCCCCGCCTTCTCGATCTGGATCGTCAACGGCTACCAGCTCGCGATCACCATCTCGCTGCTGCCGCTCGCGTCGCTGGGGGAGATCATCGGCTATCGCCGGGTCTATCTGGCCGGCCTGGTGCTCTTCACCATCGCCTCGCTGATCTGCGCCCTTTCGGGCGGCCTGGTGGAGCTCACCGTCGCCCGCGTCATCCAGGGTTTCGGCGCCGCCGGCATCATGAGCGTCAATTCGGCGCTGGTGCGCTTCATCTATCCGCACCGGATCCTCGGCCGCGGCATCGGCATCAACGCGCTGGTGGTGGCGATCTCCGCCGCCGCGGGTCCCTCGATCGCCGCGGCGATCCTCGCCGGCTTCACCTGGCCTTATCTCTTCGCCGTCAACCTGCCCTTCGGCGTGGCCGCGCTGGTCATCGGCATGCGCGCGCTGCCGCACACGCCGCGCGGCCGGCACGCCTTCGACTGGCCGAGCGCCGTCCTCAGCGCGCTGACCTTCGGCCTCGGCATCGCCGCGATCGACAGCCTCGGCCACGGCGAATCGCCGGTCTACTACCTCTCCGAGCTCGCGGTCGCCGCGATCGCCGGATACGTCCTCGTGCATCGCCAGATGGCGTCGCGCTCGCCGCTCCTGCCGGTCGACCTGCTGCGCATCCCCGTCTTCACGCTTTCGGTCATGAGCTCGATCGCCTCGTTCTGCGCGCAGATGGCGGCCTTCGTCGCGCTGCCCTTCTATTTCCGCTATCGCTTCGGCTATTCGGCGGTGGAGATCGGCCTCCTGATCACGCCCTGGCCGATCGCGCTCGCCTGCGTGGCGCCGCTGGCCGGCCGCCTCGCCGACCGCTATCCGGCGGGCCTGCTCGGCGGCGTGGGCCTGGTGGTCTTCGCGGCCGGCCTGGCGACGCTGGCGCTGCTGCCGCCGCAGCCGGAGACCTGGGACATCGTGTGGCGCATGGCGCTGAGCGGCATCGGCTTCGGCCTGTTCCAGTCGCCGAACAACCGCACCATGATTGCCGCGGCGCCCCGCGAGCGCAGCGGCGGCGCCAGCGGCATGCTCGGCACCGCGCGGCTCCTGGGCCAGACCATCGGCGCTTCTCTGGTCGCGTTGCTGCTGGCGCGCTATCCCGATGAAGGCACGCGCCTGGCGCTGATCGTCGGCGTCGGCTTCGCGGTCGCCGGTGCCGGGCTCAGCACGCTCCGCCTCTCGCCCGCGGGCGCCCGCGGCGCCGAGGCCGTGCGGGTGGTCGACGGCCAGCGCGCCAAGGGCGAATAGCTACTTCTCGCGGTCCTTCCGCGGCTTCTTCGGCTGCTGGATCGGCTCGCCCGGACCGACGCCCGGCGCGATCGGATCGCTGGCAGGGAAGGTCTCCTCGATCGCCTCGTCGACCAGCGCCTCCGGATCGATCGGCGGCTTCTCGTCCTTCTTCCTGCCCATCGCGTCGCCCTCCATCGCTTGCACTGCAGTAAATATCGCAATGCCGGCGGGCGATTTCCACCCATTGCGCCGCGGGGAAATGACTATCGCGCCAGCAGCGCCGCCAGGTTGCCGCCCATCACCCGGTCGAAGTCCGCGCCGCCGAGGCGCGCGAGCCACGGAATGTCCACCGTCTGGGCGAAGGACACGAAATCCAGCGCCGGGCTGAAATCCGAGCCCCAGCAGCAGCGCGCGGCCCCGAAGCGCTCGAAGATGATCTCCAGGAACGGCGCCGCGCTCTCATGCGGATAGAGATGCGCCGGGTCGCTGGTCGCATAAAGGCCGGAGATCTTGGCGGACACATTCGGAAAAGCCGCAAGCTGCAGCAGCGGTGCCAGCCGCTCGCGCGCCGTGTTCATGTCGGGCGCCGCGCGGTACCGCCCGGGCAGGCCGAGATGGGAGAACAGGAAGGTGCATCGGCTGTTCGCCTCGATGACCGGGGCCAGCGCCGCCGTCGCCGGCGGAAAGGCATTCAGCGAGACGATCGCCCGGCGCGCATCGAGCCGCCGCCAGCTTTCCCGCGGCCAGCGCAGCATCGCCGCGGTCTTCGCCGGTTCCTGGAGATAGACCGTGATCCCGACATGGCCCTGGTCGAGCAGATCTTCGATCGCCTCGGGCGCCGGCATCGCCTCCGCGGCGACATAGGCCAAGGTGGCCATCCAGGGCCGTGTCGCCGCGAGCTCCCGGATATGGCGGTTGTTGTCGGGCTCGATCCCGTCGCCCTCATAGCCGACGACCAGGCCCTTCCCGATCCCGTGCCGTGCGCGGAAATGCTCATAGGCCTCGACCTCGCGGCCGAGGCCGCAGGGCCCGCGCCCGTAGCGGCCGGTGAAGCCCTGCCGGAACAGATGGAGATGCGCGTCAGCGAGGATCATGCGGATCCTTGGCTGCGGCGATCACCGCATCGGCGATGCTCAGCCCCTCGCAGGCATCCGCCATGGTCACGATCTCCGGCCTGTTGCCCGACCGGATGCATTGGACGAAATAGGCCAGTTCCTCCGCCAGCGGGTCCTCAGGAAGGCCGGCGAGATCGATGGTGCGGGACTGCGCGCCGTATTGCCGGATCGCCGTTCCGGCTTCGAGCTCGACGCTGCCGTCTTCGCCGACGATCTCCACCCGGTCCGGCGGAGTCGCCGCGCCGGCGAAGGTCCAGGCGGCGTGCAGCTGCCAGCTCACGCCGTTCTTGCCGGCGGCCTGCATCATCGTGTCGGCGCGCACCGTGTTCGGCGGCCGCCGCATCGCGTGCAGGGTGCGGATGCCGGCGCCGGTCATCCAGAGCCCCATGTCGATGTCGTGGATCATGGTCATCAGCACCGGATCGACCTCGGCATAGCGCACCGCATGGCCGTCATCGCGGTGCCGGCGCGAGGTGAAGGAGAGCATCGCGCCGATCTCGGATCGCGCGATCTCATGCAGCATGCGGTGATGCCGCGAGAAGCGGGTCACATGGCCCGGCAGGACGAAGGCCCCCGACCGGCGCTCGGCCTCAGCCAGGCTCCGGGCTTCGGCCGCATTCATGCCCACCGGCTTCTCGACCAGCACCGGAATGCCGGCGGCCAACGTCTCTGCTGCCAGCCGCACGTGCGTCCGTCCCGGCGTCGCGATGACGATGCCGTCCGGCTTATCCGCGATCAGCGCCCGCACATCCGCCGCGACCTGCGTGATGCCGAGCCGCGCCAACGCATCGCGCGCGGCATCCGGATGCTTCTCGGCAACGCCGGCGATCTCGACGCCTTGCATCGCCGCCAGCCGCCGCAGATGCTCGAGACCAAAAGCGCCCGCGCCGGCGACGGCAATCCTTGCTCGGCCCGCCACGCGGCTACGCCGTCTCTTCGAACAGCTCGCGGCCGATCAGCATGCGCCGGATCTCGCTGGTGCCGGCGCCGATCTCGTAGAGCTTGGCATCCCGGAGCAGCCGCCCGGTCGGGTAGTCGTTGATGTAGCCGTTGCCGCCGAGCAGCTGGATCGCGTCCAGCGCCACCTTGGTGGCGCTCTCCGCCGCGTAGAGGATGGCGCCCGCCGCATCCTTGCGCGAGGTCTGGGCGCGGTCGCAGGCC
>DASZSL010000032.1:0-52757 GCA_035548715.1 Dongiaceae bacterium
CGAAATGGTGATGCCGGGCGACAACATCTCGATGGAGGTGCATCTGATCGCCCCGATCGCGATGGACGAGGGCCTGCGCTTCGCCATCCGCGAGGGCGGCCGCACCGTCGGCGCCGGCGTCGTCGCCAGCATCATCGAGTAGGCGACGCGGACCGAAAGAGCGAGCGAGGGCGGCCGGACCATCGGCCGCCCGTCGCGCAAGAGATCGAGAACGAGACCAGGAGTCGCTGCGGACATTGCGCTTAGGGGCATAGCTCAACTGGTAGAGCGTCGGTCTCCAAAACCGAAGGCTGCGGGTTCGATCCCTGCTGCCCCTGCCAGCGACCGCTGAGGCGCAAGAGTTCGAACGAGCGACAGAGACGGATTGACGGCCGATATGGCGACGAGGACCAACCCAGTCGAGTTCTTCCGGCAGGTCCGGCAGGAGGTGGCGAAAGTCACCTGGCCGACCCGCAAGGAAACGACGATCACCACGCTCATGGTCTTCGCCATGGTGGTGATGGCGTCGATCTTCTTCCTGATCGTGGATTCGGTGCTCTCGACCGCGGTCACCAGCCTGCTGGGCTTCGGAGGCTGATGATGGCGCAGCGCTGGTACGTGGTTCACGTCTATTCCGGGTTCGAGCGCAAGATCGCGCAGTCGATCCGCGAGCAGGCGCAGCAGATGGGCATGGCGAGCCTGGTTTCCGAGGTGCTGGTTCCGACCGAGGAGGTCGTCGAGATGCGCCGCGGCAGCAAGGTCAACGCCGAGCGGAAGTTCTTCCCGGGCTACGTCCTGGTGAAGATGGAGCTGACCGACGAGACCTGGCATCTCGTCATGAACACGCCGAAGGTGACCGGCTTCCTGGGCGGCAAGGGCAAGCCCACGCCGATCTCCGAGGCCGAGGCGATGCGGATCCAGCACCAGGTGCAGGAAGGCATCGAGCGGCCCAAGCGCGCCATCATCTTCGAGGTGGGCGAGCAGGTCCGGGTCAACGACGGTCCCTTCACCTCCTTCACCGGCATGGTGGAGGAAGTGGACGAGGAGAAGGGCCGGCTCAAGGTGGCGGTGTCGATCTTCGGCCGCGCCACGCCGGTCGAGCTGGAATACTCGCAGGTCGAGAAGGTCTGACCTGGAGCCGAGACCGGCCGGCGGCGGATCCGCCGGAATGCGGGAGGTCAGCCAGGGCCTTTGACCGCGAAACCCCAGGGCGGGGTCGTCCCGCCCGAATGTGAGGTTGGATCATGGCGAAGAAGATTGAAGGCTACATCAAGTTGCAGATTCCGGCCGGCAAGGCCAATCCGTCCCCGCCGGTCGGCCCGGCGCTCGGTCAGCGCGGCTTGAACATCATGCAGTTCTGCAAGGAGTTCAACGCGGCGACCCAGCAGATGGAGCAGGGCATGCCGATCCCGGTGGTGATCACGGCCTATTCGGACCGTTCGTTCACCTTCGTGACCAAGACCCCGCCGGCCAGCTACTTCCTGAAGAAGGCGGCGAAGATCGAGAAGGGCTCGCAGACCACCGGCCGCGGCTTCGTCGGCAAGGTGACCATGGCGCAGTGCCGCGAGATCGCGAAGCAGAAGATGGCCGACCTGAACGCGCACGACCTCGACGCCGCGGCGGAGATGATCAAGGGCTCCGCGCGCTCGATGGGCCTGCAGGTGGTGGAGGGCTGATCATGAGCAAGCGCATGAAGGCGGCCGTCCAGGGCCTGGACCGCAACAAGTTCTACACGGTCGAAGAGGCGGTGAAGCTCGTGAAGGAGCGCGCCAAGGCCAAGTTCGACGAGACGATCGAGATCGCGTTCAACCTCGGCATCGATCCGAAGCAGTCCGACCAGAACGTGCGCGGCGTGATCTCGCTGCCGCACGGGACGGGCAAGTCGGTCCGGGTCGCGGTCTTCGCCAAGGGCGAGCGCGCCGAGGCGGCGAAGAAGGCCGGGGCCGACATCGTCGGCGCCGACGACCTTGCAGAAAAGGTCCAGGCGGGCCAAATGGACTTCGATCGCGTGATCGCCTCGCCGGACATGATGGTGACCGTCGGCAAGCTGGGCAAGGTGCTCGGCCCCCGCGGCCTGATGCCGAACCCCAAGCTCGGCACCGTCACCAACGACATCGCCGAGGCCGTGAAGGCGGCCAAGGGCGGCCAGGTCGAGTATCGCGCCCAGAAGGAAGGCATCGTCCATGCCGGCGTCGGCAAGGCGAGCTTCTCCGAGCAGGCGCTGGTCGAGAACGTGAAGGCCCTGTTCAACGCGGTCAGCCGCGCGAAGCCGGCCGGCGCCAAGGGCACCTACATCAAGAAGGTGTCGCTGAGTTCGACCATGGGTCCCGGCGTGAAGCTGGACCTCGCCTCGATGGGCGCGGTCCAGGCCGCCGCCGAGTAAGAGATTTCTTGAGATTCCGCCGTCGTCCGAATGGGCGCCGGCGGATCGGCGGGCTCTTCGGATCCCGCCGCCCTGTCCGAGACTGCTGGTCCTCTTGATCAGAGGGTAATGGGTCTTCGAAGACCCGCCTGCAATAGACGGGAGTTGAAGCGATTTCGCCGTCTGACCGGGCTCCGGTCGTTCGACGAGACGCGGCTTGAACTTCTGGGACAGGCACGCCGGATCTTCCGGAATGCCACCGATCGCAAGACCGGTTCCGGGAGGTCCAATCGTAACCGGTCGGGATACCGCATGGTTCCCGGCCAAGTGTCGGAGACGAACAGTGGACCGTTCTGGCAAACAGAAACTGGTGTCCGAGATCAAGGAGACGATCGGGGATGCGCAGCTGGTGGTGATCACCCAGCAAAGCGGCCTGACCGTCGCCGAGGTCAGCGACCTGCGTCGCAAGATGCGGGCCGCGGGCGCCGGCTACAAGGTGGCCAAGAATCGGCTGGCACAGCTCGCTCTGAAGGGCACGAAGTACGAAGGCCTTGAGAAGCTGCTGAAGGGTCCGACGGCGATCGCCTATTCGTCGGATCCGGTGGCAGCGGCCAAGGTCGCCGTTACTTTCGCCAACAGCAACGAGAAGCTCAAGATCGTCGGCGGCTCGATGGGCACCGACGTGATGGGGCCGGACGCGGTCAAGGCCTTGGCCACGCTCCCCAGCCTCGACGAGCTTCGCGCCAAGCTGCTCGGCATGCTGCAGACCCCCGCGACCCGCGTCGCGACGGTGCTGCAGGCTCCCGCCGGCCAGCTGGCTCGTGTCTTTGGCGCCTATGCCAAGAAGGGCGAGGCCTGATCCCCGGGTAACACCGGAAGGCCGATCCCGAGCAGAAGAAGTTCAAACCCGTTTAGATCGAACCTAGGAGACTACAATGGCTGATCTGCAGAAGTTGGTGGACGAGCTCTCGAAGCTGACCGTCCTCGAGGCCGCCGAGCTCTCGAAGAAGCTCGAAGAGGCTTGGGGCGTTTCCGCCGCGGCTCCGGTCGCGGTTGCCGCCGCGGGCGGCGCTGCCGGCGCCGGCGCCGCCGCCGCCGAGGAGAAGACCGAATTCACGGTCGTTCTCGTCGATGGCGGCGAGAAGAAGATCAACGTGATCAAGGAAGTCCGTGCGATCACCGGCCTCGGCCTCAAGGAGGCCAAGGACCTGGTCGAGGGCGCTCCGAAGAACGTGAAGGAAGGCGTTTCCAAGCAGGAAGCCGCCGACCTGAAGAAGAAGCTGGAAGAAGCCGGCGCCAAGGTCGAACTGAAGTAGTTCGATTGCCGGCCGTCTTTAGGCCGTTAGGGGTGGGGGAAGCGCCGGCCGAAAGGCTCGGCGCTTCCACGCCTTTCTGAGATACAGGCGATTCGGGCCTGGATTCGAGCCGAAGCGACGCCCCGATCGGCGTCTAAAAAGATAGATCGGAACGGCCGCCGCGGCCGCCCGAGGGTGGGAAAGATCCCGAGGGAAACACGGCACTTGGCGTTCGAGATCGGGCGCGAACTGACGCGAGGAATGCGATGAACAAATCCTTCACCGGCCGCAAGCGAATCCGCAGGACTTTCGGGCGTATCTCCGAAATCACCACGATGCCGAACCTGATCGAGGTGCAGAAAAGCTCCTACGACCAGTTTCTGCAGATCGGCGTGGCCGC
The DNA here is from genome assembly GCA_035548715.1 of Dongiaceae bacterium. Lineage (GTDB taxonomy): Bacteria > Pseudomonadota > Alphaproteobacteria > Dongiales > Dongiaceae > Dongia. The sequence continues at coordinate 4,037 of DASZSL010000032.1, forward strand.
TGAAAACCGCCAGAACATCGGCCTGCAGGAGGTGTTCCGCTCCGTGTTCCCGATCCGGGACTTCTCGGAGAAGGCCGAGCTGCAGTTCGTGCGCTACGAGCTGGAAGAGCCGAAATACGACGTCGAGGAATGCCAGCAGCGCGGGATGACCTTCGCCGCGCCGCTGAAGGTGACGCTGCGCCTGGTCGTGTGGGACACCGACGAGGAGACCGGCGCGCGCTCCATCCGCGACATCAAGGAGCAGGACGTCTACATGGGCGACATGCCGCTCATGACCGGCTCCGGCACGTTCATCGTCGCCGGCACCGAGCGCGTCGTCGTCTCGCAGATGCACCGCTCGCCGGGCGTGTTCTTCGACCACGACAAGGGCAAGACCCATTCCTCGGGCAAGTACCTGTTCGCGGCCCGCGTGATCCCCTATCGCGGCTCCTGGCTCGACTTCGAGTTCGACGCCAAGGACCTCGCCTATGTCCGCATCGACCGCCGCCGCAAGCTGCCGGCGACCACGCTGCTGCTCGCCCTCTGGGGCAAGGACGCGGCGGCCAAGATCGCCAAGGGCGAGGCGCTGACCGAGGAGGACCGCCGCTTCGGCGGCATGTCGCCGGAAGAGATCCTGAACTTCTTCTACAAGCGCGTGGTGTTCTCGAAGACCAAGAAGGGCTGGACCACCGCCTTCGAGCCCGGCCGCATGAAGAGCGTGAAGCTGGTCGCCGACCTGGTCGACGCCAAGACCGGCAAGGTCATGGCGGAGGCGGGCGCCAAGATGACGCCGCGTCTCGCCCGCAAGCTGCAGGAGCAGGGCCTGAAAGAGACCCTGGTGCAGCCCGAGGAGATGATCGGCCGCTTCGCCGCGACCGACCTCATCAACGAGGGCACCGGCGAGATCTTCGTCGAGGCCGGCGACGAGCTGACCCAGGCGATCCTCGACCAGCTCGACGAGGCGGGCATCAAGGAGATCGCGACCCTCAACATCGACCATGTCAACGTCGGCCCGTACATCCGCAACACGCTCGCCGCGGACAAGAATTCGGGCCGCGAGGAGGCGCTGATCGACATCTACCGCGTGATGCGCCCCGGCGAGCCGCCGACGCTCGACACGGCCGAGGCCCTGTTCAACGGCCTGTTCTTCGACCTCGAGCGCTACGACCTCTCCTCGGTCGGCCGCGTGAAGATGAACTCGCGCCTCTCGGTGCTTTCGGACGACCGCTTCGATCCCAAGGGCGCCGACGACCAGGTGCGCGTGCTCCGCAAGGAGGACATCCTCGCGATCCTGATGGTCATGACCGAGCTCAAGGACGGCCGCGGCGAGATCGACGACATCGACCACCTCGGCAACCGCCGCGTCCGCTCGGTCGGCGAGCTGCTGGAGAACCAGTACCGCCTCGGCCTGCTGCGCATGGAGCGGGCGATCCGCGAGCGCATGAGCTCGGTCGAGATCGACACGGTCATGCCGCATGACCTGATCAACGCCAAGCCGGCGGCGGCGACGGTGCGCGAGTTCTTCGGCTCGTCGCAGCTCTCGCAGTTCATGGACCAGACCAACCCCTTGTCGGAGATCACCCACAAGCGCCGCCTCTCGGCGCTCGGCCCGGGCGGCCTGACCCGCGAGCGCGCGGGCTTCGAGGTGCGCGACGTGCATCCGACCCATTACGGCCGGATCTGCCCGATCGAGACGCCGGAAGGCCCGAACATCGGCCTGATCAACAGCCTGGCGACCTTCGCGCGGATCAACCAGTACGGCTTCATCGAGAGCCCGTACCGCAAGGTCGAGAAGGGCCACGTGACCGACGAGGTCGTCTATCTCTCGGCGATGGAGGAGGGCAAGTACACGATCGCCCAGGCCAATGCCGAGGTGGACGCCAAGGGCAAGCTGGCCGACGACCTGATCTCCTGCCGTCGCGCGGGCGACTTCATCATGGCCCGCCGGGACGACATCGAGTACATCGACGTCAGCCCCAAGCAGCTCGTCTCGGTGGCCGCGGCGCTGATCCCGTTCCTGGAGAACGACGACGCCAACCGCGCGCTCATGGGCTCGAACATGCAGCGCCAGGCGGTGCCGCTGCTCCAGGCCCAGGCGCCGCTGGTCGGCACCGGCATGGAGGGCACCGTCGCCCGTGACTCCGGTGTCGCCATCGGCGCGCGCCGGGCGGGCGTCATCGACCAGGTCGATGCGACCCGCATCGTCATCCGCGCGACCGACGAGACCGATCACGCGGCGCCGGGCGTCGACATCTACAACCTGCTGAAGTTCCAGCGCTCGAACCAGAACACCTGCATCAACCAGCGTCCGCTGGTGAAGGTGGGCGACGTGGTGGAGAAGGGCGACATCATCGCCGACGGTCCCTCGACCGATCTCGGCGAGCTTGCGCTCGGCCGCAACGTGCTCTGCGCCTTCATGCCGTGGCAGGGCTACAACTTCGAGGACTCGATCCTGATCTCCGAGCGGATCGTGTCGGACGACGTCTTCACCTCGATCCACATCGAGGAATTCGAGGTGATGGCCCGCGACACCAAGCTCGGCCAGGAGGAGATCACCCGCGACATCCCGAACGTCGGTGAAGAGGCCCTGAAGAACCTGGACGAGGCCGGCATCGTCTATATCGGCGCCGAGGTGAAGCCGGGCGACATCCTGGTCGGCAAGGTCACGCCGAAGGGCGAGAGCCCGATGACGCCGGAAGAGAAGCTGCTGCGCGCGATCTTCGGCGAGAAGGCCTCCGACGTGCGCGACACGTCGATGCGCCTGCCCCCGGGAGTCTCGGGCACCATCGTCGAGGTCCGCGTCTTCTCGCGGCGCGGCGTCGACAAGGACGAGCGCGCGCTCGCCATCGAGCGCGCCGAGATCGAGCGCCTGGCCAAGGACCGCGACGACGAGAAGGCGATCCTGGAGCGGAACGTCTACTCGCGCCTGAAGGAGCTGCTGCTCAATCAGACCGCGACCGGCGGGCCGAAGGCGCTGAAGCCCGAGACCAAGATCACCGAGAAGACGCTCTCGGAGTTCACCCCGGGCCAGTGGCGCCAGATCGCGGTCAAGAACGACAAGCGGATGGCCGAGATCGAGGCCTTGAAGAAGCAGTTCAACGAGGGCGTGAGCGCCCTCGAGAAGCGCTTCGAGAACAAGGTCGAGAAGCTGCAGCGCGGCGACGAGCTGCCGCCGGGCGTCATGAAGATGGTCAAGGTCTTCGTCGCGGTGAAGCGCAAGCTGCAGCCGGGCGACAAGATGGCCGGCCGTCACGGCAACAAGGGCGTGGTCTCGAAGATCGTCCCGGCCGAGGACATGCCGTATCTCGACGACGGCACCCCGGTCGACATCGTGCTGAACCCGCTCGGCGTGCCGTCGCGCATGAACGTGGGCCAGATCCTGGAGACGCATCTGGGATGGGCCTGCGCCAGCCTCGGCAAGCAGGTCGGCGAGATGCTCGACAAGATCCGCGAGAACGGCAAGGTCGCCGACCTCCGGAAGGCGATGAAGGACATCTACGGCGATCGCAGCTTCAAGACGGAAGTCCAGGAGCTGCCGGACGAGCAGCTCATCGAGATGGCGGAGCACATCCGCACCGGCGTGCCGGTGGCGTCGCCGGTGTTCGACGGTGCCCGCGAGGAGGACATCGTCCAGATGCTCGAGAAGGCCGGGCTGCACCGCTCGGGTCAGGTCTACCTGACCGACGGCCGCAGCGGCGACCGCTTCGAGCGTCCGGTGACCGTCGGCTACATCTACATGCTGAAGCTGCATCACCTGGTGGACGACAAGATCCACGCGCGTTCGATCGGCCCGTACAGCCTCGTGACCCAGCAGCCGCTGGGCGGCAAGGCCCAGTTCGGCGGTCAGCGCTTCGGCGAAATGGAGGTCTGGGCCCTCGAGGCCTACGGCGCCGCCTATACGCTGCAGGAGATGCTGACGGTGAAGTCGGACGACGTGTCGGGTCGTACCAAGACCTACGAGGCGATCGTCCGCGGCGACGACAACTTCGAGGCCGGTATCCCGGAATCCTTCAACGTGCTGGTGAAGGAGCTCCGGTCGCTGGGCCTCAACGTCGAGCTGACGCAGACGACCTACTAAGGGCCGATTGCTGATCGTCTTTTGAATCGGATCGCCGCCCCCGGGAGCCCGGGGGCGGCCAGATGGAGAGAGTAATGAACCAGGAACTGATGAATGTCTTCGGCCAGACCTCTGGCACGCAAACTTTCGATCAGATCAAGATCGCCATCGCGAGCCCGGAGCGCATCCGCTCCTGGTCGTTCGGCGAGATCAAGAAGCCCGAGACCATCAACTACCGGACCTTCAAGCCGGAGCGCGACGGCCTGTTCTGCGCCCGCATCTTCGGCCCGATCAAGGACTACGAGTGCTTGTGCGGCAAGTACAAGCGCATGAAGTATCGCGGCATCATCTGCGAGAAGTGCGGCGTCGAGGTCACCCTTTCCAAGGTGCGTCGCGAGCGCATGGGGCATATCGAGCTGGCCTCGCCGGTCGCGCATATCTGGTTCCTGAAGTCGCTGCCGAGCCGCATCGGCCTGCTGCTCGACATGACCCTGAAGGATCTCGAGCGCATCCTCTATTTCGAGAACTACGTGGTGATCGAGCCGGGCCTGACCCCGCTGAAGCTGCACCAGCTCTTGAGCGAGGAGCAGTATCTCGACGCGCAGGACGAGTACGGCCAGGACTCGTTCCAGGCCGGGATCGGCGCCGAGGCGATCAAGGTCATGCTCTCCGCTCTGACCATGGAGAGCGAGCGCGAGACCATGAAGGCCGAGCTGCGCGAGACCGGCTCCGAGGCCAAGCGCAAGAAGCTGGTGAAGCGGCTGAAGCTGGTCGATGCGTTCCTGGAATCCGGCTCGAAGCCGGAGTGGATGATCATGGACGTGATCCCGGTCATCCCGCCCGAGCTGCGCCCGCTGGTGCCGCTCGACGGCGGCCGGTTCGCGACCTCGGACCTGAACGACCTCTATCGCCGCGTCATCAACCGCAACAACCGCCTGAAGCGCCTGATCGAGCTGAAGGCGCCGGACATCATCGTACGCAACGAGAAGCGCATGCTGCAGGAGGCGGTGGACGCGCTGTTCGACAACGGCCGCCGCGGCCGCGTCATCACCGGCGCCAACAAGCGCCCGCTGAAGTCGCTCTCCGACATGCTGAAGGGCAAGCAGGGCCGGTTCCGCCAGAACCTGCTCGGCAAGCGCGTCGACTATTCGGGCCGCTCGGTCATCGTGGTCGGTCCCGAGCTCAAGCTGCACCAGTGCGGTCTGCCGAAGAAGATGGCGCTCGAGCTGTTCAAGCCGTTCATCTACTCCAAGCTCGAGCTCTACAGCATGGCCTCCACCATCAAGGCGGCCAAGCGCATGGTGGAGAAGGAACGGCCGGAGGTCTGGGACATCCTCGAAGAGGTGATCCGCGAGCATCCGGTGATGCTGAACCGCGCGCCGACCCTGCACCGCCTCGGCATCCAGGCCTTCGAGCCGGTGCTGGTCGAGGGCAAGGCGATCCAGCTCCATCCGCTGGTCTGCACCGCGTTCAACGCGGACTTCGACGGCGACCAGATGGCGGTCCACGTGCCGCTGTCGCTGGAAGCCCAGCTCGAGGCCCGCGTGCTGATGATGTCGACCAACAACATCCTCAGCCCGGCGAACGGCAAGCCGATCATCGTGCCGAGCCAGGACATCGTGCTCGGCCTCTACTACCTCACGATGGAGGCCGACAAGGAGCCGGGCGAGGGCATGGCCTTCAGCTCGATGGCCGAGCTCAACCACGCGATCGAGGCGAAGGCGGTTTCGCTGCACACCAAGATCAAGGCGCGGCTGGAGGTCTATGACGACGAGGGCAAGCTGGTCACCAAGGTGATCGGCACCACGCCGGGCCGCATGCTGCTGTCGGAGATCTTCCCGAAGCATCCGAACCTGCCGTTCTCCATCATCAACCGCCTGCTGACGAAGAAGGAGATCACCAACGTGATCGACGCCGTCTATCGTCACTGCGGCCAGAAGGAGACGGTGATCTTCGCCGACCGCATGATGGGGCTGGGCTTCGGCCAGGCCTGCAAGGCCGGCATCTCGTTCGGCAAGGACGACCTGATCATCCCGGAGAGCAAGCACCGGCTGGTCGCCGACGCCCAGGAGAAGGTGAAGGAGTTCGAGCAGCAGTACCAGGACGGCCTGATCACCCAGGGCGAGAAGTACAACAAGGTGGTGGACGTCTGGTCGACCTGCACCGACAAGGTCGCCGAGGAGATGATGAAGGCCATGTCGAAGAACTCGACGGGCACCAACATCAACTCGGTCTACATGATGGCGCATTCAGGCGCCCGCGGCTCGGCGGCGCAGATCAAGCAGCTCGCCGGCATGCGCGGCCTGATGGCCAAGCCGTCCGGCGAGATCATCGAGACGCCGATCATCTCGAACTTCAAGGAAGGCCTGACCGTGCTCGAGTACTTCAACTCGACCCACGGCGCCCGCAAGGGCCTGGCCGACACCGCCTTGAAGACGGCGAACTCGGGCTATCTCACCCGCCGCCTGGTGGACGTGGCGCAGGACGCGATCATCACGATCGAGGATTGCGGCACGCCGAACGGCCTGACCGTGAAGGCGGTGGTGGAAGGCGGCGAGGTCATCGCGCCGCTGGCCGAGCGCATCCTCGGTCGAACTGCCTCCGCGGACATCAAGGACCCGCTCTCCGGCAAGGTCGTGGTGGCCGCCGGCACCCTGATCGACGAGGCGCTGGTCGATGCGATCGACCGGGCCGGCATCGACGTGGTGAAGATCCGCTCGGTGCTGACCTGCGAGGCGCATACCGGCGTCTGCGGCAAGTGCTACGGGCGCGACCTCGCCCGCGGTACCCCGGTCAACATCGGCGAGGCGATCGGCGTCATCGCGGCGCAGTCGATCGGCGAGCCGGGCACCCAGCTCACGATGCGCACCTTCCACATCGGCGGCGCGGCGCAGCGTGGCGCGGAGCAGTCGTCGATCGAAGCGACCTTCGAGGGCGAGCTGCAGGTGAAGAACCGCAATGTCGTCATCAACAGCGAGGGCCTGCCGGTGGTGATGGGCCGCAACTGCGAGCTGGTTCTGGTCGATGACCAGGGCCGCGAGCGGGCGCGCCATCGCGTGCCGTACGGCGCCAAGCTGCTGAAGGACCAGGGCGCCAAGGTGACCAAGGGCCAGAAGCTGGCGGAGTGGGATCCCTACACCCTGCCGATCCTGACCGAGCGCGACGGCATCGTGAACTACATCGACCTCGTCGAGGGCGTGTCGGTGCGCGAGGTGATGGACGAGACGACCGGCATCTCGAACCGCGTCGTCATCGACTGGAAGCAGCAGCCGCGCGGCAACGACCTTCGTCCGCGGATCACCCTCAGGAACGACAAGGGCGATCTCATCATGCTGCCCAACGGCCTCGAGGCCCGCTACTTCCTCTCGGTCGACGCCATCCTGTCGGTCGAGAACGGCGCCTCGGTCCGCGCCGGCGACGTGCTGGCCCGCGTGCCGCGCGAGGGCACCAAGACCAGGGACATCACCGGCGGTCTGCCGCGGGTGGCGGAGCTGTTCGAGGCCAGGAAGCCGAAGGATTTCGCGATCATCAGCGACATCGCCGGCCGCGTCGAATTCGGCAAGGACTACAAGACCAAGCGCCGCGTGGTCGTGGTGCCGGAGGACGCCTCGGAGCAGCCCCGCGAGTACCTGATCCCGAAGGGCAAGCACATCTCGGTGCAGGAGGGCGACTACGTCCAGAAGGGCGACTACCTGATGGACGGCAATCCGGTGCCGCACGACATCCTGAACGTCATGGGCATCGAGGCCCTGGCGCAGTATCTCATCAACGAGATCCAGGAGGTCTACCGGCTGCAGGGCGTGAAGATCAACGACAAGCACATCGAGGTGATCGTCCGCCAGATGCTGCAGAAGATCGAGATCACCGATCCGGGCGACACCACCTTCCTCGCCGGCGAGCAGGTCGATCGCGCCGAGTTCGAGGAGGAGAACCAGAAGGCTCTGAAGGAGGGCGGCCGTCTCGCCCAGGGCGCCCCGGTGCTGCTCGGCATCACCAAGGCGTCGCTGCAGACGCGGTCGTTCATCTCGGCGGCCTCGTTCCAGGAGACCACCCGCGTCCTCACCGAGGCGGCGGTTTCGGGGAGGGTCGATACCTTGATCGGGCTCAAGGAGAACGTGATCGTCGGGCGCCTGATCCCGGCGGGCACCGGCTCCGTCATGGCGCGGTTCAAGCAGCTGGCGGCCGAGCGCGACCGCGAGCTGCAGGCCGACAAGGCGGCGACCGCCCTGCCGGACGCTACCCAGGAGGCCAAGGCCGGCGCGGCCTAACCGCCGTTCCGGTGACGATCGTCACGAAAAACCCCGCCGCATCGCGCGGCGGGGTTTTTGCTATGCCGCGGCGCCCATACTAAGATCGAGGACGAAGTGGGGACTTCGATCAGCGTCGGGGGAATACCAGGATGGCGACGGATTTTGCCTTGTCGACCCTTGCGGTCGGCATTTGGACGTATCTCATGCTGTTTCGCGGAGGCTTCTGGCGCGAGATGCCGAAACCGGCGCCCGAGCACGCCCCGGCCGAGTGGCCGGATGTCGTGGCCGTGATCCCGGCGCGCAACGAAGCCGACGTCATCGGCGAATCCATGGCGGCGCTGCTGGCCCAGGACTACCCCGGGAGGCTCGCGGCCATTCTCGTCGATGACAACAGCAGCGATGGAACCGGCGACGTCGCCGCACGCATCGCAGGCGGGCGCCATTCCCTGAAGGTGGTCCGCAACGACGCGCTGCCGCAAGGTTGGACCGGAAAGCTCTGGGCGGTGCATCGCGGGCTCGCCGAGGCGGAGCAGGTCGCTCCGGAGGCCAAATACGTGCTGCTGACCGATGCCGACATCCTGCACGAGAGATCCAGCCTGCGGCACCTGGTGGCCCGCGCCGAGCAGGGGCGATTCAAGCTGGTCTCGCTGATGGCCCGCCTCAAGACCGCGACCATCGCGGAGAAGGCGCTGATTCCGGCCTATATCTTCTTCTTCCAGAAGCTCTATCCCTTTTCCTGGGTGAACGACCCGAATCGCAAGATGGCCGGAGCGGCCGGCGGCTGCATGCTGGTCGAGCGGGCGGCGCTGAAGGAGATCGGCGGCATCGCCGCGATCCGCGACCGGCTGATCGACGATTGTGCGCTCGGCAAGGCAATGAAGAGCCGGGGGCCGGTCTGGCTCGGCCTTGCGGAGGACGTGGTCAGCCTCCGGGGCTATCCCGGCTGGGGCGACGTCTGGATGCTGGTCGCGCGCTCGGCCTTCACCCAGCTCGGTTTCAGCACGGCGATGCTCGCGGTCACCGTGCTCAGCATGGCGGCGACCTACGTCCTCGGCCCCGCATTGTTCCTGTTCGACCCGGGGCCGGCCCGGATCGTGGCGGCGGCGGCGAGCCTCATGATGCTGTTCGCCTACCAGCCGACCTTGCGCTATTACCGGCTGTCGCCGGCCTGGGCCTTGGCTTTGCCGGCCATCGCCATGTTCTATACTGCCGCGACCGTCGATTCCGCGCTACGCTACTGGTCGGGACGCGGCGGGGCGTGGAAGGGACGGTTCCAGGCAACGGGCGACGCCCAGGGGAGTGCAGTCACGGGACCATGACGGCAACGGTAGCCGATATCGCGACGCCTTCGGGCAAGCATGCGGGGAACGAGAATTTCCCGGTCGGTTCGGCGCTGATCCGCGCCGATCTCCGGCCGCATGTCCATGCCTTCTACCGCTTCGCCCGGATGGCGGACGACATCGCCGACAATCCGGCGCTGGCACCCGACGACAAGATCCGCCGCCTCGACCTGATGGAAGCGGTGCTGCTCGACGCGGACCGCGAGGACATCCCCGAGAGCGCCGACTTCCGCCGCAGCCTCGCCCAGACCCATGTCTCGCCCCGGCACGGCTGCGACCTGCTGACCGCCTTCCGCATGGACGCGACCAAGCAGCGCTATGCCGACTGGGGCGAGCTGATGACCTATTGCCGCTACTCGGCCTCGCCGGTCGGCCGGCAGCTGCTCGACCTCCACGGCGAGAACCCGGCGGGCTGGTTCGCCTCCGACGCGCTCTGCAATGCGCTCCAGGTGATCAACCACCTGCAGGATTGCGGCGTCGACTACCTGGAGATGGACCGGGTCTACCTGCCGCTCGACCATCTGGCGCGGCACGGCTCCGATGTGGCCCAGCTTGCCGGCAAGCTCTCGAGCGCGGGATTGAAGCAGGCCATCGGCCAGTGCCTCGACGAGACCGAGACGCTGATGGCCGATGCGCGCCGGCTTCCCGGCGTGCTCAAGGACTTCCGCCTGCGCGCCGAGAGCGCGACGATCGTGCGCCTCGCCGACCGCATGATCGGCGAGCTCCGGCGCCGCGATCCCCTGGCCGAGAGGGTGAAGCCGAGCAAGCGCGACTTCCTGTTCTCCGGGGTCGAAGGCGTGTGCTGGGCGCTGATGGGCGGCGGCAAGCCGAAGCGGGCCGCGGCATGAACGACATGGCCAAGCATGCCGCGAGCGAGGCGGCGGTCGACCGGCTTCAATCGGACATCGCCGCCAAGGTGCAGGCGAGCGGTACCTCGTTCTATTCGGCGATGCGGCTGCTGCCGCCGGCGCGGCGCAACGCCATGTACGCGATCTACGCCTTCTGCCGCGAGGTGGACGACATCGCCGACGAGGGCGGCACGCTGGAAGAGAAGCGCGCCGGGCTCGAGGACTGGCGCGGCGAGATCGAGCGCGTCTTCGACGGCAATCCCACCAAGCCGGTGGCGCGGGCGCTGGTCGGCCCGACCCGCGATTTCAAGCTCAGGAAGCAGGACTTCTTCGCCGTGATCGACGGCATGGAGATGGATGCCGAGCGCGAGATCGTCGCACCCGACCTCGCGACCCTCGACCTCTATTGCGACCGGGTGGCGAGCGCGGTCGGCCATCTCTCGGTGCGCGCCTTCGGCTGCACCGAGCCCGAGGCCGACGAGGTGGCGCATCATCTGGGCCGTGCGCTGCAGCTCACCAACATCCTGCGCGACCTCGCCGAGGACGCCGATCGCGGCCGGCTCTATCTGCCGAAGGAGCTGCTGGAGCAGCACGGCATCCCCTGCGGCGCGCCGAAGGCGGTGCTGGAGCATCCCAAGCTGAGGAAGGTCTGCCGCGACGTGGCGAGCCTGGCGCTCGACCACTACGCCAAGGCGCGCTCGGCGATGGACCGCTGCGCCAAGCGGCCGATGCGGCCGGCCGCCATCATGGGCGCCGTCTATCGCGCGATCCTGCAGCGCCTGGTCAAGGCCGACTGGAAGCAGCTCGACCAGCCGGTCAAGCTGCCGAAATGGCAGAAGCTCTGGCTCGCCTTCCGCTACGGCTTCCTCTGAGATGACTCTTTGCCGATGAAAGCCGGAACGGTCCACGTGATCGGCGCCGGCCTGGCCGGGCTGGCCGCGGCGGTCAGGCTCGGCCAGGGCGGGCGCAAGGTCGTCGTCTACGAGGCGGCGGGGCAGGCCGGCGGGCGCTGCCGCTCCTATTTCGACGAGACCTTGGGCTGCCGGATCGACAACGGCAACCATCTGCTGGTCAGCGGCAACACCGCCGCCATGGCCTATGTCGCCGAGACCGGCGCCGCCGCGACCTTCGAGGCCGCCGACCGCGCCGAATACGATTTCCTCGATCTCGAGAAGGACGAGCGCTGGTCGGTCCGGCCGACCGAAGGGCGCGTGCCCTGGTGGCTGTTCCTGGCGCATCGCCGCGTCGCCGGCACCGGGCTGTTCGACTATCTCGACGCCCTGCGGCTGATGCGGGCGCCGGCCACGGCGACCATCGCCCAGACCATCGACGCCGGCCGCGCCATCTATCGCCGGCTCTGGGCGCCGCTGGCCGTGGCGGCGCTCAACACCGACGCCGACCATGCCTCGGCGCGGCTCATGGGCGAGATCTTCGCCGACACGTTCGGCCGCGGCGGCGCGGCCTTGCACCCGATCTTCCCGAAGGAAGGCCTCAGCGAAAGCCTGGTCGATCCCGCCATCGCGGCGATCGGTGCCAAGGGCGGCGAGCTGCGCTTCGCCCAGCGCCTGCGCGGCCTGCGCTTCGACGGCGATCGGGTCGCCGGCCTCGATTTCGGCCGCGGCGATGTTCCCGTCGCCGACGGCGAAAGCGTCGTCCTCGCCGTGACCGCGCCGGTCGCCCGCGATCTGGTGCCGGAACTGACCGCGCCCGATGCATTCAGCGCCATCGTCAATGCGCATTTCCGGGTCGAGAGCCTGCCGGGGCCGGCCTACAGCTTCCTCGGGCTGATCGGCGGGACGGCGGAATGGATCTTCCTGAAGCCCGGGATCGTCTCCACGACGACCAGCGCCGCCGACCGGCTGCTGGACCGCGAGGCCGAGGAGCTCGCCGCCGCGATCTGGCGGGACGTGACGCGCGCCTACGGTCTCGGCCGGCCGCCGTTGCCGGCCTGGCGGATCGTGCGGGAGAAGCGGGCGACCTTCGCCGCCACCCCCGAGCAACTGCGGCGCCGGCCCGGCGTGCGCACCCGCTGGCACAACCTCCTGCTGGCCGGCGACTGGACCGATACCGGCTGGCCGGCAACCATCGAGGGCGCCATCCGTTCAGGATTCACGGCCGCCGGCGCTGCCCTGGCATAGCAGAAATCCGGATGATGTTGCGTGGCAAATTAACCACGCAACATCATGAATCTGAAACTAAATATGGCTCACCCTGGTCGCATTGCATTTACCAAGACCGGGCGTATACTCCGCGCTTTCCAACAACCGACCGAGGTCTCCTCATGTCGCAAGCTGCCGCCAAGGCGCCGACTGCGGCCCCGCTGCCGATCAAGGACAAGAGCCTGTTCCGGCAGCAATGCTTCATCGACGGCCAGTGGGTCGATGCCGATTCCGGGAAGACGATCGACGTCACCAACCCGGCGACCGGCGAGATCCTCGGCACCATCCCGAACATGGGTGCGGCGGAGACCCGGCGCGCGATCGAGGCGGCCGAGAAGGCCTGGGCGGCCTGGCGGGCGAAGACCGCCAAGGAGCGCGCCGTCGTCCTGCGCAAGCTTTTCAACCTGATGATGGAGAACCAGGACGACCTCGCGGTCCTGATGACGGCCGAGCAGGGCAAGCCGCTTGCCGAGAGCAAGGGCGAGATCGCCTATTCCGCGTCGTTCATCGAGTGGTTCGCCGAGGAAGGCAAGCGCACCTATGGCGACACCATCCCGACCTTCGCCGCCGACAAGCGCATCGTGGTGCAGAAGGAGCCGGTCGGCGTGGTCGCGGCGATCACGCCGTGGAACTTCCCGAGCGCCATGATCACCCGCAAGGCCGGCCCCGCTCTGGCCGCCGGCTGCCCGATCGTCATCAAGCCGGCGACCCAGACTCCGTTCTCGGCCCTGGCACTGGCGGAACTGGCGCAGCGCGCCGGCCTGCCGGCCGGCGTCTTCAACGTGGTGACCGGCTCGGCCCGCGAGATCGGCGGCGAGATGACCTCGAACCCGATCGTGCGCAAGCTGACCTTCACCGGCTCGACCGAGGTCGGCAAGACGCTGCTGTCGCAATGCGCCCAGACCATCAAGAAGACCTCGATGGAGCTCGGCGGCAACGCGCCCTTCATCGTGTTCGACGATGCCGATCTCGACGCGGCGGTGCAGGGCGCCATCGCCTCGAAATACCGCAACACCGGCCAGACCTGCGTCTGCGCCAACCGCCTCTTGGTGCAGGACGGGGTCTATGACGCCTTCGCCGCCAAGCTCGCGGCCGCGGTCGCCAAGCTGAAGGTCGGCGACGGGTTGAAGGGCGAGACCCAGCAGGGCCCGCTGATCGACGACAAGGCGGTCCTCAAGGTCGAGGAGCACATCGCCGACGCGGTGAAGAAGGGTGCCCGCATCATCGCCGGCGGCAAGCGCCATGCGCTCGGCGGCACGTTCTTCGAGCCGACCATCCTGGCCGACGTGACGCCGGCCATGGCGGTGGCGAAAGAGGAGACCTTCGGCCCGGTGGCGCCGCTCTTCCGCTTCAAGACCGACGACGAAGCCATCAGGATGTCGAACGACACCGAGTTCGGCCTCGCGGCCTATTTCTACAGCCGCGACATCGGCCGCATCTGGCGCGTCGCCGAGGGCATCGAATACGGCATGGTCGGCATCAATACCGGCCTGATCTCCACCGAGGTGGCGCCGTTCGGCGGCGTCAAGGAATCCGGTCTCGGCCGCGAGGGCTCGAAATACGGCATCGAGGACTATCTCGTCGTCAAGTATCTCTGCCTCGGCGGCATCTGATCGCATCGTTGGAACCAACGCGCTCGTCATCCCGGGACCCGGTCACGGGATGACGGCCGCGTTTGTGGATAGGAACGGGGCCGACCCCCACCATTCGACACGGGATGCCCAACCCGCGAATCGCCGCTAAGATCGCGCGATGCTTCGTGTCGAACATGTCATTTTCGACTATCCCGGTCGCCGCGCGCTGGACGATGTCAGCTTCGAGATCGCGCCCGGCACCATCACCGCGCTGGTCGGTCCGAACGGCGCCGGCAAGTCGACGCTGATGCGCGTCTGCTCGGCGCTCGACCGGCCGTTCGCCGGCCGCGTGCTGCTGCAGGAGCTCGACGTCCACGAGAATCCGCGCGAGGCGCATCGGCGCATGGGCTACCTGCCGGATTTCTTCGGCCTCTACGACGACATGACGGTGCGGCAATGCCTGGAATACCGGGCGGCGGCGCAGGGCGTGCCGGCGTCGAAGCAGCGCGTCGCGCTGGAGCAGGCCGCGACCCGCATGGAGCTCCGCGACCGCCTGAACCAGAAGGCGGGCGAGTTGAGCCGCGGCCTGCGCCAGCGCCTGGCGATCGCCCAGGCGACGATCCACAATCCGGCCTTCGTGATGCTGGACGAGCCGGCGAGCGGCCTCGATCCCGAGGCGCGGATCGGGCTGGCCCATGCGCTGAAGCTGCTCTCGGCCCAGGGCATGACCATCATCGTCTCGTCGCACATCCTCTCCGAGCTCGACGACTATTCGACCCATATCCTGATGATCCGCGACGGCCGCATCGTCGCGCACGCGCCGATCGGCGCCGTGGAGACCGGCGAGCGCAGCGTGGTCGAGATCGAGCTGGCCGCGCCCGATCCGCGCCTGCCGGAGATCCTCGCCGGGGTGCCCGGCATCGTCGTCGAGCGCGCCGACGAGATGCGCGCGGTGCTCTCGGCCAATGGCGCGACCACGCGGCAGGCGCTGCTCAAGGGTCTGGTCGATGCCGGCGTGCCGGTGATCGGCTTCAGCGCCGAGAAGCCGCGGCTGCAGGAGGCCTATCTCGCCCGCATGAAGGCGGCGGGAGGCCGGCCGGAATGAGGATCAACCCCGAGTTCCGCCGCAACATCTGGATCCAGTTCAACTGGTCCAAGCTGATCGCCGCACCCCTGCTGACGGTGATCGCGGCCTACGTCTTCCTGCTGCTGACCGACCACGACTACCAGAAGCTCCAGGGCTACGCCGAGCTCGCGGGCGGCAGCGTCATCCTCGGCATCTGGGGCACCCGCCGCGCCGCCGACGCCGTGGCCGAGGAGGTGGGCGGCGGCACCTGGGAAGGCCAGCGCATGTCGAGCCTCGGCGCCTGGCAGATGACCTGGGGCAAGCTCCTGGGAGGCACCAGCTTCGTCTGGTACTGCGCGGCGATCGCCATGACGGTGATCCTCTGGGCCAATGTCCGCGCCGGCGGCGCCGGCGTCGTGGGCCCGGAGACGCTGCGCGTGGTCTTCAACTTCGTGATCGGCGGGCTGATGGCCCAGGCGGCGGCCTTCACCATCGGGCTGCTGCTCCTGCGCAAGGCGACGCGGCACCGGCGCCTCACCATCACGCTGGCCCAGAGCTGCGGCTTCCTGCTGTTCTTCATCGTGGTCGCCGGCGGCTTCCCGCGGGCGCGCCCGACCGCGCTCGATGCCTCGGGGGCGGTGTTCAGCAACGGCATCATCGAATGGTACGGCACGCTGCAGGACGCCGCGGCCTTCCGCAGCGCCACGATCGCCATCGCCTGCATCTGGGCGGTGATCGCCGCCTATCGCCTGATGCGCACCGAGCTGCAGTACCGCAGCCTGCCCTGGATCTGGACGGTCTTCCTGCTGTTCGTGATCGTCTGGGCCTGCGGCCTCAGCCTGGGCGTCGCCTGGGCGTTCCTCGCCCTGGTGGTGCTGACCTATGTCTCGTTCTTCGCCGATCATCGCGATCCGGTGCGCTACCGCTGGGCGATCCGGGCGCTGCGCCGCGGCAACTGGCTCGAAGTGGTCGCCGCCATTCCCTGGTGGTCGATCAGCTACGCGCTCGCGGCGATCATGGCCTTCTTCATCGGCCGGTCGCTCCCCTTCGTCGCCGGAGTCGAGGTTTCCCCGGATGGGCCGCCGGCCCTGGCCATGGTCATGATGGGCGTGCAGCATCTCGGCGCGTCGCTCGCGCTCATCATGCTCTTCATGCTGCGCGACCTCTTCGTGCTGCTGTGGCTGAGCAGCAGCCCCTGGCGGTCCAAGGCCGACGTGCTCGGCATCATCTACCTGGCGCTGGCCTATTGGCCGCCGGCGGCGATCTTCTGGGTCACGGGCGTGGGAAATCTGCTGCCGGTCGTGGCGCCGATCGCAACCGGCGTCGCCGCGGTGGATTTCGTGCCGATCGCGATCGAGGTCGCGTTCGCCGCCTTCCTGTTCTATGCGCGTTGGCGCGAGATCACCCGGCTGCGGCGGGCGTGAGGCCTCTCGCTTCCAGCCATTCCGCCGCGACCTCGCCTTCGGCGATGGTCTCGGCCGGGCCGCTCAGCGTCACGTCCTGAAAGGTCTCGTCCGGCAGCGTGCGGAAGCCGATCTCCAGCCTGCCGCCGCCGGTCGGGTGGATGACGACCGGCGACGGGCTGCCGAAGCGGCGATGCGCGACCAGCCCGACCGCGACCGCGCCGGTGCCGCAGGCCAGGGTCTCCATCTCGACGCCGCGCTCATAGGTGCGCATGCGGAAGCTGCCATCGGGCAGGCGCGCGGCGAAATTCGCATTGGCGCCGCGCTCGAAGGCGGCGTGGTGGCGGATTTCCCGCCCGGTCGCCGCGACGTCGAAGGCCTCCAGCCCCGCCACGCTGTCCAGGAACACCACGACATGCGGCACGCCGGTGTCGATATACCAGCCGGTCATGCGCCCGCCGGGGAGGGCCATTTCGAGCGCCGGCCGCTCGTCGCTCGGCGGAGTCATGGCGAGGGTGATGAAATGCCCGCGGATCGCCGCCCGGATCAGGCCGGCATCGGTCGCCATGGCCGCCTTGCCGTTGACCAGGCCGAGCTCCGCCGCGCGCAGCACGGTGCAGCGGGCGCCATTGCCGCACATCTCGCCGTCCATGCCGGTGCGGTTGATGTAGCTCATCCGAAAGTCCGCGCCGCCCGTGCCGCGCTCGATCAGAATCAGGCCGTCGCCGCCCAGCCCCTTGCGCCGGTCGCACAGCTCCCGGGCCAGCAATTCGCGTTTTGCGTGCCACCGGCCGGCGCGGTCGTCGATCACCACGAAGTCGTTGCCGCAGCCATGCATGCGGGCGAAGCGCAGGCCGGTCACCGCTGGCTCCATGAATTGGCCAAATGCCGCAGATTGGTTCGGTTGCGCATCGGAACGGCCCTATGCAATATGAGCGTAACGACCCGGCCGGGATGGCGAAAAGCAAAGGCCGGGCAATGGATTGAACAGGGTTGGCGTCATGGCCGTTTCCATGTTGACGGCGGCGGAGCGCCGGCGCCCGTGGATATTGCTGGCGCCGACTTTGGCCGCACTCATCCTCCTGATGACGGTGCCGATCGTCATCATGTTCGTCTACACCTTCTACACCTTCAAGACCGCCGGGGTCGAGACGCCGGACTTCAACCTCGGCAACTGGCACGATTTCTTCACCGACTCCTATTACAGCGGCTTCCTGGTCAAGACCGCGCGCGTCTCGGCGATCACGGCGCTGCTCTGCGCGGTGATGGGCTATCCGCCGGCCTATTTCATCGCCATGACGCGCTTCAGGCACAAATGGCTGCTCCTCCTGCTGCTGATCGTGCCGTTCTGGATCAGCTTCACCATCCGCACCTTCTCCTGGATCCATATCCTGGGCGAGCAGGGCGCCATCAACGCCGGTTTGATGGCGCTCGGCCTGATCGACCAGCCGCTGCAGATGCTCTACACCGAGGGCTCGGTGATCATGGGCATGATCCACTTCCTGCTGCCCTACATGATCCTCAACGTCTATGTCAGCCTGGACGGCATCGACCGCAACCTGATCTCGGCGGCGCGCTCGCTCGGCTGCACCGGCTGGCAGGCCTTCCGGGAAGTGACCCTGCCGCTCTCGCTGCCCGGCCTCGGCGCCGGCCTGCTGCTGAGCTTCGTGCTGGCGGCGGGCAGCTACGTCACGCCGCAGATCCTCGGCGGCCGGCGGGATTCGCTGTTCGGCAACCTGATCTACGACACGATCATGAAGGAGCTGAACTGGCCCATGGGGACCACGCTCTCGATCGTCCTGCTGGTCCTGCTCGGCATCGTCTCGGTGATCTACAGCCGCTATATGGGCCTCTCCTCGATCTATAAGGGACTGTCGCGATGAGCCAGGCGACGGGCAACGAGCAGGGCCGCGGCTGGTGGTTGATCAAGCTCTATACCTTCCTGATCTATGTCTTCATGTTCGCGCCGATCGTCGTGGTGCTGATCCTCTCGTTCAACGCCTCGCGGTTCAGCGGCTTCCCGTTCACCGGATTCTCGCTCCATTGGTACGGCGAGCTGCTCCAGGACGACGCGGTGCTGCGTGCCTTCCGCACCTCGCTCTGGATCGGCGCCGTCACCGCGGTGGTCTGCACCGCGCTCGGGACCATGGCGGCGCTGGCGCTGGTGCGCTACGATTTCCCCGGCAAGCACTGGGTCAACGCCCTGATCGTCGGCCCGGTGCTGGTGCCGGAGACGGTGCTCGGCGTCGGCCTGCTGCTGGCCAACCGCGCGGTCGGCATGAAGCCGAATTTCGGCCTGCTGCTGGCGGGCCATATCCTGCTGTCGCTGCCCTATGTGGTGCTGGTGGTGCAGGCGCGGCTGATCGGCGTCAAGCGGGTGTACGAGGAGGCGGCGCTGTCGCTGGGTGCCAACCGCTGGGAGACCTTCCGCGAGATCACCATGCCGCTGATCATGCCGGCCATGCTGGCGGGACTGCTGCTGGCCTTCACCATCTCCTTCGACAACGTGTCGGCCAGCGTGTTCTGGCGCCCGCCGGGGGTCGAGACCATGCCGACCCAGATCCTCGGCATGCTGAAGGTCTCGATCACGCCGGAGATCAACGCGCTGGGCGCATTGATGATCATCGTCACGGTGGGCTTGCCACTGTTGGGGGGCGCGCTGGCGCGCCTGCGCATAAGACGCCAGACCGAGACTGCGAGCTAGAAAGAAATCGAAACGGAGGAGTGCGAGAGATGAAGATGAGTTCCACGCGTCGCCTCGAGCGGCTGCATGAGATGTACGGCAATGGCGGGATCGACCGGCGCCGGTTCCTCGGCCTCACCGCCGCCACCGCCGCGGTGATGGGCGTCAACCTGAGCTGGGGCCGCCGGGCGCTGGCCGACGTCACGGAAGTGCGCTTCGACGGCTGGGGCGGCGTGGTGCAGGAGGCGATCGACAAGTACGCCTTCCAGCCCTACACCGCGAAGACCGGCCGCAAGGTGGTGCAGGGCACCTATGACGACGAGAACGTCGTCATCACCAAGCTCAAGACCGCCACGCCGGGCCAGGACTACCAGATCATCCATTCCTCCGGCGTCGAGTACTACAAGAAGTACGTCGACAACGGCTGGGTGTCGGAGATCAACGAGGCCAACATCCCGAACCTGTCGAACGTCATGACGGCGATGATCGAGCCGTTCCGCAAGATGACGCCCAAGCTCTCCTGCGCGCCCTACGACTACGGCACGACCGGCATCGCCTACAACACCAAGGTCATCTCCGAGGCCGAGGCCAAGGAGAAGGGCGCCAACCTGCTGGTGGACAAGAAGTACGCCGGCAAGATCGGCGGCTATGGCGACATGGTGACCCGGGTCTGGTACGCCGCCCTGCAGACCGGCCAGGATCCGAACAACGCCAAGGACATGGACGCGATCTGGGACAAGATCCGCGAGGCGCGCGACATGACCAAGAAGTACTGGAGCTCCGGCGCCGAGCTGATGGACCTGATGGCCAAGGAGGAGATCGTCGTCACCGACGCCTGGTCCGGCCGCATCGCGGCCCTGGAGCAGCAGGGCGCGCCGGTCGCCTACTACGATCCGCCGGGAAGCTACGCCTGGATGGAGGACATGCTGATCCTGAAGGGTTCGCCGATGGCGGAATGCGAGGAGCTGGTGAACTTCATGCTGGATCCGGCGACGGCGATCGCGGTCGCCGAGGGCCAGAACTATCCGCCCTCGCTCGACCCGAAGAAGGTGAAGCTCACCGACAAGATCGCCAAGCTGCCGGCCTTCGACCCGACCGGCGAGATGAAGTCGTTGACCTTCGGCGACCCGAACTACTGGGCGAAGAACAACGACGACTGGACCAAGCAGTGGGACCGCATCTCCAAGGGTGCGTGATCGCTGAAACCGGGTCCGGGGCTCCCTCAGTCAGCCTCCCCCTCGACCGGGGGGAGGCTGGCGGGGGAGCCCCGCAATAATTCTCACAGAGCGATCTCCGATGCCGACCGCAGTCGAACTCCGCAACATCACCCTGGCCTACGGCAGCTTCGTCGCGGTCGAGAATGTCTCGCTCTCGATCGAGAAGGGCAGCTTCCTCACGCTGCTCGGGCCGTCCGGCTGCGGCAAGACCACGATCCTGCGCTCCATCGCCGGCCTGGTCAGCCCGACCGCGGGCGACATCGAGATCGCCGGGCGGCGGGTGAACGACATCCCGATCCACAAGCGGAACATCGGCCTCGTGTTCCAGAACTACGCGCTGTTTCCGCACAAGACGATCTTCGACAACATCGCCTTCGGCCTCAAATACCGCAGCGTGCCGAAGGCGGCGATCGCCGAGAAGGTGAAGCGGGCGCTGGAGATCGTGCGCCTGCCGGGCACCGACAGGAAGCTCCCCTCCGAGCTCTCCGGCGGCCAGCAGCAGCGCATCGCGCTCGCCCGCGCCATCGTGATCGAGCCGGACGTGCTGCTGCTCGACGAGCCGCTGTCGGCGCTCGACGCCAATCTCCGCGAGGAGATGCGGGTCGAGCTGAAGCAGATCCAGCGCCAGACCGGCATCACCACGATCTTCGTCACCCACGACCAGTCGGAGGCGCTCGCCATGTCCGACGTCGTCGTGGTCATGAACAAGGGCCAGATCGAGCAGATCGGCGCCCCGGCCGAGGTCTACGAGCACCCGCAGAGCGAGTTCGTGGCGAGCTTCCTCGGCAACGCGAATTTCCTGACCGCCACCGTCACCGGCGGGCGCGAGGGCGCGATCGAGGTGAAGCTGGCCGACGGCGCGCCGCTGGTGGTGGGCGGCGGCAACCTGCGGCCGGTCAAGAACGGCGACACGGTGCGGGTCGTGGTCCGGGCCGAGAAGATCATGCTGAAGCCCGCCGGCAGCATGCCGATCGCCGGGAAGATCGTCGATGTGGACTATCTGGGCGCCCTGGCGCGCTATGACATCGACCTCGCCGGGGGCCAGCGCGTCCGGGCGCTCTCGTCGCTGCACGAGCGCGCCCATGCCAGCGGCGAGCCGGTCGGCCTCGCCATCGATCCGGAGCATTGCCGGATATTGTAGCCGCGCCTAGGATTGGCGCCTCTCCGCAGCAGGGCAGGGGCCATGGCGCAATACGACTACGACCTCTTCGTGATCGGCGGCGGCTCGGGCGGCGTTCGCGCGGCGCGCATGGCGTCCGGCTACGGTGCCAAGGTGGCGATCGCCGAGGAATACCGCTGGGGCGGCACCTGCGTCATCCGCGGCTGCATCCCGAAGAAGCTGCTGGTATATGCCGCCCATGTCCATGACGAGATCGCCGATGCGGCGGGCTTCGGCTGGACCATCGAGGGCGCGCAGTTCTCCTGGCCCAAGCTGATCGAGAACAAGGACAAGGAGATCGCGCGCCTCTCCAGGATCTATGTCGACCTGCTGGTGAAATCCAAGGTCGCGGTGATGGAAGGCCGCGCCCGCCTCGCCGCGCCGCATACGGTCGAGATCGACGGCAAGCCGGTGACGGCGAAGTATGTGCTGGTCGCCACCGGCGGCCATCCGGAGCGGCCGGCGATTCCCGGCATCGAGCATTCCATCACCTCGAACGAGGCCTTCCACCTGCCGCACCTGCCCAGCCGCGTCGCCGTGGTCGGCGGCGGCTACATCGCCTGCGAGTTCGCCGGCATCTTCAACGGGCTCGGCGCGGAGACGCATCTGCTCTATCGCGGCGCCCCGGTGCTGCGCGGCTTCGACGACGACGTGCGCAACTTCGTCGGCGAGGAGCTGAAGAAGAAGGGCATCGATCTGCGCACCAGGACCGACGTGGCTGCGATCGAGAAGGCGGGCTCGGTCCTGCGCCTGCAGCTCGAGGGCGGCGGCACGCTGGAGGTCGATTGCGTGCTCTATGCCACCGGCCGCATTCCGAACACCCAGGATCTCGGCCTGGAGACGGTCGGCGTCGATCTCAACCGCAAGGGCGCCGTGGCCGTCGACGGCCATTCCAGGACCTCGGTGGAGCACATCTACGCGATCGGCGACTGCACCGACCGGCTGAACCTGACGCCGGTCGCGATCAAGGAGGCGATGGCCTTCTCGGAGACCGTGTTCGGCGGCCGCGCCTGGGTCATGGATCACAGCAACGTGCCGCACGCGGTCTTCAGCCAGCCGCCGGTCGCGACCGTCGGCATGACCGAGGCCGCGGCGCGCTCCGAGGGCCGCAAGCTCGACATCTACAAGGCCAACTTCAAGCCGCTGAAGGCGACGCTTTCGGGCTCGACCGAGCGCACCTTCATGAAGCTGATCGTCGACCGCGACACCCAGGCGGTGATCGGCGTGCACATGGTGGGCGCCGATTCCGCGGAGATCATCCAGTCGCTGGCCGTCGCGGTGAAGATGGGCGCCACCAAGGCCCAGTTCGACCAGACCGTGGCCCTGCACCCCACCGCCGCCGAGGAGTTCGTCACCATGCGCACCCCGGAGCCGGAGTCCGTCGCCGAGCCGGCCGAGATGGCAGGGTAGGGACCCCGTCCCCGGCTGCTCCACCGTGCGCAGGCTAAGGCGTGGGTATGGCCCGGTATTCTGCGCGGCCAGGACGCGTTACGCCGCGAACTCGCTTGTTCACGACCCGCACTCGTCATCCCGTGGACTTGGTCCCGGGATGACGAGTGCGGGGGAACGACACGCCCTCTTGACGGCCCCACTCGTTGCCAGTATATAACCAACAAGTTAAATAACCGAGTGGTTAATAATCCTTGGACCAGCTCAGCCAGATCTTCTCCTGCCTTGCCGACCCGACCCGCCGGGCGATCCTGGCGCGGCTGATGGAGGGCGAGGCATCGGCCGGCGAACTGGCGGAGCCCTTCGCCATGAGCCAGCCCGCGGTCTCCAAGCATCTCTCCGTGCTGGAACGCGTGGGGCTCATCGAGCGCATTCCCGATGCGCAATGGCGCCGCTGCAAGCTGAAGGCAGCGCCCATGAAGCAGGCGTTCGACTGGCTGACCGACTTCGAGAAGTTCTGGAATTCGTCTTTCGACCGCATGGACAGGTATCTCAAGGAACTGCAAACCGGAGGAGCGAGCGATGGCAAGCGCAGGCGCAGGAAACGTGACTGAGATCGTGCAGAACCGCGACCGTTCGGTGCGGATCACCCGGCGCTTCGAGGCGCCGCGCGCCCTGGTCTTCAAGATGTTCACCGACGAGACGCATCTCGCGCGCTGGTTCGGCCCGCAGGGCCACAATGTCGCGCGCTGCACGGTCGAGCCGAAGATCGGCGGCCGCTTCTACGCGGAGCTCAAGGGCCCGGACGGCACCCTGCATCGCGTGACGGGGGTCTTCAAGGAGGTGCAGCAGGATCGGCGCATCGCCTTCACCTGGACCTGGCTCGGCGAGAACGGGGCGCCGCGCAGCCCGGACCTCGACACCCTGGTCACCATCGATCTCGCCGACAAGGGCAAGGAGACCGAGCTCACCCTCACCCATACCGGCTTCGAGAACGAGGACCAGGCCGGCCGGCACAACAGCGGCTGGACCAGCTGCTTCGTCTGCCTCGGCGAATACCTGGCCGGGGTCGCGGATTGAGGGCCCGGCCTAAGCTGTTGAGAACAAAAGCATAAGCCACCGTTGGACCGGCCGTTTGCCCCTTGGTTTGCATGGCCGGTCCAACCGTCGTATATCCAACCCAACTATCCACAAGCGGGATGATTGGAGTTCGAGATGGCGGCGAAATGGGCGCCGGAGAACTGGCGGACCAAGCCGGTCAGCCAGATGCCGGAATACCCCGACCAGGCGAAGCTGCAGGCGGTCGAGGACAAGCTGCGCGGGTATCCGCCGCTGGTCTTCGCCGGCGAGGCGCGGCGCCTGATGGAGAATCTCGGCCAGGTGGCCGAGGGCAAGGCCTTCCTGCTGCAGGGCGGCGATTGCGCCGAGAGCTTCGCCGAGTTCTCCGCCAACAACATCCGCGACACGTTCCGCGTGCTGCTGCAGATGGCGGTGGTGCTGACCTTCGGCGCCGCCTTGCCGGTGGTGAAGGTCGGCCGCATGGCCGGCCAGTTCGCCAAGCCGCGCTCGGCGCCGACCGAGACGATCGACGGCGTCGAGCTGCCGAGCTATCGCGGCGACATCATCAACGGCATCGAGTTCACCAAGGAGGCGCGCACGCCCGATCCCGAGCGCCTGGTGCAGAGCTACAACCAGTCCGCGGCGACCCTCAACCTGCTGCGCGCCTTCGCCCAGGGCGGCTTCGCCGACCTGCACAAGGTGCACCGCTGGAACTTGGACTTCGTCGCCGACAGCCCGCTCGGCCATCGCTACAAGGAGATGGCGGACCGGCTGACCGAGACGCTCGACTTCATGGCGGCCTGCGGCATGACCTCGGAGACCTCGCCGCAGATCCGCGAGACCGAGTTCTTCACCAGCCACGAGGCGCTGCTGCTGCATTACGAGCAGGCGCTGACCCGCGTCGATAGCCTGACCGGCAAGTGGTACGGCTGCTCGGCGCACATGCTCTGGATCGGCGACCGCACGCGGCAGCTCGACAGCGCCCATGTCGAGTACATGCGCGGCATCCAGAACCCGATCGGCCTCAAATGCGGCCCGAGCTCCGATCCGGACGAGCTGCTGCGCCTGATCGACATCCTCAACCCGGCGAACACGCCCGGCCGCCTCACCCTCATCGCCCGCATGGGCCATGACAAGGTGGAGGCGAAGCTGCCGCCGCTGGTCCGCGCGGTCAAGCGCGCGGGCGCCAAGGTGGTGTGGTCCTGCGACCCGATGCACGGCAACACCATCAAGTCCTCGACCGGTTACAAGACCCGGCCGTTCGACCGCATCCTGTCGGAGGTGAAGAGCTTCTTCGCCGTCCACCGCGCCGAGGGCACCTATGCCGGCGGCGTGCATTTCGAGATGACCGGCCAGGACGTCACCGAATGCATCGGCGGCGCCAAGGCGGTGACCGAGGAGGCGCTGGCCGATCGCTATCACACCCATTGCGACCCGCGCCTCAACGCCACCCAGGCGCTGGAGCTGGCGTTCCTGATCGCGGAGCAATTGAAGGCGGAGCGGGCCGGTCATGGACAGCGGATCGCCGCGGCATCCTAACGACGGCAACGGGCCGGCTTCCGGCCCGACCGATCGCGAGATTCCCGACTGGACCGACCAGTACTTTCTGCGCACCAAGCAGACGGTCCAGCGGTTCGGCGACTGCAAGGTCACCTACGCGATCTTCATGCGGCGCCCGGTCATCTCGGCGCCGCGGCTCGCCTTGGAATGGCTGCACGGCATCGCCGCGCAGCGCGGCACCAGGTTCGATGTCGACCTGGTCTATCCGGAAGGGAAGTGGGTCGGCGCCGGCGAGCCGCTGATGTACGTCACCGGCTCCTTCGTGCATCTCTCGGATCTCGAGACCATCCTGCTGATGAAGCTGGGCCCGGCCTGCGTCGCGGCCTTCAACGCCTTCACCATGTGCGCCGATCTGCCGGCGGTCTCGTTCCTCGCCATGGACGCGCGGCACTGCGCCGGCCGCGAGATGGCGGAGC
This sequence comes from Dongiaceae bacterium, assembly GCA_035548715.1. Taxonomy (GTDB): domain Bacteria; phylum Pseudomonadota; class Alphaproteobacteria; order Dongiales; family Dongiaceae; genus Dongia. Next base: position 30,196 of record DASZSL010000032.1, read on the forward strand.
TGATGGCCTATGCCGCCTCGGTCGGCTCGGCGCGGGCCAAGCGCAAGGTCGGCGCCAAGGGCTTCGTCGGCAACGCGACCGAGGCGACGGCGCACTATTTCGGCCAGGAGCACGGGCTGGGCACCATGCCGCACGCCCTCATCGGCTATGCCGGCTCGACCCTGCGCGCGGCCGAGATGTTCTACGAGACCTTCCCCGGCCAGCCGATGACGGTCCTGGTCGATTACTTCGCCCGCGAGGTCACCGATTCCCTGACCGTCGCGCGCCGCTTCGCCCATCTCGCCTCGGAGGGCAAGCTCTCGGTGCGCCTCGACACGCCGGGCAGCCGCTTCGTCGAGGGCCTCGACCCCAGCGCCTCCTATGCGGTGCTGGAGAGGCACGTGCCGCTGGTGATCCGCGGCTACCGCAGCGAGCCGGAGCTCCGCAACCTGGTCGGCGCCGGCGTCTCGGCGGCGGCGATCTGGCACGTGCGCGACGCGTTGAACCGCGAGGGCTTCCAGCAGGTGAAGATCGTCGCCTCCTCGGGCTTCGATCCCGCCAAGTGCAAGATGATGGCGGAGGCCCTGGCGCCGGTCGACGTCGTCGGCACCGGCTCCTATCTGCCGCACCGCTGGTCGGAGACCTACGCCACCGCCGACATCATCGAGTATGACGGCGTGAAGCGGGTGAAGATCGGCCGCGAGTTCCTGTTCCGGAAATAGAGATGGCCGTCGCCCGCATCTGGACCTGCCGGGCGGCGCCCGCCGAGGCCGAGACCTATCTGCATCACTTCCGCGAGAAGGTGCTGCCCGCGCTCGATCAGATTCCGGGCTTCCTCGGCGCGATGCTGATGCGCCGCGAGGATGCGGGCGAGATCGAATACACCGTCATCACCCGCTGGATCTCGATGGATGCGATCCGCAAGTTCGCCGGCGCCGATATCGACCAGGCCGTCGTCGCCCCCGAGGTCGTCGCGGCGCTCACGAGCTACGACAAGACCGTCAAGCACTGCGAGATCATCGAGAAGGTCTGGTCGACCACGCGGTGATCCGCGTCGCTTGGTCCGGCACCGGAACTCCGCTATAATGCAACATTGGCGCGGCGATCCCGTGCGCCGCAGCTTGTACCCAGCTTTTACGGAAGCAAAAAGGCGTTCCGGCCTCGCGGATCGGACAAAGGCGTTGATCCTCAGAGGGTTGAGCTGCTTTGACGGCGCCTCGTATGCGGTCGGTGCCGTAAAAGCAGACGGCTACTGCCCCGGCGCCTTGGCGAACGGGATCTCCGACCAGACGTAGCCGACCTCGTTGCTCTCCGGCTTGCGCGCGAATTGCAGGATCCAGGTCTTGCCGGTCTTGGTGTCCACCAGGACGTTGACCTTGGTCCGGCCCTGCGTCAGGTCGCGGTCGGGCTGGTCCAGCACCATCAGGATGTAGCGCTGCCCGACCTTCTCGATGTCGGGCGTCGGCGTGAGCTGGTCGGCGTAGTTCTGTTGGGCGGCGGCGGGGCCGGCCTGCGCGGCGACGGCAACCGCCGCGGCGGCCAGAGCGTTGAACAGCGTTCTCACAGGCTCTCCTCCAACCCGTCCCCGGCGTGATCTTGTCACCACGATCCGTGACCGAACAAGGTGCAATTCCGGGGCCACAGGGCGGAAATGCTTGGGAATCATGGCTGTTTTCCGGCCGCGGCCACCCCATCGCATTGAAACTCCGGCCCCCGGCCGGTAAGTTGAACGCCTGTTGATTTTGTTGGGCGACATGACCGACACCCTGCGCATCTCCCTGGCCCAGATGAACCCGACCGTCGGCGCGGTCGCGGCCAATGCCGATCTGGTGCGCGAAGCGCGCCGCCGCGCCGCCGCGGATTCCGCCGACCTGGTCATGGTGAGCGAGCTTTTCCTCTCCGGCTATCCGCCCGAGGACCTGGTGCTGAAGCCCGCCTTCCAGGAGGCCTGCCGGGCCGCGACCGAGGCGTTGGCCGCCGAGACCGCCGATGGCGGCCCGGCCGTGCTGCTGGGCACGCCCTGGGTCGAGGACGGCAAGCTCTACAACGCCGTCTGCCTGCTGGACGGCGGCCGGATCGCGGCCAGGCGCTACAAGGCCGACCTCCCCAATTACAGCGTGTTCGACGAGAAGCGCGTCTTCGCGCCCGGCCCGACCCAGCCGCCGGTCGATTTCCGCGACGTGCGCCTGGGCCTGCCGATCTGCGAGGACATCTGGACCTCGGCCGTGACCCAGTGCCAGGCCGAGATGGGCGCCGACATGCTGCTGGTGCCGAACGGCAGCCCCTACGAGCACAACAAGCAGGACGTGCGCTACAACCTGGTGCGCGAGCGCGTGAAGGAGACCGGCCGTCCCACGGTCTACCTCAACCAGGTCGGCGGCCAGGACGAGCTGGTCTTCGACGGCGCCACGTTCGTCGTCAACGGCGACGGCACGATCCCGCTGCAGATGCCGGCCTTCCGCGCGTACCAGGTGACCACCACCTGGAAGCGCATGGGCAATAACGGCTGGCGCTGCGAGGCTTCCGAGATCGTGGCGCAGCCGGACGAGCTGGAGAGCATCTACCAGGCGATGATGCTCGGCCTGCGCGACTATGTGAACAAGAACCGCTTCCCGGGCATCATCCTCGGCCTTTCCGGCGGCATCGATTCCGCGCTCTCGGCGGCGGTCGCGGTGGATGCTCTGGGCGCCGAAAGGGTGCGCGCCTTCATGCTGCCGTCGCCCTATACCAGCGAGCACTCGATCGAGGACGCGGCGAAATGCGCCGAGCTGCTCGGCATCGTGCATGACACGGTCTCGATCGAGCCGGCGATGTACGCCTTCGAGGAGATGCTGCGCGACGTCTTCGCCGGCCGCGGCAAGGACGTGACCGAGGAGAACATCCAGAGCCGCATCCGCGGCGTCTCCCTGATGGCGATCTCCAACAAGCTCGGCCACATGCTGCTCACCACCGGCAACAAGTCGGAGATGTCGGTCGGTTACGCGACGCTCTACGGCGATATGTGCGGCGGCTTTTCCGTGCTGAAGGACATCTACAAGGTGATGGTCTATCGCCTCTCGGAATGGCGCAACGCGGCGAAGCCGGCAGAAGCGCTCGGCCCGTCCGGGCCGGTCATGCCGAAGCGCGTCATCACCAAGGCGCCGACCGCCGAGCTCAAGGAGAACCAGACCGACCAGGACACGCTGCCGCCCTACGAGGTGCTGGACGGCATCCTGGAATGCCTGATCGAGCACGAGATGACGGTGGAGGCGATCGTCGCCAAGGGCTTCGACCGCGCCACCGTGCTGCGCATCTGGCGGATGCTGGATCTTGCCGAATACAAGCGCCGCCAGGCGCCGCCGGGCGTCAAGATCACCAGCCGCGCCTTCGGCCGCGACCGGCGCTATCCCATCACCAACGGCTTCCGGGCCACAAGCTGAAGACCCGATGACGCCATGTCGATCCGTGTCCGTTTCGCCCCCAGCCCGACCGGGCGTCTCCATGTCGGGAACATCTACGTCGCGCTGAACAACTGGCTGTTCGCCCGGCAGCGCGGCGGCCGTTTCCTGCTGCGTCTCGACGACACCGACCGCGAGCGCTCCACACAGGAATATGCGGGTGCGATCCAGGCCGATCTCGCCTGGCTCGGCCTCGCCTGGGACGAGTTCGCGCGCCAGTCCGACCGCATCGCCACCTACGACGCCGCCGCGGAGCGCCTGAAACGATCGGGCCGCCTCTATGCCTGCTACGAGACCGCCGAGGAGCTGGCGCTTCGCCGCAAGGTGCAGCTCTCGCAGGGCAAGCCGCCGGTCTATGACCGCGCGGCCCTCGCGCTGGGCGATGCCGATCGCGCCAGGCTCGAGGCCGAGGGCCGCCGCCCGCATTGGCGCTTCAAGCTGGAGGCGCGCCGCGTCGAATGGAACGACCTGGTGCGCGGCCCCCAGCATATCGACGAGAGCAGCCAGTCGGACCCGATCCTGATCCGCGAGGACGGCACCTATCTCTACACCCTGCCCTCGGTGGTGGACGACATCGAGCTCGCGGTCAGCCACGTCATCCGCGGCAACGACCACGTCACCAACACCGCGACCCAGATCCAGATCTACCAGGCGCTCGGCGCCGCCGCACCCGGCTTCGCCCACCTGCCTTTGCTGGTCGATGCGAGCGGCGAGGGGCTCTCCAAGCGCCTGGGCTCGCTCTCGATCCGGCAGCTCCGCGAGGAGGGGCTGGAGCCGATGGCGATCAACGCCTATCTCGCCCATATCGGCAGCGGCACGTCGGTCGAGCCCGCCCGCAGCCTGGACGCGCTGGTCGCCGGCCACGATCTCGGCAAGTTCGGCAAGACCTCGCCGCGCTTCGACCCGCAGGAGCTGCGGCATCTCAACGCGCGCCTGCTGCACGCGCTCGATTTCGACTCCGCGAAGGCGCATCTCGCGGCGCAGGGCTACGGCCAGGTCGACGACCGCCTTTGGGAGGCCGCGCGCGGCAATCTGGAGAAGCTGGGCGACATCGCGCTCTGGCAGCGCATCTGCCGGTCGGAGATCGCGCCGGTCGTCGCCGACAGCGCCTTCGCCGCCAAGGCGGCGGAACTGCTGCCGCAGGAACCGTGGGACGCCGAGACCTGGCGGGCCTGGACCGAGGCGGTGAAGCGCTCCACCGGCCGGAAGGGCAAGGACCTCTTCATGCCGCTGCGTCTCGCCCTGACCGGCGTGGAGCACGGCCCGGAGCTGAAGGCGCTGCTGCCGCTGATCGGCCGCGAGCGCGCGCTGAAGCGCCTGAAGGGAGAGCGGGCGTGAGTTCGAGCTTCACCCCCTCCGGCGCAATGCCAAGGCTTGGCCTTGGCATCCACGAGTTTGCCCGCCACACATCGGCGCTCTGTTGTCGTGAGAAAGCGAACGCAACAGCCTTTGCCCTCTCACCGACACGGACCGCGACATGACCATCCATCTCTACAACACCCTGGCCCGCGAGAAGCAGGCGTTCCAGCCGATCGATCCCGCCAACGTCCGCATGTATGTCTGCGGGCCGACGGTCTACGACTACGCCCATATCGGCAATGCGCGGCCGGTCGTCGTGTTCGACGTGCTCTACCGCCTGCTGCGCCACACCTACGGCCAGGATCGCGTCACCTATATCCGCAACATCACGGATATCGACGACAAGATCATGGAGGCGGCGAAGCAGGGCCACGAGACCATCGCCGCGGTGACCCAGCGCACCTACGGCTGGTATCGCGACGACATGCGCGCGGTCGGCGCGCTTCCGCCGAGCCGCGAGCCGCGCGCGACCGAGTTCGTCCCGCAGATGATCGCGATGATCGGCAAACTCGTCGCCCAGGGCCACGCCTATGCCGCCGAGGGGCACGTCCTGTTCAACGTGCCGTCCATGGCGGATTACGGCCAGCTCTCCAAGCGCAGCCTCGACGACCTGATCGCCGGCGCCCGCGTCGAGGTCGCGCCCTACAAGAAGCACCCGGCCGATTTCGTGCTCTGGAAGCCGAGCACGCCGGACCAGCCGGGCTGGGACAGCCCCTGGGGCCGCGGCCGGCCGGGCTGGCACATCGAATGCTCCGCCATGTCCGGCGAGCTGCTGGGCGACGTCTTCGACATCCATGGCGGCGGGCTCGACCTCATCTTCCCGCATCATGAGAACGAGATCGCCCAGAGCCGCTGCGCCCACGGCACGCCGGTGATGGCGCGCTACTGGCTGCACAACGGCTTCGTCCAGGTGAACGGGCAGAAGATGTCGAAGTCGCTCGGCAACTTCTTCACCGTGCACGAGCTGCTGGAGGAGGGGCATCGCGGCGAGGCGATCCGCCTGGCTTTGCTGACGGCGCATTACCGCCAGCCGATCGACATCACCCGCGAGGGCCTCAAGGAGGCGAAGGTCACGCTCGACCGCATGTACACCGCGCTCGCCAGGGTCGATCTGGAGGTCGAGGCGAAGCCGACCGACCACATCCTCGCCGCGCTTGCCGACGACCTCAACACGCCGCTGGCTCTCTCGGAGATGCATGAGCTGGTCTCCAAGCTGAACAAGGCCGAGACCGCGGAGGAGAAGCGCGCGCTGAAATCGGCGCTGCTCGGCGCCGGCCGGCTGGTCGGCCTGCTGGAGCAGCCCCCCGCCGCCTGGTTCCAGGAGGCCGGCGGCGGCGCGCTCGATGCCGCCGAGATCGAGCGCCGGATCGAGGCGCGCAAGGCCGCGCGCAAGGCCAGGGATTTCGCCGCCGCCGACCGGATCCGTCAGGAACTTGCCGCCGCCGGCGTGGTGTTGGAGGACGGCCCTCAAGGCACGACCTGGAAGCGCGCATAGCCCCTTTCCCGCGACTGTCATCCCCGGGCAACGCGTTCTTCACCATGGTTGATCATTGGCGGGTGGAGCGCCCTCCGGTAGAATAGGCGGGCGGCAAGGACCCGCCGGCTGGGGCGCTGACCGGGATGCCGAAGGCGGGGTCAGCATGGCAGCATTTGACACGGACACGCTCGAACGGTCGCGCGATGCCGCGGGCGAGGGCGCCGGTTCGGCCGGGGAAGCCGCCCCCGCTGCTCCTTCGCATATGATCATTCCGCCGGACCTCCTGGCCTTGGACCTGGCGCTGGAAGCGCTCGCTGCGGCCGGTGATGCCGGGCGTCCGATGCCCGAGAAGCCGACGGCCGACGCGGCCGTGATCGCCGCCGAGGCCGATGCCCCGAGTGCCGGCCCGGATCAGGCCGTCCATGTCGATGCCCACGCCCACGCCCATGCCGCCGCGGCCCATGTCGAGGTCTCGGCGTCGGGCGGGTCCGGCTGGGCTTTCTTCCACGGTTGGGCGGAGGTTGCGGCGGCGGAATCCCATGCCACGCACCGCCATGCCGCCGCGGACGATCTCGGGCTGCCGTGGCAGCAGGACGAGCCCCTGTTTTCCGCCGGATTGAACTGGCCGCAGACCGGGCCGGATTTCTCTTCGCCCACCGCGGACTATGCGCTGCGCGCCCCGAGCGGCGACATGGGGGAGACGGCCGGGCCGGCCGGCGCCGCCACCTTCTCCATCGGCGACGACCTGCTCGCCGCCGCCTTTGCCGCGACGAAGACCGGCGGGCTGTCGATGCTGGATACGCCGCTGGTGATGGCCTATCTCGGCGCCAAGACCGGGCTTTCCGGCGGCATGACCCTGGCGGCCGGCGACCTGATGGCGCAGTTGAGCGGCGGGCAGTTCGTCACCATCGACGCCACCGCCAAGGACGGCGACGGCGCCGCGCTGCTGCGCCAGCTCGAATCGATCGGCCTGCAATCTGGCTCCAGCTTCGGCGCGATGGCCTCGGGCTTCCTGGCGGTCGATCAGATCGCGGCGCTCGCCGGCGTCGCCGATCTCGCCTTCGCTTCGGAATCCCAGATCTTCAGCGACGCCGGCATCGTGACGAGCCAGGGCGATCACGCGATGCTGGCCGACACGGCGCGCGCCACCTACGGCTTCGACGGGACCGGCATCACCGTCGGCGTGCTCTCCGACAGCTTCAACGCCAAGGGAGGCATGAGCGGCGACATCGCCAGCGGCGACCTGCCGGCGGCGACCACGATCCTCTCGGACTACACCGCGTCCGGCGCGACCGACGAAGGGCGCGCCATGGCGCAGATCGTGCACGACGTGGCGCCCGGCGCCGCGATCATGTTCGAGACCGCGTTCAACGGCATGGCGAGCTTCGCCAACAACATCATCGCCCTCGCCAATGCCGGGGCGAAGGTGATCGTCGACGACGTCACCTATTTCGCCGAGACCGCCTATCAGGACGGGCCGATCAACCAGGCGATCGATCAGGTCACGGCCGCGGGCGTCGTCTATTTCGCCGCCGCGGCCAATAACGGCCGCAACGGCTTCGAGGCCGCCTTCGTCAATTCCGGCGTCACCGGCAGCTACGGCGAGGCGCTGGCGACCCTCGCCACCGGGGCCACCGGCTACAAGCTGCCGCTCGCCCTTGCCGCCGGCGCGCAGGTCTATCTCAGCCTGCAATGGAGCCAGCCCGCGGCCTCGGTCAGCCCGGGCCATGGCAGCCAGAGCGACCTCGATCTCTTCGTGCTGAACGGCAGCGGCAGCGTGATCGCCCAGTCGAGCGCCGACAACATCAACGGCGACCCGATCGAGCTGCTGTCGCTCAGCAATTCCACCGCCTCCACTCAGACCTACTATGTGGAGGTCGGGCTCTATTCGGGGGCGGCGCCCGGCGACTTCAAGCTGATCGCGATGGACAACGGCTCGGGCGCCGCGTTCGGCGCCTCCAGCCTCAACACCAATGACGGCACGATCTTCGGCCATGCGGCCGCCGACGGCACGATCGCGGTGGGCGCCGCCTATTACGGCAAGACGCCGGCCTACGGCACCAATCCGGCGGTCCTCGAATCCTACTCGTCGAACGGTCCCACCCTCATCACCTACGATACCGCCGGCAACCTGCTCGCCACGCCGATCGTCCGCAGCGGCCCGGACGTCGTGGCGCCCGACGGCGCGGACACGACGTTCTTCTATCCGGGCGTCAATCCCGACGGCGACGCCTATCCCAACTTCTACGGAACGTCGGCGGCCGCGCCGCACGCCGCGGCGGTCGCGGCGCTCATGCTGCAGGCGAACGGCGCCCTCAATTCCGGCGACATCCGGAACCTGATGGAAGACTCCGCGCTCGACATGGACGATTCCTCGACCGCAGGCTTCGACAAGGGCTTCGACAACGCGACCGGCGCCGGCCTGCTGCAGGCCAATCTCGCGCTCGGCTACGCCTCGACCCTGACCATCACGGCGACCTCGGCGAAGACCGTGCTGCTCGGCACGCATCTCAACGACACGATCGTCGGCGGTGCCGGCAGCCACAGCTTCGACGGCATCGCGGGCCTCGACAAGCTCGACTATTCGCCCGCCACCGCGGCCGTGACGATCAACCTCGCGGCCGGCACGGCGACGAACGGCTTCGGCGGCACCGACACGTTCAAGAATTTCGAGAGCTTCGCCGGCGGCAGCGGCAACGATACCTTCACGGGGGCCGCCGGCAGCTACGCCTTCGACGGCGGCGCCGGCACCGACAAGCTGAGCTATTCCGCCGCGCCCGGCGCCGTCACCGTCGACCTGGTGGCCGGCACGGCGACGAACGGCTTCGGCGGCACCGATACGTTCAAGAACATCGAGAGCTTTGTCGGCGGCGGCGGGAACGACACCTTCATCGGCGGGCCCGGCAGCCATACCTTCGACGCCGGCGCGGGCTTCGACACGCTGGACTATTCCGGCGCCGGTTCGCCCGTCGTCGTCAATGTCGGCCTGAACACCGCCAGCAACGGCTTCGGCGGCACCGACACCATCTGGAACTTCGAGAGCTATGTCGGCGGCGCCGGCAACGACACGCTCAACGGCAGCACCGGCGCCGACGTCCTGAACGGCGGCCTCGGCGCCGACGCCCTGGCGGGCGGCGCCGGCAACGACACCTACTACGTGGACAATCCCGGCGACACCGTCACCGAGAACGCCGGCGCCGGGACCGACACGGTCTATAGCAGCGTCTCCTTCATCCTCGGCAATAACGTCGAGAACCTGGTGCTGACCGGCACGGCGGACATCAACGGGACCGGCAACACGCTCTTCAACACGCTCATCGGCAATGCCGGGGCCAACGTGCTGACCGGCGGCAACGGCAACGACATCCTCGACGGCGGCGCGGGCGCCGACAAGCTGATGGGCGGCGCCAGCAACGACACCTACTATGTCGACGATGCGAGCGACGTCATCGTCGAGGGCCCCGGCGCCGGCAACGACACGGTCTACAGCAGCAGCGCCTCCTATACGCTGGCGGCGAACGTCGAGAACCTGTTTCTGACCGGCACCGCGGACCTCGACGGAACCGGCAACACGCTCTTCAACACGCTCACCGGCAATGCCGGGGCCAACGTGCTGAACGGCGGCGACGGCAACGACGTTCTCGACGGCGGCGCGGGCGCCGACCAGCTGGTCGGCGGTGCCGGCGGCGACACCTACTATGTCGACGATGCGAACGACGTGATCGTCGAGAACGCCAATGGCGGCACCGACCAGGTGCTCAGCAGCGTCAGCTATACGCTGGCGGCGAACGTCGAGAACCTGGTGCTTACCGGCACGGCGGACATCGACGGAACCGGCAACACGCTGGGCAACCTGCTGACCGGGAATGCCGGCAGCAACACGTTGGACGGCAAGGATGGGAACGACACGCTGGACGGCGGCGCGGGCGCCGACCAGCTGATCGGCGGGGCCGGCAACGACACCTTCATCGTCGACGATCCCGGCGACACCGTGGTCGAGGGGCTGAACGGCGGCACCGACACGGTGAAGAGCGGCATCGCCTACGCGCTGGCGGCGAATGTCGAGAACCTGATCCTGGCCGGCACGGGCGACATCGGCGGCACGGGCAACGACCTGAACAACACGCTCACCGGCAATGCCGGCGCGAACACGTTGGACGGCGGGTCGGGCAACGACACGCTGGACGGCGGCGCGGGGGCGGATCAGCTGATCGGCGGCGCCGGCAACGACACGTTCGTCGTCGACGACAGCGGCGACGTCGTGACCGAGGGCATCAATGCCGGGATCGACCTGGTCAAGAGCAGCATCAGCTATGCGCTCGCCGACAACGTCGAGAATCTGGCGCTGACCGGCACGGCGGACATCGACGGCACTGGCAACGGCCTCGCCAACGCGCTCACCGGCAATGCCGGCGTCAACACGCTGGATGGCGGCGAAGGCAATGACACGCTGGACGGCGGCGCGGGCGCCGATCATCTGGTCGGCGGCGCCGGCAATGACACCTACATAATCGACAATGCCGGCGATGTCGTGACCGAGGGCCTCAATGCCGGGATCGACCTGGTCAAGAGCAGCGTCTCCTACGCGCTGGGCGACAATGTCGAGAACATGATGCTCACCGGCACGGCGGACATCGACGGCACCGGCAACGGCCTCGCCAACGCGATCACCGGCAATGCCGGGGTCAACACGCTGGCCGGCGGCGACGGCGACGACGCGCTGAACGGCGGCGCGGGCGCCGACCACATGATCGGCGGCGCCGGCAACGACACCTACACGGTGGACGATGTCGGCGACGTGATCACCGAGGGTCTCAATGCCGGGACCGATCTGGTCAAGAGCAGCGTCACCTACACGCTGGGCGACAATGTCGAGAAGCTCACGCTGACCGGAACCGACAATATCGACGGCTTCGGCAACGCGCTCAACAATTCGCTGGTCGGCAACGCCGGCGACAACGAGCTCGACGGCGGCGGCGGCGACGACATCATGGCCGGCGGCGCGGGGCGCGACACCTTCCACTTCGGCGCGCTCTCCGACGCCGGCACGGGCAAGGGCCAGGTGACCGACTTCACCCTCGGCGCCGCGGGCGACGTGCTCGACGTGCACGATCTCCTGACCGGCTTCACCGGCTATAACGGCAGCAACGCCTTCTCCGGCGGCTACCTCAACTTCCAGAACACCGGCGGCAACACCGTGGTGCAGGTCGACGCCGACGGCGGCGGCAACGGCTACAGCACCCTGGTGACGCTGCTGCACGTCACGCTGACCGCGGCGAATACCGACAACTACGTGGCCTAATACCCGCCCAGCAGCTTCTGGGTCGCCTCGAAATCCGCCTCGCCGAGGATCACCTGGGCGAGCTTCTCGCCGTTGAGGGCCGCGAACTTGTAGCCGTGGCCCGAGCAGCCGCTGAACAGCACCAGCCGGTCGCGCTTCTTCAGCAGGAAGCGGTCGTCCGGCGTCACCGTGTAGAAGCAGGTCTTCAGATAGAGCAGGCGGTACTGGTCGATGTCCGGCAGCGACGGCCGGAAAAAGCCGCGGATCGCCGGCTCGTCGTTGTCGTCGAGCGCCGCGTCGCGGGCGGGGTCGCCGCGCCGCCGGTGGTCCGGGGCGCAGATCTTGAGATCGCTGCCCATGACCGGCGGGATCGCATAGCAGCCGCTCTCGCCGCCGAGATCGACCAGCACCGGGGTCTCGCTCCAGGCCCGCTGCCATTTCGCCGGCGCCGCCGCGTAGAGCACGCATTGCCGGTAGGTCGTCACATGGTCGCCGAGCTCCGGGAACAGAGCCGGCGCCCAGGCCCCGCCGGAATAGAGCACGCGGTCGGCCAGGAATACCGCGCCGGTCTCGGTCACCACGCGCCCCGCCACCGGGTCGATCGCGGTGACCCTCTCCCGCGGCACGAGGTCGACGCCGCTCTCGCGCAAGGCATGGGCGAGGTCGGTGGCGATGCGGTCGGGGAAAAGCGCGCCGCCGCGCTCGGTGTAGATGCCGGTCGTCCCGTCGGCGACGGCGAATTGCGGCAGCTTGCGCCGGACCTCCCAGGTCTCCCAAGCCTGGTGCGGGATGCCGAGCCGCTCCAGCCCGTGCCTACCGCGGTCGGTCCAGTCGCCGGCCTGGGTGGACAGCGCCAGCACGCCGGTCTCGGCGAGATGCCGGCGCCCCAGCCGATCCCACAGGCGGTCCCAGGCGCCGAAGGCCGCGTCCACCAGCTTCGCGTAGCCGTCCGCGCCGGGATAGAGATGGCGGATGATGCGGTGCTGATCGAAGGAGGCGGCGCGGGGATGCGGGATCTCGCCCTGCTCGATCAGCGTGACGCTGCAGCCCTTCTCGCTGAGGCGCAAAGCCGCCACCATGCCGGCCGTGCCGGCGCCGACGACGATGACCCGCATCTTATCGTCGCTCGGCGAAGGCGAGGCGGAGGGCCAGGCCGATGAAGACGACGCCCGACACGCGGTTGAGCCAGCGGCCGAACGAGGCCGAGTTGCGCAGCATTCCCGCCGCGGCACCCGCCGAGGCGGCCACGACCACGTTCACCGTCGTGCCGCCGATGTTGAAGATGAGCCCCAGCACCAGGATCTGCACGATCACCGAGCCCTTCATGGGATCGACGAACTGCGGCAGGAAGGCCAGGATGAACAGCGCCACCTTGGGGTTGAGCAGGTTGGTCAGCGCCCCCTCGGCGAAGACCCGGCCGAGCCGCACCGGCTGCAGGGCCTGCAGGTGCAGGCCTTGCGCCCCGGCGCGGAATGCCTTCCCGGCCAGGTAGAGCAGGTAGAGGGCGCCGGCGACCTTGATGGTCAGGAACGCCGCTTCCGAGCGGGCCACCAGCGCCGCCACGCCGAAGGCGGCCAGCAGGCTGTGCACGAGCGACCCGGCCGCCACCCCGAAGCTGGCCGCGATCCCGGCCGCCCGGCCCTGGGTGGCGGAGCGGGCAATCACGTAGGTCATGTCGGCGCCGGGCGTCAGGTTCAGCGCCAGGGCTGCCGCGACAAAGGGTAAAAGGGTCGAGAAATCAGGCATTTCCGCGGATTCCCCGTGGGCGTAGCTTGACCCCCAAGGTTCCATATGCTGAAAACCCGGTCAACGCAGGAACCGGACTTATCCCCAACCTCATCCAATCCGATGGCCGACGACAAACGCGTCTATCTCTTCGACACCACCTTGCGCGACGGCGCCCAGACCCAGGGCGTCGATTTCAGCGTCGGCGACAAGCAGGCGCTGGCCTTGGCGCTGGACAAGCTCGGCATGGACTATGTCGAGGGCGGCTGGCCCGGCGCCAACCCGACCGACGATGCCTTCTTCGGGCAGCCGCCGCTCTTCAAGCGTGCGAAGTTCGTTGCCTTCGGCATGACCCGGCGGCCCGGCCGCAGCGCCGCCAACGATCCGGGCCTGGCCGCCTTGCTCAACGCGAAGACCGCCGCCGTCTGCATGGTGGGGAAGTCCTGGGACTTCCATGTCGATGTGGCGCTCGGCATCTCCCGGGCCGAGAACATCGCGATGATCGCCGATAGCGTCGCGCTGGCCAAGGAGCGCGCCTCTGAGGTCATGTTCGACGCCGAGCATTTCTTCGACGGCTACAAGGCGAACCCGGCCTATGCGCTGGAATGCGCGGAGGCGGCCTACAAGGCCGGCGCGCGCTGGGTGGTGCTCTGCGACACCAACGGCGGCACCTTGCCGCACGAGATCGAGCGCATCGTCGGCGAGCTGACCCGGAAGATTCCCGGCAGCCATCTCGGCATTCATTGCCACAACGACACCGAGAACGCCGTCGCCAACTCGCTGGCCGCGATCCGCGCCGGCGTGCGCCAGGTGCAGGGCACCCTGAACGGCCTCGGCGAGCGCTGCGGCAATGCGAATCTCGTCTCGCTCATCCCGTCCCTGATGCTGAAGACCGACTTCAGGACCGGCCTCTCGGCCGAGGACCTGAAGCAACTGACGCATCTCTCGCGCCTGCTGGACGAGCGCCTGAACCGCGCGCCCAACCGCGGCGCCGCCTATGTCGGCGAATCCGCCTTCGCCCATAAGGGCGGGCTGCACGTCTCCGCCGTCGAGAAGGACCCCCGGACCTACGAGCACATCGAGCCGACCGTCGTCGGCAACCGCCGCCACATCGTGGTCTCCGACCAGTCCGGCCGCGCCAACATCCTGGCGCGCTTCCGCGAGATCGGCCTGGAGATCGACGCCGACGACCCCAAGGTCGCCTCGCTCGTGGAGACGGTGAAGCTCCGCGAATATGACGGCTACGCCTATGACGGCGCGGAGGCGAGCTTCGAGCTGCTGGCGCGCCGCGGCCTCGGCCATGTGCCGGACTATTTCAAGCTGGCGCGCTTCCGCGTCATGGACGAGCGGCGCTGGAGCGCCCGCGGCGACCTGGTCACGGAATCCGAGGCGACGGTGACCCTCGACGTCAACGGCGACCATGTCATGACCGTCGCGACCGGCAACGGCCCGGTCAACGCGCTGGACACCGCGCTCCGGAAGGCGCTGACGCCGCTTTATCCCGGCCTTGCCGACATGCGCCTGGTGGACTTCAAGGTCCGTATCCTCACGCCGCAGGCGGGCTCGGAGGCGATCACCCGCGTCATGATCGAGAGCGCGGATGCCACCGGCGAGCGCTGGAGCACGGTCGGCGTCTCGGCCAACATCATCGACGCCTCCTACGAGGCGCTGAACGACGCCATCACCTGGAAGCTCCTGAAGACGAGCCAAGCCGCCAAATGACATGGACCGGCCATGCGTAGAGCAGTCCGGCAATGGGGTCTCAGGGGGAGGCGCCTGTCCAAACTGGCAGCCGGATGCCTCGCGCTTCTCGTCACGGCGCAATCCCCTGTACTTCTTGCTGACGATGTGACGCCAAGCGTCCGTGATTTGGTGCGTTCCGTCGAGCGCAACTACCATCTGAGCACTGTCGATATTGCGAAATACCTGACGTTGTGGGGGACGAACGTTTATACCCACGAGGAGCAGCTCGTGAGGTGGCGAGACGGGAACCTCGCGATTGCAATCCTGACCAAAGATGTGAGCCCCCAATGGGTCGAAATTTTCAAGCACAACATGGATCAAGTAGCCACCTGGGCACGACACGGTGCTAGCTATTGCGTAGACCAGGTCTCGCCGTCTGGATTTGATAGCAGTGAGGTGCCTGACTGCTTGAAGGGAAAGGTCGATGTCGTAGTCTTTATCGACGGTACGCCCGAGTCTTCGTCGAGGGTCTTTCAGGGCTTACAATCGTGGTCTACCGATCAACTCACCAAGGATTTCTGGGGCAAGTACGCGGAACAGCCCTCCCAACCGACAACATTTTGTGAGGCGCACAATTCGTTTGACGCGCCGCAGATAACGGGTGGACTGGCATACTATCGACTAATCGAGGGCGGGGCCGAGAACCTGAAATGGGTGAAGGCCTGCAACCAAGCGCTGCCATTTCTGATATTTGGTCAAAGACCCATCCGCACTTCCGCAACCAGTCAAGCATTTGTCGTGGAGTTGCTTCAGCTGACGTATTCGTCGGCGCTGCGGCCTGGAATGCAACTCGATGAGGTTCAGAAGCAGCTCGATGAAGACCCGCTGTGAGTCTCCTCTGGACATGAATCAAAAGTGAGCGACACCACCAACGCCGAACAGAATCTAGTGACGAGTGCCCAAAGAGGCATCCCGCCCGCCATCATCCTGGTCGGGCCGCAGCTTGCCGAGAATATCGGCACGGCCGCGCGCGCCATGCTGAATTGCGGCCTGACCGATCTGCGCCTGGTCAACCCGCGCGATCCGTTCCCGAGCGAGCGCGCGACGGCCGCTTCGGTTGGCGCGCTGGACATCATGCCGCCGGTCCGGATTTTCGACAGCACCGCCGCTGCGGTCGCCGACCTCAACATGGTCTACGCCACCACCGCGCGGGAGCGGAAGATGGTGAAACCCGTCTTCACGGCACGCGCAGTCGGCGAAGCGACGGTGCAGGCGGGCAGGGAAGGACGCAAGGTCGGGATCCTGTTCGGCCGCGAGCGGACCGGCCTTGAGAAGGACGACATCGCACTGGCCGATGCGGTCGTGACCGTGCCGCTCAACCCGGATTTCACCTCGCTCAACCTCGCCCAGGCGGTGCTGCTCTTGGGCTACGAATGGTACCAGGCGGGCGACAGCACGCCGCCGCGGGTGCTGGAGAGCCACGGCTCGCCGCCTGCGACCAAGGACCAGCTCTACGCCTTCTTCGCCCATTTCGAGCGGGCGCTGGACGAATGCGGCTTCCTGCGCAACCAGGAGGCCCGGCCGAACATGATCCGGAACATGCGCAACATGTGGGGCCGGGCCGAGCTCACCGAGCAGGAAATCCGCACCCTCCACGGCGTGGTCAAGGAACTGACCACCCTGCGGGAGAAAAAGCACTGACCTGTCAATGGCTTAGGGTGCGGTCCTGCGCTTGACTTCCAGGCTTTGGCCGCTATAGTCCGCGCGCTCCCGTGCCGGAAGGGTTTGATCCGTTCCAGCCGCCGCATGACAGCGGGCCGGACAGCCGGGACATGAACAACATCGTACCAGAAGCGAGAAAGGATTCCGCATGTCCGACAAACGCGGCGAAGCCAAGCACAAGATCGACCGTCGTCTTGGCGTCAACCTCTGGGGCCGCGCGAAGAGCCCCGCCAACAACAACCGCGATTACGGCCCGGGCCAGCACGGCCAGCGCCGCAAGAAGCCGACCGATTTCGGCATCCAGCTCATGGCGAAGCAGAAGCTGAAGGGCTATTACGGCTCGATCGGCGAGCGCCAGTTCCGCGGCCTGTACCAGGAGGCCTCGCGCCGCCGCGGCGATACTTCGGAGAATCTGATCGGTCTGCTCGAGCAGCGCCTGGAGACCGTGGTCTACCGCGCCAAGTTCGTGCCGACCGTGTTCGCCGCCCGCCAGTTCGTCAACCACGGCCACATCAAGGTCAACGGCAAGCGCGTGACCTTCGGCTCCTACCAGCTCAAGGAAGGCGACGTGGTCGAGGTGAAGGAGAAGTCCCGCGATCTCGCGCTGGTGCTCTCCGCCGTCCAGCTCAACGAGCGCGACGTGCCGCAATACATCGACGCCGACCACAAGAAGATGACCGCCAAGCTCGTCCGCGTGCCGCAGCTCGCCGACGTGCCGTACCCGGTCGCGATGGAGCCGCACCTGGTCGTCGAATACTATTCGCGCTGATCGAGCGCGTACGCTCTGCGGAAAGCCCTCGGCCTTCGGCCGGGGGCTTTTCTTTGGGTGGCTGCTCTGGCGCCGGATCGCTATCGCCCCCAGCTACCCCAAACGCGTCATCCCGCGACCCAGCCCCGGGATGACGAGCGAGTTTGCGGTACTATTCAGGCCTTGAACTTCGCGACCGGCGCCCCCGCGACGCTGACTTGCAGCACCGCCAGCCGGCCGACATTGGGATGTTGCGCACGCTCGCCCTTGAGCCCGTCATTCGAGCTGGTGACGTAGAGCGTCTTCATGTCCGGCCCGCCGAAGCAGGGCATGGTGGGCGCGGGCATCGGCACCGGCACTGTCTCCAGCAGCTCGCCCGTCGCGCTGTAGCGGTGCAGGCATTGCGCCGAGACGCCGGCGCTCCAATAGGCGCCTTCTACGTCGCAGGCCCCGCCATCGGGGCGGCCCTGCTCCTCGGTCACATCGGCGACGATGCGGCGCTTGTTGCGGATGGCGCCGGTCGCCGCGTCGAAGTCATAGGCATCGACCCAGCGGCCGCGGGAATCCGAATGGAACATGGTGCGCCCGTCGGCGCTCCAGGCGAGGCCGTTCGGCACGGTCATGCCCTCGACTTTCTTCTCGCACCTGCCGTCGGCGGTCACGCGATAAAGAGAGCCCAAAGGCTGCCGGTCCGGCCGGTCGTCCATGGTGCCGACCCAGAAGGCGCCGTCGGGCCCGACCTTGCCGTCGTTCAGCCGGTTGGTCACCGGCTCCGGTCCGGGCTCGGCCAGCAGGATCAGCGTCTCGCTCTCGGGATCGAACAGGTGCACGCCCTTGCGCAAGGCCACCACCCAGCGCCCGCTTTCGCACAGGCCGAAGGAGGGGACCTTGTCGTTGAACTTCCATCGCCTGAGCAGATTTCCGTCACGGTCGGCCGCCAGGATCTCGCCGCCGACGATATCGGCCCAGAGCAGCCGCTGCCCGGCCACGTCCCAGACCGGGCTCTCGCCCAGGCGGCTGCTATGGCTGCCGAACAGCACGGGATTGGAGACGACGACGCTCTTGGCCATGATGTGCTCCGCCGGGATGATCTGGACCCGAACGATAGGTCGGCGGTAGCCTCGTCACAAGCGGAGAGGGGAAAGCATGCTCATCCTCGTCACCGGCGCCACCGGCAAGGTCGGCCGGCGCTTCATCGAGGCGATCCGGCAGGATCCGGACTGGAAGGACGCGAAGATCCGCGCCCTCTGCCATAACCGCACGCTGCCCGAGGATGACTGTCTTTCGGTGGTCAAGGGGTCGATCGCGGAGCGCGCGGTCTGCGAGCAGGCGATGCGCGACGTCACCCATGTCGTCCATCTCGCGACCTGCAAGGAGACGCCCGAGGAAGTGATGGACGTGACGGTCGGCGGCCTGTTCTGGCTGCTGGAATCCTTCCGCACCGGCAAGACGGCGATGCAGTTCATGCTGATCGGCGGCGATGCGGCGATCGGGCATTTCTTCTACCGCCATCCCGGCCCGATCACCGAGGCCACGCCGCACATGGCTTATCCCGGCTGCTACGCCCTCTCCAAGGTGCTGGAGGAGGTGATGCTGCAGCAATACTTCATCCAGTACGGCATCGACGGCTGCATCCTCCGTGCACCCTGGATCATGGAGAAGGACGATTTCAAGTATTCGCTCAGCTTCGGTGACGACGTGTTCGGCGGCCCGGTCTGGAAGGACCTGGTGCCCGCCGCCGACGCCGCGCGCTACCGCCAGAGCGGCACCGTGCCGCTGCTGCTCGATGCCGACGACCGGCCGCTGAAGCGCAACTTCGTCCATGTGGACGACCTCGCCGCGGCGATGCTGGCGGCACTGGACAATCCGCGGGCGCGGCACCAGCTCTTCAACATCTGCATGGACCGGCCGGTCGATTACGGCGAGGTCGCCGACTACCTCAGGCAGACCCGCGGCCTGCCCTCGGTCGAGATCGAGAGCGAGTACCATTCCAACTGGATGGACAATGCCAAGGCCAAATACATGCTGGACTGGCAGCCCCAGGTGGATCTGGCGCGGCTGATCGACGGCGCGTTCGACTACAAGCGCGGCGCGGACGACCCGCGCAAGGTCTGGTATCCGGGCTAGGTCGATCGCGTGTAGTCCGCGATCCGCGCGAGCCAGGCCGTCTTCTCGGTCTCCGGCACGAACGCGCCGCGGAAGCTGTTGGCGGCGATCTCCGCGATCTCCGCTTTCGTCAGGTGGAGCGCTTCGGCGGTGGCGCGGTAGTTCTCGAGCAGATAGCCGCCGAAATAGGCGGGGTCGTCGGAGTTGATCGTGACTCTGACGCCCGCCTCGAACAGCCGGCGCAGCGGGTGCTCGGATAGGCTCGGCACCGCGCACAGCCGCACGTTCGACAGCGGGCAGACGGTGAGTGTCGTGCCATCCTTGGCCAGGCGCGCGACCAGTGCCGGATCATCGATGGCCCGGATGCCGTGATCGACGCGCTCGACCTGCAGGACGTCGAGCGCATCGCGGACAAAGGCGGCGGGGCCTTCCTCGCCGGCATGGGCGACGACACGGAGGCTCTTGGTTCGCGCCGCGTCGAACAGGCGCTTGAAGTCGGCCGGGGGGAAGTCGCGCTCGCTGGAATCGAGGCCCAGGCCGACGATCTTATCGAGGAAGGGCGCGGCCTCGGCCAGCATCCGCAGACCTTCCGTCTCGCCGAGATGGCGCAGGCAGCAGATGATGACCTTGGACTTGATGCCGTGCCGAGTCTCGGCCGTCGCCATGCCGTCCAGCACGCCGCCCAAGGCATCGCCGAACGGAATGCCGCGGGTGGTATGGGTCTGCGGATCGAAGAAGATCTCGGCATAGACCCCGCCATCCGCGGCAAGCCGATCGAAATAGGCTTCGGTCAGTGCCGCGAAATCCTCACGCCGGATGAGCACGCCGGCGGCCATGTAGTAGAGATCGAGGAAGGATTGCAGGCTGTCGAAATCGTAGGCGGCTTTCACCTCATCGACGCTGCGATAGGGGAGCTTCACGCCGTTGCGCGCCGCGAGACGGAACATCAGCTCCGGCTCGAGACTGCCTTCGATATGCATGTGCAGCTCGGCCTTCGGCAGGCCGCGGATGAAGCGGCTGAGTTCAGACTCGGCTTCAGTCATCTTGTCTCGTCATCCTCCGCGAAGGCGGAGGACCCACGAGTTTGCATCCGGTGCGCGTTAGAAAACTCGTGGATGGTCCGCCTGCGCGGACCATGACGGCTTAAAATTGGAACGTCAATTTCTTCCGCTGAGCAACCCGCGCGCCACGACCTGGGCCTGGATCTCGGCGGCGCCTTCGAAGATGTTGAGGATGCGGGCGTCGCACAGCACCCGGCTGATCGGGTATTCCTGGGCATAGCCGTTGCCGCCATGGACCTGCAGCGCGTTGTCGGCGTTGGCCCAGGCGACGCGGGCCGCCAGCAGCTTCGCCATGCCGGCGGGGATGTCGCAGCGGCGGTCGCTGTCCTTCTCGCGCGCGGCGAAATAGGCGAGCTGGCGCGCGATCATGGTCTCGACCGCCATCCAGGCAAGCTTGCCCGAGATGCGCGGGAAGGCATAGATCGGCTTGCCGAACTGGACGCGCTCCTTCGCATACTTGAGGCCCAGCTCCATCGCGCATTGCGCGACGCCGACCGCGCGCGCCGCGGTCTGGATGCGGGCGCTTTCGAAGGTCGCCATGAGCTGCTTGAAGCCTTCGCCCTCGACGCCGCCGAGGAGGTTCGCCGCCTTAACCTCGAAGCCGTCGAAGGAGAGCTCGTATTCCTTCATGCCGCGATAGCCGAGCACCGGAATCTCGCCGCCCTTCATGCCCCTGGCGGGGAAGGGATCGCCCGCCGTGCCGCGCGGCTTCTCCGCGATGAACATCGAGAGGCCGCGGTAATCGGTCGAATTGGGGTCGGTGCGGGCCAGCAGCGTCATCACGTCGCTGCGCGACGCATGGGTGATCCAGGTCTTGTTGCCGGTGACCTTGTAGACGTCGCCGTCCCTCACGGCGCGGGTCTTCAGCGAGCCGAGATCCGAACCGGTATTGGGCTCGGTGAAGACGGCGGTCGGCAGGATCTCGCCCGAGGCCAGCTTCGGCAGCCAATGCTGCTTCTGCTCTTCCGTGCCGCCGAGGCGGATCAGTTCGGCCGCGATCTCCGAGCGCGTGCCCAGCGAGCCGAGGCCGATATAGCCGCGCGACAGCTCCTCGGTGACGACGCACATGGCCAGCTTGCCGAGACCGGCGCCGCCGAACTCCTCCGGCACGGTGAGGCCGAACACGCCCATCTCGGCGAGCTGCTCGATGACGGGCAGGGGAATGAGCTCGTCCTTCAGATGCCAGCGATGCGCATCCTCGCGATGCGCCTCGGCGAAGGCATGGAACTGATCGCGGATGATGGTCAGCGTGTCGTCGTCCAGCGCCGCCTCGCCGAACCGGCCTTCGCCGACATGCTCGGCGAGCGCCGCGCGCGCCTCCGCGCTGTTGCCGGCCGAGATCAGCGCCTCGGCCTTTTCCAGCGGCGCCAGGTCCTTGGCGGCGAGGCCGAGATCGACCGGGCGCACGATCTCGCCTTGGCTCATGGCGAGGCCGCCGCCGATCTGCGCCAGGTATTCGCCGAAGCCGATCTGCAGGATCAGAGCCTCGGTCTCGCCGAGCCGGCCCGAAGCCTCCAGCCGCTCCGCCCAGGCCAGCAATTGGCCGAGTGCGGTGACATAGGTGGAGAGCCAGGCGAAGCCGTGCGCTGCGAACTGGTCGCGGTCGAGCGCCCTGGCATCGACCTTGCCGCCGGCGACCACGCGCGCGCCGACCGCGCGGCGCGCCGCATCGGAGATGCTCTCGGCGGCGCCGAGCGCGGTCCGGCATTGCCGCAGCAGGTCGGGGAGGAGCGGCGAGGGCGCCGCTCCCCGTGCACTCGTCGCTGGAGCCGACATTATTCTTCGCCCGTTAGTCCTCGAGGCAGTCTTCGACGGTGCGCCGGCCCGGACGCTTGGCCTGGACCAGCACGGCCATGTTGCCCGGCTTGTGCTGGTTCTTCCACATCTTCATATGGGCGAGCGGGATGTCCTCCCAGCCGAACACCTCGGACATGCAGGGATCGATGCGCCGCTCGATGACCAGGTGATTGGCCTGGCTCGCCTG
>DASZSL010000033.1:0-16902 GCA_035548715.1 Dongiaceae bacterium
GCTTCTATGCCACGTACGACTACGCGGGTGACGGCTGGGGCGTGGACTGGGGTGGAGGCGTTTCGCATCAGTTCGCCTTCGACCACACCGCGGGTGGCAATGACGGCCGCTCGACCGACTACCAGACCGGCCTGAACGTCACGGTCGGCAATTTCGGCATCGGCGGCGTGTTCGAGTATTTCGGCACCGGCGGCCGCGACAACGATGCCTGGGTCGCCGGCGGCGGCATCTCTTACGGCGTCGATGCCTGGACCGTGGGCCTGCAGGCGAGCCACGGCTTCTACAACGGCGAGAATCTCACGGCCGCCGCCAACGTCGCCGGCAGCCGCAAGCTGGACCGGATCATCGTGACCGGCAGCTACGCCTTGGGGCCCGGCGTGCTGCTCGACGCGGAGGTCGGCTACACGCACTTCTCCGACAACGGCTCGACCTTCAGCCAGGCCGCGCCCAACGTCTACAACGCCGCCGACATCCAGATCGGCTCGGCGCTGACCTTCTGACGCAGCGGTGGCGGTGCCCGGCACCGCCGCCGATTCTTCCTTCGAATAGGAAATCTCCCCGTCTTCGTTCGGCACGGCATAACAGCCGCGCGCGAATGAGGATTGCGCGCCTAACTTGACGCGCTCCGCGCCGGGCTCAGGCGGATAGTCGCAATACGTGCAGCGACAGGGAATAAAGTCGCAGGACAGATTCGCAGTCTATGCGCGAACGCCACGCACGAAGCGGGTTTCAGACGTTCCTATCCGGCTGCATGTGTCGCGTGTGTCCTTGATCTGCATTCATCCAATATTAGCGACTCTTCTCTAGGTTGCTGCCCGCTATGGGGATCAATTCGCGTTGATGGAGAGTGGGGATGATGACGACCTGGAAGAATCAGAAGATAGGCGTGCGCCTTGGCATCGGCATCGGCACGATCATCGTGCTGCTGGCGGCGGTGACCGCCACGGCATGGATCAGCCTCGGCAATGCCGTGGGCAATTTCAGCGACTACCGGCTGCTCGCGCGACGGACGGCGACTTCGGCCCAGCTCAACGCCGACATCCTGGAGACGCGCGTCGGCGTCAAGAGCTTCCTGCTGGATGATTCCGGCGCGGCCAAGGATCAGGTGGAGAAGAGCGTCTCCACCTTGGTCGACGACTACAACGGCGGCGTCTCGCTGTTCGCCGGCACGGCGGACGAGGCGATGATGAACACGGTGGACGATCTCGCCAAGTCCTACCACGACGGCTTCCAGAAGGTGGCGGGCTTCACCAGCGACGAGGACACGGCGCTCGCCGGGATGACCGACCTCGAGGGGAAGATGGAGAAGGACCTGGGCGGCATCCTGGACGGCATCGGCGGCGATGCCGCCGCGGCCGGCCAGACGCTGCAGCTCCTGCTGGCCGCGCGGCTCCATGTCGCGCGGTTCCTGACCGAAGGCGCCGCGGACGAGGCGGCCGAGGTGCGCCGGCAGCTCGGGGCCCTGGCCGACCGCACGGCGAAGCTGCGCGACGGGCTGCAGGATCCTGCGGCACGCGCCTTCGCCGACGACGTGCTGGCGCGGCAGAAGGCCTATGCCGCGTCGTTCGACGCATTGCAGGCGGCGGTCGACGGGCGGAACGCCGTCATCGCCGACACGCTGGACAAGGTCGGGCCGCAGATCTCGGCCGACCTCGACAAGCTCGCCGACAACGCCAAGGCCGCGCAGGACGATATCGGCCCCAAGGCGGCGCAGGCGATGGAGGACGGCCGCGTGATGGCGCTCGCGATCGCCGGTGCGGCGATCCTGTTCGGCGTCGGCATCGGCTTCGTGGTCGCCCGCGGCATCACCCGTCCGATCGTCGCCATGACCGGGGCGATGGGCCGGCTCGCCGGCGGCGATCTCGAGACCCACATCCCCGAGCAGGGGCGAAAGGACGAGATCGGCGGGATGGCGGACGCGGTCCAGGTCTTCAAGGACAACATGATCCGCAACAAGGAGATGGCCGAGAAGGAAGCGGCGGCGATGGAGGCGCGCGTGCAGCGGGCCAGGCTCATCGGCGAGCTGACCGAGCATTTCGACCGCAGCGTCGGCGCGGTGGTGAAGACCGTGGCCTCGGCCGCGACCGAGATGCAGGCGACCGCTTCCTCGATGTCCGCGACCGCCGAGGAGACGGCGCGCCAGGCGACCGCGGTGGCCGCCGCCTCGGAGCAGGCTTCGGCCAACGTCCAGACCGTCGCCTCGGCGACCGAGGAGCTGACCTCCTCGATCGGCGAGATCAGCGGCCAGGTCTCGGAATCGAACCGCATCGTCGAGCAGGCGGTGACCCAGGCCAATGCCACCGACGACCGGGTGCGCGGCCTCTACGAGGCGGCGCAGAAGATCGGCGAGGTGGTGCAGCTCATCAACGACATCGCCATGCAGACCAACCTGCTGGCGCTGAACGCCACGATCGAGGCGGCCCGCGCCGGCGAATCCGGCAAGGGCTTCGCGGTCGTGGCCTCCGAGGTGAAGACGCTCGCCACCCGCACCGCCAAGGCGACCGAGGAGATCGCCTCCGAGGTGCGCTCGATCCAGGAGGCGACCGAAGGCTCCGCCGCCGCGATCAAGGAGATCACGGCGACGATCGGCCGGGTCAGCGAGATCGCGACGGCGATCGCCTCCGCGGTCGAGGAGCAGGGGGCGGCCACCAAGGAGATCTCCCGCAACGTGCAGCAGGCGGCGGTCGGCACCAAGGAGGTCTCCTCCAACATCGTCGCGGTGACCGGCGCTGCGCAGGACACCGGCTCGGCGGCGACCCAGCTCCTCGCCGGCTCCGGCGAGCTCGCCAAGCAGGCGGAGATCATCCGCGCCGAGGTGGAGAAATACGTCGCCGGCGTGAAGGCGGCGTAGTCCGGCCCGGACGACAGGTCTCAGGCAGCGGCAAGACCCTCATCCCGTCTTTACCCGGGGGTGAGGGGCTTGCGGCGGCCGGGGGCGATCCGAGAAATCCGACGCGGCACCGTCTCCAATTCCCACCCGCCGCCCGACCCTCTACAATCCCTCCCAACCAATAAATCACCAATGGTGGGGAAGCGGCGTGGCAGGCGGAAAGGGCGAGGCCTTCATCGGCGTCGATGTCGGAACCGGGAGCGCGCGCGCGGGGATCTTCGACGAGGGCGGCACGCTGCTCGCGACCGCCAAGCAGGCGATCAAGCTCTGGCACGAGCCCGGCGACATCGTCGAGCAGTCCTCCGAGGACATCTGGCAGGCCTGTGCCACGGCGATCCGTACCGCGATGGCCGAGGCACGGCTCAAGCCCGCGGAGATCGGCGGCATCGGCTTCGACGCCACCTGCTCGCTGGTGGTGCTGGGCGACGATAGCCGCCCGCTGACCGTCAGCCCTTCGGGTGACGACCAGCGCAACATCATCGTCTGGATGGACCACCGCGCGATCGAGCAGGCCGAACGCATCAACAGGACGGGCAACGCGGTGCTGCGCTACGTGGGCGGCATCATCTCGCCCGAGATGGAGACGCCGAAGATCCTCTGGCTGAAGGAGCACCTGCCGGAGACCTACCGGAAGGCGCGCCAGTATTTCGATCTCGCCGACTACCTCACCTATCGCGCGACCGGCGACCGGGCGCGCTCGATCTGCACGGTTACCTGCAAATGGACGTATCTCGCCCATGAGAAGTCGTGGAGCACCGGATATTTCGAGCAGGTGGGCCTGGCCGAGCTCGCCGCCGACGGCTTCGCGCGCATCGGCGATCGCATCGTCGAGCCCGCGGTGGCGCTCGGCAAGGGACTGACCGAGGCGGCGGCGCGGGATCTCGGCCTGGCGCCCGGCACGCCGGTCGGCGCCTCGCTGATCGACGCCCATGCCGGCGCGGTCGGCACGATCGGCGCGGCCGTCGATGGTGCGAATGCCGAGGTCAACGTGCTCGACCGGCTGGCCTACATCATGGGCACTTCGGCCTGCATCATGGCGTCGACCGCGGAGCCCAGCTTCGTGCCCGGCGTCTGGGGGCCTTATTTCTCCGCCATGCTGCCCGGGCGCTGGCTGAACGAGGGCGGGCAGTCGGCGGCCGGCGCCGGCATCGACTATCTCGTGCACTCGCACCCGGCTTTCCGCGAAGCCGCCGCGAACGCGGAGGCCGCGCGTCTCGGCATCCTCGAATACCTGGAGCAGCAGGCGGTGGCGCGCGCGCCGTCGCTGTCGGAGGCGGCGCGGCTCGCGCATCACGTCCATGTGCTGCCGGAGTTCCTCGGCAACCGCTCGCCCTTCGCCGAGCCCGATGCCCGCGCGGTGATCGCCGGACTCGACCTCGACCGCTCGATCGAGAACCTGGAGACGCTCTACGTCGCCGCCCTCTGCGGCCTCGCTTACGGCCTGGCCGACGTGGTCGATGCGATGAAGGCCCAGGGGATCGATTGCGGGCTGATGGTGATCAGCGGCGGCGCCGCGAGGAGTCCGCTGGTCAGGCAGATCATGGCGGACACGACCGGGCTCGATATCGCCCTTCCCGCCACGCCGGAGCCGGTGCTGCTCGGCGCGGCGATGCTGGGGGCGGTCGCGGGCGATGCCTTCCCCTCGCTCGACCAGGCGATGCGCACGATGTCGAGGATCGCCCAGGTGACGCATCGCACGGCCTCGATGGCCGGCTTCCACGCCGCCAAGCGCAGGGTCTACACGCGCCTGCGCGAGCTCGACCGCGACGCCCGCGCGGCGATGCGCGGGGCGTGAAGCGGCGTCAGTTCCCGTTCTCGGCGGTGCGCGGCGCGACGTTCTCCTGGCGCGGCTGCGCCGCCTGCTGGCGGCCGTTGTTCAACGCCGCGCGCCGCCATTGCCAGGTCTGCGCGAACGACTTGATCTCCTCGGGCGGCATCGGCTTGGCGATGTGATAGCCCTGCGCCTCGTCGCAGCCGACCGCGGCGGCGAAGCGCAGCGCCGCCTCGTCCTCGACGCCTTCGATCACGGTATGGAGCTCGAGGTTGTGCGCGAGATTGGCCAGCGAGCGCACGATCACCGCGTTCTCGCCCTCCTCGGCCAGCGATCCGGCGAAGGACCGGTCGATCTTCAGCTCGGAGAACGGCATCCGGCGCAGCCGCACCAGCGAGGAATGGCCGGTGCCGAAATCGTCGATCGACAGGCGGAAGCCCAGCAGGCGCAGCCGCACCATGGTCTCCATGGCGATCAGGTTGTCGGTGTCGAGCGCGCTCTCGGTCATCTCGATGACGATCGCGCCGGGCGGCACGTTCTCGGCCCCGCAGAGGGCCGAGAGCCGGGCCGGCAGTTCGTGGTCGAACGAGCCGCTGGCGGAGAGATTGACGGCGATGTCGAGCTCGAGCCCGGCCTCGCGCCACGCCCGGTGCTGCGCCACCGCCGTCTCGAAGACCCGCTGGTTGAGCAGCGGCATCAGGTCGGCCTGCTCGGCGATCGACAGCACGAAGTCCGGCGGCACCGGCCGGCCGCCGCCGTCGCGCACGCGCATCAGCGCCTCGACGCCGATGAAGGCGCCGTCGTGAAGCCGGATCTTCGGCTGGTAATGCAGCAGCGGCACGCGCTCATCGAGCAGCGCGCGCAGGGCATCCGCCGAGAACGGGGTCGACCGGGTGTAGAGCGTGGCCAGGCATTCCCGAAGGTCGTTGAACCGCACCGGCTTCTGCAGCGTGGCGCCGATCTCCACGCCGCGCTGCCGCGCGATCTCGTTGGTGACGTCGAGCAGGCGGTGATCGCCGCCGGACAGGATCACCACGGTGCTCTTGAGGCCCAGCGCCGCCAGGCCCTGGATCAACTGCACGCCGTCGCCGTTCGGCATCTGCATGTCCATGATGACGATCGCCGGCGTCAGCGTCTTCAGGAGGCCGAGCGCCTCGGCGCCGCCGGAGGCCAGCACGGTCTGCAATCCGACCGCTTCCGCCACCTGCTGCACGAAGCGGCGGATGCCTTCCTCGTCATCGACGATCAGGGCGATTGGCCGAGTGAGTACTTGCACCATCGAACGTCTCCGAACCTCCACACACCCCCATGCAACCCAGGCTAAGTTAAGGTCCGTTAAGAACAGATTTCGATCGGCCGCGGCCTAAGTCTTAATTCCTATAAAAAATCAATGGGATAGCCGCTACCGCTGGAACGCTCCAAACTGGAACGTAAAATATAACTATCTGAAAAATATCATATATTTCGAATACATGTCGGGACTCGGCTCCTGTGCGCCGCCGCCGGTCATGACCCTGTTTGATTCGGGTCACGTCAATTTTCTTTTCGCAGCGGCCGGGAACCGAACGCGTATGCGGCAGTTAATGCGCGCTCAGCTCCCGAGCTTGGCGAGGTCGGTCTGGATCTCGATCTTGCGCCCGGCATCGGCGTCCTCGCGGCCGGGGCGCGGCGGCGCCTGCAGCGCCTTGGTGAGGAAGTCGCGCGCCTTCTTCTTGTCGCCCTGCTCGATCATGAAGTCGCCGTAGAAGTAGTTGACGTCGACCGCGGTCGGGGCGATCGCCAGCGCCTTGTCGAGATATTCCTTCGCCTTCCTGTCGCTGCCGAAGCCGATCGGCCAGCCCGGCACCTTGTAGTAGAGCACGCCGAGCGAGGTATAGGCGCCGGCATCGAGCGCCTTGTCGTCGATCTTCGCCGCGGCGAGCGCCGCGTCGCGCGCCTGCTCGGCGACATCGACCGCGCCGAGCCCGCCTTTCACCTTGGCGTAGCAGGAGAGGATGATGGCCTGCCAGATCAGCGGCTCGGCCCTGGCCGGATTGGCGCTGGCGATCTCCTGCGCCTTGGCGATCAGCGGCGGATAGAGCGATTCCTGCTGCGATTCCGCGGTCTGGTAGTAGACCTTGGCCCAGGCATGGCCGAGGTCGGAGATCTGCGAGTCCACCTGGTCGGCCAGCGCGCCTTGCGCGCCGGACCCGAGGATGAGGGCGCCCAGCGCCGCCATGGTCTTGAGTTTCATGCGGGGTCTCCTTTCGCGAGTCATTCGGCATGCTCCAGCATGCGCCTGTTGAGCGAAGCCAGCGCGCCGTCGACCAGGCGCGGGAACAGGGCGTTGGCCCGGATGAGGATGCGTTCGACGAAGCCGACCGCATGCTCGGCCTTGCCGCCGTCGATCGCCGCCACGATCGCGCGGGCGACCGCCTCCGGCGCGTCGATGTTCATCTTCACCGCCTTGGCCATGCGGTCCATGGCCGGCGAGTTGAGCGCCGTGCGGGTGTAGCGCGGCGCCACATAGGTGACAGCGACGCCGCTGCCGGCGAGCTCGCGGCGCAAGGCCTCGGAGAAGCCGCGGATCGCGAACTTCGAGGCGCAATAGGCCGAGAAGCCGGCGAAGCCGACGCCGCCCATCACCGAGCCGATATTGACGATCCGCCCGCGCCGCCGCGCCAGCATCTGCGGCAGCACCGCGCGCGAGAGCAGCATCGGCGCCAGGATATTGGTGGCGACGATGGCGCCGATCGCGTCCGGTCCGGTGTCGGCGAGGCGCTTGAAGGCGTTCACGCCGGCGCCGTTCACCAGCACGTCGATCGGGCCCTGTTCCGCCGTCGCCGCGGCGATCAGCGGCTCGAAATGCGCGGTCGCCGCGAGGTCGGCGGCCAGCACTCGCACGCCGGCGGCCTTCGGCTCGACCTGCCGGGCCAGCGCCTGGAGCCGCGCCGGGTCGCGCGCCACCAGCGTCAGCCGCGTCGCGCGGCCGGCGAGCGCCAGCGTCACCGCGGCGCCGATGCCGCCGCTGGCGCCGGTGATCAGGATATGGCGGTTGCCGCTGCTCGTCGGTGTCATGCGATCGACCGGAAAATATCGCCGTAAAGCCGGAAGAATGTCTTGGCCGCGCGGATCACATCCGCGCGATCGTCGGCATCGTTCAGCCGGTTCATCAGCCGGGCGAAGTTCTCGGTATGGCCGATGTCGAGTGCGCCGTGCGAGGTGAGATAGGTGAAGGCGCGGTCGGGCAGGCCGAGCGCCTCCTTCAGCGCATCGGCCGCGTGGCTGGCGAGCGCCGCGCTGGTGCCTTCCAGCACATGCGCCATGCCGAAGAAGCCCAAAGGGTTGCGGCGCTGCACCGTGTCGAAGGCATAGCCGACCATCACGTCGGTCGCCATCGCCGGCCGGCCGCGCCGGACCGCCTCGCGGTCGCCGCCGCAGGCGCCGATGTCGTCGAGGATCCATTCGTCGTGGCCGATCTCGTCCTCGATGTAGTCGACCGAGGCCTTGCGCAGCCAGTCCAGCCGGTCCGGCAGCCGCGCCGCGCAGATCATCAGCAGCGGCACGGTGTGCCGCACGTGATGATAGGCCTGGGTCAGGAAGGCGACATACTGCTCCAGCGTGACCCTGCCGCCGAGCGCGGCCTGGATGATCGGCGTGGTCACCAGGATCTGGCGGTCGCCCGCCGTCTCCGCCAGCAATTCGTCATAGAACATCGGCCGTCCCGTCCTCATAGAGTGTGTGCAGCGCCTGGCGATAGTGCGCGAAGATCCGGTCGCGCCGGAGCCGCCCGTTCGGCGTCGCCATCTCGTTCATCGGGGTGAAGGGTTCGGCCGCGACCAGCCAGCGCGCGACCCGGGCATAGTCCGGCAGGCTGTCGTTCACCTTGCCGATATCGGCCGCGGGATCGCCGATGCCGCTCGGCACGATCACCGCGGCGTTCCAGGGACGCGCCTCGCCGAACACCGCCGCCTGCGCGATCGAGCGCGCAGCGGTCAGCTCGCACTCGACCCATTCGGGCGCCACGTTGCGCCCGAACGAGGTGATGAACATGTTCTTCTTGCGCCCGTCGAGATGGAGACAGCCCTGCGCGTCGAGATGGCCGAGATCGCCGGTCGGCCAGAACGCATCGGGCCGCGGCTGCGGCTCGCCGCCCGCGGCGCCGAGATAGCCCTCGGCGACCGATCCCCGGACCAGGATCTCGCCGTCGGGCGCGAAGCGCAGCTCGACATGGGGCAGCGGGCGGCCGACGCTGCCGGGGCGCCCGCTGCCCGGCCCGTTGAAGGCGACGACCGAGCTCGCCTCGGAGAGGCCGTAGCCTTCGCAGACCGGCAGGCCCAGCGCCCTCGCGCGGTCCAGCACCGCGCGGGAGAGCGGCGCGCCGCCGACCGAGACCAGGCGCAGCTTCGAAGGCGGCCGGCCGCTCGCCACGGCGAGCAGCAGCCCCATGAGGATCTGCGGCACGGTGACGATGCTGGTCGCGTCGGCCCGCTCGATCGCCGCCAGCATCGCGCGCGGGTCGAGCCGCGACGAGCCCTTGAGGCCGACCGCCTCCAGCGGCCGCAGCACGCTGGTCGCGCCGGCCAGGATCGGCACGTCGATCGCCGCGATGTTCTCCAGCAGCGTCGCCAGCGGGAGGAGGGCGAGGTGCCGGTCCGCCGCATGGCCCGCGCTCGCCGCGAGCAGGGACTGCGCGACGCGATCGGTCGAGGCGCCCGCGAGGCACACGCCCTTGGGATTGCCGGTGGTTCCCGAGGTGAAGGTCACCTTGCCGGTCGCACCCGGCAGCGGCGGGCGCCGGCCGCCCTCGAGCTCCACGAGCGATGCCCGCTGGCCGAGCAGGGCGCTGACGTCGCGCGCGCCGCCCGGCACGCCATGGACAAGGGCCGGGGCCTGATCCGTCACCAGGCAGCCGACGCCTGCGGTCTCGATCGCATGGCGGATCTGCGGCGCGCTGAAGAACAGCGGGATCGGCACCAGCACCGCGCCGGCCTGCCGCGCCGCGAGATCGACCAGCGCCCAGCCGATCCCGTTGTCGAGCAGCAGCCCGCAGCGCATGCCCTGCAGCGGGAACAGGTCGGCCGCGACCCGGTCGACGCGCTCCGCCAGCGCGCCATAGGTCAGCAGCGCATCGTCGCCGATCATGGCGACGGCGTCCGGCCGGTCGATCGCCTGCCGGCGGAGCGCATCGAGCACGGCGCTCATGACGCGCAGACCTCGTGCGGCTCGGCGGCGAGCGCCGCCTGCCAGGCCCGCGCCTTGTGCTGCATCAGCATGCGATGGCCGTGCGGCACGTAGCCCGCCATGACGACGGGCCGGCTGTCGAAGTAGCGCCCCCAGAGCGCGCGCTCGGACTCGGTCAGCCGGTCCGGCGTCGCCGCCGCGATCGAGAGCGGCCTGAGGCCGAGCCGGCGGAACGCATGGCGCAGGGCGAGCACGCCGGTGAAGGTCACCCATTCGATGCCGGCCTCGTGGAGATGCCGGGTCAGCGCGGTGATCATCGCCCGCGCGCCGCCGGGCGAGGCGGCGAGGTTGCCGACCTCGATGATGCGCGCGCGCGCGACCTCGCGGCCGGAAAGGCGCGCGATGCGGCGCTCCACCGGCTCGTCGAGATAGCATTCCATGAACAGCCGCTCCTGCGCCGCCTCGCGCAGGCCGAAGGCGGCGACGATCGCGTCGTCCGGCCGCCGCAGCGAGAACAGCATCGGCATCAGGTGGTCGAGGCGCGCGCCGTGATCCTTCATGAACTTGGCGCGGATGAACTCGGAGACGGCGGCGCGGTCCTCGGATTCGTGGCGGAGGAGTCGGAGACCGGCGTGATCGCGGTGCGGCATCGGGGGCGTCATGTTGTTTGCAGTCGCGCGGATGCTAGGCGGCGCGACTTACCGCTCTCTGTCCCCGCCTGCGTTTTGAAGTTGCAGAAATACCGCCACACTGTGCTTGATCCGCGACGGCTGCCGGATATGGTGGCGGGCGCAGGAGATAGCGTTGCACATGAGAGTCGGTCGCATCGGGAGTGGTGACGCGTGACGCCGCGCGGCAAGGAGCGGTTGAATCGGCTGAAGGCTCCGGCCTCGATTCTGCTGTCGCTGGCGCTGATCGCGCTGGCGGGCTATGGCCTGCACCATGCGCTGCGCCATGTGCGGCCGCAGGAGGTCGTCGCCGCCTTGCGCAACCTCTCGACGCACAAGATCGCGCTGGCGCTGATCTTCTCCGGCGGCAGCTTCCTCGCGATCGGCAGCCAGGAGTATTTCGCGCTGCGGACGGCGGGCCATCCGCTGGCTTTGCCGAAGGCGCTGTTCGGCGGCTTCCTCGCGCAGTCGATCGGGCACCAGACCGGCTTCTCGGTCGCGGTCGGCGGCGGGCTGCGCTACCGCTTCTACTCGGCCTTCGGCGTCAACTGGCGGCAGGTGGCCAAGACCCAGGCCTCGTTCAGCGCCACGCTGGGGCTGGCGCTCTGCTTCCAGCTCGCGATCGGCATGCTGCTGCATCCCGCACTGTTCGACCATGCGATCCACCTGCCGCCGTCGCTGATGCGCGGGATCGGCGGGCTGCTCGGCCTGTTCGGCGCCGCGGTGCTGGCGCTGACCGCGCGCAAGCAGCCGGTGACCCTGTTCGGCGAATCCTGGGGCGTGCCGCCGACCGGCCTGGTGCTGGCGCAGGTGGTCTGCTCGGTGCTCGACCTCGCCTGCCTGGCGGCCGCCGCCTGGGTGCTGCTGCCCGACCAGCTCGGCGCCGACTATTCGACCCTGCTCGGGGTCGCGGTCGCCTCGCTGCTGCTCGGCATCGTCAGCTCGGTGCCGGGCGGGCTCGGCATCTTCGAATCCAGCGTCTTGACCCTGCTCGCGCCCAACTACTGGCTGATGGCGGGGACGTTCGGCGCGCTGCTCGCCTTCCGCGCGATCTATTACCTGCTGCCGCTGCTGCTGGGCCTGATCGCGCTCGGCGGGCTGGAGCTCTGGCGCCGCGCGCGGATGCGGCCGGGCGCCTAGTCCAGCCCGCGCGCCCGGCGATCCGGCGCCGGGCCCCTCGACTCAGTGCCGGTAGTCCGGCTGCTCGCGGTCCAGGATCGCCTTCACCTCGCGCAGGTGGTCGTCGGCGAGGCCGGGATATTCCTCCCATTGCCGGGCCGTGACCTTCGCCACGTTGTCCGAGGCGATGCGCAGCTTCTGCCCGGTCGCCATGGCGATCATCTGGGTCTCGCAGGCGCGCTCCAGGTAGTACATGAGGTCGAAGGCCAGCGCGACGCTGGAGGCCGCGACCAGCACGCCGTGATTGCCCATCATCATGACGGTCTTGCCGCCGCTCATCAGGCCGGCGAGCCGGTCGCCCTCCTCGTCGGAGAGGGCCATGCCGCCGAACGCCTCGTCATAGGCGACGTTGGAATAGTAGCGCATGGTCGTCTGGTCGATCGGCAGGATGCGGCTGTCCGCCAGGGCCGACAGAGCGGTGGCATGCTTGGGGTGGAGATGCATGATGCAGCGCGCCTGGGGCAGCTTGGCGTGCAGCCGGCCGTGGATGTACCAGGCGGTGGGGTCGGGCGCCTGCGGCGTCTCCAGGATGCGCTTGTCGTGGGCGTCGAGGAGCTGGAGGTTCGACGCGGTCACCCGGCTGAAATGGATGCAGCGCGGGTTCATCAGGAACTTCGAGCCGTCCGGCGAGACCGCGGCGCTGAAATGATTGCCCACGGCCTCATGCATGTTCAGCTTCACGAACCAGCGGAAGGAAGCGGCGAGATCGACGCGGATCTGCCGGATGTCGGCATCGCTGAAGAGCGTCGAATCGGAATGGACGGCTGAATCGGGCATCGGTCGGACCTCGGTCAAGCAGGCATGGGTCGGGCAGGCATGGGTCAGGCAGGCATGGGTCGGGCAGGCATGGGTCAGGCAGGCATGTGACGGATTCTGCCACAACGAGGGTCGCTCGGCCAGCAACCCAGGATGGGCGAATGCCCGGATTCTGCGGCTTCCGGCCGGCCCGGTTTGATCTAAAGCGACAACGTCCGGACCTGGGCTAGAACCGGCCGGCCTGGAAGTCGGCGATCGCCTGGTGGATCTCCTCGGGCGTGTTCATGACGAAGGGCCCGTACTTGGCCACCGGCTCGCGCAAGGGCTTGCCGGCGACCAGGATCAGCCGCCCCGGCCCCTCGTCGGCCCGGACCTCGAAGCGCTCGCCGAGCGAGAGGACCGCGAGCTGGTGGGTCTCGATCTCCTTGATGCCGACCATCGCCGCGCCTTCGAACACATAGGCGAAGGCATTGTGCTCCTTCGGCAGGACGTGGCTGAAGGCGGCGCCCTTCTCCAGCGCGATGTCGAGATAGGTGGGATCGGTGGCGACGCCGCCGACCGGGCCCTTCACCCCGGCGACCTCGCCGGCGATGACCTTCACCGTGACGCCGGGCGCCGGCTGCGCGACCGGGATCTTGTCCGGCGCGTATTCCTGGTAGCGCGGCTGGCACATCTTGTCCCTGGCCGGCAGGTTGACCCAGAGCTGGAAGCCGCGCATCAGGCCGTCTTCCTGCTCGGGCATCTCGGAATGGACGATGCCGCGGCCGGCGGTCATCCACTGCACGCTGCCGGAGACCAGCAGGCCCGAATGGCCCTTGTTGTCGCCGTGGCGCATCCGGCCGTCGAGCATGTAGGTCACGGTCTCGAAGCCGCGATGGGGATGGTCGGGGAAGCCGCCGATATAGTCCGCACCCTTCTCCGAGCCGAACTCGTCCAGCATCAGGAAGGGATCGAGATCGGGCAGGGCGCGCTGGCCGATGACCCGGGTCAGCTTCACCCCGGCGCCGTCCGAGGTCGGGATGCCGCGGATCACGGCGACCACGTCCCGTGGCTTGCCCCGGGGCCTATCGGCGGTCTGCTCGGCGGTCGCGATGCTCATGGCGTTCGTCCTTTCCACGGGGCTTGATCCACGGGGCCCGATCCAACGGGGCCCGATCCACGGGGCCCGATCCACGGGGCCTGATCCACGGGGCCTTGTGCGAATCTGGCGTGGCGCGGCGGGCGGCGCCAGGGCCCGGCGGCAAGATGGGTCGTTCGCCGTGGGTTGACAATGGTCCGGCCCCTGCGGTCCGGCCCCTGCCATCGACGCGGCGATGTCCGGGAGCCTGGCGCCTCACTTCCGGCCGGCCTCGTCCAGCGCCGCGAACTCCGCGTCGGTGAGCCTGATCTCCGCCGCGGCGACGTTCTCTTCCAGATGCGCGACGCGGCCGGTGCCGGGGATCGGCAGGATGACGGGGCTCCGCTTCAGCAGCCAGGCGAGTGCGATCTGCCCGGGCGTGGCGCCATGCGCCTTTGCGGCGCCGTCGAGCGCACCGCCGGGCTTCGCCAGGTCGCCGGCCGCCAGCGGGAACCAGGGAATGAAGCCGATCTTCATCTTCTCGCAATGCGCCAGCACCGCCTCGGCGGCGCGGTCGGCGAGGTTGTAGCGGTTCTGCACCGTCGCGACCGGGAAGACCTTGCGCGCGGCCTCGATCTCCTCGACCGAGACCTCGCTGAGGCCCGCATGGCGGATCAGGCCTTCCTTGAGCATCTGGGCGATGACGCCGAACTGCTCGCCACGCGGCACCTTGGGGTCGATGCGGTGGAGCTGCCAGAGATCGATCCGCTCCACCTTCAGCCGGCGGAGACTCATCATCACGCCCTGGCGCAGAAATTCCGGCCGGCCCAGCAACTCCCAGCCCTCCGGCCCGCTGCGGGTGAGGCCGCCCTTGGTGGCGACGGTCACGTTCTTGTAGGGATGCAGCGCCTCGGCGATCAGGGATTCGCTGACATAGGGACCGTAGCTCTCCGCGGTGTCGATGAAATCGACGCCGAGCTCGGGCAGCCGCTTCAAGACCCGGATCGCCTCGCCGCGATCGGCGGGCGGTCCCCAGATCCCCGCGCCGGTGATGCGCATCGCCCCGAAGCCGAGCCGCGTCACCTTCATGTCGCCGCCGATGGTGAATTGCCCGGAAGCCTGCGCGTTCGGTTGGGGAGACGGTTTGTCCATGGGGGACTCCTCAGTGTGCCGTTGGGGTCGGGTGGATTGCCGGTTCTTCTTATCTCGTCATGGTCTGCCTTCGCAGACCATGACGATTACAAAATACGGACGTGGGTGCTTTGCATCCTTACGCGGCCTTCCACTTGATCGAGCAGCCGATCGACGGCGTCTGGTCGCCGGGGTCCCGGCCGGCGGCGATGGCGCGCATCGCCTCGACCAGCTCGCGCCGGGTGCCGGGCGGGGGCGGGCTGGTGCGCCCGGCATCGAGGCGGCCGCGGTAGCGGAGCCGGCGCGCCGCGTCGAAGCCGAAGAAGTCCGGCGTGCAGACCGCGCCGTAGGCGCGGGCGACGTCCTGGCGCGCGTCGTGCAGATAGGGGAAGGGGAAGCCGTGCCGGGCGGCGAAGGCCTGCATGTTGTCGAAGCTGTCGGCGGGATAGCTCGCGGCGTCGTTGGAGCAGATCGCGGCGAAGCCGATGCCTTCGGCCTGCAACGTCTTCGCGTCGGCGACCAGCCGGTCGATGACCGCCTTCACGTAAGGGCAGTGGTTGCAGATGAAGACGACGACCGTGCCGCTGCGGCCGGCGACGTCGTCGAGGCTGTACATGCGGCCGTCGGTGGCGGGGAGGGAGAAGGCGGGCGCGGCGGTGCCGAATGCGATCTCGGCGGCGGAGGGGGTGGTGGCCATGCATCGTCCTTTGCAGTGGGGGTCCCTTGCAGTGGGGGGCCCTTGCAGTCGGGGTTGAAGGCGGACGAGAGAGCATTCTGAAGATGTTGCGGCGCGCGCCGCAGATCAAGGGACCGATCTCGACGGCGCGGGAGCCGTTCCGCCATGAACCGGCTCACGCGCTGCCAGGCCGTCGCGGCGCGCGCGGCTTCCGTTCGGCGGGGGTCGCGGCACGCCTCGTTCGCACTTACCGCCCCGGCCGGTTCCTGCGCCGGCAAAACAGCGCCAAGTGCCTGACGGGGAACGGCGAAGTCGCATCGACGCGGTCCAACCGATTCTCGATCCTGCCTGCGTCCGGTCTGCGTGGGCGATGCGGCGTGCCGTGGAGCGATGGCGGCGAAGCCGGGAGGCGCGGCGGTCCATTCGTTCTTGACGACCTTTACGACCGGGGGGCGTTTCAAGGCCGGATCGGGGCCCTAAGCCTCTGACGGCGCAGGTCTAAACGGCGATCGGAGGGGGGGCCTGGATTCCCTGTTTGGTAAAGGTCCTGTCAAGATTGGCGCGCCGCGGCGGACCGACGGCGAAGCCCGGTCGAAGGCGCAGAGTCGTCGGCAGGGACGCAGCGTGTTTGAAACGGCGTGATCGAACCTGGAGGGAGAGCCGCCCGCCGCCGCGGAACCGTGTCGATCGGTGCGCAGGATCGAACGCGCGGAGTATAGCTCATTTTCGCTCCGGCGTCGCGGGGATTCCCCTTGCGGCGCGGGGCGCCGGGTTCGGGAGACGGCGGGCGCGGCGTTCCCGTGCGGCGCGGTCCGCGCGCATGAAATCCCCGAGCGGCGAGGTCTGGCCGCGGGCGATCAGGAACACGACGAAGAAGAACAGGGCGAAGCCGCCGATCCAGGCCGTAGCCACCAGCGGGGGTTCCTGCCACAGCGGCCGTCCGAACAGCACCTCGAACAGCAAAGTGAGCGGCATCTCGACGAAGATGATGGCGATCCACGCGCCGACGCCGCCCCAGAAGCCTGGTCTATGCCGTCTCACGCAACCCGCATCTTGCCGTGGCGTGGGTCAGGGTCAGGTGGGTGTGCGGGGCGGTGGGTTCAATATGGACGGAGGCGGGTGCGATGCGGCGAGCGTGCAAGGGCAGGTCTTGACATATTACCCTTTAAGGGTAATACGGAGCATGGAGAAGCTGGGGCCGCACTGCGATCTCGGGGCGGTCAAGGCATTGGTGGCGAGCTCGGCGTCGCGGCTTTCACCAAGAGCGCCGATGGAGGGCGGGCGGGCGATGGGCCTGAGATCGCCTACGTCAAACTGACGATGCGAGACAACGCGCCGGTCGTCCAGTTCAAGGAGAAGTGACATGACGACCCGCTCGGTGATCCGGTCCTGTGCGGCCTGCGGCGACAAGCGGATGGTGCGGTTCGAGGACCAGCGCTTCACCGTCGCGCATGACGGCTTGCGCAAGACGGTCGATGGCCTCTCGGGATGGCGCTGCAAGGCCTGCGACGAGATCGCGTTCGACGCCGAAAGCGCGCGGCGCTATGCGGCGGCGGGAGACGCGCTGGTGATCGAGGCGCGCAAGCGCCAGCAGAAGGAGCTGAAGCGCAT
>DASZSL010000034.1:0-11745 GCA_035548715.1 Dongiaceae bacterium
GCTTCTATGCCACGTACGACTACGCGGGTGACGGCTGGGGCGTGGACTGGGGTGGAGGCGTTTCGCATCAGTTCGCCTTCGACCACACCGCGGGTGGCAATGACGGCCGCTCGACCGACTACCAGACCGGCCTGAACGTCAACTTCGGCGGCTTCGGTATCGGCGTCGTGACCGAGTACTTCGCCAACGGCGGTACCGACAACAACGCCTGGATCATCGGCGGCGGCCTGAGCTACGGCGTCGATGCCTGGACCGTCGGCCTGCAGGGTTCGCATGGCTACTACCAGGCTTCGGTGGCCAACGGTGCGACCAACGGCGGCCACAGCACGCTGAACCGCATCATCGCGACCGGCTCCTATGCGTTGGGCCCGGGCGTGACCCTCGATGCGGAACTCGGCTACACCTGGTTCCACGACACCGGCGCCGCGGCCGATCCGAGCCTCGACAGCTACCACGCCTTCGACGTGCAGCTGGGTTCGGCTCTGACCTTCTAATTCGCGCAAGCGAAGCGAACGTCGATCTGAGCGAGGGGGAAGCGGGCAACCGCTTCCCCTTTTGCTTTGTCCTCGTCTTCACGTCCCGCCCTCGCCTTCGCCTCTCGCCTTCTGGGCCAGGCCGGGGCAAATTGCCCGCATGAACCAGCCGGACCCGATCGCCGAGAACCTGCGCGACATTCGCGGCCGGATCGCTGCCGCGGCGGCGAGCGCCGGCCGGCCGGCCGCCGACATCGACCTCGTCGCGGTGGCGAAGACCCATCCGGCGGAAGCGGTGGAGGCGGCGCTCGCCGCCGGCCAGGCCGTGTTCGGCGAGAACCGCGTGCAGGAGGCGGCGGGGAAGTATCCCGCCCTTCGGGCCCGGCATCCGGGGCTGGTCCTGCATCTGATCGGGCCGTTGCAGACCAACAAGGTCAAGGAGGCGGTCGCGCTGTTCGACGTGATCGAGACCGTCGATCGCGAGAAGCTCGCCCGCGCGCTCGCCGCTGAGATGGCGCGGCAGGGCCGCCGGCCCCGGCTCTATGTGCAGGTCAATATCGGCGAGGAGCCCCAGAAGGCGGGCGTGCCGCCGCGCGAGGCC
This sequence comes from Dongiaceae bacterium, assembly GCA_035548715.1. Classification (GTDB taxonomy): domain Bacteria; phylum Pseudomonadota; class Alphaproteobacteria; order Dongiales; family Dongiaceae; genus Dongia. The sequence continues at coordinate 1,075 of DASZSL010000034.1, forward strand.
GATGCCTTCATCCGTCTCTGCCGCGACGCGCTCGGGCTCACGATCGACGGGCTGATGTGCATTCCGCCCGCCGGCGCCGCGCCGGCCCCGTATTTCGCCCTGCTGCGGGAGATCGCGGCGCGCAACGGCGTCGCCGGACTGAGCATGGGCATGAGCGACGACTTCGAGACCGCCGTGCGAATGGGCGCGACGATCGTGCGCGTCGGCAGCGCCATCTTCGGCGCCCGCCCGCCGCTCCCGGGAAGGGACGCCTAGAGTCTCCGGCGCGGGCTCAGAGCGCCTTCGCGGTGCTCAGCAGCAATTCGCGGAACCAGGCCAGTGCCGGATGCCGCCCGTGCTCGCGGTGCCAGACGGCGCCGATCCGCGTTTCCGGCAGCGTCTCGGCCGGTACCAGGTCGAGCTCGAAATGCGCGGCGAAGATCCGCGCCAGGCGCTCGGGCAGCAGCGCCGCCATGTCCGCATGCTTGACGATCAGCGGCGCGACCGAGGAGTAGGGGATGGTTGCGAGCACGGGGGCGCTGTCGAACTTGCCCGGCGGCACGCCGATGACGCCGCTCTGCTCGTCGAGCGCGACCCGGCGGACCAGGCCGTTCTCGGCCACCACCGGACCGACTTCGGTGGGCGAGCCTTCCTGCATCGCCGCGAGGCGCGGCAGCAGGGTCGGCGTGTCGCCCTCGCGCTTGGGTTGCAGGTAGTCGCGGCCCAGCATCCAGATCGGCCGGTCGCTGAACAGCGTGTCGAGCTCGAAGCGCTCGGGCACGTGCTCGAAGTCGCCGATCAGCACGTCGACTCGGCCGCCTTCGAGCTCATCCGTCAGGCCCGGCGCCCAGCTCCGGATCGCAACCGTCGCCTGCGGCGCCTCGCGGCGCAGGCGCGCGATCACCTCGGGCATCAGCACCGCGCAGATGTAGCTGCTGCAGCCGACGGTGAAGGCGCGCTCGCTCTCCTTGGGCACGAAGTCGAGCGGCGTCAGCGCCATCTCGAGCTGATGCAATCCTTCGCGCAGGCGCGGCCCGATCTCCGCGGCGCGCGGCGTCGCCTGCATGCCGCGCGGGCTGCGCACGAAGAGCTGGTCCTTCAGCAGATAGCGCAGGCGCGCCAGCGCGTGGCTGACCGCCGAGGGCGTGATGCTCAGCCGGGCTGCGGCGCCGTTGACGCTCTGCTCGCTCATCAAGGCATCGAAGACGCGCAGCAGATTGAGATCGAGAACGCGGAAAGGAGCTTCGCTCAGGGACACGGCGGTGACTCGCTGCGATGATTCGGTCCAGACACGGGAGCTGTTCCGAAAAGCCCGCGGTCTAACCGCAAGCGACCGGACATTCGCCTAGCTGCCACGCCATCCGCCGATCGGCGCGCATCTGAATGCCGCTCAGCTCCCGCACCAAGTATCGCCAACGTGCTTCATCTGCGCAATGCCTGGATCGCCGCAGGTTGAAAACGTGATCGGCGCGCTCTGTTGCCCGAAAAGCACAAGCGCGACAAAAACAACAACGTCGTCTGATACACAACGTTACACGACGCCCGCGCATGCGCCGTCGGCGCCGCGCAGACGATGTCTAAAACCCGCGGAAAACCTGGCGAAAATGCGGCCGTTGCCGAAATTCCGATCGTTGCCGCGCGCGACCTGAAGGTCGTTCAGAGCGCTCCTGAACACTCGTCATTTGCCTCGCTGCTACACGCGCTCTACCCGTTTCAGCACAGTTTCGCGAGTTGATGATGACGTCATTCAAGTCCGACTCTGATCGCCGGTCGCAGAGCCCTCCGCCGGCAACAGCACGCCATCGCTGACGCGCCGCCGTCTCCGCGCAACGGGACGACGGACTTAGAGGGACAGGGGAAAGGTCGGCCTTCTCACCGACCGCCGCACATAGGTGAGACACCACATGAAGAAACTCATTCTCGGCAGCACGGCATTGGCCGGCATTGCCTCTCTGGCAAGTGCCGCGCAAGCCTCCGACGGGGTCAAGCTCGACGTCGGCGGATTCTTCCAGACCGTCTATCAGGGCGTGTTCGACAACAAGGATGAGGGCCATTTCGGCGATCATCACAACTACGACCGCTTCGTGCACAACGCCGAAGTCCATTTCAAGGGCGAGACGACGCTCGACAACGGCCTGACGGTCGGCGCGCATATCGAGCTCGAAGGCGAGAACGCGGCGGACCAGATCGACAAGTCGTTCGTCTACTGGTCCGGCGGCTTCGGCAAGGTGCAGATCGGCACCCAGGACAACGCGATCGGCGGCTACTGCCTGCTGCCGCCGGGCGCCACGGCGAACTTCTCGGCCTTCTCGCCGGCGGCCTGGGCCGGCAACGATCCGATCGGCTCGAACGCGGCTTGCACCGACACGCTCGGTAACTCGAACTCGATCGTCTACATCACGCCGAACTTCTCGGGCTTCCAGCTCCGCCTCGGCTACACGCCGTCCAACAACGCCGAGGATTACATCCAGCACGGCGTCAACGCGGCCGGCACGCCGAGCAACACCGACGGCGTCGCGCATCACAGCTTCGCCGCCTACGCGACCTACGCCTATGCCGGCGACGGCTGGGGCGTGGACTGGGGTGGAGGCGGTTCCTGGCAGGCGGAGTTCAACCACACGCCGGGCGGCAATGACGGGCGCAGCGCCGACTACCAGACCGGCCTGAACTTCACGCTCGGCAACTTCGCCATCGGCGGCGTCATGGAGTACTTCGACACCGGCGGCAGCGACAACAACGCCTACGTCGTCGGCGGCGGCCTGAGCTACGGCATCGATGCCTGGACCGTCGGCCTGCAGGGTTCGCATGGCCACTACAACGGCGAGAACATCGGCTTCGCGGCCAACCCGGGCGGCAGCCGCAACCTCAACCGCGTCATCGCGACCGGTTCCTATGCGATGGGCCCGGGCGTCACGCTCGACGCGGAGCTCGGCTACACCTGGTTCCACGATTCGGGCGACGCCGCGACCGGGGACACCGACAGCTATCACGATGTCGACGTCTCGATCGGTTCGGCGCTGACCTTCTGATCTCCAACCCAGCCACCAGGCGAAAGGTAGATGACAGCGTTCTCGATGGTTCAGGCACCGGAGCTCCGGACCACGGCCATCCAATAAGAAACCACCCGGCGGCGTTCGCGACCCTAAGCGCGAACGCCTGCCCCTCGTCCTCGAAACGGGGGAGAGCGTGCGGCTCGTCCCCCGTCACTCTTTTTCAGAGTCCTCTTCGCAAGCGTCGCTGCGGCGACCCACGCGATGCGCGCTTTGCGCTTCTATCCCCATCGCGCGCCGCGCCTGTGCTTCAAGTCCTCGATGTATAGCGGCCGATTTACGGCTGCATGAACTTTTCGCGCATCGCCCGAAAACGCAGAACCGTCATTTGATCTGACGCGACGCGCTGCGGAATATCGCCTCCGCACGCGGCGGGGGGATTCATCCGCCGTGGCGCATCGGCACAGAAGGGTCGTCGTCACCGCGCGAAGCGTCGCTTCCGCGGCACGGTCCGATGCGTGCCGATGTCAGAAAAACTCCATCGGGGGCATGCATGAAAAAGCTTCTTCTCGGTAGCTCGGTGCTGGTCGGTGTCGGCGCGCTGGCCGGCACGGCGAACGCGTCGGACGGCATCAAGCTCGAAGTCGGCGGTTTCTTCAATCAGACCTATGAAGGCGTCTTCGACAAGAAGTCGGGCGACCGCTTCGGAAACCACCATTCGACCGACGCCTTCCAGCACAACGCCGAGGTCTACTTCAAGGGCGAGACCAAGCTCGACAACGGCCTGACGATCGGCGCGCGCATCGAGCTGGAGGGCGAGAACGCGGCGGACCAGATCGACAAGTCCTTCGTCTACTGGTCGGGCGGCTTCGGCAAGGTTCAGCTCGGCTCGCAGAACGACGCGCTCGAGAACTACTGCGTGCTGCCGCCGGGCGGCACCCCGAACTTCAGCGCCGTCAGCCCGACGCTGGGCTGGGGCTCGAACGATCCGATCGGCTCGAACGCGGCCTGCAAGAGCGCCGACAACGACTCGCAGAAGATCGTCTACACCACGCCGAATTTCTCCGGCTTCCAGATGGCGATCAGCTACACGCCGTCGAACAACGCCGAGGACTACACCCAGGCCGGCGTCAACGGCCACGGCACCGACGCGATCACCGCGGGCAAGGCCTCGCACATCGTCGATGCCTATGCGATGTATGCCTACAAGGGCGACGGCTGGGGCGTGCAGTGGGGCGGCGGCGGCTCGTGGCAGCTGCAATTCTCGCCCACGGTCGGCGGCAATGACGGCAAGAGCAACGCCTACCAGACCGGTCTGAACCTGACCTTCGGCGGCTTCTCCGCCGGCGGCGTGTTCGAGTACCGCGACAACGGCGGCAAGCACAACGACATCTGGGTGGCGGGCGGCGGCATCGGCTACGCGTTCGATGCCTGGAAGTTCGGCGCCCAGTACACGCACGGCCGCTATGACGGCGCGGCGGGCTTCAGCGGCGGCTTCGGCACCGACGGCCACAAGACGCTCGATCACGCCGTCCTCACGGCCGCCTACTCGCTGGCCCCCGGCGTCATCCTCGACGCCTCGCTCGGCTACACCTGGTACAACGACACCCGGTCCGCCACGCCGGACGACGAGGATCACTACCGCGCGTTCAGCGCCGCAATCGGCTCGGCGCTCACCTTCTGATCACGAAGCGAAGCCCCTGACCCGGAAGAGCGTCCCACCGCTCTTCCGGGCTTTCGCGCTTTTCGGCTGGCCGGTCAGACCGCGCGGTTGATGAAATAGCGCCCGGGCTTCACGCCCGGCGGCAGCGGCATGGCCGCGAGGCCCGGACTCGTCAGCGGCTGGTCGCTGATGACGACCGCGCCGGGCCGCATGATGCCGCGGATCAGCGGCGCCAGCGCGGCGGCGAGACGCGTGTTCGCCGCCTGGTCGCCCGTGCCGACATCCGTATGCACCAGGGCGGCGCCGGACCCGAGGCGCTGCAGCGCCTGCGGCAGCGTCTCCAGGATCTCGCCGAGGAACAGATGGTCGGCGGGCGGAATGCAGTCCGGATGCGCCAGCACCTGGCGGTCGAAGACGTAGATCTCGCGGTCCGGGCAGATCTCGCGCAGATGATCGTAGGTGCGCCCGTTGCCGAGGCCGAGCTCCAGCACGAAGCCCTCGACGCCCTCGACCAGGCGCACGGCTTCGCCGAGGCAGGCGCGCTGCGCCTCCAGCCGGCGAATGAAGCTGTCCAGTCGACTCATATGCCGGCTCCTTCCTCGACGATGACGATGCCGGTCGCCGGGTCCATCGCCTCCAGCAGCGCGACCAGGTCCGCGCGGGCGAAGGCGACGCAACCGGCGGTCGGCGCGTAATCCGGCGCCGCGACGTGCAGGAACACGGCGCTCCCCTTTCCCGGCACGACGGGATCGTCATTGTGCCCGATCACCAGCACCAGGTCATAGAGCGCATCCTCGCGCCACATCGCCTCGTGGCTCGCGGGATAGGGCCGGGTCACCTGGCGGTTGTAGGCCGGGTCGCCGGGATCGTCGCACCAGCCGTCCGCCGGCGAAAGCGGCAGCATCGGAATCTTGAGGGCAAGCTCGCGCACCCGGTCGGGCCGATAGAACAGCCGCCGGACCGGGAAGCGTCCCGCCGGCGTGCAGCCGTCGCCCTCGACCTTGTGCGCCGCGATGCCGCTGCGCCCGAGGGCGCAGCGCACCGAGAGTGCGCCGAAGGAGGCCGTGCCTTGTGTGGCGCCGCGCCGGGCCGGCGCGATCAGGAGATCGTTCAACGCATGATCCTGGAACTGTCAGCGATCGAGTCGCGACCGTAGCACGGCCCGGCGCAGGACTGAATCCATGCCCGCCGGCCGTCAGGCGCGGCGCTGATCGTGGGCCTGGCGCGCGGCGTCCATGCCGCTGACGGCCGGCGCGGCCGAGGCGGTCTGCATGTCGAGGTCGGGATGGGCGGGCGTCGCCTCGGCCATGTCCGACGCGTCGCCGGCGGCGCCGTCGCCGCTCTTGGTGCCGGAGCCGAACACCAGGGCTTCCAGGTTCTCGCCGATATCCTTGCCGGTCGTATCCTTGACCGCGAGGTCGGCGACGGTGCCCATCGTGCCGATCACGCCGAGCGGGCCCAGCGGCAGCGAGCCGAGCAGCTCGGCCGCGCCGTTGATCTCATCGCCGGTCACCGCGCGGTAGATCTGCGCCACGATCGGGATGTGCTGCAGCGGGTTGATCACGTCCAGGAAGTCGTCCCAGCCGAACACGCCGTCGGCGCCGAAGAAGAGCTGCCGCGCGCCCGGCGTCTCATCGACCACCCAGCGCTTGTGCTGCGCCATCAGGTTGCGCTGGGTCTCGCGATCCGGCGCGTCCTTGAGATGCACGACGTCGGGATCGGCCGGCGGCGTCTTCTCGGCACCCGTCTTCCCGGCATCCGTCTTTCCGGCGTCCTTGGCGGCCGCCTGGCTCGCGGCATCCGCGGCTTTCGGATCGGCGTCCGACGCCGCGGTCCCGCCGGCCGCCGCCGGCGTGGCCGCCGAATCCAGCAGCTTCGGCTCGCCGATCCGGGTGAAGGTCGGCGCGGCTTCATCGGCCGTATCGGCGCCGGCCTGGCTTGCCGGCGTCGCCGGCGTCTCGGCCGGGCGGCCGCTGAGCTTCATGCCATTGAGCTTCGTGGCAGTCGCCGTCGGCGCCGCGGTGGGGGCGGCGGCGGCGGCGACTGTCCCGGTCAACCCCTGCGCCTCGGCCTGGGGATCGGCGGCGGCCCCGTTGTCGGGATCCGCGAGCGGCGGGTCGTCGGACTGGCCGCCGACCAGGGCGGCAAACTGTGCCGAGGTCAGGGTCGGGATATTGCTGCTCTGGAAGGACTGGACCGGCATGGCGACCGGCTTGCCGCCGACGCCGGCCGCCTCGCGATTCTGTTGCGCCTGCTGCAGGGCCTGCAGGAAGGCGCCCTGGTCGATGGACCCCGGCCGCAGGACCCCACCGGATATCGCGCCGGCCGACCCCCCGGCCACCACCGATGGGGCGGTCGGGGGCGGTGAGGCCGAAGCGTCATAGATCGAGCCGGCTGTATTCATGGCCATTCCAGGGTTTCCGGGCAGCCGAACATCGCAATCGGCGTGCCAGAGCCCCGGTTCAGAACATATGGCCGAAGCGGATCGCCTTGGTGCTGAGATAGCGCTCGTTATGGTCGTTGGCCGGGAAGACATGCGGCACGCGCTCGACCACGGCGACGCCGCATTGGGCGAGGCCCTTCACCTTCTCCGGGTTGTTGGTCAGCAGCCTGACCGCGGTGATGTCGAGCTGCCGCAGCATCTCGGCCGCCGGCTGATAGACCCGCTCGTCCGGCCCGAAGCCCAGCTGCAGATTGGCTTCCAGCGTGTCGGCGCCGGCATCCTGCAGCTCATAGGCGCGCAGCTTGTTGACCAGGCCGATGCCGCGCCCCTCCTGCGCGAGATAGAGCAGCACGCCGCTCCCTTGCTTCGCGATCTCGTCGATGGCGCCGCGGAGCTGGTCGCCGCAATCGCAGCGCAGCGAGCCCAGGAGGTCGCCGGTGAAGCATTCGGAATGCAGCCGGGTCAGCACCGGCCGGCTCGGATCGAGCTCGCCGATCACGATCGCCAGATGCTCCTTGCCGCCGTCCAGCGGGCGGAAGGCGATGATCTCGGTCTCGATCGCGCCGGTGCCGGCCTTGCTGCCGGCCAGCGGCACCCGCGCCGAGCCGACGCGCTTCAGCCCGGAAGCAGCCGCGCGTCGATAGGCGATGACGTCGCCCGCGGCGAGCCGGAACGGCGCGGCCACCCAGCCCTCGAGCTTGTCGAGCGGCATCGGCACCACCACGGCCGCCGGCAGCAGCCGCGCCGCTTTGACCAGCTCGATCACCGCCTGGCACAAAGGCGCCGGCACGTCGCCGGCGGGGGCCAGCTCCAGCAGGGCGGGATCGATCGGCTCGGCGGCGGGATCGACGATCTGGCGCGCCGCGTCCGCCGAGCAGCCGGCCGGCAGGGCCAGCAGGCGGAACCGCTCCAGGCTCGGCTGTCCGGCCAGGCCCAGGCGCGCCGCGCGCTCCTGGGTCAGCAGCAGCCTTGCGCCGCCCTGGTCGGCGGGGACTTCCGCCGCCGCCAGCAGCCAGGCGAAGCCGGGCTCCTCGATCAGCTCCGCGGCGATCGCCAGGGCCGCGTCATGCCCGGCCGTAACCGCGACCGCGCCGCCGCGGCGAAGTTCCGCCACGGCGCGTGCCACATTGGCCTGGGAGGAGATGGTCTGGCTGAAAGGATCGGCGAAGGTCATCAGGCTAAGGTCCTGCGCCGGATATGGCGCTCCGCCCCGTGAAAGGTCAAGACGGGGAAGCTCATGGCTGCCCCCCGCCCCGTAGGGGTAATAAAATTACCTAGTGCCTTGAATCCATGGAGTTTCCGGTGTTAGCTGAGATGCGCAAACTGGATGGAACGGTCATGGTCGAAGCTGCTGCGAAGAGGGTCCTGCTGGTCGATGACGACGAGACCCTGCGCAAGACCCTTGCCGAGCAGCTGACCCAGAGCGGCGAGTTCGAATGCCTCGAGGCCGGCAGCGGCGCCGAGGCCCTGCGCTGCGCCCAAAGCGAGAAATTCGACGCGGTGCTGCTCGACGTCGGCCTGCCCGACGCCGACGGCCGCGAGGTCTGCCAGCAGCTCCGCCGCGCCCACGTCACCGTGCCGATCATCATGGTGACGGCGTCCTCCGGCGAGGCCGACACGATCAGGGGCCTCGATTCCGGCGCCAACGACTATATCGCCAAGCCCTTCCGCCTCGGCGAGCTGGTGGCGCGCTTGAAGGCGCATCTCAGGCAGCATGCCTTGAGCGAGGATGCGGTGCTGGTGATCGGGCCCTACACGTTCAAGCCGAACGTGAAGATGCTGATCGAGGAGAAGCAGAACAAGAAGATCCGCCTGACCGAGAAGGAAACCTCGATCCTGAAATACCTCTACCGCGCCGGCCAGAAGGCGGTCGGCCGCGACACGCTTCTCGGCGAGGTCTGGGGCTACAACGCGGGCGTCACCACCCACACGCTGGAGACCCACATCTATCGCCTGCGCCAGAAGATCGAGAAGGACCCGGCCAAGGCGACGATCCTGGTCACCGACGCGGGCGGCTATCGCCTGGTGCCGTAAGCTCCGTCGACGGTCGCTCAGTAATACGGGCGTCCGCCGATCCGCCGCTCGATCTCGGCGCGGCTCAGCCCCATGTCCCGCAGCATCGCGTCGCTCTGTCCCATCAGGATCGCCTCGCTGCGATAGCCGCGCCACCAGCGGCCGAGCGCGCCGCCGACCGCGGCCATGATGCGGGCAAAGGCGCGCCGGGCGCGGGTCGGATGCGCGACGGCCCGGGCACGATGCGGCAGCTCGTTCTCCATCGCGATCACGCCGCGCTCGCCGCTTCGGCGGCGGCGGCGCGTTCGGCGGCGATCAGCTTCTCCAGCCGCACGCAGCCCAGCCGCGCGCCGTCGGGCAGGCGCATATGGCCGCGGGCATCGCCGGAATAGCCGAGCGCGCGGTAGAAACGCTCGGCCGAGAGCATCGCCGTCAGGCGCAGCAGGAACAGGCCCCATTCGCGGGCGTCGGCCTCGACCGCCTGCATGATCGCGCGGCCGACGCCGCGGCGCGCATGCTCCGGCGCCACGAACACGCTTCGCACCGTGGCGACGCCCGGCACCGGATTGGCGCCGGTCGCGATGATCTCGCCGGCCTTGGTGAAGCGCGCATAGCAGGGCGCCAGGCGCGACCAGCCGCCGCTGCCGATCACCTGCCCGTCGCGGTCGAGCGCGATGAACACATGGCCCTCGGCCACCACCGCATCCTCCAGCGTGCCGATGCTGCGCAGGAAGCTGTCGATCTCGGCGCGGCTGTAATAGCCGGCGCCGGTCAGCGACATCGCGCGCATCTGCATGGTCCGGGTGCGCAGCACGTCGTCGAGCGTCGCGCTGCGGATGACGAAGTCCTTTCCCGCTTGCAGCGGGCCGGCTTCCGCGGTCGTCCCCATCGGCCGCTCCTTTCAGCGCCGGCGGCCGCGCACCGCGGCCTCGATCTCGCCGCGGCCAATGCCGATGTCGCGCAGGATGTAGTCCGGCTGGCTCAGCAGGAAATGCTCGTCGCGCCGCACCGCGCGCTGGCGCACCAGCGCTGTCCAGCAGGCGGCGATCGCATCGACGACCGGGGCCAGCGGGGTGCGCCGGACCATCACCGGCCGGCGGTGCAGAGCGGGGTTGGTCACAGGGTGGCTCATGGGGGTCTCCGATTCGTGTCCCGGGGAACTCGGGGAGCCGGAATGTATCGACGCCCGCCCAAGATGCGAGTGACTATCGTCACGCAGTGTGTGAAGTCACACGATTGTGACGGGTTGGCCATGCCGTCCGGACCAAAAATGTATCGACACAATAGGAAGTTAGCCGTCCATAGCCTATGTGATCACAGATTTCGATATCTCGAATCTTCGCCAAAATATTGGACTCCAACACATCGGTGCGATTCGGCGGACGGAATTCGGCCGGGCGCTCCTGGCGGTGCGGCGGCGGCGCGCGTCTGCAGAAGGAGGAGGCGGGAGGGGCGCGCCGGAAACGGCCATGCCGATCGCGACGGTTCCTCGCGAGGCACCGTGGCGAACCCCGCCGAGGATCGGCGATCGACGATGCGCAAGTCTGGGCGAGGCCGAACGGCGCGCCAGACGGCCCCGGCAG
>DASZSL010000035.1:0-50286 GCA_035548715.1 Dongiaceae bacterium
CTGCGCTTCCCGCACGATCTGTGCAGCGACGGCGGCCGCGCGATCAACGTGCCGGAGCCGGAATGGCCCAAGACCCTGCGCGGCGAGGCGGCGGAGATCTACCTGCGCTGGGAGCGCGAGCTGAAGCCCAAGGGCTTCAGCCTGGGCGCGCGCGTGCTGGATTTCCCCAACGGCTTCCCCGGCGACATCGGCCTGTTCCTGGTCTGGGGCCAGCGTACGGCGCGAAGGTAGAGGGTCGGTGCGGCACCACGCCCGCTCGTCATCCCGCGACTAGGTCGCGGGATCCACGCCTTGGATGCTGCACGACGGCCAAACGAGGACACCGCGACTCGCGGCATGACGGCCGGAGTGTAGCCGTGCCACAATCTCCAGATGTCGGGGTGGATGTACATCATGACCAACAAGCGCAACGGCACGCTCTACACCGGCGTGACCTCGAACCTTCCTGCGCGCGCTCACCAGCATCGCAGCGGGACGGGCAGTGAGTTCACCAGGCGCTATGGGTTGAAGCGCCTGGTCCATGCCGAACGGCACGACAGAATCGAGGAGGCAATCCACCGCGAAAAGGTCGTCAAGCGCTGGCCCCGTGCGCGCAAGATTCGCTTGATCGAGGCAGGCAATCCGGAATGGAAGGATCTTTACGACGCTTTGAATCAGTAAGCTCCACTGCCAAGCCGGGACTTGCCGTGCCGTCTACGCGTTGCATGGTGCGGCACCCAAGGCGTGGATCCCGCGACCTAGTCGCGGGATGACGAGCGAGTGTGTGGGATAGGGCGGTGCCAGAGGGGGAGACAATGAGCGAGCACGCAAAGATTCGCGCCACGATCGGCATGACCCAGGAGGAATTCGCCCGCCGTTTCGGCTTCAGCGTGAATACGCTGCGGCATTGGGAGCAGGGCAAGCGCCAGCCGGAAGGGCCGACCCGCGCCTATCTGCTCGTGATCGATCGAGCGCCAAAAGCCGTGCAGAAGGCGCTGGAGGCGGCGTAAAGACCTAAGCCGCGCTCTTCTTCGTCGTGGCCTTCTTCGCGACCGCCTTCTTTGCCGCCGGTTCCTTGGTCTTGGCCGCGGCCTTCTTCTTCGGCGCCTTGGGCGCTTTCGCCGTTTCTTCGCTGAGGCCCGGCGCCGCATCGTCGTTGGCCGCCTTCTTCGCGCTCTTCTTGGCGGCGCGCTTCGGCTTGCCGGTGCCCATCTTCTCGGCGCGGGCGGCGATCAACTGCAGCGCCTGCTCCAGCGACAAGGATGACGGCTCGATCGAGCTCGGGATCGTGGCGTTGACCTTGCCCATCTTCACATAGGGGCCGTAGCGGCCCTCGTGCTGGGTCACGGTCTCGCCGGAGGCCGGGTCCTTGCCGAGCTCCTTGCCGGGCGCCGCCTGGCGGCCGCGCCCCTTGCTCTCCTGCGAGAGCAGCTCGACGGCGCGGTTCATGCCAATGGTCAGCACGTCGTCGTCCTTCGGGATCGACTTGTACTTGCCGTCATGCTGCAGGTAGGGGCCGAACCGGCCGATGCCGGCCAGGATCGGCTTCTGCGTCTCCGGATGATTGCCGACCACGCGCGGCAGCGACAAGAGGCGCTTGGCCTGGTCGAGCGTCACCTCGTTGGGGTCGATGCCCTTGGGGATCGACTGGCGCTTCGGCTTCCCGCCGTCCACGCCTTCGCCGAGCTGCACGTAGTGGCCGTAAGGGCCCTTGCGCAGGGTGATGGTCGTGCCGTCATCGGCCTTGCCGAGCTCGACCGGGCCGGCGGCGGCGGCGTCCATCGTCTCGGCGGTCTGCACCGCGAGCGGCACGGTGTACTTGCAGTTCGGGTAGTTGCTGCAGCCGATGAAGGCGCCGTTCTTGGCGAGCTTGATGCCGAGCTCGCCGGTGCCGCAGGCCGGGCACTGGCGCGGCTTCTTGCCGTTGCCGAGGTCCGGGAAGAAATGCGGCGCCAGCAGGTCGTTCAGCACGTCGATCACGACCGAGCGCTTGCCGATGCCCTTGTCCAGGAACGCGACCGCGTCGGACATCGATGGCAGATGACCGGTCTTCGCGTCCTCTTCCTCGGCGTTCTCCTGGTGGAGATGGGCGAAGTCGTCCCAGAACTCGCGCAGCACGTCCTTCCATTGCGCGCGGCCGCCGGAAATGTCGTCGAGCTTCTCCTCGAGCCCGGCGGTGAAGCCGTACTCGACGTAGCGCTCGAAGAAGGAGGTCAGGAACGCGGTCACCAGGCGCCCGCGATCCTCGGGGATCAGGCGGCGCTTCTCGAGCCGCACGTATTGGCGGTCCTCGAGGGTCTGCAGGATCGAGGTATAGGTCGAGGGCCGGCCGATGCCGAGCTCTTCCAGGCGCTTGATGATCGAGGCCTCGGAATAGCGCGGCGGCGGCTGGGTGAAATGCTGCTCCGGCTTCACCTGCTGGGCGTCCGGCTGGTCGCCGACCTTGAGGTTGGGCAGGCGGCGGCCGTTCTCGTCGTCGCCTTCGATCGGGTCGTCGCGGTCCTCCTGGTAGAGCGTCAGGAAGCCGGCGAACTTCACCACCGACCCGGTGGCGCGCAAGGTGTGCCGCTTGTCGGCGGTGACGATATCGACCGCGACCTGGTCGAGCTCGGCGCTTTCCATCTGCGAAGCCAGCGTGCGCTTCCAGATCAGGTCGTAGAGCTTGAACTCGTCGTCGTTGAGATGACGCTTGATGTGCTCCGGGCGGCGGAAGAGGTCGGTCGGGCGGATCGCCTCGTGGGCCTCCTGGGCGTTCTTGGCGACGGTCTTGTAGATGCGCGGGCTGTCGGGCAGGTATTCCTGCCCATACTGCTCGGCGATCAGCTTGCGCCCGGCGGCGATCGCGTCCTGCGACAGTGTCACGCCGTCGGTACGCATATAAGTAATGACGCCGACCGTCTCGCCGCCGAGGTCCACGCCTTCATAGAGCCGCTGGGCGACCCGCATGGTATGGGCGGCGCCGAAACCGAGCTTGCGCGAGGCCTCCTGCTGCAGGGTCGAGGTCGTGAAGGGCGGGAAGGGGTTCCGCTTGACGGTCTTGCGCTCGACATTGGCCACCGAGAACGGCGCGCCGGCCCTGAGCTTCTCCGCCGCGGCCTTGGCGGAGGCTTCGTCGGCCAGGTCGAACTTGTCGAGCTTCTTGCCGTCGAGATGGGTGAGGCGCGCGGTGAAGAGGGTGCCATCCGGCGCCTTGAAGACGATCTCGATGGTCCAGAACTCGCGCGGCTTGAAGGCCTCGATCTCGGCCTCGCGCTCGCAGATCAGCCGCAGGGCGACCGACTGGACCCGGCCGGCCGAGCGGCTGCCCGGCAGCTTGCGCCAGAGGATCGGGGAGAGGGTGAAGCCCACGAGATAGTCCAGGGCGCGGCGGGCGAGGTAGGCGTCCACCAGCTCCTGGTCGATCTTCCGGGGGTTGGCGATCGCCTCGGCGACCGCCCGCTTGGTGATCTCGTTGAAGGCGACCCGCTCGATCGGGAGCTTGTTCAGCCCCTTCTTGTCCTTCAGCGCCTCGGCGATGTGCCAGGAGATGGCCTCGCCCTCGCGGTCCGGGTCGGTCGCGAGGATCAGCTTGTCGGCGGTCTTGGCCGCCTCGGCGATCTCCTTGATCCGCTGGGCGCCGCGGCCCTCGGTCTCCCAGGTGATGGCAAAATCTTCCTCCGGCCGGACCGAGCCGTCCTTGGGCGGCAGGTCGCGGACATGGCCGAACGAGGCCAGCACCTTATAATCCCCGCCCAAGTACTTGTTGATGGTCTTGGCCTTGGCGGGGGATTCGACGACGACGACTTTCATCGGCTGCTTCGTGCTCATTCGGTCCTGTTACGGTTCGCGCGGTTAACAAATGGCGAACCGGGGCGGCGCTGCCAAGGGTGGAGGGGTCAGGCGGCCTGCATCAGCAGGGAAACCCGGTTGCCCGGGTGGCGCTCCAGGCGTCCCGCCAAGTCCAATTCCAGCAGCACCATGCCCATAACGGGGGCCGAGCAATGACATTGCCGGACCAGTTCGTCAACCATGACCGGGCTGGGACCCAGCAAGGCGAGCACGCGCTCACGCAATTTCTCAGGATCTGTTAATTCATTAAATTCAGGTACTTGATCTTGGTAATTCAACTTCTCGTGAAACTTCAAGTGTGAGCCGGCAAGGCCCTCCAGCGACTCTATGACCTGCTCGAAATCCTCGACCAGGCGAGCGCCGTCCCGGATCAGCCGGTTGGCGCCCCGGCATCTGGGATCGAGTGGCGAGCCGGGTACGGCCATGACCTCGCGGCCCTGGTCCAGGCCGTAGCGGGCGGTGATCAGCGAGCCGGATTTCATCGCCGCCTCGATGACGACCACCGCCCGGGAGAGGCCGGAGACGATCCGGTTCCGGCGCGGGAAGTGCCGGGCCAGGGGCTCGGTGCCTGGCCCGGCCTCGGCCAGGACCAGGCCCTCGGATCCCAGCCGGTCGAACAGGGCGCTGTTCTCGGGGGGATAGAGGACATCGATCCCACCGGCCACGACGGCGACGGTGCCGCCGCCACCGCTCTTCTCCTCCAGGGCGCCGAGATGGGCGGCGGTGTCGATGCCCCGGGCCATGCCGCTGACCACGGCGAAGCCGGCGCCGGCCAGGCCCCGGGCCATGGTGCGCGCGATCTGCCGCCCGTTGGCCGAGGCATTGCGGGCGCCGACCAAGGCGATCTTCGGCGCGCCCAGCAGCTCCAGCCGGCCGCGCACCGCGATGACCGGCGGCGCATCCTCGATCGCGGCGAGCGCTTCCGGGTAGTCGGCCTCCGGCCGGGCGATCAGCCGGGCGCCCAGTTTGTCGAGTGTCGCCAGTTCGCCCTCGGCTTCGGCCCGGGAGCAGAGGCGGAGCGGCCGCGCAGAGCCGCCGCGCGTGGCGAGATCCGGCAGGGCGTCGAGCGCGTCGGCGGCGCTGCCGAAATGGGCGACCAGATCGCGGATGGTGATGACGCCGAGCCCGCGGCTGCGCGCGAGCCGCAGCCAGGCCAGCCGCTCCTTGTCGCCGATCTCCCGCGCGCGCAGATCCATGGCCGAAGCCTAGCCGCAACCCGGGCGGCAATCAACGTCGCGGGCGGCAATGTAAGGTTGCAAGTGTGCGCGCCAACGGTTGCAAGACGACGGTTGCAGGACGCCGGTTGCAGGACGACGGTTGCAGGACGATGGTTGCAAGACATGGCGGCGCGACGAGCGAGGCGCTATGGTCCCGTCGCCATGACGACGGTTTATGACTTCTCCGCCCCCGACCTCTACGGCCGGGAGATTCCGCTCAGCACGTTCAAGAACCAGGTCCTGCTGATCGTGAACACCGCCAGCCATTGCGGCTTCACGCCGCAATATGCGGGGCTCAACGATCTCCACAAGGCGCTGTCGCCCCGGGGCTTCTCGGTGCTGGCCTTCCCGTGCAACCAGTTCGGCGAGCAGGAGCCGGGCGACGCCGCGACGATCGAGCGGTTCTGCCGCACGATCTACGACATCCGCTTCCCGATCTTCGCCAAGATCGCGGTCAACGGCCCGAAGGCGCACCCGCTCTATCGCTGGCTGAAGCGGGAACGGCGCGGTTTCCTGGGCACAAGCTCGATCAAGTGGAACTTCACCAAGTTCCTGGTGGATCGCGACGGGCGAGTGGTCAAGCGCCTGGGCTCGATTGCCAAGCCCAGCGCGATCCGGCCGAGAATCGAGAAGGTGCTGATCGATTAGGTCGTCTTAGAGCGTGGGGCCGCCGTTATGGCCCATCTGCTCTGGCTGTGCCGGCTTCTTCCTGCCGATCTTCGGCTCCTCGCCTTTCAGCAGGCGGCGGATGTTCTCGTGATGGCGGATCCAGACCAGGATCGCGACGCCGATGCCGAACCAGACGAGCGGCGGCGAGCCCAGCCAGATCGCGTAGACGGGGGCGAGCGCCACCGCCAGCAGCGCCGAGAGCGAGGAATAGCGGAACACGAATGCGACCGCCAGCCAGGTGAGGCAGGCCAGCACGCCGACCGGCCAGGCGAGCGCCAGCCACGTGCCGAGGGCGGTCGCGACGCCCTTGCCGCCCTTGAATCTCAGCCAGACGGGGAAGATATGGCCAACGAAGGCGCCGGCACCCGCGATCACCGCGAGGTCGGGGTCGAAGTGGCGCGCGATCAGCACCGCCACCGCGCCCTTGGCACCGTCCAGCAGCAGGGTGGCCAGCGCCAGGCCCTTGTTCCCGGTCCTGAGCACATTGGTGGCGCCGATATTGCCGGAGCCGATCTTGCGGATGTCGCCGAGCCCGGCCATCCGCGTCAGCAGCAGGCCGAACGGGATCGAGCCTAGCAGGTAGCCGAGGACGGCCGCGATGATGACGGAGAGATCCATCACGCCGCCTCGAAGACCTGGCGGCCGTCGACGAAGGTGCGGCGCACCACGCCTTGCACCGGCCGTCCGTCATAGGGCGAGTTCTTGGACTTGGAATGGAACGCGCCGACGTCGATGCGATGCGGCCGGTCGAGGTCGATGAGGGTCATGTCGGCCGGCGCTCCGCGCTGCAGCCTGCCCTGGGGCAGACCCAGGATCTCCGCCGGGCGGCTGGTCAGGCACTTCAGGAGATTGCCGAGCGAGAGCGAGCGGTTGTGATAGAGGCCGAGGCTGATCGGCAGCAGCGTTTCCAACCCGATGATGCCGGCCGCGGCCTGCGCGAAGGGCACCCGCTTGCTCTCGACGTCATAGGGCGCGTGGTCGCTGGCGATGCAGTCGATGACGCCCTCGGCGACCGCGGCGGCGACGGCGCGGCGGTCGGGCTCGCCGCGCAAGGGCGGCGAGAGCTTGGCGAAGGTCCGGTAGTCGCCGATCTCGTTCTCGTTCAGCGAGAAATAGGGCGGGGCGGTATCGCAGGTGACGTGCAGCCCTTCCTGCTTGGCCTTGCGGATCGCCTCGACCGAGGCCGCGGTCGAGATATGCGCCGCGTGGTAGCGCGCCCCCGACATCCGCACGAGATGGAGATCGCGCTCGATCATCATGACTTCGGCGCAGGCCGGGATGCCGGGCAGGCCGAGCCGTGTCGCCAGCTCGCCGTTGTTCATGGCACCGCCGGCGGCGAGCCGCGGCTCCTCCGGATGCTGGATCACCAGCACGCCGAACGAGCGCGCATAGTTGAGCGCGCGGCGCATGACCTGGGCGTCGGCCACGGCATGCAGCGCGTCGGTGAAGCCGAGCGCGCCGCTCTGCGACAGCAGGCCCATCTCGACCAGGTCCTTGCCCTCGAGGCTGCGGGTCAAGGCACCGTAGCAATAGATCTTGGTGCGCTTGGTCTCTCGGGCGCGCCGCGCGATGAACTCGACGCCGGCCACGTCGTCGATGATGGGGTCGGTGTTAGGGAGCGTGACCATCGAGGTGACGCCGCCGGCCGCAGCCGCGAGGCTGCCGGTCTCGATCGTCTCCTGGTGCTCCTCGCCGGGCTCGCGGAGCTGGACGCGCATGTCGATCAGGCCCGGGCAGAGCACGTCGCCGCCGCAATCGATGACCTCGGCGCCTTCGGGCAGGCCGGTGCGCGTGACCTGGGGTCCGAGGTCGCGGATCACGCCGTCCTCGACCAGCACGCCGCCGGTCTCGTCGCGGTTGCCGGCGGGATCGACCAGCCGCGCATTGACCAAAGCCAGCGGGCGGGTCTGGCGCTTGGGCGGGCGCTGCGCGGCACCGGCGGTCGGCTGTGAACCGGGGCGCTCGCTCATTGGTTGGTGCCCGTCAGGTTGCGGGTCAAGGCGTCGAGGCAGGCCATGCGGACGGCCACGCCCATCTCGACCTGCTCGCGGATCACCGAGCGGTTGATGTCGTCGGCGACCTCGGAATCGATCTCCACGCCGCGGTTCATCGGGCCGGGATGCATGATGAGCGCGTCGGGCTTCGCGGCGCCGAGCTTGTCGTAGTCGAGGCCGTAGAAGTGGAAGTATTCGCGGATCGACGGGACATAGGCGCCCTGCATCCGCTCCTGCTGCAGGCGCAGCATCATGACGATATCGACGTCTTTCAATCCCTTGCGCATGTCGGTGAAGACCTCGACCCCCATGCGGTCGATCTGTGCGGGCAGCAATGTCGTCGGCGCGATCACCCGCACCCGGGCGCCGATCTTGGTCAGGAGATGGATGTTGGAGCGCGCGACCCGGCTGTGCAGCACGTCGCCGCAGATCGCGACCAGCAGGCCCGCGAGCTTGCCCTTGCGGCGGCGGATGGTCAGCGCGTCGAGCAGCGCCTGGGTCGGGTGCTCGTGGCGGCCGTCGCCGGCATTGATGACCGCGCCGTCCACCTTCTGCGACAGCAGGTTGACGGCGCCGCTCTCCGGATGGCGGACGATCATCACGTCCGGCCGCATCGCGTTCAGGGTCATCGCCGTGTCGAGCAGGGTCTCGCCCTTCTTGATCGAGCTGGTGCCGACCGACATGTTGATCACGTCGGCGCCCAGGCGCTTGGCCGCGAGCTCGAAGGAGGTGCGGGTCCGGGTCGAGTTCTCGAAGAAGAGGTTCATCACCGTCCGGCCGCGCAGCAGCGAGCGGGCGCGCTGGTCGTCTTTCGGCTGCTCGGCGTAGGACTGGGACAGGTCGAGGAGGCGGGTGATCTCCTCCGCCGAAAGCCCTTCGATTCCCAGCAGATGGCGGTGGGAGAAGAAGGCCGCGGGCTTACGGGCGGGTTCGCTCATCGATCGCGCATCATAGGGACGAGTCTCCCCAGGTCAACGATTCGTCGGCGGCCGCGCAGGCGTCGCATTTAGGGTATTTCCTGGTCCGATATGCTACCTTGAACCCATACCGAGAGGGGCCATTTCAGAGAGCAGATGAAGCACCGTCCCCAAGTGCCTGCCAAGCGCGACCCCGGCGCCGAGCCGCAGACCCGGCCGGAGCCGGTGAAGCCCGAGCGCTATCCGGACGCCCGGCTGGCCTTCCGCTGCGACGTCGCCGCCTGGGTGATCATGGGCGTCGCGCTGGTGGCGATCCTGTGGCTGAATCTGATCGCCGGGCTCTTGGCCGGTCTCATGGTGTTCGAGCTGGTCCAGGTGATCGCCGCGCGGCACCAGTTGATCCGCGTCAGCCATCGCACCGGGCGGATCATCGCAGTCGCCCTGGTGACGCTGGTAACCCTCGTGGCGATCGTGCTTGGCGCGATGGGCCTTGCCAATCTCGTGGCCGACCGGACGGATAACGTGCCGGCGCTCCTGCAGAAGATGGCGGACATCGTCGGGTCGGCGCGGATCTATGTCCCGCCGGAGCTCAGGCAATACGTGCCGGAGAACGTCGAACAGTTCGAGGCCTCGGCCGCGCAGTGGCTGCGAGAGCATGCCGGCGAATGGCAGGCGGTCGGAAACGTGCTGCTGAGGTTCGGCGGCGTCATGCTGCACATCGCGATCGGCATGATCATCGGCGCCATGGTGGCGCTGACCGATCTCACGCCGACCCGCGAGCTGCCGGTGCTGTCGCGCTCGCTGGAGCAGCGCGTGTCGCGCCTCGGCCAGTCGTTCCGGCGCATCGTCTTCGCGCAGATCCGGATCTCGGCGCTGAACACGCTGCTGACGGCGATCTATCTCGTGGTGCTGCTGCCGCTGATGGGAATCAACCTGCCGCTCACCAAGACCATGATTCTGGTGACCTTCGTGGTCGGCCTGCTGCCGGTGATCGGCAACCTGATCTCCAACACCGTGATCGTGGTGGTGAGCCTCAGCATCTCGATCTACGCGGCGGTCGGCTCGCTGATCTTCCTGGTGGCGATCCACAAGCTCGAATACTTCGTCAATGCCCGGATCATCGGCGGCCAGATCCGCGCCCGCGCCTGGGAGCTGCTGCTGGCCATGCTGGTGATGGACGCGATCTTCGGCATCCCCGGCGTGATCGCGGCGCCGATCTACTACGCCTATATCAAGGACGAGCTGTCGGCCAAGCGGCTGGTGTAGGGCAACAACGCATCAACCACCCGATCGTCATATCCCGTGACCAAGTCACGGGATATGACGCATGGGAATCTGTCAGACAATCCCCTTGCCTCGCAGCTCCGCGATCTCCTTCGCCTCCATGAACAGCAGCTCCTTCAGCACCTCGTCGGTGTGCTGGCCGCAGGTGGGCGGCGGGCGGTGGTAGTCGACCGGTGATTCCGAGAGCTTGATCGGGTTGCCGATGAGATCGATCGAGCCCGAGGCGGCGGGCGGGTAGGGCATGGTCACCTTCATGCCGCGCGCCAGCACGTGGGGATCGTTGAACACCTGGCCGATATCGTTGACCGGGCCGACCGGCACGCCGAGCTTCTCCAGGCCTTCCATCCAATATGACGTCGGCTTCGTCTCGGTCACGCCGTTCACCAGGCGGTAGCACTCGACCCGGTTCTTGACCCGCGCGGGATTGGTCTTGAAGCGCTCGTCCGCCGCCCATTCCGCCTTGCCGGCGAATTGGCAGAATTTCTGGAACTGGCTGTCATTGCCGACCGCCAGGATGAAGAAACCATCCGCGGACTTCACGACCGAGTAGGGCACGATCGAGGGGTGCTCGTTGCCGAGCCGGCCCGGCGCCTTGCCGGAGACGAGATACTGCATGCCGGCATTGGCCAGCCAGCCGACCTGGGAATCCAGGAGGCTCATGTCGATATACTGGCCGACGCCGGTCACCGTGCGGTGATGGAGCGCGGCGAGGATTGCGGTCGAGGTGAAGATGCCGGTGACGATATCGGTGACCGCGACGCCGACCTTGGTCGGCTCGCCGTCGGGCTGGCCGGTGATGCTCATGATCCCGCCCATGCCCTGGGCCAGGAAGTCATAGCCGGCGCGGTTGGCATAGGGGCCGGTCTGGCCGAAGCCGGTGATCGAGCAATAGATCAGGCGCGGGAACTCGAACTTCAGCTCCTCGTAGTTCAGGCGGTACTTCGCCATGTCGCCGACCTTGAAGTTCTCGATAAAGATGTCGCAGCGGCCGATCAGGCGCTTGGCAACATCGTAGCCTTCGGGCTTGGACACATCGAGTGTCACCGACCGCTTGTTGCGGTTGATGCCGAGATAGTAGGCGCTCTCGGTCGTGTCCTTGCCGTCCTTGTCCTTGACGAAAGGCGGGCCCCATTTGCGGGTGTCGTCGCCTTGGCCCGGCCGCTCGATCTTGATCACGTCGGCGCCGAGATCGCCGAGGATCTGCGTGCACATCGGCCCCGCCAGAATCCGCGTCAGATCGAATACCCGAAGGCCGGTCAGTGGTCCGGACATGCATTCTCCCCAGTCTCGTTGCCGCCACTGTCCAGGGCGGCCGGGGCAAAAGCAAGCGGGATCGCGTCAGTCGCTGTTTCTCAATACTGGATCGTCATCCCGCGACTAGGTCGCGGGATCCACACCTTGGGTGCCGCACGATAGAAAGGCGTGGATCCCGGGCCAAGTCCGGGGATGACGACCGAGTGACGGGATCACTCGATCGTCAGTCGCGGCGGAGTGCGATGGTGGCGCCCAGGCCGACCAGGACCGAGCCGGAGATCCAGTTCTGAAGCCGCTGGAAGATCGGCTTGCGGCGCAGCAGATCGGCCGCCTTGCCGGAGAGCACCGCGACCAGCGCGTCGCATGGGATTGCAGTCAATGTCACGATGAAGCCGAGCAGCAGCAATTGCGGCGCCAGCGGTCCGGCCTTCGGATCGGCGAATTGCGGCAGGAAAGCGAGGAAGAAGAGCGCCGTCTTCGGATTCAGGATCTCGACCAGCGCGCTCTCGCGGAAGATGCGGGCCAGCGGCTTCTTCGGCAGCAGCGCGTCGGGCGACAATGCGGCCGACTTGGCCAGCAGCATCTTCAGCCCGAGGAAAACGAGATAGCCGGCGCCGGCCAGCTTCATCACCAGGAAGGCGACCGGCGAATATTGCAGGATCACGGCGAGACCGAGCGACGTCACGGTCACATGGAACAGGCTGCCGGTGGCAAGCCCCGCCGCGGCAACAAGGCCGGCCGAGGTGCCCTGGGCGAGACTGCGCGACATGACATAGAGATTGGACGGTCCCGGCGAAATGTTCATCGCCAGGGCGGCGGCAGTGAAGATCAGGAGTGTCTGCAGGCTGGGCATGGCGGCACCATGCCGCGAAGTGGCTCCTTCGGCAAGGGCCGCTTAGGCGGGTGGCATGGGTCCACTTCGATGGAGCGAATCCAGTGCCCCTTGCAGGATGAAGGCGGCGGCCGATTGATCCACCACCTTGGCCCGCTTGGCGCGGCTCATATCCGCCTCGATCATGCCGCGGGTGACGGCCATGGTGGACATGCGCTCGTCCCAGAAGGCGATCGGCAGATCGCGGATCTGCATCAGGTTGGCGGCGAACTGCCGCACCGACTGGCAGCGCGGTCCCTCGCTGCCGTCCATGTTGAGCGGCAGGCCGATCACGAGGCCGCCGACCTGCCGCTCATCGACCAGGCGCAGCAGCTCGGTCGCGTCCTTGGTGAACTTGGTGCGGCGGATGGTGGTCAGCGGCGAGGCGACCTTGTGGCCGGGATCGCCGATCGCGATGCCGATCGTCTTCTCGCCGAGATCGAGCGCCGCGAGCCGCTGGTGGCGCGACAGGGCGGCGGCGAGCTCGGCGGGGGTCGTGTGGATCATAGTCGCTGTTCTAACTCAGTCGTCATCCCGCGACTAGGTCGCGGGATCCACGCCTTGGGGCTCGAAGAAACAATGACACGCATCCGGGATCTACTCGAGCGCCGGCGTGTGCACCCAAGGCGTGGATCCCGGGGCCGAGCCCCGGGATGACGGTCGCGTTTGAAAGTCCTCAATCCGCCGACAGCTCCGTCAGCTCGCGCTTGAACGGCAGTGCGTCGCCGATGTCCGGACCATCCAGCTCCTCGGCATAGCGGCGCCCGGCATAGACCGCGGCGGCGATGGTGGAGGGCGCCCAGGCATCGCCGGCGCCCTTGGCCGCGCGGATGCCGGCATCCTTCCATTCCGCTTCGCGCGCCTTGAGGTCGAGATAGAGTTTGTCGTCGGGCAGGCGTGCCGTCACCAGCACCACGGCATCGGCGGCGCGGCGGTCGGTGCGGCCGGTGTAGAAGCAGGCGGTCTCGACCTCGCCGCGCCTGATCGACGCGACGGCGCGCGCCGTGACGAGCTCCACGCCCAGCTCGATCAGGCGCGCCTGGATCTTGAACTGGTCGATCGTGTTCTTCGACCAGGTGGAGACGTCGCTGGACGGCGTTACCAGGGTGACGGCGCAGCCATCCTTGACCAGCAGTTCCGCCAGCACGCCGCCCATGTAGTAGTGATCGTCGTCGTAGAGCACGACCCGCTTTCCGGACGGCCGCTTGCCCGCCATCAGGTCGTCGGGCGTCAGCACCTCGGCATCGGCGGCGATCGGCATCGGCCTGGTGTGGAAATGCGCGACGCCGTCGCGGCGCCAGGTGCTGCCGGTCGCGACCAGCACGTGCTCGAAGCCGAATTCCAGCACCTGGTCGGCATCGAGCCGGCTGTCGTGGTAGATCTCGACGTTCGGCATCTTGGCGATCTGCCCCGCGCGATAGTCGCGCACCCGGCCCCAGGCCGAGAGGCCGGGCAGGCGGCATTCCCTGGCCACGCGCCCGCCCAGCTCCCGCGTCGCCTCGGCCAGCGCCACCTGGTAGCCGCGCTGTCCGAGCGCCCGCGCCGCTTCGAGGCCGGCAGGACCCGCGCCGACCACCAGCACGCGGGAATCGCTTTCCTTGGCGCGGATCAGCTCGGGATGCCAGCCGCGGCGCCATTCCTCGCCCATGGCCGGGTTCTGGGTGCAGCGGCTGGGCGACATGGTCATGTCGCCGGAGATGCAGATGTTGCAGCCGATGCATTCGCGGATGTCGTCGATCCGGCCTTCGGCGATCTTCCGTGGGATGAAGGGATCGGCGATCGAGGGCCGCGCCGCGCCGATGAAATCCAGGATGCCGCTCTTGATCTGCCGCACCATCTGGTCCGGCGAGGTGAAGCGGCCGACGCCGACCACCGGCCTGGAAGTCAGCTTCTTCACGCCGCGCACGAACTCCTCCTCCGCCGCTTCCTCGGCGAAGCGCGACGTGCGGGAATCATGGTCCCAGCTCCCCATGGTCAAATCCCAGAGATCGGGAATCTCGCCCATGCGGCCGATCACCTCCTCGCCCTCGGCCTTGCTGATGCCGTCCGGCCCGGCGAGCTCGTCCATCGCGAAGCGCACGACGACGCCGCAGCGGTCGCCGACCGCTTCCTTGGTGTCCTCGGTCACCTCGCGCAGCAGGCGCATGCGGTTCTCCAGGCTGCCGCCGTATTCGTCGCCGCGGTCGTTGTAGCGGCGCGAGAGGAAGTGCTGGAACGTGCCGAAGCCGTGCGCCGCGTAGACATAGACCAGGTCGAAGCCGGCGCGCTTCGCCCGGAGCGCGGCGTTGCGATGCCAGCGGCGCAGGTTGCGGATGTCGTCCTTGTCCATCGCCCGCGCCTGAACCGGGTCGTAGGTGAAGGTCGCGATCGGCAGGTGGCTCGGCCCGAGCGGCGTCTCGCGGGTGTAGAAATTCGGCCCGTTCATGCCGTTATAGGCGAGCTCGATGCCGGCGAGCGCATTCTCGCCGTGGATCGCCGCGGTCACCTTCTCGAAGACCGGCAGATCGCGATCGTCCCAGAGCCTGAGCTCGATGAAGGGCGTGATCTCGGAAGTGTGGTGGATCTCCACCTGCTCGGTGCAGAGCACCGCCCAGCCGCCCGACGCCTTGTTCTTGCGCATGCGGACCATGGCCGAGGGGTCGCGGTAGCCCTGGCCGTTGCAATGCGGCACCTGGTAGAAGCGGTTCTTCGCCGTGACCGGGCCGATCTGCACCGGCTCGAACAGGATGTCGTAGCGCGGATCGCGCGGCATGACGGATCAGCCCCCGTTGGACTTCGATCCCGCCAGGATGGCGCAAGGCGCCATCATTTGGAAATTCGAATTAAATGCGCAATCGCCTCGGAATTTCCTATGCCATGCGCGTGAGCCGCGCGAAGCGCAAGGCGGCGAGGAAGGCGACGACGCCCAGTGCCGCCGAGAACCCGAACACCGCGGGCGGCAGGCTCGGCGGCACCAGATGCGAGCCGAAGCCGAACCCGATCAGGTTGGCGATCAGGCCGGCCGAGGCGGCGCCGAAGCTGGCGCCGATGCTCTCCAGCGTCGGGATCGCACCCGAGGTCAGGTCGTGCTCGTTCTCCTCGGCATGGGCGACGATGCGCTCGGCATAGAAGCCGTAGGAGGTGCCGAAGCCGCAGCCGATGGCGACGAGGCCCAGCGCCGAGACGGAGAGCGGCATATGGGTCCAGGCGGTGAGCGTGCCGAGGCCGAGCGCCAGCAGCAGCGGCCCGGCGACGATCCAGACGTTGGTCTTGCGGCTGGCGAGGTTGCGGATCGCAAAGGCGCTGACCGACCAGGCGATCGAGCTCAGCGCGGCGAACTGCCCGGCGACGAAGGCGGACGTGCCGTGCCCGACCTGCACCAGATAGGGCACGAAGATCGAGGCCGCGGCCTCGCCGGCATACATGAGGGAGATGATCCAGATCCCCAGCGCCGCGGGATGCCGCGCCGAGACCAGGCGGCGCGGGAAGAGCCGGTGCTTCGCCCGCCGGTCGGCGGCGAGCGCGAGCGCGACGGCGAACAGCGCCGGCAGCCCGAGCAGCAGGGTCTGGCCGATCGTGCCGCTCTCGCCGGCCATCGACAAGGCGGCGATGCCCGCCGCGAGCGCGACGAGGCGCGAGACCGGCGGCCGCTTCGGCGCCGCCTCGTCCTTGAGCGCGACGCTGCCCGGGATCGCATAGGCGACCGCGAGGAAGGCGAGCGCGAGCAGCGGCACGGGAAGCAGCGCCACCCGCCAGCCGACCGTCTCGGTCAGCGTGCCGGCCAGCACCGGGCCGACGACGGTCGCCGATGCCCAGACGATGGCGAGGATGGCCCAGGCGGTCTGCACCTCGCGGCCTTTCAGCGTCGTGCCGACCAGGATGAAGGCGAGGGACAGCGCCATCCCGTCGCCCAGGCCCTGGAAGGCCCGGCCGAGGATGAATATCCCGATATTCGGTGCCAGGCTGCAGCAGGCCGAGCCGGCCAGCACCAGCACCGTCGCGACCGCCACCAGCCGGTGCCGTCCCCAATGCCGGTCGAGATAGCCGGTCGAGGCGCTGCCCGCGACCGAGGTCGCCATGAACAGCGTCGTCGCCGCCGGAAGCCAGCGCACGCCGTCGAGGTCGAGCACGATGGTCGGCATCGCGGTCGCGATCAGGAACCAGGCGATGGCGTGCAGCGCCACGCCGAAGCTGGTCGCCCAGACGATCCGCGCCTTGTCGCCGGAAAGCAGCGCCCACATGGTGGGGCGCGCCTGGATCTCGGACGCGGCGGTCATCGAAGGCGCAGCAGATCATGCGAGGCGGGTGCGCAGGGGAAGTCCTGCAGCCCGAGGTCCCGCCGCAGATACGCGCTCATCGCGCAAGGATCGATCGGGCGCGACCGGGCCGCGCGCGGCTTCGGCGCCGCACCGCGCCGTCCCGGCAGGCGGAACAGAACGGTCAATCGCAATGGAACCGCAAGCGACATCGGCGCCTCCCGCACGTCCGTCCCCGCCCGCGCTTCTAGCGCCGCCTAATTGGAAAAGCAAATACTTTTCAAATCGTCGCGCCGGTGCTATGTTCCGCGGCATGAAGCATCGCGGTTCCCTCAGGCTGCTGCACGCCTTGAAGGCCGCCGGCCCGCAGACGGCCGAGGCGCTCGGCCGCAAGCTCGGCATGACGGCGGTCGGCGCGCGCCAGCACCTTGCGCGTCTGCAGGAGGAATCGCTGGTCGCCGCCGAGGACCGCAGCGAAGGCGTCGGCCGGCCGAAGCGCGTCTGGTCGCTGACCGAGGCCGGGCATGCGCGCTTTCCCGACAACCATGCCGGGCTCACGCTGGAGCTGATCGCCGCCATCCGCAAGACGGGCGGCGAGGCGATGCTGGACCAGGTGATCGGCCTGCGCGAGCAGGCGGCGCTCAAGACCTACCGCGCGCGGCTCGAGGGCGCGAAGACCCTGCGCGAGAAGGTGAAGCGCCTCGCCGCGATCCGCAGCGAGGAAGGCTACATGGCGAGCGCCGCGCCCGCGGGCGACGGCACGGTGCTGCTGGTGGAGAGCCACTGCCCGATCTGCGTCGCGGCGAAGTCCTGCCAGGGCTTCTGCCGCTCGGAGCTCGCGCTGTTCCGCACCGCGCTGGGGAAGGACGTCGCGGTCGAGCGGACCGAGCATGTGCTTTCCGGCGCGCACCGCTGCGTCTATCGGGTCTCGGCGCTGAGCCGGTCGTAAAATGGGCGAGAGCCGCGGGACCCCCGAGTACCCGCGGCTCTCGTGCTCTCCAGCGGCGCGAAGCAAGGCTCCGCCGCGCGCCGGAAACGCGTTCCGGTCGGAGAATGGACTCCGGATGTCGTTGAGCGGTCAGGCGGGAGCGATGGTCTCCATCAGAGGCGATCTCGATGCGCGATTAGACCACGCATCTGTGGAGAAAGTGTTACCGAGCGCGACGTCCCGCCGCACCGGCGTGTGAGAACATGCCTTTTAGCGAAATGCCGGCCGCCGATTCCGCCCGGGAACGCCGGCGGCGTCGCCCATGGGATGTACTTGTTCCCGATGAGGCGAGGCTCTAAGCCCGGATCCGGTCGAGGAACTTCTGCACTTCGTCCGCCAGCCTGCCGCCGTTCTGGTCGAGGGCGTTGGCAGAGGAAAGCACGCTGTCGGCGGAGCGGCCGGCCTCCTTGGCCGCTTCGGCGATGCCCAGGATGTTGTTGGCCACTGCCTGCGAGCCGGTGGCGGCGTGCTCGACGTTGCGCGCGATCTCCTTGGTGGCCGCGCTCTGCTCCTCGACCGCCGAGGCGATGGCGGTCGATATCTCGTTCACCTGGTGCACCGTGCCGACCACGCTCTTGATCGCCTCGGCGGAGCCGGAGGAAGCCTCCTGGATCGCGGCGATCTTGGCGCCGATCTCTTCGGTCGCCTTGGCGGTCTGGGTGGCGAGATGCTTGACCTCGGAGGCGACCACGGCAAAGCCCTTGCCGGCCTCGCCGGCCCGGGCCGCCTCGATGGTGGCGTTCAAGGCCAGCAGGTTGGTCTGGCCCGCGATGGCGCTGATCAGCTTCACCACCTGGCCGATCTCCTGGGCCGCGACGTTCAGCGCCTGCATCCGCGCGTCGACGGTCTCGGCCTGGGCCACGGCGGCGGTCAGGATGCGGTGGGCGTCCGCGGTGCGGCCGTTGATCTCGCCGATCGAGGCGGTCAGCTCCTCGGTGGCGGCGGAGACGGTCTGCACGTTCTGGCTGGTCTCCTCGGAGGCGCTGACCACCGCCTCGGACTGGCGGCCGAGTTCCTCGGCGGCGCTGGACATCACCTCCGACGTCTCCTTGAGGGCGACCGCCGCGTGGGAGACGTCGTCGACCACGGATTTGACGGTGCTCTCGAAGGCATTGGCCAGCTCGTCGAGATGCCGGCGATGCGCCGCCTTGTCCTCCTCGATGTAGATCGAGATGGCGAAATCCATGTCGAGGAAAATCGCCTTCACCAGCGCGTCGATGCAGGCGATGAGCTGGTCCGGCTTCTTGCGGTGCTGCTTGACCGCGACCGCCATGAGCGCGCTGGTCACCATAGCGTAGCCGCCCATGTACCAGCGCGGCTCGAGCCCGATCTTCTGGTGGGTGAGGCCGATGCGGCGCACGCTGTCGGCATAGGCGGTGTCGAAGTTGCCTTCGAAGATCCGGGCCCAGTGGCTGGACTGCGCGGCCTTGGCGCGCTCGATGCCGCCGGGGCCGAACATCTTCGAAAGCTCCGGATAGCGCGCGAGGTGGCCGTAGAACTGGGCGAGGATCGCCGGCACGCTCTCCCGCATCAGCCCCTGGAACGCGCGAAGCTGCGCCCGGGTCTCCGGTCCCGCCTGCAGGAAGTCGAGGCGCTCTTGAATGCGCAGCGGATCGGCGGGGGATGAGGCGGTCATGCCGGCGGGGCTCCCTGGATGTGGTGTTGGGCGATGGTTGCCATGCCGGGGTTAAGAATGAGTTTCTACTGGTTGTAGGTGGTATTGCGTAGATCGCCCCAAATTTGCGCGAAAAACTACCGTATTTTGCTGTTAATGCAGGGAATTCCATGGATTTGCAAACTGCAAAGCACCACAGGATGAATGTCCTGCGACAATCAGTAGCTGAGCAGAATCCGGAAGTAGCCCTCGACCGTGCCGCGGAGATTCTTGTACTCGCTGCGATCCGCCGTCTTCATGTCGTCATAGAGCCGCACGTAGAACCGGCAGCCGTGCTGGTTGCTCCAGTCGAGCAGCGGCTGGAAGGATTCGGCGAACTCGCTGCGGCTCATGGGCCGATCGTAATGCACCCGGCCGAGCGGCAGCTTGGCCTGGTCGGCCTCGCGGCCGGCGACGCCCTTGTCCTCGACCTCGATGCCCTGGTCCTGCAGGCTGGCGTCGAAGATGTACTGGATCTTGCCGTTGCGATCGACCCAGCAGGGCGGCAGGTCGTAGCCGCCGGTCTTCGCGTTCAATCGGCTGTTGAGATAGACGGTCTGGTTCTGGCAGCTCTGCAGGTCCGAGCGGCAGGCGGCGGCGGAGGCGAGGAGCTGCTGCGGCGAATCGCTCTCCTTGCTGACCGCCCGGCCGATCATCGCCGCGTCGAGCAGCGCCTGCACCGCCTGCTCGGGCGGCACGTCGGGTGCGATCTTCTTTGCCGCGTCGAGCGCCTGGCGGCCGATGATCGCCTGGTCGATCAGCGCCTTCGCCGCGTCCTCGGGCTTCTCGTCGGGCAGGGCGGCGGCGGCCTGGTTGATCAGGTCGACCGAGAGCTGGGCGTCCTTCAGCCGCGCATTGGCGCGATCGAGCTGCTGCTTCATCCGCACATAGTCCTGCGTGATGTCGAATTTCTGCTTCTGCGGCAGCTTGTCCAGGATCGGCTGGAGCGCGGCCAGGGTGCTCTGCGCCTCGGTCCGCTCCTGCTCGAGCCTGGCGATCTCCGCCGACTGGCCCTTGAGCTTGATGGCGAGGATCAGCATCAGCAGGAAGATCAGCAGCAGCAAGGCCTCGGCCATGGTCAGGCCGAGCACCACGCCGCGCCGGAACTGCCGGTCGTCGCGCGCCGAGCCGATCATGGCTTCCGGTCCTTGGCCGCCTCGTGCGGAGGCGGCGCGCGATCGGCGACGGTGCGCAGGCCCTGGTCGAGCTGGCGCAGCGCCTCGGTGGCGGATTCGATGGTCGAGAGCATCTGGCTCATGGCGTCGGCGGTTGCGCCGGCCGTGGCATTGAGCTGCGCCGCATGATCGTGGAACTGGCCGAAGGCGGTGTCGATCTGCCGGATGGCGGCCTGCGAGGTGTCGCCGACCCGGGCGACGCTGTGCGCCAGCACGCCGGCGGTTTCCTTGGCCGCGGTGCCGATCTGCTCGCCGGCGATCTGCTGCGCGGCGCGGCAGAAGGCGCCCATGGCCAGCACCGCGTCGTCGATCTCGGTGCGCAGGCGCACGACGGCATCGGCCAGCGCCATGCGCGCATCCTGCTCGGTCTCCAGCACGTCGCGCCGCGCCTGGTTGATCAGGACGCGCAGCAGGATGCCGGTGATGGTCGAGCCGAGCGCCAGGCCGAAATTGGCGACGATCTGCTCGACGCTGCCCTCGGTGCTCCCGGCCAGGCCGAACTGATAGAGCGCGTAGGCGAGGCTCGAGAGCGTGAACAGGAAGCCGAGGTAGTAGCAATTGTCGCCGAGCTGGTCCTCGCGGATGCGCAGCACCGGCACGGTCGCGACGATCAGCCAATAGGCGACGATGATCGCGCAGGCCGTGGCGGTGATATAGACCTGGTCGATCGCGAAATACTTCAGCACCAGCAGCGACGCGCCGCCGAGCAGGGCGGCGGCCAGGAACGGCATGCGCGACAGCCAGACGAAGCGGTTCCTGTCGACCCGCGCCTCGTCGGCGTCCCGCGCCCAGGCGTAGCGGAAGTCGCTTCTCATCCCGGCACGCTCTTGAAGGCATCGACCTCGGCGCCCTGGCGCTCGAGCCAGTCGATCCAGAACTTGCCGAGCGCATCGGTCTGCTTCGCCGCCGCCTTCAGCCGGTGCAGCATGTAGACCTCGACATGGACGCCCGTGAGGTTGACCCGGAGCGACGCGGCATAGGGCGTCGGCCAGAAGGCGTCGATCCGCGGCACGTCCTTGTAGAGGCTGAACCCGTCCTCGTTCTGCAGCAGGTCGCTCACCACCATCAGCGTCTTGGGCCCCTTCGGCGCGTCGGGGCCGAAATCCTTGACCGCGATCGCCTGCACGCCTTCCATGATCGGGCTGTGCTTCTGCTCCTCGTCCAGCCGCATGCGCTCCAGCATGTCCTGGATCGGCGCCGTGAACTTCTCCCGGTAGCGCCGCCGCCACATCTCCGGATTGGAATCCAGCGAGGACTGGTCGGATCCGTCGCCGGGATTGCAGACCGACACGACCGGCTGGAGCAGCGCGCCGCCTCCGCCCGTCCCGGAATGCCCGACTTCGTAGACCTTCAACGATCCGTGCTTCGGCACGGCCTCGGCCCAGGCCGTGATCTGCCGCCTCAAGGCCTCGCCCTGGACCTCGGTCAGCGCATCGGTGCGATCGATCAGCACGGCGAACTGCGAGGTCGGGCCCGCCTTCGGGCAGAGCGTGTCCGGATCGAGCGCGGCCAGGGCGGCCGCCCGCTGGTTCACGAACAGGAAGAGCCCGCCCAGCCCCGCCAGCACCACCAGCACGACCACCACCGCCAGGATCTTCAGCGGCAGCGTCTCGCCGCCGCGCCGGCGAAACCGGGAGCGTCCCCCGGAGAACCTCGGGCTAAACCGCCGCCGCCTGGCCATCGGGTCTCTCGAAGGCTTTGGGCGGCACCATCTGCTCCAGCTCGGGATCGTGCTCGCTCAGATGCCGGATCCAGCGGATCGCCTCCTCATAGGCGGTCTGCAGCTTGTTGATGCTGTCTTCCAGGGCCTTGTTGGCCTTGGCGTATTCGGCCTCCGGAATCTGCGGCAGCTCGGCGATCTCGATCGCGCCGAAGCCGTTCAGTTCCCAGACCTCGTCGAAGCGCTTGGGCGCCTGGGTGGTGCGTGCCTTGCGGTTGGCGTCGCGATAGACCGAGAGCGCCTGGCGCCCGACGTCCTGCAGGTGCCCCAGATGCGTCTTGAAGCGCGCGATGAGCCGCTGGCGCTCCTGCATGATGAAGGGGATCTCCTGCCGGCGATCGCGGAGGCGCGAGCGCTCGACCTGGATCCGCCCGACGAACTCCTCCTGCACGCCTTTGAGGTGGTCGAGCTTCTCCTCGACCAGGTCGTGGTAATGCGCCTGAGCGTCGCGCAGGTGCTGGGAGACCTCGCCGTAGCCGGGATAGGGCTCGTCCCAGAGCCAGCCTTCCAGCATGACGACCAGCGCGGAGAACACGCCCAGCATCACCATGATCGCCGACTTGATGTCGCCCAGGGCCCAGGGGTCCTCGCGCATCATCGGGATGACCGCGGCCGCGGCCTGCGCCGCCGGCATGCCGCTCTCGACCGCGGCGCGGTAGTGGGCGAGGGCGAAGTTGATCAGCACCACGCCGCCGAGGCAGGCCGCCGCGAAGACGAGGCCGAGCAAGGCGCGCAACGGGCTGCGGTGGATCGCGTTGGTCCAGCCCCAGCGCCCCGACGAGAAGCCGAGCCCCAGGTTGAGCAGCGAGAACAGGATCGCGACCGTGTAGCCGCCGGCGATGCCGAGCTCCTCGCCCTCGCCGAGGATGACGGCGTTGGGCAGGGTCTCCGCTGCGAACAGCAGCACCAGGATGGCGACGAACAGGAAATGCCCGCGCGGCGGATGCGCGGGGCGCTTCAGCCGGTTGTCGCGCTTGAACGCCTCGAGCGCGCGCTCGCGCTCGATCACCTCCTTGCGCGCGACGCGGAGATCGCCTTTGACCGCGAGCAGCATCGACTCCATGTCGCTCTCGGCCTGGCGGGCGAGCACGCGCATATCGACCGCGGCGCCGGCGACGTCGGCCGAGCGCAGCCGCTGTTCATAGGTCGCGATCTGGTCGTAGGTGCGCGCCTGGTCTTCCGAGGCGATCGTGCGGATCGTGCCTTCGATCTCGCGCTCCACCTCGTCCATCGCGGCGGAGGCGGTATCCGGCTGGTTGACGCGGCCGCGCTCCTGCGCGCGGCCCCTGAGGTCCATGCGGTCGATCAGGATCTTGGGGTCGATCTGCAGGAACTGCCCGGGCCCAGGCTTGTACTGGGTCCGCAGAAAGGAGAGCACGTCTCCCAACACCGTATTACGCTCCCACCGCCTGTCCCGAGGCCTGCATCGAGCCTACACCCCAGGGTGTTCCGGAAGTCTATCAGTTTCTACGCTGATCGGCGGGCAGGCGTCCAGTTGCGGAGATGTGATCGCCGCACCCGATTGTGCAAGTGTGAAATCGTCACCGTTTTTTACGGCGCAGAACGGCCGAGCCGGCGCTCCGCCCGGATTCATGTTCCCGCGGCGTCAAAGGCGTGGAGCGCGGCCGGGGCGACTGCCAGGAGCGCCATTGGTGGATGCGCGATTGCGGGAGCGGATATGGCTGTTTTCTGGCTCAAGACCTGACCACGCGAATGCGAGGTGAAACGGCGTTTAAGGTCATCGGTCGACCCGTCATAGAGGTCGCTGTTCCTCAAGCCGAGGAAATGCACATACCACATCGCTTGACCCCGAAGTCTCCATCGGGAGCCGTTGTCCCCGGCTCGCAAGCGGCCCGATGTTTCGGGAGAGATGCTGCTGCGCCGGTCTCCCTACGCCCTGACTGGCTCGGAGTGGCGTAGGGTGGCGGAGGGGGTGAGATTCGAACTCACGGTACGCTTGCACGTACAACGGTTTTCGAGACCGTCCCAATCGGCCACTCTGGCACCCCTCCGCAGGGCTCCCGGTGCAATCTCGGCCGCTGAGCGGCGCGGACAATAGTGGCCCGGCGGCCCGGCCGCAAGCCTCCAATCGAGCGCGCGGCGCGCCGGGTTTCCGCAGTCCGGGGAACGGGTTACCCGACGATCCCGGCCGGCTCGTCGCTCTCTGCGCGCAGCCGATAGCCGACGCCGGGCTCGGTCAGGATCAAGGCCGGCGATCCCGGCACCGCTTCGATCTTCTGCCGGACCTGCCCGACCAGCACCCGCAGCCCCTGGCTGTCGCGGTCGCCGGTGCCCCATAAGGCGGCCAGCAGCGCGTTGCGCGTGACCACCTGCCCGGCATGCTCGGCCAGGATGCGGACCAGGTCGAACTCCTTGGGCGTCAGGTAGACCTCGCGGTCCCGCGCCACCACCCGGCGGGCCATGAAGTCGATGCTGAGCCCATGTCCGCGATAGGCGGTGCCCCGGCCGTTCGCATGGCGCAGGCGCAAGGCGACGCGCAGCCGCGCCAGGAGCTCGCCCATGCTGAACGGCTTGTTGATGTAGTCGCTGGCCCCGGCATCGAGCGCCGAGATCTTCTCCCCCTCCATGTGCCGCGCCGAGAGCACGATGATCGGCACGTCGGAGAACTGCCGGACGTCGGCGATCACCTCCTTGCCGTCGCGGTCGGGCAGGCCGAGATCGAGGATCACGGTGTCGATCTCCTCGCGCCGCAGGATCGGGAAGACCTCGGCGGCGGTCCCCGCGGTCAGCACGTTGTGTCCGGCGACCGAGAGCGAGACCCGCAGCGTCTTCACCATCTGCGGCTCGTCATCGACGATCAGGACGTTCGATTTGGGCATGGCTCAGCTCTCGTGCAGGCGTTTGAGGCAGATGTGGATCGCGGTGCCGCGGTCGCCGCGGACCGGGCTGCGCGCCTGGACCGTGCCGCCCATGGCCTCGATGAGGCCGCGGGAGATCGAGAGGCCCAGGCCCGTGCCCTGGGCGCCGCCCTGCGGACCGGAGACGCGGTAGAACTTGTCGAACACCCGCTCCAGGTCGGGCGCCGGGATGCCGGGGCCGGAATCCGCGATCACGATCTCGGCGATGTGCAGGCTGGCATGGAGCGAGATCGCGACGCCGCCGTCGCCGCCGGCAGCCGGCACCGAATACTGCAGGGCGTTGTCGAGCACGTTGTGCAGCACCTGCTCCAGCAGCACCGGATCGGCCTCGACCAGGCAGGATTCGGTCGGCGCGGCGCGCAGCCAGTCGCGCGGGTTGCCGCGACGCCGGCAGCGCCGCGCCGCCGCGCTGATGATGTCGGTGACGTCGGTCGGCTCCAGCTTCACCTTGATGGCGCCGGCCTCGAGCTTGATCATGTCGAGCAGGTTGGCGACGTAGCGGTTGGCGCGTTCGGCCTGGTCGCGGATGTCGGCCAGCAGCTCGGCCGCGGTCTCGCGGGAGAACCGCTCGCCCTGGTCGATCAGCGCCGTGACGGTCGCCAGGATGCCGGAAAGCGGCGTCCGGAAATCATGGCTGATCGAGGAGAGCAGGGCGGTGCGGAGCCTGTCGGTCTCCGCCAGCACCTGGGTCCGCGTCATCTCCTCCATCAGGTCGGCCCGCTCCAGCGCGATCGTGCCGAGCTCGCAGAGGATGGAGATGGTCTGCTCCTCGGCGACCGACGTGCGGCTCTCGCTGCGCTCGCACAGCAGCAGGCCGGTCGGCCGCCGGATCGTTCCCAGCGGGTGGATCGCGAAGCGGTCGATCGAAGGCGTAGCGCCCGCCACCGGCTGGGTGCCGCCGATCTGCGTCCAGGCGCGCTCGGCCAGGGCGGCGATGTCGGCCCCCGGCACCATCGAGCCGCGCACCGTGGCCGAGGCGGCCCAGCCGATCGCCTCGCCGCTGCGCAGGAACACGTGGACCTCGCCATGCGCCACATGGGCGACCTCGGCGGCCAGGATGTCGGCCAGCGCCTCGCGGCTGGACGAGGTGCCGAGCGCGCGGCTGGCGTTGAACAGGACCGTCATCGTCGAGGCGCGGGCCGCGGTCTCTCTGGCCTGGTCGCGCACCCGGCCCGCCAGCGTCCCGGTGAGCAGGGCGACTGCCAGGAACACAGCCAGGGTGAGCGTGTCGCTCACCGGCTCGAAGCTGAACCGGAAGCGCGGATCGATGAACAGGACGTTGAAGGTCAGGAAGGACAGCAGCGCCCCGGCGATGCCGAGGCTGCGGCCGTAGAGCACCGAGCAGACGAGCACCGCCGGCAGGTAGACCATCGACAGGCTTTGTTCCGGGATCAGCCCGTGCAGCGCCGCGGAGACCGCGGTCGCAGCGCCGATCGCGACCGCCAGCGCGAGATAGGGCCCCGCCAGGGCGATCGCCGGCTTCGGCGGCAGCGGCCGGCTTTGCCGGTAGGGGAGCGTGGGCGGAAGGCTGATCATCCGCGGCATTATAGGATCGCCGGCCGTTGCTGCATGCGCGATTTCAGCGGCGTCGCGGCGCCGCAAACTTATGGATTTCTTATGCGACGGCGTGCGGCCTCAGAACAGGGCGTCGTAGAGCGCGCCGGTGAGCTTCGAGGTCGCGTCGGTCCCGATCGGCGGCAGCGCGGCGATGAAGGCCGAGGACGAGCTCAGGCTGGACATCAGGTTCGCGAGCGACGGTGCGGCGGCATTCGACAGGCCGAACGGATCGTCGGTGCCCTGGCGGTACGCCTTCTCCACCGTGTCGTAGTCCTGGGTGAAGCTGCCCTGGCTGAACTGCACGGCGTATTGGAACTCGGCGGCCCTGCGGGTGTCGATCCGCGGCAGGCGCGAGATGCGCAGCACGTATTCGCCGGCCTTCATCTCCAGCGTGCCCGATTCCAGCTCCTGGTAGCTCTTGTAGGCGGCGCCGGACCTGGGATCGCTGTCGGCGATGAGCTGCGCCGTGGTGCGCGAGAAGATCTGGTATCGCAGCGAATTGCCGCCGGCTTGCGTGTTCAGCGTGCCGATCTTGGTCGGCGCCGTCTTGGCGATGCGGAACCGGAACGCATCGGCGTCGTCGTTCTTGGAGAGCGCCGAGATCACGTTGAGGCGGGTCTTGTTCTGGACCAGCCCTCCGATATCGCGCGCCGTCGCGTTGTTGTCGAACAGCACGTCGCGCGTGTCCTTGCGATATTCCTGGACCGCGCCGCTGCTCTTGGGCCGCTTCGAGAGCTCCTTGATCTGGTTCGAGATGTCCCTGAGCTTCTGCGCCGCCGCCGCCGTCGCGGCGGCGGCCGTCGTGCCGATCGGGGTGATGGAGCTGGTCGCCATGGTCTCGGTCCTCGTCTCGCCTGCCGCGAGATCTGGAGCAAGCGCAATGCCAAGACGATGATGGATTCGAGCGAAACCCGCCCACAAGGAAGCTTCCTCGGGTAAGAACCTTATAAGGCGCTCACGGACGCAACCGTCATCCGCATATCTGGATATGCAGGACGGTTCCCGCTTGCGGGGCGCGGGGGCAAGACCGGCCGGCGACAACGTCGCCTCGGTCCCGGTTCCGCCAATGCCGAACGAGAGCCTGCCTCACTGGCGGGCCGGCGCCCGGCCCTGTAGGATGCGTCCGGCAAGGAACGGCGGAAGCAGGCATGGATTCTGGGGCTCCCGGCGCATCGCTGCCGGTCATTCCGCTGATCGATCTCGGCGGCGCCGGGCTGGACGAGCTGGCCCGCCGCATGCCGGACCGCGTGCGCCTGCTGTCCGGGGCGGCGAGCAAGCTGCTGCCCGGGCCGGTCCTCGACTTCATGGATCTGCGCTCGCGCGCCTGGCTCGCGCGGAACGAGACGCCCTACCGGGCCGAGATCGACGCCGTGGCGGCGATGCCCGGCGTGCGCGGCGCCCACGGCCTCAATTGCTCGACCGAATGGGCCTGCACCACCGCGACCGCCGACGGCCGGCTGGTGCGGACCCTCGACTGGCCGATCCGCGGCCTGGGCGGCGCCATCACCGTGGTGCGCCATGAGAGTCCGGCCGGGCGCTGGTTCAACGTCACCTGGCCCGGCTTCATCGGCGTCTTGACCGGCATGGCGCCGGGCCGCTTCGCCATCGCCTACAACCAGGCGCCGATCCGCTGGGCGACCGGGCTGTGGCCGATCGATTGGGTGATCGAGCGGATCCGTCTCGGTCGCCACCGCGCCCTGCCGGCGACCCACCTCATCCGCCGCGTCTTCGAGACCTGCCGCGATTTCCGCGCGGCCTTCGCCATGCTGAAGGAGACGCCGATCGCCTATACCGGCCTCATCAGCATCGCCGGCGCCGGCGGCGAGGCGGCGATCATCGAACGCGCCGAGCATCTGGCCTTCGTCCATGAAGGCCCCGGCGCCATCCCGAACCAGTGGCTCAACAAGGAATGGCGCGGCCATCCCCGCGGCATCGACAGTGCCGGCCGCCTCGCGCAATGCCGGCTGCTGGCGCACGACCTGCGCAGCCTCAGCGGCCGCGATCTCGCCTGGCTCGCCTATCCGATGCTGAACAAGCTCAGCCGCCTCGTCGTGATCGCCGACCTGAAGACCGGCGACCTCGCGGTCGTCGGGTTGGAGCCGCAGGGCCGGATCGCGGTGCCCGCGACCGTGCCCTTCGCGATGAACGTGCTGTAACGAGACTCGTCACCCGCGGGCTCGATCCGCGGGTCTCACTTGTTCCGCCACTTGCTCCAGCCGCGCCATTGCTCGGGATGCTTCCGCACCCAGGGCTCGAGCCGGCGGAAGAAATCGACCGCGGCGGCGACGCAGCGCGCGTCGCTGCTCTGCTTCGGGTCGAGCGCGATCGGCGCCTCGATCGCGATGCGGAATGCGCCGTCGCGTTCGCGCACCGCGAACATCGGCAGCAGCGGCGCCCCGGTCAGGCCCGCGAGCCGCGGCGCGCCGACCGCGATCGGGGTGATGCCGCCGAAGAAGGGCGCCTCGATGGTCTCCAGCCCCTCGGTCGATGCGGCGGCGATCGAGACCACTTCGCCGGCTTTCAGCGCCCGCACCATCCGCCGCATCGCCGTCGAGGGCGCGTTGCGGTCGAACACGATGCGTTCCTTGATCAGCCGGTCTTCGGGGATGCACTGGATCCGGTTGAGGAAGCGGATGCCGTAGCGCGTGCCCGAGAAGCCGTGCAGCGGGCTGCTGAGATGCGAGACCGCGTAGCCTTTCCCGTGGAGCGCGATCTTGGTCGGCCCGCTGTAGAACACGAAGGGGGCCACCCAGAGGATGGCGCCCTTTCCCCCGTCCAGCGCGCGCGCGAGATGCTCCTCGCCCTCCAGCACGATGCGGGGGCGCCAGCCGCGGACGGGTCGCCAGGTCTTCAGCGACTGCGTCTTCAGCTCGTTGGCCGACGCGCGCAGATCGCGGGCGATCGCCTCCGCCTGCTTGCGGTCGGCGATGCCGAGCGCCTGCTGGACGATCTTCGCGCCGCGCTTGATCCCCGGCCCGGTGCGGGTGCGCAGGCGCGACTTCGCACGCCAGGCCCAGGTCCAGAATCCGTCCGGCATCAGCCAGGCCGGCAGCAGCAGCAGGGCGAGCTGCAGCGTGACGCCGATGTCGGGCCAGCGCCACGCCACCTCGGATTTCTCGCGGGTGCCGAACTTGTGCGGCTTGTGGACGATGCGCGGCGCGGCAGTTTCGGCGGAGGAGGATTCTCCGGGCTCGGTCACCGTTGCTCCCCTGGATGCGCATCCTCGGGGCGAGACTAATGGTTCGCCTGTTGTCAGGCTATAGAAAGGTGACCCGAAGCTGACTCGGCGGTTTCTTCGCGCCTATTTCTTGGCGCAGGGCACGGTGTAGGTCTCGCCTTTGGCCTTGCTCTCCCAGACCATCTCGGCCGCCCCGTCCTTGGGAGTCAGCGTCCAGGCCCAGCCGTCGCCATGGGCGGTGATCCCGCCGTCGCCGGTATTGCTGACCCATTGCTTGTAGAGCTGCCCGTCCTGGCCGCCGGCATTGTACTGCCACTGCACGCCGGCCTGGCCGGGCCGCGCCATGACCTTGGCCGTATCCCCGTTCTTGAAGGTGCAGATCCACGTGCCGCCCAGGCTGTACGGGATTGCCACCGCGTAAGCCGAGACCGCCCCCAATACCAGTCCCGCGGCCGTCGTCGCGGCCGCCCAAACCGGAGCCTTTTGCATCCTATCCCCCATCCCTGCCTAGGACTTGAAGCATGCGCGGCGGGCTGGGCCGGGTCAATCCGGCGATGCCGGCCATGCAGGGCAGCGGCGTCTCGGCAAAATCTTGCAGCTTTATCAACGTGTTGATATAGTTGACGCGGACACCGGCCGGCGCGCGGGGTCCCGGGAATCGCATTGACAGCGGGACTTCGCTCCGTATATTCCCGGCTCCGGTTCGGGTCGCCCCGGGATTGCGGGTTGGCGGCCCATTGTTTTTGCGCTTTCGGCAGCCGGATTTGGCGCCGGGCCAGAGTTTTAGGGACGAGCATCATGTATGCGGTGATCAAGACCGGCGGCAAGCAATACAAGGTCGCCACCAACGACGTCATCCTGGTGGAGAAGCTCGAGGGCGAGGCGGGCTCGACCGTCAGCCTCGAGGTGCTGATGATCGGTGACGGCGCCAATGTCACGATCGGCCAGCCGACCGTCGCCGGCGCCAGCGTCGCCGCCGAGATCGTCGACCAGGAGAAGGCCGACAAGGTCATCATCTTCAAGAAGCACCGCCGGCATAACTACCGCCGCAAGCGCGGCCATCGCCAGAAGCTGACGGCGCTCAAGATCACCAACATCAAGGCCGCCTAGGTCGATCGACCGGGGGCCGCCTTCAGGAGTACGAAGTCATGGCACATAAGAAAGCAGGCGGCAGCTCCAGGAACGGCCGCGATTCCGCCGGCCAGCGCCTGGGCGTGAAGCGCTTCGGCGACCAGCTCGTGGTCGCGGGCAACGTGCTCGTCCGCCAGCGCGGAACCAAGTTCCATCCCGGCGCCAATGTCGGCATCGGCAAGGACCATACGCTGTTCGCCAAGGCCGACGGCAAGGTCGCCTTCCACACCACCACCGGCGGCCGCACCTTCGTCTCGGTGAAGCCTGCCGAAGAGAAGCGACCGGCCGCGGAGTGAAATCGTTGCGCCTGAAATAGGGCGCAGCCATTCACGACCGCACGATTGGAAGGGGAATGGCGAGACCGCCGTTCCCCTTTTTCGATTCTGGATTCTGGATGTCACTCGTGTCGTACACCGCCTCCACCCACCCGGTCGTCATCCCGCGGCTAGGCCGCGGAATCCGCGCCTTGGGGTCTGAAGCGAGAAGGGCGTGGATCCCCGAACCAAGTTCGGGGATGACGATGGGGACCGGGTCGAGGAGCGTCCGATGAAGTTCCTCGACGAGGCCAAGATCTTCGTGAAGAGCGGGGACGGCGGCGCCGGCTGCGTCAGCTTCCGGCGCGAGAAGTTCATCGAGTTCGGCGGGCCCGATGGCGGCGACGGCGGCCGTGGCGGCGACATCGTCGTCGAGGCCGTGCCCAATCTCAACACGCTGATCGACTTTCGCTACACCCAGCACTTCAAGGCGCGGCGCGGCTATCACGGCGAAGGCGCCAACCGCTCGGGCGCCAGCGGTCCCACCATCACGCTGAGGGTCCCGGTCGGGACCCAGATCCTGGACGAGCACAAGGAGCAGGTGCTGTTCGACATGGTGACGCCGGGCCAGACCGTCACGCTCTGCAAGGGCGGCGACGGCGGTTTCGGCAACGCGCATTACAAGACCTCGACCAACCAGGCGCCGCGCCAGAAGGGCGAGGGCTGGCCCGGCGAGGAGCGCTGGGTCTGGCTCCGGCTGAAGCTGATCGCCGATGCCGGCCTGGTCGGCCTGCCCAATGCCGGCAAGTCCACCTTCCTCGCCGCGGTCAGCCGCGCCAAGCCGAAGATCGCCGACTATCCGTTCACCACGCTGCATCCGCAGCTCGGCGTGGTGCGGGTCGATGAGCGCGAGTTCGTGCTGGCCGACATCCCCGGCCTGATCGAGGGCGCGCATGAGGGGGCCGGCCTCGGCGACCGCTTCCTTGGCCATGTCGAGCGCTGCGGCGTGCTGATCCATCTGGTGGACGGCACCCAGGACGACGTCGCCGGCGCCTACAAGACGGTGCGCCGCGAGCTCGTCGCCTATGGCGCCGGGCTCGAGCAGAAGCGCGAGCTGGTCGCCTTGAACAAATGCGATGCCCTGACCGAGGAGGACATCGCCGAGAAGGTGAAGAAGCTCGCCCGCGCCGCCCAAAGGACCCCAAAGGGGATCGCCAAGAAGAGCGGCAACAAGGTCTTCGCCATCTCCGGTGCCGCGAGCCGCGGCATCACCGAGCTCTTGCGGCGCGCCCTCGACATCATCGGCGAGGAGCGCGAGGCCGCGAAGGAAAGGGACGCCGCCGTCGCCGCGGCGTCCGACGTGCATGTCAGTTAGGCAAGGGGACGCGCATATGGCGCTGCAATACATCGATCGCGGAGACTACAACGTCGTCGTCGTGGGAGCGGCCAGCGGCATCGGCCTGCAGGCCGCGCGCTTCCTGGCCGGCCAGGGCGTGCGCATCGCCGCGCTGGACCGCAACAAGGACGGCGCGGAGGCCGCGGCCCGGCAGCTCGGCGGCAAGGCGACCGCCCGTGCGGTCGACGTGACCGACTGGAACGCGGTGCAGTCCGCGATCGACGGCATCGCCGGGGAGTTCGGCAGGATCGACGCGCTGGTGAACTGCGCCGGCATCACCGGCAAGACCAACGTCCCGACCCACGAGGTCGATATCGACGATTTCGACGCGGTCTACCGCATCAACCTGAAGGGCGCGCTGCTGCTGACCAAGGCGGTGCTGCCGCACATGCTGGCGAAGAAGTACGGCCGCATCCTCCATGTCGCCTCGATCGCCGGCAAGGAAGGCAATGCTGGCATGGCGGCCTATTCCGCGACCAAGGCCGGCCTCATCGGCCTGGTGAAGACCGTCGGCAAGGACTATGCCGAGACCGGCATCACGGTGAACGCGCTGGCGCCCGCCGTGATCCGCACGCCGATGGTCGATGCGCTGCCCCAGGCGACCGTCGACTACATGACGGCCAAGATCCCGATGCGCCGCTGCGGCGAGCTGCAGGAGGCCGCCGAGCTGATCGGCTGGATCGTCTCGCCCGCCTGCAGCTTCACCACCGGCTTCACCTTCGACCTGACCGGCGGCCGCGCGGTGTATTGAGGATGCCATGCTGGCTCGATTCGAGACGCAAACCCAACTCGTGATCCCGCGACCAGGTTCGGGGATGACGACCGGGAGCGAGGCGCCAGCGCGGCAGGCGTGGCGGGCGTCATGACCGATCGCCGCCGCAGCACCGCCAAGGAGCGCAGCCTCGCCACCGCCAAGCGGCTGGTGGTGAAGATCGGCTCGGCGCTGCTGGTGGACGACGAGAGCGGCGACATCCGGCGCAAGTGGCTGGAGGCGCTGTGCGACGACGTCGCGGCGCTGCGCCAGAGCGGCACCGAGGTGATCCTGGTCTCCTCCGGCGCGATTGCGGTCGGCCGCCGCCGTCTCGGGCTCGAGGCCGGGGCGCTGCGCCTCGAAGAGAAGCAGGCCGCCGCCGCGACCGGCCAGATCCGCCTCGCGCATGCCTACCAGGAGGCGCTGGCGCGCCACGGCATCACCTGCGCGCAGGTGCTGCTGACCCTCGACGACACCGAGGAGCGGCGCCGCCACTTGAACGCCCGTTC
The DNA here is from genome assembly GCA_035548715.1 of Dongiaceae bacterium. Lineage (GTDB taxonomy): Bacteria > Pseudomonadota > Alphaproteobacteria > Dongiales > Dongiaceae > Dongia. The sequence continues at coordinate 33,441 of DASZSL010000035.1, forward strand.
CACGCTCAACATGCTGGTGAAGCTCGACGCGGTGCCGGTGATCAACGAGAACGACACCGTCGCGACCTCCGAGATCCGCTTCGGCGACAACGACCGCCTGGCCGCCCGGGTGTCGGCGATGATCAGCGCCGATACGCTGGTGCTGCTCTCCGATATCGACGGCCTCTACACCGCCGATCCGCGCAAGGATGACGGCGCGCAATTCATCGCCGAGATCGACGAGGTCTCCGCCGAGGTCGAGGCGATGGCCGGCGCGGCGCCGCCGGGCTACAGCTCCGGCGGCATGGTGACCAAGCTCGCCGCGGCGCGGATCGCGATGGCGGCGGGCTGCCGCATGGCGATCGCCGACGGCCGTCGGATGAACCCGCTGCAGGCGGTGATCGACGGCGCCAAGTGCTCCTGGTTCCTGCCGGCCGCCGAGCCGAAGACCGCACGCAAGCGCTGGATCGGCGGCACCCTGAAGCCCGCCGGCCGGATCACCGTCGATGCGGGCGCGCTCACCGCCTTGAAGGGCGGGCGCAGCCTGCTGCCCGCCGGCGTCGTGAAGGTCGAGGGCAAGTTCGAGCGCGGCGACGCCGTGATCGTCGCCGACCTCGCCGGCAACGAGGTGGCGCGCGGGCTCTCCGCCTACAATGCCGCCGACGCCAAGGCCATCATGGGCCATAAGAGCCGGGAAATCGCCGACTTGCTCGGCTATCGCGGCCGTGATGAGATGATTCACCGCGACGATCTGGTGCTGACATGAGCCTCGCCCAATCTGTCCAAGGCGTGACGAAATCGTCCGCTCTCGAATCGCAGATGCGCCTCCTGGGCGGCGATGCGAAGCACGCGGCGGCGGGCCTCGCGCTGGTCGCCGCCGAGAAGAAGGTCGAGGCACTGAAGGCGATGGCCCAGGCGATCCGCGCGCAATCGGCGGCGATCCTCGCGGCCAATGCCGAGGACATGAAGGCGGCCGAGGCGCGCAACCTGACGCCGGCGCTGCTCGACCGGCTGAAGCTCGACCAGAAGCGCGTCGAGGCGATGGCGAAGGGCCTGGAGGAGATCGCGGCGCAGCCGGATCCGGTCGGCCGCACGCTCGCCGAATGGAGCCGGCCGAACGGCCTGAAGATCGCCCGCATCTCCGTGCCGCTCGGCGTCATCGGCATCATCTACGAGAGCCGGCCCAACGTGGCGGCCGATGCCGGCGGGCTCTGCATCAAGTCCGGCAATGCCGTGATCCTGCGCGGCGGCTCGGAGAGCGCCCGGTCGTCGGCGACCATCGTCGCGGCGCTGCAGTCCGGCCTGAAGGCGGCGGGCCTGCCCGAAGCGGCGATCCAGGCGGTGCCGACCACCGACCGCGAGGCCGTGGGCATCCTGCTGCGCATGGACGATTGCGTCGATCTGATCGTGCCGCGCGGCGGCCGCGGCCTGATCGAGCGCGTCGCCGCCGAGAGCCGCATCCCGGTGCTCAAGCACCTCGACGGCATCTGCCACACCTATGTCCATGCCAAGGCCGATCCGGAGATGGCGCGCAGGATCGTCCTGAACGCCAAGATGCGCCGCACCGGCATCTGCGGCGCGACCGAGACGCTGCTGATCGACCGCGCGGCCTTGCCCTTCGCCGCGCCGATCATCGCCGACCTGGTCAAGGCCGGCTGCGAGGTCCGCGGCGACGACGAGGCGCTGAAGCTCAACGACAAGGTGAAGCAGGCGACCGCCCAGGACTGGGACACCGAGTATCTCGACGCCGTCATCGCCGTGCGCGTGGTGGACGGGCTCGACCAGGCGATCGAGCACGTGAACACCCACGGCTCGCATCACACCGAGGCGATCGTGACGGCGGATGCGGCGGCGGCCGAGAGGTTCATGCGCGAGGTCGATGCGGGGATCGTCATGCACAACACCTCGACGCAATTCGCCGACGGGGGAGAGTTCGGCATGGGCGCGGAAATCGGCATCTCGACCGGCAAGCTCCATGCAAGGGGACCGGTGGGGGCGGAGCAGTTGACCAGCACCAAGTACGTGGTGCGCGGTACCGGGCAATTGCGGCCGTGAGTCTTTTCTGATCGAACGAGAACGCGTCGGCATGTTGTCGGATAGACCCGTCGACCCCTCACCCAACCCTCTCCCTCAGGGGGAGAGGGCTTCCCACCATGCCTGGCTCAAGCCGCAGAGCACACTCGGCGGACTCCCTCTCCCCTTGAGGGAGAGGGGTGGGGTGAGGGGTCGACGGGTATTGCCGTCGCATACACAAGTGCCCGCGGCAAACTGATGTCTGCACCCCTCCGCCTCGCCACCCGCCGCATCGGCCTGCTGGGCGGCTCGTTCAATCCCGCGCATCAGGGGCATCGCGAGATCAGCCTGGCGGCGCTGGCGCTGCTGGGGCTCGACGAGGTCTGGTGGCTGGTCTCGCCGCAGAACCCGCTGAAGCCGGTCGCCGGCATGGCACCCTTCGCCGCCCGAGTCGACGCCGCCCGCAAGGTCGCGGCGCACCCCCGGATCAAGGTCACCGACATCGAGGCGAAGCTCGGCACCCGCTACACCGCCGACACGCTCCGCAGGCTCTGCGAGACGCATCGGGACTGCCATTTCGTATGGCTGATGGGGGCCGACAACCTGGTCCAGATCGCCGCCTGGAAGGACTGGCAACAGATATTTCATCGGCTGCCAATTGCGGTTTTCGACCGCCCTACCTATACTTATAGAGCGATGGCCGCCCAGGCGGCCCGGCGTTTCCAGGCCTTCAGGCGGCCGGAACAGGCGGCAGGAAGGCTGGCGATCACGCCGCCGCCTGCCTGGACGTTCATGCATCACCGGCTCAATCCGATCTCGGCAACCGAGATCCGCGCCAAGAGGAGGGCGGTCAGATCGCGCGTCAGATCGGAGCCATGACAACAACAGCGGTGGCCGGCCGGTGCCGCCGCAAGGGAGATTGAAGCATTACCCAAAAGAAGCCGGCGGTCCGCAAGCGCGCGACCCCAAAACGCTCGGCCTCCAAGGTTGCGGCCGGGCGCCAACCCACCGACCTGCTGAAGCTGGTCGAGAAGTCCTTGGATGACGACAAGGCCGAGGACATCATCTCCATCGACCTCGCGGGCAAATCCTCGATCGCGGATTACATGGTGATCGCCACCGGGCGCAGCGCCCGGCAGTTGAACGCCATGGCCCAGCACCTGGACGAGAAGCTCACGAAATCCGGCGTCAAGAAGGTCAGCATCGAAGGGCTGACCCAGGGCGAATGGGTGCTGCTCGACGGCGGCGACGTGATCGTCCACCTGTTCAAGCCGGAAGTCCGCAGCTTCTACAACCTCGAGAAGATGTGGGGCGTCGAACTCCCGGAAGCGGAGCGCATCACCGCCGTGGGCTGAGAAGCCGGCGACGCTTCGATCCTCTTGGCCCGCCGGTCCGCGGCGGGCCGATGCAGCGCTGGCCGTTCCGCTCCCGGGGATCCGGGAGCGCAGGGAAGCGGTCGCGCCTTCCGGTTTCGCGGGCCACGCCCGGGACTCTCGCATCGAACAGATCGCCCGCGATGGAACGGCGCGATGGAACGGCGCTGCCACGGCAGCGCGTTATGAATCCCTTTCAGCGCGCCGCTGAATCTCGTGCAAAACGCGTGCGGCCCGCATCAGGCATGCCGAAGCAACATGGAACAGCCTTCGCGGAGATATGGTTCCATCCGCACATCCGGTGCTCGGCGGCGCGCCGGATTGGGTGAACCGAACGAAAGGCACGATCCATGAAACTCAATGTCCGGACCTTCGCAATCTCCACGCTGTCGGGTGGTTTGATCGCGCTCGGATCGACCATGGCGCTCGCGCAGCAGGTCAACAACATCGACAACACCTCGCCCGGCGAGAGCGGGCATGGGACGGGCTGCTCGAACTTCGTCGGCGGCTGCCATGCGTCGGAGGTGAGCAGCGCGCACGGCGCCTATCAGCCGACCAACGACCTCGGCACCGGCGGCACGCCCATGAGCACGAGCAACAGCGCGCCGGCGGCCAGCACGCCTTATGTGGGCTGCATGCCGGCGTCGGAAGCCACCCCCGGCCACTGCATGACCGGCGGGACCAACAAGTAGGCGGCCTGCCCCGGGCGGTCGCCGGGTTTTCGCCCGGCGGCCGCCCGGCGCGGCTTCTCACGGCGCGATCGGCGCCTCTTCGGTGATGGCGCGGCTGCGGCGGATGCCGAGCTGGCAGAGCCGCTCCAGCAGCGCCCAGTATTTCAATCCCGCATGCTGCGCCGCCCGCGCGAATTCCTCGATCCTGGCGATCTCGGGATTGGGATTGGCCTCGATGAAATAGGGGATGCCGTCGGCGGTGAGGCGGAAGTCGATGCGCGAATAGCCGTCGAGCTCCAGCGTGCGGCAGATGCGCTTGGCCAGGTTCTGGATGCGCGCGGTGAGCTCGGGTGAAAGGCCCTTGGCCGGCCCTTCCTTGATGTTGTGGCGCTGCTGGTATTGCAGGTCGTGCTTCAGCCGCGCCGTCGCGATCGTGCTGCCGCCCTCGGTCATGTCGCCGAAATTCAGCTCCCAGACCGGCAGCACGCGCAGGCGCTCGTTGCCGATCACCCCGACATAGATCTCGCGGCCGTCGATATACTGCTCGACGATCGCGTCGGTGCCGATCTGCTCGTGGATGAAGCGCACCCGCTCGACCAGCTTCTCGTCGTTGTCCACCAGCGAGGCGCGGGCGATGCCCAGCGAGGCATCCTCGATCGCGCTCTTGACGATCAGCGGGAAGGCGAGGCGGGCCGGCCGCTTCACCTTGCGGCCCATGGGAAAGACGGTGAAGGCCGGCGTCGGCACGCGGTGATAGGAGACCAGCTTCTTCGAGAGCGCCTTGCCGCGGGCCAGCATCAGGCCGCGCGGGTTGCAGCCGGTATAGGGCAGGCGCAGCAGCTCCAGATAGCTGACCACGTTCTGGTCGTAGGTCGCGAGGCCGTGGAACTCCTCCAGCAGGTTGAAGACGACGTGGGGCGTCCAGCCCTCGACCGCGTCGCGGATCGGCTTCAGCTCGTCCTTGAGGCCCAGCGGCCGCACGTCGTGGCCGCGGGCGCGCAGCGTGCTGACCACGTCGTATTCCGTCTTGAAGACGTGGATCTCTTTGTCGGAATAGCCCTTCAGGGAATCCGGCGGCACCAGCTCGGGATGCACCAGCACCAGGATGCGCAGCGGGTTTAGAGAGCGAACCATCGGCGTGTCGGGCTGTAGAGGGATTGCACGGTCTTGGCCGTCAGGAGCACGGTGAAGTCGATGATCATCTGCCGTTCCGGCCCCGGCGCGCGCAGCTTCAGCGCGCGGCAGCGGTCGGTCATCTCGTCCAGGAGCGCGTCGAGCGTGAGCTGGTACTGCCCGGTCCATTTCGCGACGGTGCGCCGGATCTCCGGCCCGTGGCGGCGCAGGAAGGTCGAGGCCTTGGGTGCGCGGCGGTCCTTGGGATCGTCGGAGAAGATGCGCTTCAGGTCGCGGTCGTGCACCGTCGGCGGCCGCGACATGTAGCGGCTCTGCTTCTGCTCGTAGTAGTCGCCCAGCGTGATCGAGAGCGTGCTCACCGGATCGACGAAGGCGCGGCCGGTCAGGCCCGGCTTCTCAGGGCCGACCTCGGCCATCAGCTCGTCCACGTATTCCAGCTTCTTGAGCGCCGGCCAGCCGGCATAGCGGCGGCGCCATTTCGAGCGCGGCTGGCCCATCCAGACGGCGAAGGTCTCGGCGAAATCCTCGTCCGGGTGGCTCTGGGCGTACCAGAGCCGGAGGTGCTGCACGTACTTGCGGCTGCCGGGATTGGGCCGGTAGTAGTCCGGATAGCGCGTCGAGGAGCGGCCGAACAGCTGCTGCCACTTGCGGCGGCGCTGGAGCTGGTAGGCATGCTGCATCACATGGCCGGTCTCGTGCCTGAGGATGCGCATGCATTCGCCGCGGCTGCCGCCCTCGACGTCGATGATCTTCTTGCGCTCCAGGCGCATGAGGCGCGGATGGGCGAGGTAGAAGGGGATGGCGATGCCGGGGGTTGCCTCCGAGCTGAACCACTCGTCCGACAACCAGGCATGCGGCCTCACCCGGATGCCCTTCCGGTCCAGCTCCTTGTGCAGGTCGCCGACGCAGTCCTCGAGCCAGGTGCCCTGCAGCGTGAGCTTCAGGTCCTTCAGGCGCAGCTTGAGCAGCTTTTCGTCCGGCAGTGACGCCCACGCATACCGACGCGGCATGATGATCTCGGTATTCCCCTCGCCGAGCGGTCCCTGGAATCGGCCCCGATGGTGTCACGGGGCCGGGGCGCGCGCAAGGAAGGGCGTCCGACCTCGGGGCGGCCGCAGCGCCCGGAGGCGCTCCGGCGCGTCACCCCTCGACCGGGATGTAGAAATCCAGGATCGAGCCGGCCTTCTCGGCCTCGAAGCGCTCGCCATAGACCTCGAGGTCGATGCCGCCGGTGGGCTTGCGGCCGGACTTGGGCAGGCCTTCGGAGAAGATGTACTTCATGGCCGCCTGCATCTGCGGCTGGATCTCGCCGGCGCCGAGGGTGATGCGGAACACCAGGTAGGACTGGGCCGGGACCTGCATCAGGGCGAGCTCGGCCGGCGGCCTGGCACCGGGCTCGACCTCGACTGCGGCCATGTAGCTGAAGCTGCCTTCCGCCATGTCGGCGCCGTAGCAGAGGCCGTAGCCGACCTTGCCCCTCTGGCCCTGGAGCGGCACGTGCCGCATCAGCCTGGGCCAGAGCGCGGGGATGTCCGCCACATTGTCCCTGCCGATCCGGGCCGAGATTCCGGCGACCACGAAGGCGTCCTTCCTGGTGACGCCGTCGAGCAGGGCGACGTTGGGCTTCGGGGCGGCGGTCTGGCTCATGGCATACTCCCGGGCTGCGGATTGCTGGCGGGCAGGATCGCGCCGGAAACGGCCCGGCGTCACGCCGAAGACCTGCTTGAAGGCGCGGGTGAAGGCTTCCTGGGATTCGAAGCCGCAATCGAAGGCGAGGTCGATCAGCGCCGGCGCGCCGGCATCGACCGCGGCGCCGGGATTGTCGCCGAGCCGCGCCGCGGCGCGCAGCATGCGCTGGCGGCGGACATGGGCCATGACGCTCTCGCCCACCCGCGCGGTGAACATGCGCGAGAAATGGAAGGGCGAGAGGCCCGCGACCTCGGCCAGTTCGCCGACGCTCAAGGGCGCGAACAGGCGGCGCTCGATATACGCCAGCACCGCCTCCAGGGGATCGGCGCCCAGGCGGTCGGACCCCAGGCGATCGGACCCCGGGCGATCGGCGTCGGGGGGCGGCATGCAGGCGGCCGGGTTGGCTTGGCTGTTCATGGCGGCAGTCTGGCGCAGACGGGCGCCGGCGTCTTGATCGGGATTGCGGCCGGGCGCCGCACGAGAGCCGGGAGGGCGGAACGAAGCGCCGCCGCGCCGCTTGCACCCGGTGAGGACCCGGATGCGAACGGAGAATGCCATGCATGTCCTGTCCAATCACCGTGCGGCGGCGGGGAACCGCCCCGTGGCCGTCATCGCCCTCCTGGCGGCGCTGGCCGGCGCCGTCGTCCTGCTCTGCTCCAGCGCCGCGGCACGGGCGGCGGAGACCAGCGCGGCCCGCTTTCTCCAGGCCGCGGCCCGGATCGACATCGCCGAAATCGGCGCGGGCAAGCTCGCGCAGCAGAAATCGGACAATGGCGCGGTCAGGGACTTCGGCAGCATGCTGGAGCTCGACCACTCCAAGCATCTGACGGCGGTCGAGGACCTGGCGAAGTCCATGGGCGTCTCGGTCCCCGCCGAGCCGGCCGCGGCCGACAAGCGGGAGGCGGAGAAGCTGCAGGGCCTGACCGGCCGGGCTTTCGACCAGGAGTTCGTCCAGCATATGGTCGAAGGCCATCAGGCGGCGATCGCCCAGTACGAGGCCGAGGCGAAGGCGGGCAATGCCGATACCTCCGCCCTGGCGCAGAAGACCCTGCCGACCCTGCAGCACCACCTGGAGACCGCGCAGTCCTTGCAGAAGCTGCTCGGCCAGCAGACCGCCCAATAATCCGCCCAATGATCCGGCAGACGGTCAGGCCGGCAGCGGCGCGACCCCGAGCCGCGCGGCCAGCGCCGCCAGCTTCTCGCCGATGCCGGGATGGAGCGCCACGCCGTCGCGCTCGGCGGCGCGCTTCTTCTGCACCGCGAGCTGGCCCGGCAGGCGCACGGGCGACGCGGGGTCCCGCGGCTTCGCCGCCAGGCAGAGGTCGGCGGTGAAGTCCGTCTGCCGCAGGAACGCGTCCGCGCCGGCGAAGCGCGATGGCGCAATGGCGAGCACCGTCACGGCCGCCCCCCATTCCGTCGGCTTGTCGGCGCGGCCATAGCCGCCGAGGCCCTGGGTCAGCGCCTCGACCAGCAGGCCGAGCCCGAACCCCTTGTGGCCGTGATCCTGGCCGCCGACCGGCAGCAGCGATCCGCCCTTGGGGACGACGTTGGGATCGTCGGTCGCATGGCCCTCGGCATCCTGCAGCCATTTGCCGCCGAGCCGGCGGTGCTCGTTCCGCGCGCGCCCGACCATGCCCATGGTGGTGATCGAGGTCGAGACGTCGATCAGGATCGGGTCCGGCCGCCGCGGGATGCCGGCCGCGATCGGGTCAGGCATCAGGACCGGCGTCAGCCCACCGAACGGCGCGACTTTGGATTCACCGGGATCGGAGGAGAGCACGAGGATCAGATAGCCGGCGCGTGCCGGCTCCTCCAGAAAGGCGGCGAGGCAGGCGATATGATGGCTGCGCCGGAGCGCGATGCAGCCGATGCCGAATTTCTCGGCTCGCGCGATCGCCTCGGTGACCGCGAGCGAGGTGGTCCACAGTCCCGGCAGCCGCCGCGCATCCCAGCAGGCGACGGCGCCATGATCGGCGATCGCCTGCGGCCTTCCGTCGACCGCCATGGTGCCATTCTCGATCTCCTCGACATAGTCGGCGAGGAGTTGCAGCCCGTGGGTGGTGTGGCCGTAGAGATCGGCCTCGACCAGCCCGCGCGCCGTCGCCAGCGCGGCTTCTTCGGGCATGCCGGCCTTGCCGAGCACCGCTGTCGCGAAGGCGCGGAGGGAAGCGGGGGTGTGCTTGGTCATTTCAGTTCCCTTGGCGAGGGCCTTTGAGCTTGGCTCGCCGCTTCCTTGATAAAGTTGTCAATCACCCCCCTCTCCCCTTGAGGGAGAGGGCGGGGGTGAGGGGGCGACGGGACCATCCGTTCCAGCTCACCCATTCCGCCGCACCGAGATGTGCCAGGGGATGAGGAGGCGCTCGGCCAGGGTGACGAGGCCGAACATCGTCAGGCCGAGGAAGGTCAGCAGGAAGATGCCGCCGAACGCCAGGTCGGGCCGCATGTTGCCGGTCGTGATCTGGATGTAGAAGCCCAAGCCCCGGTCCGAGCCGATGAACTCGGCGATCGTGGCGCCGACCGTCGCGTTCAAGGCCGCGTATTTGAAGCCGACGAAGCATTGCGGCATCGCCGCGGGCAGGCGCACCTTCCAGAACACGCGCGACCAATTCGCCCCGGTCGAGCGGCAGAAGCGTTCCAGCTCCTCCGACAGCGAGCTGAAGGCCAGGATCGCGTTCAAGACGATCGGGAAGAAGCATACGAGAAAGACGATGATCACCTTGGGCAGCAGGCCGAAGCCGAGCCAGGAGATGAAGATCGGCGCGAAGGCGATCTTCGGCGTCATCTCCAGCGAGACGAAGAACGGATAGATCGTCCGCCGGAGGATGCTCGAGAAGGCGATTGCGAGGCCGAGCGGCACGGCGACGACGATCGCGACCACATAGCCGATGGCGGCTTCGAGCGCGGTGATGCCGGTATAGGGCAGCAGCCGGTCGATATCGACCCAGCTCGCCTCGACGATCTCGCTCGGCTTGTTGAGGATGTAGGGCGGGATGTGGAACCAGTCGACCGACTTCTCCCAGAACAGGAAGAAGCAGACGAAGAAGGCGATCAGCATCCAGGACTGCGCGACCCAGCGCGCCAGGCTGTCGAACCAGGCGGGTCCCAGCCGCGGGTGCGAGGCCGGCGCGGTGCGGTCAGAGGATGCCGAAGCCATGGAAGATCCCCTGGATGTCGGCGACATAGCCGGCGAACTTGGCGCTGCGTTTCACGTCGAGATCGCGCGGCCATGGCAGGTCGATCTCGATCACGCGGTCGATGCGGCCGGGGCGCGGCGTCACCACGCAGACCCGGCTGGAGAGCTGCACGGCCTCCTCGATGGAATGGGTGACGAAGACGACGGTCGGGCGCTTCTGCATCCAGAGCGCCTGCAGGTCGGTGCGGATGCTCTCCCGCGTCATGGCGTCGAGCTTGCCCAGGGGCTCGTCGAGCAGCACGGTCTGCGGCTCGTGCACCAGCGCTTGGCAGAAGGCCGCACGCTGCTGCATGCCGCCGGAGAGCTCGTAGGGCATGCGGCGTTCGAAACCGTCGAGCCGCACCGATTTCAGCAGGTCGGCGATCTTCGCCCGATAGACATTGGGGTCGAGCCCGCGCAGCTCGAGCTGCAGCGCGATGTTGCCCTGCACATGGCGCCACGGCACCAGGGTGTTGTCCTGGAACATGATGCCGATGTCGGTGCGGGGCCTGGTGACGCGCGCATGGTTGACGTGGATCTCGCCGTCGCTCGGCGGCAGCAGCCCGGCGATCATCAGCATCAGAGTCGACTTGCCGCAGCCCGACGGCCCCAGCAGCGAGACGAACTCGCCGGATTCGATCGCGAGATCGGCCGGACCGAAGGCATGGACCGCCGCAGCGCCGCTGCCGAAGGTCTTGCTCACGCCACGGATGTCGACGGCGGTGGTCATGGTTTACTTGTTCGCATGCCTGTCTGGAAGCCGCCGTTTCTCGGCCGTCATCCCGCGGCCCAGCCGCGGGATGACGGCACGGAATGTACCATCGATCGCGCGAGCCCGACAAAAAGCCCCGGGGGCGTCGGTCCCCCGGGGCAGTTCTCCAGAGTACGCCTACTTCGGCAGGAAGTCGTTGGTGTAGAAGGCGGAGGCCGGCTGGTCGGTCTTCAGTCCGTTATACTGCTTCATCAGGTTCAGCATGTCGTCCCAATCCGAGGCGACGTGCAGGCCGAGCACCTTGCCGGTATTGGCCTTGGAATAGAGCACGCTCAGCGTGACCTTCAGCACCGCCAGCGCCTGGGCCTTGCCCTTGTCGTCGGCCATGTCGCCGCCGACGATGTCGGCCATCGAATCGATCGCGGCCTGCGGGTTGGCCTCGGTGTCCTTGTAGGCCTTGATGGTGGCAGCGACGAAGCGCTTCACCAGGTCCGGGTTCTTCTCGATCGTGTCCTTGCGGGCGGCGATGCAGTAGCCGACCTGGTTCACCCCGTAATCGGAATAGGGGAAGGCGACCGGCGGCTTGCCGCCGTTGGCCTCGATCTCCGCCGGCTTGTCGTCGATGCCGCCCAGCATGCCGACGGTGTCGCCGGCGCCCTGCAGGTAGGAGGAGACCAGCGCGCCCTCCGGCACGTTGATGATCTGCACGTCGCCCTCGCTGAGGCCCGCATTCTTCAGCGCCAGCGGGAAGAAGGTGTTGACGCCGGCATTGGCCGTGGTGAGCAGCTTCTTGCCCTTCAGGTCCTTGATGTCCTTGATGCCGGTTTCCGGCCGCACCAGGATCGCGTCGGTGCCCATGGCGTCGATGACCGCGACCGAGACCAGCGGCGCGCCCTGGGCGGCGAGGTTCACCATCGAGGCGCAGGAGCCGTAGTCGAACGTGCTGTCGCCGTTGGCGACCAGGCGATGCGCGGAGCCCGAGCCGTTGCCGGACCGGATGTCGAGGTTGATGCCCTGATCCTTGTAGTAGCCCTTGTCCTTGCCGAAGGCGAAGCCGGCATGGGAGCCGTAATACATCCAGTTGAGCCGCAGCCGCACGTCGTCATCCGCCGCCGCGACGCTCGCCGCGAGGCCGAGCCCGGCCGCCGCCAGGCCGACGCTCAACACGATCCCGCGCATTCTCTTCATCTCCCGCACTCCTCTTTCCTGTTTTCGCTCCCCGCCGGCGCGGGCGCGCAACTCCCCCTTCGCGAAATCCCATGGTCGAAGGGATTTCGCGGCGCGTCCGGCCGGCGGTGTTCGTTCGTTGTTTCGCGGCGGCACCCGTCTCTTCGGGACTTGAGGGCACGCGCCAGCACGCCGTCATACTGTTCCCCACCCCGTCTCGGATATTGATTTTAAGTGACCGATACTTGACGATGACGGACAAGGCCGGAAGGCCGGACGGGAAGGGGATCATGCCGACCGACAAGGATGCCGAGCTGCCATCGTTCAACCTGATCCTGCAGCCGGAATTTCCGATCAACGCGCTGGTCCTCGCGACCGAGGCCTTGCGCATCGCCAACCAGAACAGCGGGCGCGAGCTCTTCACCTGGCGCATCGTCTCGGAGGACGGCCAGCCGGTGCGCGCGTCGAGCGGCATGTGGATGCAGGCCGACTGCGACTTCGCCGCCATGCCGCGCGCGACCTACACGCTGCTGTTCGAGGGCAACCTGCCGACCCAGCGCAATTCGGCGAAGCTCTTGAACCAGCTCCGCGCCGCCGCACGGTTCGGCGGCAGCGTGGGCGGCGTCGATACCGGCGCTTTCGCGCTGGCGCAGGCGGGGCTGATCGGCGAGCGCGAGACCGTGCTGCATTGGGAGGCGACGCCGACCTTCCGCGAGCGCTTCCCCGAGATCGAGACCAGGAACCAGCTCTACCTGATCGACGGCAAGCGGCTCGCCTGCGCGGGCGGCGTCGCCACGCTCGACATGATGCTCGATCTGATCGGCCGCACCTATGGCGCGGCTCTGGCCAACGAGGTCGCCGACGCGCTGGTGCACACGCCGCGGCCGGCGCAGGCGACCCAGCGCCTGGGCGATTCCGCGGGCGCCAAGAAATCGCTCTCCGACCGCATCGTCGCGGTGATGGAGAGCCATCTCGACTTCCCGCTCGATCTCGACGGCATCGCCGCGAAGCTCGGCGTCTCCAGCCGCACCATCGTGCGCGAATGCCGGCGCAGCTTCGGCGAGACGCCGATGCGGCTCTATCTCCGCATCCGGCTGCAGGCGGCGCGCAACATCCTGTTCTACGAGGAATTCAGCATCAAGGACGTGGCGGTCGCCTGCGGCTTCTCCTATCCGGCGGTGTTCAGCCGCGCCTTCCGCGCCCAGTTCAAGCAGACGCCGCGCGCCTTCCGCGCCAGCTTCCGCAGCCGGCAGAAGGCGGCGGTCAGGCCCGAGATCCGCCGCCTCTCGGTGGAAGCGGCGCGATGAGGCGCTTGCTCGCCGCCCTGCTTCTGCTGCTGGGCGTTCCGGCGGGTGCGCTCGCCGATCCGGCGATGTGGGTGGTGAAGGGCGCGGACAGCACGGTCTACCTGCTGGGCACGATCCACGCGCTGAAGCCCGGCGTCGATTGGCGCTCGGAGAAGCTCGAGAGCGCGTTCAAGGCGAGCGTCGAATACTGGATGGAAGCCGACATCCAGGAGGATCCGGCGATCGCCGGCACCTATATCCTGAACTTCGGCACCGACAGCCGCCACCCGCTGTCCGAGAAGCTGAAGCCGGACGAATACGCGCAGTTCCTCAGGATCGTGGCCGGGCGGGGCCTGAGCGAGGCCAAGGTGCGGTTCGCGCGCCCCTGGTTCGCGACCCTGCTGCTGACCGGCGAGATGCTCGGCGACAGCGGCTACGACCCGATGAACGGCGTCGACCGCGCGCTGGAGACCGATGCCAAGCAGGCGGGCAAGACGGTGAAGACCTTCGAGACCCCGGCCGAGCAGCTCGGCTTCCTCGCGCATCTGTCGCCGGAGGTCGAGCTCGCCATGCTGGTCGACACGCTGCATGAGCTGCGCGGCGGTACCGCCGGCGGCGGCGAGCTCGATGCGCTCTCGGCGGCCTGGCTGGCCGGCGACACCCGGGGCCTCGGCGCCGCCGGCTTCCAGCGGATGCGCACGGACTCGCCGGAGATGTTCGACGTCATCATCACCCGGCGCAACGCCGCCTGGGTGCCGAAGATCGCCGACCTCCTGAAGACGCCGGGGACCTATTTCATCGCCGTCGGCGCCGGTCACCTGATCGGCAAGGGCGGCGTGCCGGAACTGCTGAAGGCCAAGGGATACAAGGTCGAGCGCTATTGAGCCCGGGCCTGCCGCCGCCGGGCTGTCGGCGGCCCTTGCATCGGGCACCGGCCGGGCTGTTTCCCTTGTCCGATCAGCGGGTTGGCCCTATCATCGCCGGCGGCGGACGGAAGCGCCGCCGGAGTCCGTGGGGAGCGATCGATGAGAGGCTTGCGCTACTTCGTGGCGGGCTTGCTGGGTCTGGCCGCCGGCGGGGGCACCCTGTGGGGAATCGCAGGCAGCGGCATCGCGGGCGAAGGCGGCCTGGCGGGCGGCCTCTATTCCAGCCTGATCATCTATCCCGCGGCGCTGCTGGTCTTTGCCATCGTGTTCTGGGTGGTCTTCGCGGCCATGGACCCGGGCTCCGAGCAATAGCCGCCGCCGGCCCATGATCACCCTCGCCCGGCGCAGCGACATCACGCTGCAAGCCTTCGAAGCCGTCGCCTGGCACGGCGACGGAGTGGCGCTCGCGCCCGCGGCGCTCGACCGCATGGCGTCGGCGCGCGCGGCCTTCCTGCGGCTGATCGAGGATCCGGCGGTCACCGTCTACGGCGTGACCTCGGGCTATGGCGGGCGCGCCGGCACGCGCCTTGAGCCGGAGCAGCGCAAGGCGCACGCGGCCATCCCCAATCACGGCACCGCGGTCACCTTCGGCGAGCCTTTCCCCAAGCGCGTCACCCGCGGCTTCGTGCTGGCGCGGCTGGCGAACTTCATCGAGGGCCATGCCGCGGCGCGCCCGAAGCTGGCGGAGGCGGTCGCCGGCATGCTGAGCGAGGGCTCGCTGCCGGAAGTGCCGTCGCTCGGCAACAGCGGGGCGGGCGAGATCCTGGCTTTGGGGAGTCTCTTCGCGGAGCTCGGTGCCAGGGTCGGGCTGGAGGAGAAGGAGCATCTGGCGCTCATCAACGGCAGCCCGTGCTCGGCGGCGCTGATCGCCGATGCGGCGCTGGCGGCGCGCCGGCGGATCGAGATCGCCAAGGAGATCTTCGCCCTCGCCGCCGAGGCCTTCAAGGCGCCGCGCGAGGCCTATGACGCGGCGCTCGACGGCCTGTGGAACGACGCCGCCGAGACCGAGGCGCTGCAGGCGATGCGGACGTTGATGGCGGGCGGCGTCGACCAGCGCCGGCCCTATCAGGCGCCGGTCAGCTTCCGCATCGTGCCGCGCATCCTCGGCCGCGCGATCCGCGCCCGCGACGCGGCGGTGCACGCGGCGACCGTCTCCCTCGGCTCGGTTACCGACAATCCGGTCTATATCGCGCCGGGCATGCCGGGGAACGACGATGCGCGCTTCCCCAACGGCCGCGTCTTGAGCAACGGCGGCTACCAGAACAGCATGGCGACGCCGGCGCTCGACGATCTCGCCGCAAGCTGGGCCGATCTGTGCACCCTGGCCGACCGCGAGGCGGCGAAGCTGCTGGACGGCAGGGTCTCGCTGCTGCCCGACTATCTGCGCGACGGCGCCGACGATCCCCGCGAGCTCATTCCGCTGCCGATGGTGGCGGTCGGCCTGGGCGAGCGGGCGCGGCATGCGGCGCAGCGCACCTTCCTCCCCGGCGCGGAGAGCGGCGGCTTCGGGCAGAACGACGTCGGCGCCACCACCTTCATCGCCTGGCAGAAGGAGAACGTCGCCGGGCGCAGCTTCGACGGCTGCCTGGCGGTGCTGGGGCTGATCGCGGTCGAGGCCTTCGCCGTCACGAAACGTTCGGTGCCGCCGGCCCTCCGGGCGCGCCATGATTTCATCCGCCGCCTTGTGACGCCGATCATTGCGTTGCGGGCGCTCGGGCCGGATGTTGGCCGCCTTTCGGAGGCGATCACGCTGGAAATCTACAAGCTGCGCCCGCTATAATCCGGCGGATATAGCGAAGAAGGCCTCGAAAAAAACCAGCACGTCCATGGGAGGACAGACAATGGCAGTCTCGATTCATCCGGCCGTCGATAACGGCTTCAAGCCGACGAAGGCGGGATTCTCCGGCGGCACGCTCACCTGCAAATGCGCCAGCGAGCCGGTCGAGGTCACGATCGGCGCGCAGACCGCGTTCAACCACGTCTGCGGCTGCACCAAATGCTGGAAGCCGCAGGGCGCGACCTTCAGCCAGGTCGCCGTCGTCGGCCGCGACAAGGTCTCGGTCACCAGGAACGCACAGAAGCTGAAGGTGGTCGATCCGAACGCCGCCATCCAGCGCCATGCCTGCACCGGCTGCGGCGTGCACATGTACGGCCGGATCGAGAACAAGCAGCATCCGTTCTACGGCTTCGACTTCGTGCATACCGAGCTCTCCAGGCAGGAGGGCTGGGCGGCGCCGGAATTCGCGGCCTTCGTCTCCTCGATCATCGAGAGCGGCTACGATCCCAAGGGCATGGACGCCGTGCGCGCCCGCCTGAAGGAACTGAAGCTGGAGCCCTATGACTGCCTCTCGCCGGCGCTCATGGACCTGATCGCCACCCATACGGCGAAGCAGAAGGGCACCCTGCACGCTTGACCGGACCGGCGGCGCGCAAGGCGCTTGCGCGCCGCCGCTTCGTTCCGCCAAATTCCGCGAACCCATCCGGGTTTGCGCGACCAGACGAGACTGAGGGAGGACAGGCATGGACGTCCGTGCAGCCGTGGCCCATGCGGCCGGCAAGCCGCTGACGATCGAGACCGTGCAGCTCGAAGGCCCGAAGGCGGGCGAGGTGCTGGTGGAGGTGAAGGCGACGGGCCTTTGCCACACCGACTGGTTCACGCTGTCGGGCGCGGATCCGGAAGGCGCGTTCCCGGCGATCCTGGGGCATGAGGGCGCGGGGGTGGTG
>DASZSL010000036.1:0-46458 GCA_035548715.1 Dongiaceae bacterium
CACCGCCAGGTAGCTCTCGCCCGGCACGGCGAAGGCCATATCGACGCCGTGGCCCTTCAGCGCATCGACCAGGACCTGGCCACCGGTTCTCAACTCGCCCATGCAATACTCCCGTGCAATGGGGCTGACTTAGCGCGGCGGAGAGACCGGGTCAAATCGCCGAGCGCCGCGCCGGTTCTCAAGCGCTCGGGCTGAATGCCCCACCCAACCCTTCCCCTGAAGAGGGGAGGGCTCAAGCGTGCAGCGGCGGGCTACCGAAATCTCAAATCGGCGGCCGCTTCTGCGCCCAGGGCGCCCGCTGCTCCAGGATCGCGGCGACGCCGATCGGCCCCAGATCCTCGAACCGCCGGCCGATCACCTGCAATCCGATCGGCAGGCCGTCGGTCGTGAACCCGGCCGGTATGGAGATCGCCGGGCACTGGCTGACGAAGTTCCAGACCGAGGTCACGTCCAGCGCCAGGTAGCGACCCTGCTCGTCCAGGCGCCAGAAATCCTGGTCGCTGCGGCCATGGGTCGGGGCCGGCTGCGCCATGGTCGGGCAGATCAGGCCGTCGCAGCGCTGCAGGATCGGCGACAGCTCCTTCCACATCTCGGTGCGGCCGAACTCCAACCGCTTGAACTCGACCGCCGACATGGCGAGGCCGCGCTCGATCAGGTTGACCACCAGCGGGTCCATCTTCTTGCGGTATTTCGGCAGCACGTGGCCGAAGAAGCTGGCGAGATAGACCGCCCAGTGCCTGGCCCAGAGCTCGTCCTGGTCCAGGCTCCAGGAGAGCGACACCTCCTCGATCTCCGCGCCGGCGCTGACCAGCACCTGCGCGCCGCGCCGGATCGCCGCCTCGACCTCGGGATGCCAATAGCGGTTGCCGAAATCGAGGCACAACGCGTAGCGCCGGCCGTGCAGGTCCTTCGGCCTGGCCTGCATGAAGTCGAGCGCCGGCTTCAGCGTCTGGATGTCGCGCTCGTCCGGTCCCTGGGTCACCTGCATGAAGAGGCAGAGATCGGCGACCGTGCGCGCCAGCGGCCCGAAATGCGAGATCTGGTCGAACTGGGACGGCAGGATGGTGAACGGGATGCGCCCGAAGCTGGGCTTCAATCCCAGCGTGCCGCAGAAGCTGGCCGGGATCCTGACCGAGCCGCCCATGTCGGAGCCTTCCGCAAAGGGCACGCAGCCGGTCGCGACGGCGACGCCCGACCCGCCCGACGAGCCGCCGGCGCAGCGCTCGGGATTCCACGGGTTGCGCGTGATGCCCCAGAGCGGGCTCTCGGTGAAGCTCGAATAGGCGAATTCCGGCGTCGTGGTCTTGCCGATCATGATGCCTCCGGCGCTCTTGAGCGCCTCGACGATCGGCGCGTCATGGTCCGGCACCCAATGCTCGTAGGCGTAGGAGCCGAGCGTGGTGCGCTTGCCCTTGGTCGGCGTCAGGTCCTTGATGGCGAAGGGCACGCCGTGCATCGGCCCGCGGAAGGTGCCGATCCTCGCCTCGGCTTCCAGCTCCCGGGCGAGCTCCAGCGATTCCTCCGGATAGACGAAGCAGAAGCAGTTGAGCTTGGCGTTGACCGATCCGATCCGGTCCAGCGCGTTCTCGACCACGGTGACGGGGGAGAGGTCGCCGGCGCGGATGCGCGCGGCGAGCTCGACGGCGGGCGTGTAGCACAGATCGAGATCGGCCATGATGCGGACTGCATTGGATTGCGGTCCCGCATCATGGCCGGACAAGGTGCCGAGATCAACGCGCCGTCGCTA
Source organism: Dongiaceae bacterium (assembly GCA_035548715.1). Lineage (GTDB taxonomy): Bacteria > Pseudomonadota > Alphaproteobacteria > Dongiales > Dongiaceae > Dongia. Next base: position 1,748 of record DASZSL010000036.1, read on the forward strand.
GATCCGGGCTCCGCCGTCACGCCGAGGCCCGGCCGTCGGACGACGACCGAATGCGAGATCGCTAGATCTCCCGCCCGATCTTCGCGTCGAGCGAGTACCGGCCGCCGCCCTTGACCACGTAGGAGAGGGCGAGGATGCCCCAGAGCAGCGGGTATTCGTAGCCGCCGTTCATGGCGAAGAACCCGTTCGGCAGATGCACCGACACGATCGCCACCGCCATCAGTCCGGTGACCAGCGCCGCGGCGGGCCGCGTCAGCAGGCCGAGGGCGAGCGCCAGGCCGCCGAAGAACTCGATGACGCCGGCCAGCACCGCGAAGGAGGCGGGCAGGCCGAGCTTCGTGGCGAAGAACTGTCCGGTCGCCTCGGGCCCGTAGCCGCCGAACCAGCCGAACAGCTTCTGCGCGCCATGCGGCACCAGGAAGAGGCCGGTCGCGACGCGGACCCCCACGTCGGCGACGGGGCGGAAGGCGTTCTGGATGGTGGCGAAGACCGGGACCAGGGGCTTGGCGCCCGAAAGGTCGGTCGAAACGGCGGTGTCGGACATGAGAGCCTCCTCGGGGTTCGTGGATGCCAGCAGATTTGCGCCGTTCGGACCGGGAAACAATTCGGCCTGTGGTAGGAAAACTGTAAATCCTCCCGAAACAATCAAGAAGCGCCCCGGGCGGCGGGAGAGGGCAGGGGTGCGGGTCCTGCCGCAGCCCGAGGCCTGACCGCAATGACCCTTCGCCCCCCGATCCCACCCAAAAACGCATTGGCAGCCCCAGCGCCGCCCCTTTAGCTTCGGCAGCCAAATCGGCGCCGAACGCCGGTCCGCGCTCTATTTCCAGGGATTTATTCCAAATGAAGAATCATGCCCGTGTTGTCGTCATCGGCGGCGGTGTCGTCGGCTGCTCCGTCCTCTATCACCTGACCAAGGCGGGCTGGAAAGACGTGGTCCTGGTCGAGCGCGACCGCCTGACCTCGGGCTCGACCTGGCATGCCGCCGGCGGCTTCCACACGCTCAACGGCGACCCCAATGTCGCCAAGCTCCAGGGCTACACGATCGGCCTCTATAACGAGCTGGAGAAGATCTCCGGCGAGAGCTGCGGGCTGCACCGTTCCGGCGGCCTGATCCTGGCCGACAGCCCGGAGCGGCTGGAATGGCTGAAGATGGCCCATGCCCGCGCCCGCTATCTCGGCCTGGAGACCGAGATGCTGACCATGGCCGAGGCGAAGAAGCTGCACCCGCTGCTGGAGGAGAAGTATTTCGTCGGCGGCATGCTCGACGCGGCCGACGGCAACCTCGATCCCAACGGCACCACCAACGCCTATGCCAAGTCCGCGCGCATCGCCGGCGCCGAGATCTACCAGTCCTGCCGCGTCACCGACCTCAAGGCCCGCAAAGACGGCACCTGGGACGTGATCACCGAGCAGGGCAACATCCACGCCGAGCATGTCGTCAATTGCGGCGGCCTCTGGGCCCGCGAAGTCGGGCGCATGGTCGGCCTCGAGCTGCCGGTGCTCGCCATGGAGCACATGTACCTCGTGACCGAGGACATGCAGGAGGTCATCTCCTACAACAAGGAGCGCGGCAAGGAGCTGCCGCACATCATCGACTTCAAGTCCGAGATCTACATGCGCCAGGAGCGCCAGGGCATGGTGCTCGGCACCTACGAGAAGGCCTGCGTGCCGTGGCAGCCGCGGCAGACGCCGTGGAGCTTCGGCCAGGAGCTGCTGCAGCCCGATCTCGACCGCATCGCGCCGAACCTGGAGCTCGGCTACAAGCACTTCCCGGCGCTGGAGCATGCCGGCATCAAGCGCGTCATCAACGGCCCCTTCACCTTCTCGCCCGACGGCAACCCGCTGGTCGGCCCGGTCCAGGGCCTCAGGAACTTCTGGTGCGCCTGTGCCGTGATGGCCGGCTTCAGCCAGGGCGGCGGCGTCGGCCTGGCGCTGTCGCAGTGGATGGTGACCGGCGACCCCGGCTTCGACGTCTGGGCGATGGACATCGCCCGCTTCGGCGAATGGGCGACCCGCTCCTACACCAACGAGAAGGTGCGCGAGAACTACGCCCGCCGCTTCTCGATCCGCTTCCCCAACGAGGAGCTGCCGGCGGCGCGCCCGCAGCAGACCACCGCGCTCTACGACATCATGATCTCCCAGGGTGCCGTGATGGGCGATTCCTGGGGCCTGGAGACCCCGCTCTGGTTCGCGCCCAAGGGCGTCGAGCCGAAGGACATCGTGTCGTTCCACCGCTCCAACGACTTCCCGCATGTGAAGGCGGAAGTCCTGGGCACGCGCAACGGCGTCGGCGTCACCGAGATCGCCAACTTCGCCAAGTACCGGTTCAGCGGCCCGGGCGCCGAGAGCTTCCTCTCGCGCCTGATGACCAACAAGATGCCCAGGACCGGGCGCATGATCCTGACGCCGATGCTGAACCCCAAGGGCATGCTGATCGGCGACTTCACCATCGCGAAAGCGGGCGACGAGCTCTTCTACATGTGGGGCTCCAGCCAGGCGCAGAAATATCACATGCGCTGGTTCGAGCAGCATCTGCCCGCCGACGGCTCGGTCAGGGTCCATCGCTACGACATGAACCTGGTCGGCCTCTCGATCGCCGGGCCGAAGTCGCGCGACGTGCTGCAGGCGCTGACCGACGAGGACGTCTCCAATGCCGGCTTCAAGTTCATGGACCATCGTTCCATGGACATCGCCAACACGCCGACCCTGATCAACCGCGTCACCTATACCGGCGATCTCGGCTACGAGATCTGGGTGGCGCCGGAATACCAGCGCCGCCTCTACCAGGAGATCATGAAGGCCGGCAAGCCGCACGGCATCGTCAACTTCGGCATGCGCGCGCTCTTGTCGATGCGCCTGGAGAAGAACTTCCCCACCTGGTTCCGCGAGCTCCGGCCGATCTATGGCGGTTTCGAGGCCGGCCTCGACCGCTTCATCGATCTCGGCAAGAACGACTTCATCGGCCGCGAGGCGGCGATGGAAGAGAAGCGGAGCGGGGGCAAGCTGCGCCGCGTCTCCATGGTGGTGGACGCCGCCGATTGCGACGTGCTCGGCGACGAGCCGATCTGGCACGGCGGCAAGGTGGTCGGCTGGGTCACCTCCGGCGGCTACGCGCATTACGTCGACAAGTCGATCGCCCAGGGCTACGTGCCGAAGGAGCTCGCCGCCGATCTCGGCAAGGGCGCCTTCGAGATCGAGATCATCGGCGACAACCGCAAGGCCACCATCATCACCGACCCGCTGTTCGATCCCGAAGGCAAGCGGATGCGGGCCTAGTCTCCATTCGTCGTTCCCCGGGCTCGACGATTCAGGGCAGGACGGAGCGCATCATGCCCACTGCGCACGACCTTGTCGGCACCTGGCGCGTCACCGGCTTCAGCGAGTGGAGCCGGGACGGCCGCGAGCACCGGCCGCTGGGCGACAATCCCGTCGGCTACGCCATCTTCGACGCCGCGGGCCGCATCTTCATCCAGCTCAGCAAGAGCCCGGGGCGGGGCGTCTCGCCCCGAGAGGTGGCGGACTCCTTCATGGCCTATTTCGGCACGTTCAAGGTCGATGGCGGCATGCTGATCGTCGCCGTCGAATCCGGCAACGGCGCGCACGACGTCGCGACGGCCCAGACCCGCACCATCAGCCTGGACGGCGACACGCTCAGCATCGGCATGCCGGGCATCTTCATGGCGACGTTGCAGCGGGCGCGGTGAAGCGGGGCGCCGCCGGGCGCCGTCGATTTGTTCTGGCCTGCTCCGGCAGGCTGTGAACATAATCCGGCGCAAGAGCAGCTCATCCGTTTCGAGAGAAGACGGCCCATGGCTTTCGCCGGCGAAGAGAAGCGGTCTCTGCTTGCGGAACGACCTCTCCTCGGGGAGGAGGATGCGGTCGGCGGCGGGTTCCTGCTCTCCGAGATGCCGATCGAGCGGAATCAACTCCGGCTTGCCGGTGCGGTGGTCGCGGCCATGCTGGTCGCGCTGGCCGTCACCGCGCCCTACGCCCGCGTGCCGTTGCCCGGCACCCAGCCGGCGCTCCCGGCCTATGCCGCGGCCTATCTCATCGTCGAGCTGACGACGGCGGCCATGCTGTTCGCCATGTTCGATGCATGCCGCAAGCCATCCGTCCTGCTGCTCGCGGTCGGCTACCTGTTCTGTGCGCTGCTCTCGGTGCCCTGGGCCCTGTCCTTCCCGGGCGTGTTCTCGGACGAAGGCCTGCTGGACGCCGGATTGCAGACGACCGCGACGATCTCCGCGCTGCACCGCCTCCTGTTCCCGGCCTTCGTGATCGCCTACGCCCTCACCAAGGACCGGGCGAGCCTCATTCCGCATCGGCGCGTCCGCAGGACGATCCTGCTCGCGGTCATCGGCGCGGTCGCCGTCGTGTCCGGCACGGTCTGGCTGATCGCCGCAAGACCCGACGTCCTGCCGCGGTTCATGGACAATGCGGCGGATGCGGCCACCGGATGGCTCTACGTCGCGGCGGTCAGCACCGGCCTCTACCTGGCGGCCGCCGCCCAGCTCTGGCGCCGCCGCCGCGCCGTGCTCGACATGTGGCTGGTCGTCGTGATGTGCACGTCGATGATCGAGCTCGTGCTGATGGCGTTCATCAGCGGCGGACGGCTGAGCCTCGGCTGGTGGGCGGGGCGCCTCTACGGCCTCGCCTCCGCCGGCACGGTGCTGGTGGTGCTGCTGGCCAGCATGGCGGCGGTCTATGCCCGGCTGATCCACTCGGTCGCGGCGGAGAGCCGCGCCCGGGCGACCCGGCTCGCCACCATGGAGGCCCTGTCCGCCTCGATCGCCCACGAGCTCAACCAGCCGCTGGCCAGCGCGGTCACCAATGCCAACGCGGCGCTGCGCTGGCTGGGCCGGCAGACGCCCAATCTCGACGAGGCGCGGGCGGCGCTGCAGCGCATCGCCGAGGACGGGCTGCGCGGCGGACAGGTGATCGAGAGCATCCGCGCGGTCTTTCAGAAGGAGGCGCGGGAACGCGGTGCGCTCGACATCAACGCCATCATCACGACGGCGATCCGGCGCAGCGAGGACGAGGCGCGCGCCGCGCAGATCGCGATCCAGACCGATCTCGATCGCGGGCTCCCGCCGGTCAACGGCAATGCCGTGCAGCTCCAGCAGGTGCTCTCGAACCTGATCGCGAACGCGTTCGAGGCGATGCACGCGGTCCCGGACCGCTCGCGCGTCCTCACGGTTCGCTCGCGCCCGGAAGGCGCGCACGAGGTCCTGGTCTCGATCGAGGACACCGGCATCGGCCTGAAGCCGGGGGACGGCGCGCGGGTGCTGGAGCCGTTCTATTCCACCAAGCCGCACGGCATGGGGCTCGGCCTCACCATCTGCAGCTCGATCGTCGAATCCCACGGCGGCCGCATCTGGGCGATGGATCGCACGCCGCGCGGCGCCATCTTCCGGTTCTCCGTGCCGGCGAGCGTGGACGCATGACGCCCGAAGCCGCCGCGGCAGGCCCGGAGCCCACGGTCTTCGTGATCGACGACGATGCCGCGATGCGCCGCGCGCTGGACGCGCTGTTCCGCTCGGCCGGCATGCCGGTCGCGACGCACGCTTCCACCCGCGCCTTCCTCGAGGCCGCCGGGCGCGACGCCGCCGGCTGCCTCGTGCTCGACGTCAGGATGCCGGGCGAGAGCGGGCTGGAGTTCCAGCGCCGCCTCGGCGGCCTTGGCATCCGGCTGCCGATCGTCTTCATCAGCGGGCATGGCGACATCCCCATGTCGGTCGCCGCGATGAAGGCCGGCGCCGTCGAGTTCCTGGCCAAGCCGTTCAGCGACGCCGACCTGCTGCGCGCGGTCGAGGAGGGCCTCGCGCTCGACCGCCGCCGCCGCCGCGAGGCCGCGGCGACGGCGAGCCTGCGGGAGCGCTATATGCTGCTGACCGCCCGCGAGCGCCAGGTCATGGCGGGCGTGGTGTCCGGCCGTCTCAACAAGCAGATCGCCTTCGACCTCGGCCTCAGCGAGATCACCATCAAGCTGCACCGCGGCCAGGTGATGCAGAAGATGGCCGCCGCGTCGGTGGTCGATCTGGTGCGCTTCGCCGACCGGCTCGCGGCCGACGGAGCCGTCCCGCCGCCCGACCCGGCGCGGGAGGAAACCAAAGTATAGTTGTCGGCCCGACCCAGCCTTCGCATAGTTCCGGCGTGTCGCCGGGAGGTGCGAGTTGGCGTGAGCGGCTTCGATCCACTCGTATCGATCGTGGACGACGACGCGCATGCCAGGGCCGCCCTTCTGGGTCTGGTGCGCTCCTTCGACTTCGCGGTCGCCGGGTTCTCGGGCGCCGAGGAGTTCCTGCGCTCGGACGCGGTCGAGCGGAGCCGCTGCCTGATCGCCGACATGCGGATGCCGGGTATCACGGGGCTGGAGCTCTACTCGCGGATGGTGGACAGGGGCACGATGATTCCGACCATCCTGATCACGGCCTTTCCGGATCCCGACCTGCGGCGGCGCGCGCTGCGCATCGGCATCGCCGACGTCGTGGCGAAGCCGCCCGACCCCGAGGCGCTGAGACGCTCGATATTGCGGGCGCTCGAGCGCAGGTGAATCCGCGTTCGCGCCGCCGCTCATCCGTCACCCTCATGGAGCAGTCGCATGCCGACCATCACCACCAAGGACGGGACCGAGATCTTCTACAAGGACTGGGGCAGGGGACAGCCGATCGTGTTCAGCCACGGCTGGCCGCTATCGGCCGACGACTGGGACGCGCAGATGATGTTCTTCCTGAGCAGGGGCTTCCGCGTCGTGGCCCATGACCGGCGCGGGCACGGCCGCTCGGCCCAGGTCGAAGCCGGCCATGACATGGACCATTATGCCGACGACCTCGCGGCGGTGGTGCGGCATCTCGATCTCAAGGACGCCGTGCATGTCGGCCACTCGACCGGGGGCGGCGAGGTGGTGCGCTACATCGCGCGCCACGGCGAGAGCCGCGTGGCCAAGGCGGCGATCATCTCCGCGGTGCCGCCGCTGATGGTGAGGACCGCGGCCAATCCCGGCGGCCTGCCGAAGGAGGTGTTCGACGGCTTCCAGGCGCAGGTCGCCGGCAACCGCGCGCAGTTCTACTACGACGTTCCGGCCGGCCCGTTCTACGGCTTCAACCGGCCGGGCGCCAAGCCGCAGCCGGGCGTGATCTGGAACTGGTGGCGGCAGGGGATGATGGGCGGCGCCAAGGCGCATTACGACGGGATCGTGGCCTTCTCCCAGACCGACTTCACCGAGGACCTGAAGAAGGTCAACCTGCCGGTTCTGGTGATGCACGGCGACGACGACCAGATCGTGCCCTTTGCCGACAGCGCGCCGCTCTCGGCAAAGCTGCTCAAGAACGGGCAGCTCAAGACCTACAAGGGCTTCCCGCACGGCATGCCGACGACCGAGGCCGCGACCATCAACGACGACCTGCTCGCTTTCATCAAGGCCTGATCCAACTGGGATGGGAGAATCACCATGTCCAACGAAAAGCTCGAAGTCCTGACGCCGCAGAACTCGCAGTTGATCTTCATCGACCACCAGCCGCAGATGGCCTTCGGCGTGCAGTCGATCGACCGCCAGACCCTGAAGAACAACGTGGTCGGCCTCGCCAAGGCGGCGAAGATCTTCAAGATCCCGACCACCATCACCACGGTCGAGACCCAGGGCTTCTCCGGCTACACCTATCCGGAGCTGCTCGACGTCTTCCCGGATGCGAAGCTCCTGGAACGCACGTCGATGAACTCCTGGGACGACCAGAAGGTGCGCGACGCCTTGAAGGCGAACGGCCGCAAGAAGGTAGTGGTTTCCGGCCTCTGGACCGAGGTCTGCAACACGACGTTTGCGCTGTGCGCCATGCTGGAAGGCGGATACGAGATCTACATGGTGGCCGACGCCTCGGGCGGCACCTCGAAGGAGGCGCACGACTACGCCATGCTGCGCATGATCCAGGCGGGCGTCGTGCCGATGACCTGGCAGCAGGTGCTGCTGGAATGGCAGCGCGACTGGGCCCGCAAGGAGACCTACGACGCCGTGACCGGCCTGGTGAAGGAGCATTCCGGCGCCTACGGCATGGGCGTCGATTACGCCTATACGATGGTCCACAAGGCGCCGCAGCGCACCAAGAACCAGCACGAGGCATTGGCGCCCAAGCCGGCGGCCGCCAAGGCGGCGCAGTGATGCAGTCCTATCTGATCTCGCTCGGCGCCGGCCTCCTGGTCGGCGTCGTCTACAGCCTGTTGAACGTGCGCTCGCCGGCGCCGCCGGTGATCGCGCTGGTCGGCCTGCTCGGCATGCTCGCCGGCGAGCAGATCGTGCCCATCGCCAAGCGGCTGCTCTCCCCGGAGCCGGTGAACGCGAGCTGGCTGAAGCGGGAATGCGTGCCCCACGTGCTGGGCAGCCTGCCGACCGGCGAGTCCGCGAAGAAGGATGAAACGGTCGGATAGACCCGCAGTTGGGTGAGGGGTCGCTCGCTGCCGCCGCATAGAACGGAGAATCACCATGCCCGCCGCCGATCTCATCCTCGCCAACGGCAAGTTCACCACCCTCAACCGGGCGATGCCGCAAGCGAGCGCCGTCGCCATCGCCGACGGCCGCTTCCTCGCCGTCGGCGGGGAGCGGGAGATCGAGGCGCTCGCCGGTCCGAAGACGCGGCGCATCGACGTCAAGGGCCGGCGCGCGCTGCCCGGCCTGATCGACAACCATCTCCACATCATCCGCGGCGGATTGAACTTCAACATGGAGCTGCGCTGGGACGGCGTGCGCTCGCTGGCCGATGCGATGGCGATGCTGAAGGCCCAGGTCAAGATCACCCCGCCGCCGCAATGGGTCCGCGTGGTCGGCGGCTTCACCGAGCATCAGTTCGCCGAGAAGCGCCTGCCCACCATCGACGAGATCAACCAGGCCGCCCCCGACACGCCGGTCTTCATCCTGCATCTCTACGACCGGGCGATGCTCAACGCCGCCGCCTTGCGCGTGGTCGGCTATACCCGGGACACGCCGAACCCGCCCGGCGGCGAGATCACCCGCGATGCCGCCGGCAATCCCACCGGCCTGCTGCTGGCCAAGCCCAATGCCGGCATCCTCTACGCCACCCTGGCCAAGGGGCCGAAGCTGCCCTTCGACTACCAGGTCAACTCGACCCGCCATTTCATGCGCGAGCTCAACCGCCTGGGCGTCACCGGGGCGATCGATGCCGGCGGCGGCTTCCAGAACTATCCGGAAGACTATGCCGTCATCCAGAAGCTCTCCGACGCGGGCCAGCTCACCATCCGCCTCGCCTACAACCTCTTCACCCAGAAGCCGAAGGGCGAGAAGGAGGACTTCCTGAACTGGACCCGGACCTCGAAATACAAGCAGGGCGACGACTACTTCCGGCACAATGGCGGCGGCGAGATGCTGGTCTTCTCCGCCGCCGATTTCGAGGATTTCCGCCAGCCGCGTCCCGACATGCCGCCGGAGATGGAGGGCGAGCTCGAGACCGTGGTGCGCATCCTCGCCGAGAACCGCTGGCCCTGGCGCCTGCACTCGACCTATGACGAGACCATCGCCCGCGCCCTCGACGTCTTCGAGAAGGTCGACCGCGACATTCCGCTGAAAGGCCTCAACTGGTTCTTCGACCATGCCGAGACCGTCTCCGAGCGCTCGATGGACCGGATCGCGGCCCTGGGCGGCGGCATCGCGATCCAGCACCGCATGGCCTATCAGGGCGAGTATTTCGTCGAGCGCTACGGCGCCCGTGCCGCCGAGGCGACGCCGCCCGTCGCCGGGATGCTGTCGAAGGGCCTGAAGGTCTCCGCCGGCACCGATGCGACGCGCGTCGCGTCCTACAATCCCTGGGTCTCGCTGGCCTGGCTGGTCACCGGCAGGACCGTCGCCGGCCTGAAGCTCTATCCCCGCGCCAACTGCCTGGACCGCGAGACCGCGCTGCGCATGTGGACCGAGAACGTCACCTGGTTCTCCAACGAGGAGGGCCGGAAGGGCCGCATCGAAGCGGGACAGCTTGCCGACCTCATCGTCCCCGACCGCGACTACTTCTCCTGTGCGGAGGACGAGATCGCCGACACGACCGCCGATCTCACGCTGGTCGGCGGCAGGATCGTCTACGCCAAGGGCGATTTCGCATCGCTCGACGCGCCGCCGCCGCCCGCCATGCCGGACTGGTCGCCGGTCCGCGCCTATGGCGGCTACGGCGCCTGGGCCGACGAGAAGGCGGCGGCCGGCGCCGTGCGCCGTACCGCCGCCGCCGCCTGCGGCTGCGATCATGCCTGCGCGGTGCATGGCCACGACCATGCCCGGGCGTGGCGCCCCAATGTGCCGGCCTCCGATTTCAAGGATTTCTGGGGCGTGCTCGGCTGTGCGTGCTGGGCGGTCTGAGATGGCGCTCGACGCGGCGCCGCGGCCGGTCGCGCTGCTCCTGCGCGCACCGGTCTTCGGCGTTGCGGCGCGGCTCGCGCTGACCGCCGCCTATTGGTGGGGCGGCATCGCCAAGCTCGCGGACTTTCCCGCCGCGTTGGACGAGGCACGGCATTTCGGCCTCGAACCCGCGCCGCTGGTGGTGGCCGCGACCATCGCCGTCGAGCTCGGCGGCTCGGTCCTGCTGGTCGTCGGCCGCTTCGTCTGGCTCGCCGCCGGCGCGCTCGGCGTCTTCACCGCCCTGGCGACGCTGATCGCCCATCGCTTCTGGACCATCGGCGATCCGGCCGAGCACTTCCGCACCTTGAACACCTTCCTGGAGCATATCGGCCTGATCGGCGGCCTGGCGCTCGCCGCCGTCGATGCGGAATTGCGGCGTCCGCACCGCCCATGACGCCGCCCGCTACGCCGTCCTCCAGCGACCGCGCCGTCATCGTCGAGGGCGCCGTGCAGGCGCTGATCGCCGGCTTCGTCGATACCTGCGGCTTCGTGGCGCTGTTCGGCCTCTTCACCGCCCACGTCACCGGCAACCTGGTGCTGATCGGCGCGGCCATCGCCGACTATCGCGGCGGCCTGGCCGCCAAGCTCCTGGCGCTGCCGGTCTTCATGCTCGCGGTCGTGCTCTGCCGCGCGGCCACCTTGGCGCTGCAGGGCAGGGGGAAGAACCCCGCGGTCCCGCTGCTCGGCCTCCAGCTCCTCCTGCTCGCCGGCTTCATGGCGGCCGGCATCGCCGCGACGCCGATCTCGGATGGCGACGCACCGCTGGCGATCGCCGCCGGCATGCTCGGCGTCGCCGCGATGGCGATCCAGAACACGCTGTCGCGCACGCTCTTCGCCGGCCATGCGCCGACCACGGTGATGACCGGCAACGTCACCCAGCTCGTGATCGACCTCGCTGATCTCGTGCTCGGCCATGCCGAGCCCGGGCACCGCGCGCGCCTGGCCAAGATGGCGCCGGCCGTGCTCGCTTTCACCGGCGGCGCCCTGCTCGGCGCCGTCGGCTATACGCTGACCGGCTTCTGGTGCCTCGCCATGCCGATCGCCGCCCTTGCCCTTCTCCTGGTCCGCGAGGCCCGCCGCCCGATCTTGTTGTCGGCGCCGCGCCGATAAAATACAGTCGGCGCCGCGCCGATAAAATACAGTCGGCGCTGCGTTGCCTCGGAAGAAGGATGAACCGATGGGGGTCAGCGACCAGCCTCCCGTGTCTCCGCCGCCTCCCGCGCCGGCTCCGGCGCCGATCAAGCCGACATCCCCTTCGCCGTCCCGTCACAACCCCGCCCGCATTCCCGCGCTGATCGTCACCGCGGCGATCGTCGTCACCGTCATCCTCTCGGTCTGGTATCTGGTGCGGCCCGAGCCGCTGCTGATCCAGGGCGAGGCCGACGCCACCCGCACCGACATCGCCGCCCGGGTCGATGGCCGGATCGCCGATCTCGCGGTCGCGCGCGGCGACGGCGTCGCGGCCGGCGCCAGGCTGCTCGCCATCGACAATCCCGAGCTGATCGCCAGGCTCGCCCAGGCCGAGGCCGACAAGGCGGTGGCCGATGCCGAGCTCGCCCGCATCGATGCCGGCACCCGGGCCGAGGAGATCGCCGTCCGGAAGGCCGCGGTGGACAGCGCCAATGCCGCGCTGGTCCTGGCGCAGCAGACCTATCAGCGCACCAAGGGCCTCGCCGCCGGCGGCAATTCCCCGCTGCAGCGCCTCGACGAGACCACGGCCCAGCTCGAAGTCGCCAACCGCACCGCCGACCAGGCCAGGCTCGCCTATCAGGAGGCGGTCGCCGGCTATACCAAGGAGGACCGCCAGATCGCCGCCGCCAATGTCGCGAAGGCCGCGGCGGCCATCGCCACCCTGCAGGCGCTGGTCGACCAGCTCGTGGTGACCGCGCCGACGCCGGGTCAGGTCTATCAGATCAACACCGAGGCGGGCGAGGTGGTGGCGCCCGGCGTGCCGTTGCTCTCGCTGATCGACGAGAGGGACGTCTGGTTCCGCTTCGAGCTCCGCGAGGACCTGATGAAGGGCATCAAGGTCGGCGACCGCTTCGATCTCCGCGTGCCCGCGCTCGGCGACCGCAAGGTCGCCGCCGAGATCAAGGTGATCGCCAGCCGCGGCGAGTATTCCGGCTGGCGCGCGACCCGGGCCACCGGCGATTTCGATCTTCGGACCTTCGAGATCCGCGCCTATCCGGTCGAGCCGCTGCCCGACCTCCGCCCCGGCATGAGCGCCTATGCCGACTGGCGCGGCTTCGCCCGATGAGGATCCCCCCGCATCCCGGCCTGCTGCTGGTCGCGACGCGGGAGATCCGCTGGATGCTGCGCGACCATCTCGCGGTCTTCCTGGTGATCGGCGTGCCGCTGATCGCCCTGGCGGTCCTGGGCTGGACCTTCAGCAGCGCCGTCATCCGCGATCTCGGCGTCGCCGTGGTCGATGACGACCGCACGCCGACCTCGTCGCAGCTCGTCCAGGCGATCGCCGCCTCGCCCAGCGCCGGCCTCACGATGCGCCCGGACAATCTCCACGACGCGATGCGGGCGATCCGCTCCGGCGCGGCGATGGCGGCGGTCTATATCCCGGCCGGCCTCGAGCGCGACGTCGCGGCCGGCCGCCGGCCCCGGGTCGAGGTGTTCTACAACACCCAGTATTTCACGCCGGGCAACGTCGCCTCGCGCGGCCTGCAATCGGCGATCCAGGCCGCGGTCCAGGCGATGGTCGAGGAGAAGGGCGTGAAGCCCACGCCCGCGATCCCGGGTACCCTGGTGGTCGAGCAATACGTGCTCAGCAATCCGGCGCTCAACTATGCGCAGTTCCTGCTGCGCGCCGTGCTGCCCGCCGTGCTGCATGTCGTGATGACCATCGCCGCGGTCTATGCCGTGGGCTCCGAGCTCGGCCGCCGCAGCCGGCGCGCCTGGCTGCGCGCCGCGGGCGGCAGCCCGCTCGCGGCGCTGGTCGGCAAGCTGCTGCCGCTCTACGGCGCCTTCGTGCTGCAGATGGTGCTGATCGCCGTGCTGATCCACGGCGTCTTCCACGTCCCGTTCCGCGGCAGCGGCGTGCTGATGGCGGCCGCGGCCCTGCTGTTCGTCGCCGCCTATCTGGCGCTGGGGGCGCTGCTGCCGCTCCTGACCCGCAACCTCGCGCTGGCGCTCAGCCTCTCCGGCCTCATCGCCTCCCCGGCCTTCGGCTATGCCGGCGTCGGCTTCCCGACCGCCGACATGAACGCGTTCGCGCGGCATTGGGGCGATTGCCTGCCCCTGAAATGGTACATCTCGATCCTGTTCGACCAGGCCGCACGCGGCCTGCCGGCCTCGGGCTCGGTCCCGGCGCTGCTGGTGCTGGGAGCGATGGCGCTGCTGTTCGGCGCGCTCGCCTGGCTCCGGCTCCGCAGCCTGCGCTGGCCGGCCCGCGAGCCGGCGAAGGCGCCGATCGCCGCCGGGCCCGGCATCGCCGGCGCCTTCGCCGCGGAATGGCGCCGCGTGCTCGCCGACAAGGGCGTCTTCGGCCTCCTGGTGATGGCGCCGATCATCTACGGCTTCTTCTACCCGCAGCCCTATCTCGGCCAGCTGGTGCGCGACGTGCCGATCGCCGTCGTCGACCAGGACCATACCGAGCTCAGCCGCACCTTGATCCAGGCGCTCGACGCCGACGAGACCGTCCGCGTCGCGGTGCTCAGCGACACCATCGCCGAGGCCAATGCCGCGCTGCAGGCGCACCGGGTGTTCGGGGTCCTGGCGATCCCGCCGGGCACCGCGCGCGAGGTGCTGAAAGGCAACGCCGCGCATCTGCCGGCCTTCGTCGATTCCGCCTATTTCCTGGTCTTCAACCGCATGGTCCAGGGCATCCTGGAATCGGCGGGCGCGGTCACCGTCGACACGCTCTCCCACGGCGCCCGCCCCGACGGCAGCCTCGCCAGGGCGGCGCTCTCGCAAGCGCAGCCGATCGAGGTCCTGGCCGAGCCGCTCTACAACCCGGTCGGCGGCTATGCGAGCTATGTCGTGCCCGCCGCCTTCATGCTGATCCTGCAGCAGACCCTGCTGATGGGCAGCGCCATGCTGGGCGGCGTCGGCTTCGAGCAGGGCGGCCGGGCGGGGCGCCGCGGCCTCCCCGCCGTGATCGGCCACGCGCTGGCGCATCTCACCCTCTACGTGCCGGCGCTGGCGCTCTACCTCGTGATCCTGCCGCGTCTCTACGGCTTCTCCACGCTCGGCGGCCTTCCGTCGCTGATCCTGGTGGCGATCCCCTTCATCCTCGCCGTGAGCTTCCTGGGCCAGCTCGTCGGCAGCATGGTGACCCGCCGCGAGACCGCCGTGCTGGTCTTCCTCGCCAGCGGCATGCCGCTCTTCTTCCTGGTCGGCGTCTCCTGGCCGCGCGAGGCGATCCCGCCCATGCTGCAGGACTTGAGCCGCGTCTTCCCCAGCACCTCGGCGATCGACGCGCTGGTCCGCGTCAACCAGATGGGCGCCGATCTCCACGACGTGCACCGCGACTGGCTGGCGCTCTGGATCCTCGCCGCGATCTTCCTCGCCTTCACCCTCGCGGTGCAGCGCCTCGCCGGCCGCCGATTTCCGCGCGGGAGGGCGGCGTGAAGATCGGGCGCCGCGCCGTCATCGGCACCGTCCTGCTGGTGGCGCTCGGCGCCGTCGCGGTCGGCATCGGCCGGATGCGCGCCGCCCCTGAACGCGGCCCGCTGGTCGGCATGGTCCGCGAGACCGAGGTCCGGATCGCACCGGAGGTCGGCGGCCGCCTCGCCGCCTTCAAGGTGAAGGAGGGCGACGCGGTGAAGCAGGGCGACGTGCTCGCGGTCATCTCGAACCCGGAGCTCAGCGCCGCGCTGGAGGAGGCCAAGGCCGCCGCCGCGACGGCGAAGGCCGCCCGCGACCGCGTCTATGCCGGCCTGCGCGCCGAGGCGGTGGCCGGCATCGCCCGCGGGGTCGATATCGCCGAGGCCAATCTCACCTTCGCCCGGCAGCAGCGCGCCCGCTCGTCGGCGCTGGCGCCGAAGAACTTCGTCAGCGGCCAGCGCGTCGACGAGGACGCGGCGGCGGTCGCCGAGGCGGAGGCCGAGCTCAAGCTCCGCCAGGCCGAGCTCGCCGAGGCGGAGGCCGGCCCGACGCAGGAGGAGCGCGCTTCCGCCGATGCCAAGGTCGCCGCCGCCGATGCCGCGGTCGCCGTGCTGCAGGCCGAGCTCGACAAGACCACGCTGGCCGCGCCCGCCGACGGCCGGGTCGCCATCCTGGTGGCCGAGCCCGGCGAGGCCGTGGTGCCGGGCGGCGCGGTGCTGACGCTCTATGCCGATCGCGGCCGCTGGTTCGGCTTCACCGCCCGCGAGGACCGCATCGTCGGCCTGAAGGTCGGCGCGACGCTCGATCTCACGGCCGCCGACGGCAAGCGGATCGCCGCCAGGGTCGCCGAGCTGCGCCCGCTGGGCGAGTTCGCCACCTGGCGCGCCACCCGCGCCGTCGGCAGCCATGATCTCAACAGTTTCCTGATCCGTGTCGAGCCGGTCGAAAGCACCGGCCTCGCAGCGGGCATGACCGTGTTCGCGGCGCCCGGCGAATAGGGGCTGGCGTTTCCCGTCATCCCCGGGCATGACGGGACAGGCCAACGACAGATGATGTGGAGCTAGAATGCCGACCGATGCCGAAATCGTCGAAACCTTGTCCAAGGTCACGACCGCGACCATCACCACGGTCCTGCTGAAGAAGGGCCTGCGCAACGTCTGGCTGCGCGGCCCGATGCCGCTGAAGCCGGGCCAGCCGCGGCTGGTGGGCCGCGCCTTCACCCTGCGCTTCGTGCCCGCGCGCGAGGACCTGGCGACGCCGGAATCCTGGGCCTCGCCGAAATCCACCCGCGCCGCCATCGAGGCGATGCCGGAAGGCTGCATCGCGGTGGTCGATGCGATGGGCATCACCGATGCCGGGATCTTCGGCGACATCCTCTGCGCGCGCATGGCCAAGCGCCGGGTGGCGGCCCTGGTGACCGACGGCGTGGTGCGCGACGTGGCCGGGGTGCTCGCCACCGGATTGCCGGTCTGGTGCAGCGGCGTGGCCGCGCCGCCCTCGGTGGCGGGCCTCACCTTCGTCAACTGGCAGGAGCCGATCGGCTGCGGCGGCGTCGCGGTCTTTCCCGACGACCTCATCGTCGCCGACGACGACGGCGCCGTCCTGATCCCGGCCGCGCAGGTGGAGGAGGTGGTGAAGCTCGGGCCCGAGCAGGAGCGGCTGGAATCCTGGATCATGACCGAGGTCGAGGCCGGCGTTCCGCTTCCCGGCCTCTATCCCGCCAACGACGCCACGAAGGCCCGCTACGAGGCCTTCAAGGCCGGCAAGTAGGGGATCACCTGAACTCCAGCGCCGCGTCCTCGAGCCACTCCCACACGTCGAGCGCGAAGGTCCGCATGGCGTAGAGCTCGAACCGGCTCTCGGCCGTGCAATGCAGCAGCACCGGCGTGTGGTGCAGCCCGGTCATCGCGAACGTGCCCGGGGTGAATACCGATGCATGCAGGTCGATCGGCAGCCCCTTGGCCAGCACCTTGCGGGCCGCCACGCCCTCGATCGAGATCCGCGTCCGGCTGTGCGACAGCGGGGTCACGATCGCCTTGCCTTGAAGCGCGGCGGCCAGGCCGTCGTTCTCGGGCCCGACGCACCAGAAGGCCAGCGGCCCGGTGCGGAAGATGGTGCGGCCGCTGCTCTCGATCGCCCGCGCGTTCTCCTGCGGCAGGGCGCCGGTCGCCGCGGCGACCGCCGCCTCGGCGGTCTTGTCGAACACCGCGACCTGGGTGAGGGTGAACCCGCGCACCTCGCCGAGCGTCAAGGCCGCCCAGGAGAAGGGATGCGCGGCGGCGAGGGCGGAACGGCGCTCAAGCATGGAGGCGCTTTCCTTCCGGATCGATGAAATGCGGCGAGACGATCTTCGCCCTGGTCAGCTCGTTCTTCAGCGGGAAGGCGCAGACGATCTCCTCGCCGACATGCTTCAATCCGCCGTCGAACAGGCCGAGCGCGATGAACTTGCCGAGCTCGACCGACCAGGTCACCGAGGTGATGTAGCCGCGGCCATGGCCCTCGATCTTGTCGTCCTTGGCGAACAGGATCGCGCCGCCGCGCAGCTTCTTCTCCGGCTCCATCAGCTCCAGGCCGACCAGGCTCCAGCGCTCCGGCGCCTGGTAGGTCGGGCGGAAGCGCAAGGCCTTGCCGACGTAATCCTTCTCCTTGCCCGCCATCTTGCCGAGGCCGAGATCGTCCAGCGTGTTGCGGTGGTCGAGCTCCAGGCCCGCCACATGCCCCTTCTCGATGCGCAGGCTGGCCAGCGCTTCGAGGCCGTAGGGCTTGAGGCCGATCGCGGCGCCGGTCTCGATGAACCGCTCCCACAAGGCGGTGGTGAAATCGGCCGGCGTGTGCACCTCGTAGGCGAGCTCGCCGGAGAAGGAGAGGCGCAACAGGCGGATCGGCGCGTCTTCGAAGGCGAACTCCTTGGCGCCCATATAGGGCAGCGCCGCATCCGACACGTCGACGCCGGGGAAGGCCAGCTCCAGGGCCTTGCGCGCATTCGGTCCCGAGACCGCGAGACCGCCCCATTCGTCGGTCAGCGAGGTCACGTGCACCTTGAGGTCGGTCCAATGCACCTGCAGCAGGAACTCCAGCCAGGACATGACCTCACCGGCCTGCGCCGTCGTGGTGGTCATGTAGAACCGGGTCTCCGAGAGCCGCGTGGTCGTGCCGTCGTCGAGCACGATGCCGTCGTCGTTCAGCATCACGCCATAGCGCGCCTTGCCGACCGGCAGCTTTGCGAAGCCGTTGACGTAGACGCGGTTCAGGAACTCCGCCGCATCCGGCCCCTGCACGTCGATCTTGCCGAGCGTCGAGACGTCGGAGATTCCGACGTTGCGGCGCACCAGCTCCATCTCCTTGACGTAGGCGCTGGCGGGCGTGTTGCCGGCCCATTCGTAGTACCAGGCGCGCATCCAGGCGCCGGCCTCGATGAAGACGCCGCCATTGGCCGCGTGCCAGTCGTGCAGCGGCGAGCGCCGGGTCGGGCGGAAATGCTTCTCCGTGTTGCGCCCGGCGATGGCACCCAAGGCCACGCCGGTATAGGGCGGGCGGAACGTCGTCGTCCCGGCCTGCTCCAGGGGCAGGCCCCTGAGCTCCGCCATCTCGGCCAGCGCGTTGACGTTCGAGGTCTTGCCCTGGTCGGTGCCCATGCCGAGCGTGGTGTAGCGCTTCAGGTGCTCGACCGAGTGATAGCCCTCGTCATGGGCGTTCTTGATGTCCTTGGCGGTCACGTCGTTCTGGAAATCGACGAAGGCCTTGCCATTGCGCTTGGGTCCCCAGACCGGCTCGATCGCATAGGCGCGGTCCTCGCCCGGCGCCGCTTCGATCGCCGCGGCCGCGCCGCCCGCCGCCTTCGCCCCGGCTTCCGCGCCTTCGCGGATCGCAGCATTGAGGCCGAACGTGCCCAGCACCGCGCCCGCGCCGTGATGGGCCGGCGCGAAGCCGCCGGGCACGAAACCGGCGATCCCGGCCTCATAGCGCGGCTTGATGCCGCCATGGCTGGTGAGGTGCACCGCCGGCGACCAGCCGCCGGACATCGCCAGCACCACGCAGTCCACCGTGGCATTGGTCGCGCCTTCGAGCACCGCCGCCTGCACATGGGCGCGGCCATGGGCGTTCACCACGCGGGTATCCGCATATACCGTTACGCCGGGCCTCGCGAGATCGGCCGGCGCCTTCGCCCGGCTGTCCGCCACCACGACCTCGCAGCCCGCCGCCGCGAGGTCGAAGGCCGCCGCATAGGCGGTGTCGTTGTTGGTGGCGATCACCGTGCGCCCGGCCGGCGCCAGGGCGAAGCGGTGGAGATAGGCCCGGAGCGCCGAGGCCAGCATCACGCCCGGCCGGTCGTTGTTGGCAAAGACCAGCGGCCGCTCGATGGCGCCGGTGGCGTAGACGATCGCCCCCGCCTGCAGCATGGTCAGCACCTGCCGCGCCTGGCCCTTCGCGGGATCGGGCTTCAGGTGGTCGCGCCGCTCGACCAGCACCACGAGATTGTCGTCGTAGACGCCGACCGCCGTCGTATGCGTCTTCGCCGCGACGTTCTTCAGCGCCGCGATCTCGGCGAGCCGCGCCTGGCGCCAGGCTTCGAGCGAGGCGTCCGACAGCAGCCCGCCGCCCAGCATCATGTCCTGCTCGACCAGCATCACGCGCCGGCCGCTGCGCCCGGCGGCGACCGCTGCCGCCAGGCCGGCCGCGCCGGAGCCGATCACCAGCACGTCGGCGAAGGCGTGCTGCGTCTCGTAGCGGTCGGGATCGAAGGCGCGGGTCGCCTCGCCGAGGCCCGCGGCCCTGCGGATGAAGGGCTCGTAGAACATCCACGATCCCTTCGACGGCCCCATGAAGGTCTTGTAGTAGAAGCCCGACTGGAAGAAGGGCGCCGCGACCTGGTTGACCGCCATCAGGTCGAACTCGACCGAGGGCCAGGCGTTCTGCGTGCGCGCCTCGAGGCCGTCCACCAGGTCGACCATGGTGCCGGGGATGTTCGCCTCGCGCCGCGCGCCGTCATGCAGGGTGAAGAGCCCGTTGGGCTCCTCGACGCCGGCGCTCATGATGCCGCGCGGCCGGTGGTACTTGAAGCTGCGCCCGATCAGGGTGAGATCGTTGGCCAGCAGCGCCGAGGCCAGGGTGTCGCCGGCGAATCCCTTGCAGGCCTGGCCGTCGAGGGTGAAGGCGACCGGCTTCGTGCGGTCGATCCGGCCGCCGGCATCGAGGCGCCGGAACGCCCTCACGGCTGCACCCCGATCACGTCATTGGTCGCGGTGTCGCGCCTGAGCTTGAACCAGCGCCGGCAGCCGAGCACGTGCTGCCAGTACTCGTCATGCGGCCCCTTCGGGTTGTCGTAGACGAAGAAGTAATCGTGCCAGGCCTTGAGGTCGCCGGCGCCGTGCCCGGCGGCGCCATGCGGGGGACGCTTGTTCCCGGCGTTGCCGCCGTAGCGGAACTCGGTGTAGTCGCGAGGGCCGCAATGGGGACAGGGCAATCTCATGGCCGGGGGCTCATTGCTTGTAGGTCCAGTTGCCCGTGCCGTGCTCGTCGAGCTCGTCGCCCTTCTCGAAGCGGTCGAGCGAGAAGCAGCGGTTCAATTCGTGCTCGTCGTCATGGGCGATGGTATGGGCGAAGGTCCAGCCCGAGGCCGGCGTCGCCTTGAAGCCCTGATAGCACCAGCCGCCGTTGAGATAGAGGTTGCGGGTCGGCGTCCTGCAGATGAACGGGCTGCCGTCCGGCGTCATGTCCTGGATGCCGGCCCAGTGGCGCAGCAGCCGCACGCGCTTGACGAAGGGCATCAGCGCGCAGGCGGCCTCGGCGACATGGCGGATCATGCCGAACTGGCCGCGCTGGGTGTAGGTGTTGAAGCCGTCGATATGGCCGCCGAACACCAGGCCGCCCTTGTCCGACTGCGAGAGATAGAAGAGCTCGGCGCCCCAGGAGACGACATGGTCGACCACCGGCTTGATCGGCTCGCTGACGAAGGCCTGCAGGATGTGGCTCTCCACGGGGAGGCGCATGCCCGCCATCTTCGCCACGTGCGAGGTGTGGCCGGCGACCGCGATGCCGACCTTGCCGGCGTTGATGCGGCCGCGCGTGGTCTCGACGCCGGTGACCCTGCCGCCCTCGATGACGAAGCCGGTCACCTCGCAATTCTCGATGATGTCCACGCCCTGGCTGTCGGCCGAGCGGGCATAGCCCCAGGCGACGGCGTCGTGGCGCGCGGTGCCGGCGCGCGGCTGGCGGATCGCGCCGTAGATCGGCCAGCGCGCGTTCCTGGAATAGTCGAGATAGGGCAATACCCGCCGCAGCTCGTCGGGATCGAGCAGCTCGGCATCGATGCCGTTGAGGCGCATGATGTTGCCCCTTCGGGCAAAGGTGTCCATCTGGCCCGGGCTGATCGCGACCACGATCTGGCCGCGCTGCGAGACCATGCAGTTGAAGTTGAGGGCGTGGCTGAGGCCTTCCCACAGCTTGAGCGAATGCTCGAAGAAGGCGGTGTTGCCGCCCATCATGTAGTTGGAGCGGATGATCGTGGTGTTCCGCCCGACATTGCCCGAGCCGATATAGGCCCGCTCCAGCACCGCCACGTTCCTGATGCCGTGATTGGCGGCGAGGTAATGCGCGGTGGCGAGGCCATGCCCGCCGCCGCCGACGATCACCACGTCGTAGGAAGGCTTCGGGTCCGGCGAGCGCCAGGCGCGGGGCCAGGGCAGGTCCGGGTTGAGGGCGTGGCGGGCGAGGGCGAGGGCGGAATACTTGGACACGGGGAGGGAAACTATCAATCCGCCGCCGCGCGAACAAGAATGGCGGTGCCCGGCCGGCCGGCGCGCTCATTCTTTTTTGTCATGCGGGGGCGGAAGCCGGCGCCGGAACCGGAACCGGCACGTTGACAATCTTCCCAATAGGGCCCGACTATCCCCGGGGTCATGCGCCGAGGGGCCATGGCATCAAGGGATGGGCGCCGTCGGCCGGCAAGCCGCCGAGACCGAGCGGCAGTGGATGGCCGCGGCGGCCGGGTGCCGGCATTGCGGCGGGTTCGCCGGGGGGATCGCATGAGGCAGAGGAACCTGTTGGTCCGCGCGCTGTTCGGCGGCCTGCTCGCCTGCTCGCTCCACCTCGCCTCCGCTGCTTCGGCCGATACCAACGTGATGTTCATCGTCGATGCCTCGGGCTCGATGAAGAAGGCGGTCGATGGCGGCGAATCCCGCATGGCGGCCGCCAAGCGGGTGCTCGCCGAGGCGCTGGCCGCCATGCCGCCGGAGACGCGGCTCGGCCTGCTGCTCTACGGCCACCGCAAGGCGAAGGACTGCACCGACATCGAGCTGGCATCGCCGATCGGGGCGGAGGACGCCGCGGCGCTCAGCACCCGCATCGAGGCCCTGAAGCCGAAGGGCGAGACGCCGATCGCCGCGGCGCTGGCGCTCGCGGCCAAGTCCTTCATCGCCTTCAAGGGCCAGTCCAATTCGATCGTGCTGGTGACCGACGGCATCGAGGAATGCAAGGGCGATCCCTGCGCCGCGGCCAAGGCGATCAAGGATTCCGGCGTCGATCTCAAGGTGAACGTGGTCGGCTTCACCTTGAAGGAGGACCAGAAGGCGCTGATCAAATGCGTCGCCGACGAAACCGGCGGCACCTATTACGACGCCAAGAACGCGGCCGGCCTGAGCAGCGCGCTCGCCGCCGTCAGCAAGGCGGTGGTGGCGGAGCCGGACGACAACCTGCTCGCCCGGGCGAATGGCGGCACGCTGCTGGCGGCGTCCAACGACGAATGGATGAAGCTCAACGACGGCAAGGAGGAGGAGGCCACCACCTATGCCGGCGAGGGCGTCTGGGCCTTCAAGGACGGCAAGCCCGCCACCTTCGACCGGTTCGACGTGCTGATCCCCGAGGCGAGCCCGTACAACCTCAAGGATTTCGAACTGCTGGCCGGCGACGAGGGACCGACCGGGAGCTTCCGCTCCATCGGCACCTTCGCGGCGCAGAACATCAAGATGATGCAGTCGCCGTATCAGTCCTTCAAGTTCCCGCCGGTGACGGCGCGCTTCCTCAAGGTGGTGCTGAAGACCGATGCGGGCGGCGGCTACATCTCCTGCTTCGAGTTCCGGCTGCACGGCAAGCTGGATGCGGCGGCCGCACCGGCCGCGGCGGCGGCCCCCGCACCGGGCACCGATCTGCTCGCCGCCGCCAATGGCGGCACGCTGCTGGCCGCGCCGAACGACGACTGGAAGAAGCTGGCCGATGGCAGCGAGGAGCGCGCGACCCCCTATGCCGGCGAGGGCGTCTGGGCCTTCAAGGGCGAGGCGCCGGCCACGTTCGACGCGTTCGAGATGCTGATCCCGGAGGCGAGCCCGTACAACGTGAAGGAGTTCGAGCTGATGGCCGGCGACGAGGGCCCTACCGGCGCCTTCCGCTCGATCGGCCAGTTCTCGACCCAGAACATGAAGATGATGCAGTCGCCCTATCAGCGGTTCACCTTCGCGCCGGTGACGGCGAAATACCTGAAGGTGGTGCTGAAGACCGATTGGGGCGGCGGCTACATCTCGGCCAACGAGTTCCATCTGCTCGGGCAGGCGGAGACGGCCGCCGCTCCGGCCGACACCGCCGAAACGGAGGCCGCCTCGACCGCGGCACCGGCGGCCGGCACGGTCGACCTGCTGTCGCCGGCCAATGGCGGCACGCTGCTCGCGGCAGCGAATGACGACTGGAAGAAGCTGACCGATGGCAGCGAGGAGCGCGCGACCCCCTATGCCGGCGAGGGCATCTGGGCCTTCAAGGGCGAGGCGCCGGCCACGTTCGACGCGTTCGAGATGCTGATCCCGGAGGCGAGCCCGTACAACGTGAAGGACTTCGAGCTGCTGGCCGGCGACGAGGGACCCACGGGCGCCTTCCGCTCGATCGGCCAGTTCTCGACCCAGAACATGAAGATGATGCAGTCGCCGTATCAGAAGTTCACCTTCGCGCCGGTGACGGCGAAATACCTGAAAGTCGTGCTGAAGACCGATTGGGGCGGCGGCTATATCTCGGCCAACGAGTTCCACCTGCTGGGCCAACCCGCGCCCTGACGCAAGCGGCGTGATCCGCAAGCGCTGCGCTTCGTTGCCAGTCCGCGACGGCGGGACTAGCCTGCAGCGGCGGCAATGGAGGCCGCAGCGATGAACGATGTCTCGCCGGGGGGACGCCCGGCACGCCGGCGCGGGCGGGCCGCCGCACCGGCCGATGCCGCGGACGCCCGCAGCCTGCGCTATCGGCGGCTGCGCAACCCGTTTGCGCCGCAGGCCGTGTTCTCCGCGGACGAGATCGCGGCGATCCACGACACGGCACTTCGGGTGCTGGAGGAACTCGGGATCAGGGTCCTGCTGCCGGAGGCGCGGCGGCTGTTCGCGCGCGCCGGCGCGCGGGTCGATGAAGACACCCAGATGGTGCGCATCGGCCGGGAGATCGTGACCGCGCACCTCGCCTCGGCGCCGCATGCGATCCTGGCCAGGGCCGGCTCGCGCGACCGCGATCTCGTCTTCGAGGACGGCGCGCTCGCCTTCATCGCCGGCAGCGGCACGCCCAACGTCACCGACATCGAGCGCGGCCGCCGCGCCGGCAGCCTCGCCGATTTCGAGACCCTGACCCGGCTGGTGCAGAGCTTCGACGTGCTGCACTGCCAGGCGCCCTATACCGAGGCGCAGGACGTGCCGGTCCAGCTCCGGCATTTCGCCTTCATGCGGGTGCAGCTCACGCTTTCGGACAAGCTTCCCTTCGTCTATGCGCGCGGCACGCCGCAGGTCGCCGACAGCCTGGAGATGATCCGCCTGGCCCACGGCCTGAGCGAGGCCGAGCTGCAGGCGGAGGCGCGCTGCTACACGGTGATCAACACCAACTCGCCGCGCCAGCTCGACATCCCGATGGCCCAGGGCATCATCGACTTCGCCCGCGCCGGGCAGATCTCGATCATCACGCCGTTCTGCCTGGCGGGCGCGATGGCGCCGATCACCGTGGCCGGCGCGCTCACGCTGCAGCATGCCGAGGCACTGGCCGGCATCACGCTCGCGCAGATCGTCCGTACGGGTGCGCCGGTGATCTACGGCAGCTTCAGCTCCAACGTCGACATGAAGTCCGGCGCGCCGGCCTTCGGCACGCCGGAGCATTTCAAGGCGACCCTCGGCTCGGGGCAGCTCGCGCGCTTCCTCGGCCTGCCGTGGCGCGCGGGCGGCGGCAGCGCCGGCAATGCCGCGGACGCCCAGGCCGCCAACGAGACGCAGATGGGGCTCTGGGGCTCGGTGCTGGCGGGTGCCACGGTGCTGATCCACAGCGCCGGCTGGCTCGAAGGCGGCCTGAGCTTCTCCTACGAGAAGATGATCACCGACCTCGAGGTGCTGCAGACCATCGCCGAGCTCTGCGAGAAGCCGTCCGCCGACGCCGATGCGATCGGCTTCGACGCCATCGCCGAGGTGGCGCCGGGCGGCCATTTCTTCTCGACGGCGCAGACCATGGCGCGCTATCGCGATGCGTTCTACGCGCCGCTGGTGGCCGACCTCTCCAATTTCGGCAACTGGACCGAAGCGGGGTCGAAGACCGCGACCGAGCGCGCGCAGGGCGTGTGGCACAGGATCCTCGCCGAATACCAGCCGCCCGCGCGCGGCGCCGAAATCGCCGCGGCGCTGGAGCCCTTCGTCGCGCGCCGTACGGAAGAAGGCGGGGCGGCGCCAGTCTCTTAGAGACTGATCCAGCGGGGCTGAATCACCGACTTCGCCCCGCATCCCGCCGGCCGATATGCGTCGGCGCCGGATGTCTGGAGCTGGCGTCGCCGGGCGGGTCCAATCGACACAATGATTTAGTCGATAGACGGCGCCGATGAAGGCGGGGGCCGCGAAAATCTACCCTGCGGCAGATGGGCGCGGTATAAGGGGGGCCCTCCTGGGGCCGAGATTCCCCTCGGCGTCACCAACCTGCCACAACTCAGAGGTCCCCATGGCCGTAACCCAGTCGCCCCTGCCGTTTGCCAAAGACGCGCTGGAACCCCACATGTCCGCTCGCACCTTCGAGTTCCACTACGGCAAGCATCACAAGACCTATGTCGACAATACCAATGCCGCCATCAAGGGAACGCCGCTGGAGAATGCCAGCCTGGAAGAGATCGTGAAGTCGGCCAAGCAGAGCGCCAACCAGAAGCTCTTCAACAACGCCGCGCAGTCGTGGAACCACGACTTCTTCTGGCATTCGCTGACGCCGAAGTCGGCGGCGCCGGCCGGCAAGCTGGCCGAATGGATCAACCGCGACCTCGGCGGCTTCGACAAGCTCAAGGAAGCCTTCAAGACCGAGGCGGTCGGCCATTTCGCCGCCGGCTGGGCCTGGCTGGTCGTGAAGGACGGCAAGCTGGTCGTCACCTCGTATCACGACGCCGACACCCCGCTGGTGCACGGCGTGACGCCGCTCCTGACCTGCGACGTCTGGGAGCACGCCTATTACCTGGACTACCAGAACGCCCGCGCGGGCTTCCTGGACGCCTTCCTGGCGAACATCGCCAACTGGAAGTTCGCGGAAGAGAACCTCGCCAAGGTCGGCTGAACGAGCGCCGGCACGGATCGGCCCTAACCGGCCGGTCCGTGGCCCGCTTTGATCTCCGCCAGCTTCACCATCGCGTAGAGCGCGCGGTTCGCCGGCGTCGGAATGCCGCGCGCGGCGCCGGCGCGCAGCACGAAGCCGTTCAGGTGCTCGATCTCGGTGACCTTGCCGCGGGCGAGATCCTGGGCGGTCGATGAGAGCTGGCCCGACATCGCGTCCGCGACCGCCAGGATCTCGGGCAGCGGATCCGCCGCCAGCACGATCCCGGACGCCCGGGCCACCGCCAGGCATTCATCGACCACGTCGCGCATGACCTCGCGCACCGCGGGCAGGGCCATCAGGCGGCCATAGGGCAGCTGCGCAACGGCGGAGAGCGCGTTGTAGCAGCAGTTCGTCATGAGCTTCCGCCAGAGGCTTTCGCGCACGTTGTCCGACACCGCGGCGGGCACCCCGGCCGCGTTCAGCGCGGCGGCGAAGCGCTCGCTGGCGGGGGAAGCGCCCAGCACGACGTCGCCGCGCCCGTGATGCCGGACGTGGCCGGGCCCGATCATCTCGGCGGCGACGTAGACGGCGACCGGGACCACCGGCCGGTCGAGCACGGCCTGCAGCCGGTCGCCGTTATCGACGCCGTTCTGGAAGCTGAAGACGGCGGTATCCGCCGCCAGGAACGGCGCCAGGGCCCGCCCGGCGGATTCGGTATCGGTGGACTTGACGCAGACGAGCGCGATGTCGGCCGGGCCCGCTTCGCCGGGATCGGCCACGGCACGGACCGGGACCGCAGCCTGGAACGCCGCCGCATCGACCCGCAATCCATGCGCGCGGATGGCATCGACCTGGGCCGGCCGGCCGATCATGGTGACGCCGTGTCCCGCGCGCGCCAGCATCGCCCCGTAATAGCAGCCGACCGCGCCGGCGCCGAGGATGGCGAATTTCATACGGTCTCCCGAAGATCCCGATCGATCATCGGCGGAATTGATACACGATCCGGCGCGGAGGAAAAGAACGGCCGCGGATCGGGCGATCCGCGGCCGCGGTCATCGAGCGATCAGACGAGGTCGTAACGGTCGGCGTTCATGACCTTGGTCCAGGCCGCCACGAAGTCCTTCACGAACTTCTCCTGCGAGTCCGCGCAGCCATAGACCTCGGCGAAGGCGCGGAGCTGCGAGTGCGAGCCGAAGATCAGATCGACGCGCGTCGCGGTCCATTTCGCCGCCTTGGTCTTCCGGTCGTGGCCCTCATAGGCGTTCTCGCCCTTCGGCTGCCACTCCGTGTGCATGTCCAGCAGGTTGACGAAGAAGTCGTTGGTCAGGACGCCGGGCCTGCCGGTGAAGACGCCGTTGCCCGAGCCGTCGGCATTGGCGCCGAGCACGCGCAGCCCGCCGACCAGCACCGTCATCTCCGGCCCGGTCAGCCGCAGCAGCTGCGCCTTGTCGATCAGGGCCTCCTCCGGCGCCATGAGCTGCTTGCCGCGGTAGTAGTTGCGGAAAGCATCGGCGACCGGCTCGAGCGGCGCGAAGGAATGCGCGTCGGTCTGCTCCTGCGAGGCGTCCATGCGGCCCGCCGCGAAGGGCACCTTCACGGCGGTGCCGGCATCCTTCGCCGCCTTCTCGATCGCCGCGCCGCCGGCGAGGACGATGAGATCGGCCAGCGACACCTTCTTGCCGCCGCCCGCAGAGGCGTTGAACGCGGACCGGATCGCCTCGAGCTTGGCGAGCACGGCGGCGAGCTGCCTGGGCCGGTTCACCTCCCAATCCTTCTGCGGCGCGAGACGGATGCGGGCGCCGTTGGCGCCGCCCCGCTTGTCGGAGCCGCGGAAGGTCGAGGCCGAGGCCCAGGCGGTCGAGACCAGATCCGACACCGCGAGGCCCGAAGCGAGGATCTGCGCCTTCAGGGATTCGACGTCCTTGTCATCGACCAGCTTGTGGTCGACCGCCGGGATCGGGTCCTGCCAGATCAGCCGCTCCTTGGGCACCAACGGGCCGAGGTAGCGCTGGACCGGCCCCATGTCGCGATGGGTCAGCTTGAACCAGGCGCGGGCGAAGGCGTCCGCGAACTGATCCGGGTGCTCGTAGAAGCGCCGCGAAATCTTCTCGTAGGCCGGATCGAAGCGCAGCGCCAGGTCCGAGGTCAGCATGGTCGGCACATGCTTCTTCGACTTGTCGAACGCATCCGGCACCGTCGCCTCGGCGTTCTTCGCCCGCCACTGCTTGGCGCCGGCCGGGCGCTTGGTCAGCTCCCATTCGTACTTGAACAGGTTGTCGAAGAAGTAGTTGCTCCACCGGGTCGGCGTCTGCGACCAGGTGACCTCCGGCCCGCCGGTGATCGCGTCGCCGCCGAAGCCGGTGCCGTACTTGCTCTTCCAGCCGAGGCCCTGGTCCTCGATCGCCGCGCCTTCCGGCTCCGGGCCGAGCAGCGACGGATCGCCGGCGCCGTGGGTCTTGCCGAAAGTGTGGCCGCCGGCGATCAGCGCCACGGTCTCCTCGTCGTTCATCGCCATGCGCGCGAAGGTCTCGCGGATGTCGCGGGCCGAGGCGACCGGATCCGGGTTGCCGTTCGGCCCCTCCGGGTTCACGTAGATGAGGCCCATCTGCACGGCGCCGAGCGGGTTCTGCAGCTCGCGCTCGCCGCTGTAGCGCGTGTCGCCGAGCCAGGTGCCCTCCGGGCCCCAGTAGAGCTCCTCCGGCTCCCAGGTGTCGGCGCGGCCGCCCGCATAGCCGAACGTCTTGAAGCCCATCGATTCCAGCGCGACGTTGCCGGCGAGGATGTAGAGATCGGCCCAGGAGAGCTTGCGGCCGTATTTCTGCTTGATCGGCCAGAGCAGGCGGCGCGCCTTGTCGAGGTTCGCGTTGTCGGGCCAGGAGTTGAGCGGCGCGAAGCGCTGCTGGCCGCCGCCCGCGCCGCCGCGGCCGTCGGCGATGCGGTAGGTGCCGGCGCTGTGCCAGGCCATGCGGATGAAGAGGCCGCCGTAATGGCCGAAATCGGCCGGCCACCAGTCCTGGGAATCCGTCATCAAGGCGGTGAGGTCCTTGATCACGGCACCGAGGTCGAGGGTCTTGAACTCCTTGGCATAGTCGAAGTCCTTGCCCATCGGGTCGGAGAGCTTCGAGTTGGCGTGCAGGACCTGGGCATCGAGCTGGTTGGGCCACCACGTCTTGTTGCTCGGCCCGTGGTTGAACGGGCACTTGCCGGTCTTGGCTTGGCTGTCTCCATCCATGTGCGTGTCTCCCGTGACGGTTGGCTTCAGAGGCATGAGCGTCGCGCGATCGGCGTGTGGCGCGACGGCTCATAACGACGCAACCATTGTGGCCGCCGCCGGTCGTCCTGGATAATTGATTATTAAATTCGCAACGATCGACGGGGCCGATTGCCGGCACATCCGGGCCGCGCGACGCGAGGCGGTTTTGCCTTTACGGCCCGGCCGTGTCGGCGGGTGGTCCCGGCGGATCAAGTCCTTGGCAAAGAACGGTTAATCGCGCTTGTCCGGGGGGTACTGGATTCCCGGTTCCGTAAAGGCCCGGTCAAGGTCGGGAGCAGGCCGGACCATCCCCTTGTACCACGCCAAGGGATGATAGGCAACGCCCTACCCATCGGCTGGGCGCGCCGCCTTATTCGCCGAACGTGCGCTTCCGGAGGAGCCGGTGCGCTTACGCGTGGCTGCCGTCGTCGACCAGCACGGCCATCAGCAGCGCCGGTTCCTTGCCGCGGTTGACCCAGGCGTGGTTGGTGTTGCGCTGCACGACGACGTCGAGCGGCTGGAGCGTGCGCTCTTCCTTGTCGAGCACCAGGGTGATCTCGCCCTTCAGCAGGATGATGTAGTCGGTGGTGGTCGACTTGTGCATCGCCGGATGCTTGGTGGTGTCGGGCCGGAGATGCGCGCCGTTCATCGCGGCGAACCAGTCATGCGCGGCCTGCTGCTTCTCGGCTTCCGAGAGATGCGCGAAATCGCTCTCCGGCATGATCTCGAAATAGCGGAAGAGGGTGCCGCCCTTCGGCGGCTCGAGCTGGGTCGAGCGGGAGGCGTGGTCGATGCCGTCGAGATGGTCGTGCTTGCCGGCCTCGGTGATCCAGAGCTCGGTCAGGACGGTGATCGTGTTCTTGGCGGTGTCATCGATCATCACCCCCGACTTGCCGTTGGCGTCGTTGGTGGTCACGATCCGGCGCACGGGTCGCAGCATCGTCATTCCCCTGATTGAACTGGTGACGCGGATCAGCCGGCGAAGCGCGGCTCACCCTGCGAAGCGCGGTTCCGGCAGGCCCTTGACGCCGAGGCCGTAGACGGCGAACAGGCCGCCGGCCTCCTTCTCCTTCTGCGGCACGCCCTTCATCGGGCGGCCCATCGACGTGCAGTAGAGGATGTCGAGGTTCTTGCCGCCGAACATCACGCTGGTGAGGTTGCGGACCGGGAACTCGACGATGCGGTCGATCTCGCCCTTGGGCGAGTAGCGGATGATGCGCCCGCCGAACACATGGGCGTTCCAGATGTAGCCCTCGGCATCGACGGTCGAGCCGTCGAACGTGCCGGGATATTCCCAGGCGGTGAGGAACGTGCGCCGGTTCGAGACGTTGCCGGTGTTGATGTCGTAGTCGTAGGCGTACATCACCTTGTCGTAGGAGTCGCAGAAGTAGAAGGTCTTGTTGTCCGGCGACCAGCACGGGCCGTTCGAGCATTTGATGCCGCTGTCGAGCCGCGTGATGGTGAGATCCGGATCGAGCCGGTAGAGCGCCGAGTTGCGCACCGGCCGCTGGCCGCGATTGGCGTCCTCGCGGTCGTGGTCATAGGACATGTAGCCGGCGAGGAAGCGGCCCTTCCGGTCGACCTTGCCGTCGTTCATCCGGTTCTCGGGCTCGTCCTTCTCGGGATCGCCGATATGGGTGAGCTTCTGGGTCTTGAAGTCGTAGAGGTTGAAGCCGTTGGCCAAAGCCAGCACGGCGCCGCCTTTCTCGCGCAAGGCCATCGAGCCGATATGCGAGGGGACGAAGTAACGCTTCACGTCGCTGCCGTCCTCCTTGCAGGAGTAGAGCTCGGCCGCCGAGCTGTCGATCCAGTAGAGGCGCTGCTCCTCGACGTCCCAGAGCGGGCCTTCGCCCAGATGGTTCTTCGCATCGACGATCAGGCGGATCTCGACCATGGTGTCTCCTCCCAACACAAAACCATTCAGCGGCCGCTCTCGATCGGCGGCCGTCTCCCCCATTGCTTCCGACCAGAATAGCGGGTCCCGACTGCAAGGCAACTTTTTTGTGATCACAGATAGACGATCCAGATTCCTAGGGCGGCTCGGCCACGCGCATGGGATAATGCGGCGGTGTAGGGCCAAGCGGGAAAGGGCGCCCTATATTGACGGAGCGCCTCGGATTCGCCGGGGACCGGCCGCGGCCGACGCTTGGAAGGGTGCGATGGACGACAGGGTCAGGCAGATCGACGTCACGACGATGCAGGAGCGCGTCTACCAGGAATTGCGGGACGCGCTCTATCAGGGCCGCTTCCTGCCCGGCGAGGTCCTGACCATCCGCTCGCTCGCCGCCGCGCTCGGCACCAGCCCGATGCCGGTGCGCGAGGCGATCCAGCGCCTGGTGACCGAGAACGCGCTCACGCAATTGCCCAACCGCACCATCCGCGTGGCGGCGCTGACCCAGGAGAAATACGACGAGTGGATCCGGATCCGCTGCGAGATCGAGGGCTATGCCGCGGCGCGCGCGGCGCGGTACTCGACGCCCCAGCTCTGCGAACGGCTGCGCGCGATCAATGCCGGGTTCGGCAAGGCGATCGAGGCCGAGGACGCGAGCGGCATCCTGGAAGGCAACCAGCATTTCCACTTCGCCGTCTACGAGGCGGCGCAGTCCGAAGCCCTGCTCAAGATCATCGGCTCGCTCTGGCTCCGCTTCGGTCCGATCCTGGCGTTCGCGCAGCACCTGCCCGGCTCGGTCGAGATGTTCCGCCGCGGCATCGAGGTGCATGATCGCGTGATCTCGGCGATCGAGCGCCACGCCGGCAAGGAGGCGCGCTTCGCGCTTGCCCTGGACATCCGCGCCGCGGCGGTCTGGTTCCGGCGCCGCCATTTCGAGGGCCCGCTCGACAAGGCCCCGGCACAGGAAGCCCCGCGCACCGCCCGCGCCAGAAGCCGGCTGTCGAGCGTGCCCCGCTTCGCGGACGAACGCCGCAGCGGCAGCGAAGACTGAGCCGGCCCGCTCACGTCTGGAGCGGCGCGCGATAGCTCTCGAAGTTGCCGCAGACGCCGATCGACTGGCCGGTGATGTGGCGCGCGAAATCCGAGGCCAGGAAGATCGCGAGATCGGCGATCTCCTCCATCTCGACCATGCTGTGCATCGAGATGTTGTGCAGCACGAAGGGCAGGTACTGCTCGTAGGTCATGTTGCGCGCCTGCGCCTGCTCGCGCATCACGCGCTGCCCGCGGGGGCCGTTCACCAGGCCGGGCATGATGGCGTTGACCCGGATGTCGTACTCGCCGAGCTCGACGGCGAGGACGTCGGTGAGGCCGCGGACGGCATATTTCGTGGCGGAGTAGGGCGCCCGCAGCGGCATGCCGAGGCGGCCCGCGACCGATGACATGTTCACGATCACGCCGCCGCGCTGCTTCTTGAACATCGGCACGACCCGGCGCGCGCAGAAGAACTGCCCGGTGATGTTGACGCCGAGGGTCCGGTTCCACTCGTCGTCGGAGATCGCCTCGACCGGCTTGGTCGGGCCGGAGATGCCGGCATTGTTGATCAGGACGTCGACCCCGCCGAGCTCGCGCTCCATGCGGTCGAAGAAGCCGTTCACCTGGTCGGAGACCGAGACATCGGCGACGAAGGCGGCGGATGCGGGGTGCTTGCTGCGGAAATCGGCGATTGCCGCCTCGTCCACGTCGCAGACCCAGACCGTCGCTCCTGCCGCAACGAAACGGTCGGCGGTGACGCGGCCGATTCCACCGGCGCCGGCGGTGATCGCGACGCGCTTTCCGGTCAGCTCGATCTGCATGGCTTGGTCCTCTCCCAGGGATTTTTCACGGCGCTTGTCGGTCTGCCGTTTCGCGCAAGGTGCCTCCCGATGGCGCTGCAAGTCAATATCGTCGATATGTGATCACAAATGGGTTGCATCTGAAAACGCGGCGCTTATCCTGTCGGCCAAAGAAGGGGAGAGCCGGGGCGAACAGCGCCGGCATCGGAAACACGGCCGCACCGCAATGGGCGACCGATGGACGTGAATGGGAGGACTGGGATGAAAATCAGCAAACTGGCGGACAATCTCGCCTGGCCGGAAGGCCCCACGCCGCTCGGCGACGGGCGGATCGCCTTCGTCGAGACCTATCGCAGCCAGGTTTCGGTCTGGACGCCGGGCAAGGGCGTGTCCCAGCTCGCCTATGTCGGCGGCGGGCCGAATGCCGCGCTGAAGGCCGAGGACGGCTGCATCTACGTGACGCAGAACGGCGGCGTCATCGGGCCCTGGCGTGCCAAGGACAAGCGCCCGCCTTCGATCCAGGTCATCCTGCCGGACGGCAAGGTGGAGATCTTCGCGACCAAGGTCGATGGCATCACGCTGCAGGCGCCCAACGACCTGGCCTTCGGTCCCGACGGCCGGCTCTACTTCACCGATCCCGGCGGCGCCTTCGATCCGGTCAACCGCCCCGACCCGAGCCGGTTGTTCGCGATCGCGCCCGACGGCAAGGGCGAGCTGATCGCCGAGCTGCCGCCGGTCTATTCGAACGGCATCTGCGTCGATGCGAACGGCGATCTGGTCTGGGTCGAGACCTACACCAACGCGGTCAAGCGCCGCACGCGCGACGGCAGGATCATCGATCTCTGCACGCTGCCCGACAAGGGCAAGCCCGACGGCTTCAAGATCGCGGCGAACGGCGACTTCTACATCACGGCGCTGCTGGCCGAGGGGCTGGACGTCGTGCATCCCGACGGCAGCTACCGGCAGTTCATCAAGGTGGGGAAGGCGCCGACCAACTGCGTGTTCGTCGAGCGCAAGCTCTACGTCACCGACGGCGGCAGCCTCGGCATGTCGACCGAGGGCGACGCCGCCGGCGCGCTCTGGCTGATCGAGTTCGAGGACGTCGCGGGGATGAAGCTGTTTCCGGGGAAGCTGAAGAAGGTCTGACGCGGCGGCGGCGCGTCAGCCGCGCGAGCGGCGCGGCAGCTCCTCGATCCCGCGCGGGCGCGGCGCCACCGGCTCGGCGCGCTGGGCGTTCAGATGATGGCGCCGGAACCAGGAGGCGGCGGCGCGGATGTCGAGCGCCATGCCGTGGCGCGCGGCGGCGGCGTTGCGCCGCTCCATGGCGGCGACGATGCGCTCATGCACCTCGGCGGCGCGGCCGAACATCTCGCCCGAGCCTTTCAGCTCGCGGATGAACGCCAGGATCGGGCCGAAACGCAGCCAGAGGGATTCGATGATCTTCAGCAGCTCCTCGGATTCGGCGGCGCGGTAGATGGTGAAGTGGAAATGCTGGTTGCCTTCCAGCATGCCGCTGGCGTCGTCGCGCTCGACGGCCTTGCGGAACCCGTCATTGATGCGGCGCAGCTCGGCGCAGAGCTCCGGCGTCGCGCGCTGCGCGGCGCGCGCGGTCGCATAGCCCTCGACCTCGGTCCGGATGCGGATCCACTCGTCGTGATTCTCGTCGGTCAGGGAGACGACGCGGGTGGTGCGGTTCGGCAGCTGGGTCAGGGCATTCTCGGTCACCAGGCGCTGGATCGCCTCGCGCACCGGCATCGGGCTGGTGCCGAGCGCCGCGGCGAGCGAGCGGATGGTCAGGACCTCGCCGGGCATGAAGCGGCCCTGGTAGAGCGCGTTGCGCAACTCCTGATAGACGCGCTCCTGCATCGTGGTGAGGTCGATCTGTCTGACTCTGCCGTCCATAATCTCTTTCAGCCTCGCGTCGTTCTCGACCAGGGCGGGCGGGGGAATGCCGGATGACCGATGTCGGCCCGCGCGGCTGCGGCAACCCCCTTGCCGAGCCTTCCTGAACCAACCCGCGCAGCGCCTGGAATCCGGCCCGCGGAGCATGCCGCGGCCGCGAAGGCTTGATCACACGCGGCGCGACGGCCAGCAAGACCTATTCTTGCTGAATTTCATCTGTGATCACATATGGAAGATAGTAGATGTTGACGCCTCACGTCCATCTGGCATACTGACCACGAAGGCGCATTCAAGAATGAAGCGCCTCAGGGGCTATGGGCGGCCGATGAACGAGCCGCCTGGAACGACAACCGGGAGGACGAGATGAAGCTTCTATCGAAGTCGAAGATCGCGGCTGCCTGTCTGGCGGCCGGCATGCTGACGGCCGCCGCCGGCGGCGCTCAGGCGGAGAAGTACAAGATCTTCCTGTCGATGTCGTACATCGGCAACGACTGGCAGGCCGAAGCCGCCAACATGCTCAAGGCGATGGCGGCGAGCTCGACCTACCGGGACAAGGTCGATCTCGAGGTGCAGGTCGCCGGCCCCAACGCGCAGCGGCAGATCCAGCAGATCAACGCGATGGTGCAGGCCGGCGCCAAGGCGATCATCGTCTATCCGATCTCGCCGACCGCGCTCAACCAGGTGGTGAAGAACGCCTGCGCCAAGGGCGTCGTCATCGTCGCCTATGACTCGATCATCTCCGAGCCCTGCGCCTACAACGTCCATATCGACCAGAAGGCCTGGGGCACCCAATCGGCCGAATGGCTGGTCGACAAGATGGGCGGCAAGGGCAATGTCGTGATGGTGACCGGCGTGCCGGGCACCACGGTCGACACGCTGCGCAACGAGGGCGCAAAGGCCGTGTTCGCCAAGCATCCCGACATCCACGTGATCGCCGAGGTCAACGGCATGTGGAGCCAGGCGGTGGCGCGCACCGAGCTCACCAAGCTGATCGCCACCAAGCCCTGGGACCAGATCGACGGGCTGTGGATGCAGGCCGGCTGCTACACCGCGAACTCGATGCAGAGCGAGGCCGGCATCTCCGACGACAAGCTGCGGCCCTGCGCCGGCGAGGCCTCGAACGGCGGGCGCATCCAGATGCTCCCCGTGGGCACCGAGGTCGAAGGGGCGAGCGGCACCTACCGGCCGATGGGCGCCAAGCGCTGGTCGTCGGGCTCGCAGAACTTTACCGGCGCGCTGGCGCTCAGGCTCGCGGTGGACAAGCTCGAGGGCAAGGACATCCCGGCCCTGACCGACGTCGAGCAGAACATCGTCACCAACGAGAACGTCAAGCTCTGCAAGGAAGGCAGCTGGGCGGAGATGAAGGCGGGCTGCAACGTGTTCCAGCCGTCGATCATCGCCAATCCGGGCTGGTTCGCCTCGATCTACTCGGAGAAGACGCCGGAAGTCGGCCTGAACGCCGCGCTGGTCGGCCAGCCGGAGAACTGATGTGCCGGGCGTGCGGGCGCGGCGGCCACAGCCGCGCCCGCATCGCCTAGCGCAGCA
Source organism: Dongiaceae bacterium (assembly GCA_035548715.1). Classification (GTDB taxonomy): domain Bacteria; phylum Pseudomonadota; class Alphaproteobacteria; order Dongiales; family Dongiaceae; genus Dongia. The sequence continues at coordinate 38,620 of DASZSL010000036.1, forward strand.
GCTTCAAGAGGCCGGCGGTCGCGGATTCGATGTCGCCGCGCAGATGGGTGGCGCAGCCCGCGGCGTCGCGGTCGCGGATCGCCTGGAGGATCAGCTTGTGCTCGTGATTGGCGTTGTCGTAGTTGCCGGTGCCGCGCACGCCGTGCAGCAGATGGAAGTAGGGGCTGACCTGCAGCCACAAGGCCTCGATGACGCTGAGCAGGGTCGCCGAGCCGGAGGCGGCGTAGATCGTGAAATGGAAATCGTGGTTGGCGCGGACATAGGCGCGCGTGTCGCCGTCCTCGACCGCCTTGGCCATGGTCTCGACCAGCGCGTCGAGCCGGACCATGTCCGCCTCGCTCATGCGCGGCGTCGCCCAGGAAGCGGCGAGGCTCTCGATCTCCACCCGGACCTTGGTGAGATCGCGCAGGCGATCGGATTCCAGCTCCGGAATCCCGACCGAGCGTCCGGAGATCACGCGCAGCGCCCCTTCCGCCGTCAGGCGCTGCAGCGCCTCGCGCACCGGCATGGCGCTGACGCCGAAGGCGCTGGCGAGGCCCTGGATCGTCACCAGCTCGCCCGGCATCAGGCCGCCGTCGAGGATCATGGTTTTCAAGCGCCGATAGATTTCCCCGGGCAAGGTGACACGCGCCACCTGCATCCGGGGCAGGGAGGAGGTACGTCGTTTGGGTCGTTGAGTCGTGTCCACGGACATGCGTCGCTGCGGGTATCGCCCAGTCGGCAAGGCGTCAAGAGGAACGCGCTTGTCGGGCGGATGATATCTGATTTATGATCAAATGATCAAAAAGAAGTTTGGGCTCTGCGCCGATGTGGCCGCGGACAGAGTCCAGGGCGCATGCGACGCACCCGACCCAACCGGCTACGCGATGGGAGAGACCAGATGAAATCGTTGAAAACGGGGTGGCGACTCTTTGCGGCGGCGGCCGTCGCATGGGGTCTGTGTGCCCAGGCAGGAACCGCCAGCGCGGAGAAGTTCAAGGTATTCCTGTCGATGTCCTATATCGGCAACGACTGGCAGGCCGAGGCGGCGAACATGGTGAAGGCCATGGCGGCGCACAAGGACTTCGCCGACAAGATCGACCTGCAGGTGCAGGTGGCGGGCCCGAACGCGCAGCGCCAGATCCAGCAGATCAACGCCATGGTGCAGGCCGGCGCCAAGGCGATCGTCGTCTATCCGATCTCGCCGACGGCGCTCAACGCCGCGGTGAAGAACGCCTGCAACAAGGGCGTGATCATCATCGCCTACGATGCGGCGATCGAGGAGCCCTGCGCCTACAACGTCACGATCGACCAGGAGGAGGCCGGCCGGGTCACCGCCGAATGGCTGGTCAAGAAGCTGAACGGCAAGGGCAACATCGTCGTCGTCACCGGCGTGCCCGGCACCTCGGTCGATACCTTGCGCACCAAGGCGGCGAAGGAAGTCTTCGCCAAGAGCCCGGACATCAAGATCGTCGCCGAAGCGGTCGGCATGTGGAGCCAGGCGGTCGCCCGCACCGAGCTTTCGAAGATCCTCGCCACCCATAACTGGAACGAGATCAACGGGCTGTGGATGCAGGTCGGCTGCTACACCGCGAACTCGATGGAGCTGGAAGCGGGCAAGAAGCCGGAAGAGCTGCTGCCCTGCGCCGGCGAGGGCTCCAACGGCGGCCGCATCCAGATGCTGCCCGCCGATGCCAAGGTCGAAGGCGGGGACGGCCCCTATGCGCCGATGAACGCGCCGCGCATCTCCTACGCCTCGCCGCCGTATTCCGGCGCGCTGGCGCTGAAGCTCGCGGTCCAGAAGCTGGAGGGCAAGGACATTCCCAAGCTCACCACCTTGCCGCTGCCGCTCGTGACCAACGAGACGATCAAGTACTGCGAGACGGGTTCCTGGGACGAGATGAAGGCGGGCTGCAATGCCTTCCCGCCGTCGCTGGTGCCGAACCCGGGCTGGTTCGCCTCGATCTTCTCCGACCAGACGCCGGAAGTCGGCTTCCAGGCGGCGCTGGTCGGCCAGCCGGAGCCCTGATTCCCTGCGACTGTGCTGGACGGCGCCCCGTGCGTCGTCCAGCGTTCCTTTTCGAGTTCAGTTGGGGCGCATCCGGTGTGGGGCTCCCCCCACTCGATGCCAGAGATGACGAACACGCAATGACCAACACGATCGCCATCGAAGCCGACCATGTGCGCAAGGCGTTCGGCGCCACCGTCGCGGTCGATGACGTCTCGTTCCAGGTCGCCGCCGGCAGCGTGCACGCGCTGCTCGGCGAGAACGGCGCGGGCAAGTCCACCATCGTCAAGCTGCTGAGCGGCCTGATGTCGCCCGACCAGGGCGGCTTCAAGGTGTTCGGCGAGCCGGCGGCGCTGAAATCGCCGCGCGCGGCCCATGCGCTGGGCATCCAGACCGCGTTCCAGGAGATGACGCTGGTGCGCGACCTGACGGTGCTCGAGAACGTGCTGCTCCCCTATGCACCGGCCAACGCGCTCGGCCTGGTCAGGCGGCGGGAATCCGAGGCGGCGGTCAAACGGCACTTCGGCGCGCTCGGGCTCGACCACATCGATCTGCGCGACGAGGTCGGCAGCCTCGACCTCGCGGTGAAGCAGAAGATCGAGATCGCGCGGGCCCTGTACCGCAACCCCAGGATACTGCTGCTGGACGAGCCGACCTCGTCGCTGTCGGGCAGCGACGTCGATTGGCTCGGCGAGGTGATCGCCCGGGAGAAGGCCAAGGGCGTCACCGTCATCTTCATCTCGCACCGGCTGAAGGAGGTGCGGGCGTTCTGCGATTCGCTGACCGTGCTCAGGAACGGCAAGCACATCGCCACCGGCATGGTCGCCGATTTCGCCGACGAGGAGGTGATCCGCATGATCGTCGGCCGCTCGATCGGCCAGGCCTTCCCGGAGCGCCCGGCCAGGACGCACCAGTCGGGCGCCGAGGTGCTGCGGGTCGACCACCTGGCGACCGACGGCAAGCTGGCCGACGCCTCCTTCGCGCTGCATGCCGGCGAGATCCTCGGCATCGCCGGGCTGCAGGGCATGGGGCAGCTCGACCTCTTCGTCGCCTGCTTCGGCTCGGCGGAGATCACCGGCGGGCAGATCTCGGTCGACGGCAAGCCGGTCGTGATCGCGAGCCCGACCGACGCGGTGCGGGCGAATATCGGCATCAGCCTGGTGCCCGAGGACCGCAAGACCGAGGCCTTGTTCCTGAAGCTGTCCGGCACCGAGAACGCCTCGATCCCGGTGATCGACCGCTTCTCCCGTTTCGGCTTCATCGACCTCAAGAAGGAGCGCGCGGCGGTCTCCGCGGTGTTCCAGCGGGTCGAGGTGCAGGACCGGGCGCTCTGGACCCGGGTCGGCGCCTTCTCCGGCGGCAACCAGCAGAAGATCGCCATCGCCAAGTGGCTGCTGGCGCAGAGCCGGGTGCTGCTGCTCTACGATCCGACGCGCGGCATCGACGTCGGCACCAAGCACGAGCTCTATCGCCTGATGCGGCAATACGTCGAGGCGGGCGGCGCGATCCTGCTCTATTCGACCGAGATCCCCGAGCTGGTGCATCTCGCCGACCGCTGCCTGGTGCTCTACCAGGGCCGGGTGGCGCGCGAGGTCTCCGGCAAGGACCTGAACGAGGACACGATCGTGCGTGCCGCACTCGGCGGACATGAGGCGGAAGCCCTGAAGCCCGTGGAGCATGTGGCATGAGCAGCGTCACCGCATCGGCCGCCATCCCGCCGCGCAAGCTCCGCATCGGCCGGCACCAGGGCGTGATCGTCGCCATCGTCGTGTTCGCGGTGCTGATGGGCATCAACGCGCTGATGAGCAACGGGGGCTTGAGCTATTTCGACATCAGCTCGCTGGCGACCGGCGGCGCGCCGCTGGCGATCGCGGCGACCGGCCAGACCCTGGTGATCCTGACCGGCGGCTTCGACCTATCCGCCGGCGCCGTGATCTCGCTGGTGAACGCGGTCCTGGCGACGCAGATGCAGGACAACCCGGCCAGCATCGTCACCTGGGCCCTGCTCGGCGTCGGCGTCGGCATGGCGACCGGCGCCTTCAACGGCATCTTCATCGCCTTCCTGCGGCTGCAGCCGATCGTCGTGACGCTCTCCACCATGTTCATCGTGCAGGGGCTGACCCTGCTGGTGATGGACAAGCCGGGCGGCATGATCCCGGCGGGACTGAGCTCGGCGCTGGCGCAGGATGCGATCCCCGACCTGGTGCCGATGGCGCTGGTGCTGCTGGCGATCCTGATGCTGCTCTGGCTCTGGCTGAAGAGCAGCCGCGTCGGCACCGCGATCTACGCGATCGGCAGCGACGTGGACGCGGCGCGCGCCCGCGGCATCAACGTGCCCTGGGTGCAGTTCCTGGTCTACGTGCTGGCCGGCGGCTGCTACGGCTTCTCCGGCGTCTTCGTCAGCGCGCAGACCGGCGCCGGCGATCCGCTGGTCGGCAATTCCATGCTGCTGCAGATCTTCGGCGCCGTCGTGGTCGGCGGCACGCGGCTGGGCGGCGGGCGCGGCGGCGCCTTCGGCTCGGTGGTCGGCGCCTACATCCTGATGGTCGTCGTCAACATCCTGCTGGTGCTGAACGTCTCGGCCTACTTCTCCACCATCGTCGAGGGCTGCATCCTGATCCTCGCGGTGCTGGCCAGCGCGGTCAGCCGGCACTCGACGGCGGCCAAGCACCTGCGCGCCGGGTTCCGCCGCTTCAACGCGTGGCGCGCCGGGATGCTGCCGCGCCAGACCGGGCGCGCGGCGCAGCGCCTGGTGCTCCCCGGCACCGAGGCGCCGGCGCGCACGATCCCGACGCCGCCGATCTTCAAGCGCCGCGCCGAGGCGATCCGCTACGCGCTGCCGGCCTATGTCTGCTTCGTCATCGTGCTGGTCGCGACCGAGTTCATGATCGGCAATGCGCTGCTGCATTGGACCTATTACAACTCGATCCTGGTGCTCTCGTCCTTCCTGCTGATCCTGGCCCTGGGGCAGGGGACGGTGATCCTCACGGGCGGCCTCGATCTCTCGGTGCCGTGGACCATCGCGCTCTGCGGCATCCTGCTGGCGGGCATGGTCAACGGGCAGAACGGGCCGCTGATCTACGTGCTGCCGCTGGTGCTGCTGGTGGGATGCCTGGTCGGCATCGCCAACGGGATCGGCATCGCGATCTTCGGCATCTCGCCGATCGTCATGACGCTCGCCATGAACGGCATCCTGCAGGGCTTGGCGCTGCTCTACTGCCAGGGCACGCCGGGCGGGTTCTCGGCGCCGCTGATGCGCTGGTTCATGACCGACAAGACCGGCGTGGTGACGCCGGTCGTCGTCTTCATCGCGTTGTTCGTGGCGGCGGCGGTGATCCTGCACCGGCGGACGCCGTTCGGCCGCCGGGTCTACGGGCTCGGCAACGGCGAGCGGGTCGCCGCGCTGTCCGGCATCGACGTCGATCGCACCATCATCCTGGTCTATGCGCTCTCCGGCTTCTGCTCGGCGCTGGTGGGCTCGATGCTGACCGGCTTCTCCGGCCAGGCCAGCCTCGGCATGGGCGACGACTACATGCTGCCCTCGATCGCGGTGGTGGTGGTCGGCGGCACGCTGATCACCGGCGGGCGCGGCAGCTATCTCGGCATGGTCGGCGGCGTGCTGCTGCTGACGGCGCTGCAGACATTGCTCGCGGGCACGACGCTGCCCTATGCGACGCGGGTCATCATCTTCGGCCTGGTCGTGCTGGCGGCGGTGGTGGCTCTCCGCGAGAAACACAGTTAGGAGCAAGGGATCATGGCGGATCTCGCCGGCAGGAAATGGATCGAGGGCGTGAAGCCCGGGCTGCGCGTCGTGGTCTCGGCGGGCGCCTCGGGCATCGGCCGGGCGGTCGCCGACATGCTGATCGGCCATGGGGCGAAGGTGCATGTCTGCGACGTCTCCGACGATTTCCTCGCCGATTTCAGGAAGGCGCATCCCGGCCACGGCGTCACCAAGGCCGACGTCTCGAAGGAAGCCGATGTCGACCGGTTCTTCGCCGACGCCAGGCAGAGCCTCGGCGGGCTCGACGCGCTGATCAACAATGCCGGCATCGCCGGGCCGACCGGCGGGATCGATGAGATCCGGCCGGAGGACTGGCGGCGCACCATCGACATCGACCTGACCGGCCAGTTCCTGTGCGCGCGGCTCGCGGTGCCGATGCTGAAGGCGGCGGGCGGCGGCGCCATCGTCAACATGTCCTCGGCGGCGGGCAAGCACGGCTATGCCTTTCGCACGCCCTATTCCGCGGCGAAGTTCGGCATCGTCGGCCTGACCCAGTCGCTGGCCAAGGAGCTCGGGCCCAGCAACATCCGCGTCAACGCGATCCTGCCCGGCATCGTCGAGGGGCCGCGCATGTTCAAGGTGATCGAGGACCGGGCCAGGCAGGTCGGCGTCTCCTACAAGGAGATGGAGAAGGAGTATCTGTCGCGGGTCTCGCTGAGGCGCATGGTGACGCCGCACGACGTGGCGGCGATGGTCCTGTTCCTGCTCTCGCCGATGGGGGAGAATGTCTCCGGCCAGTCGCTGAGCGTCGATGCCAATGTAGAGACCCTTTAGGAGAGCACGCGTATGCCCAAAATCGCCATCGTCGGTTCCGGCCTGATCGGCCGCGCCTGGGCGATCACGTTCGCCCGCGCCGGCCACGAGATCCGGCTCTATGACGAGGCCGCCGGCCAGGCCGAGAAGGCGATCGCCTTCGCCCGCGAGATGGCCGCGCCGCTGGAGAGCGAGGGCCTGCTGAACGGGCAGAGCGCCGACCAGGTGATCGCCCGCATCAAGCCGGCGGCGAGCCTGGAGGCGGCGCTCGACGGCGTGGTGCATGTCCAGGAGAACACGCCGGAAGATCTCGCGGTGAAGCAGAAGGTGTTCGCCCGGCTGGACGCCGTCGCCGCGCCGGAGACGGTGCTGTCGAGCTCCACCTCGGCGATCCTGCCCTCGAAGTTCACCGAGCACCTGAAGGGGCGCGGGCGCTGCCTGGTGATGCATCCGATCAACCCGCCCTACCTCATCCCGGCGGCCGAGATCGTGCCGGCGCCGTGGACCGACCCGGCGACGGTCGAGAAGACGCGCCAGCTCGCGGTCGCTTCCGGCCAGGCGCCGATCGTGATGAAGCGCGAGCTGGACGGCTTCGTGATGAACCGGATGCAGGGTGCGCTGCTCGAAGAGGCGTTCCGGCTGGTCGCCGACGGCTATGCCTCGGTGGAGGACGTCGATGTCGGCATCCGCGAAGGGCTCGCCTTGCGCTGGTCCTTCATGGGGCCGTTCGAGACCATCGATCTCAATGCGCCGGGCGGCATCAAGGACTACTGCACGCGCTACCAGCAGATCTATTCGCGCCTGTTCCCCTCGATGCAGCGCCGGGTCGACTGGTCCGGCGAGGTGATGAAGACCGTCGAGAAGGAGCGCCGCGAACGGCTGCCGGAGAAGGACCTGCAGAAGCGGCAGGCGTGGCGCGACCGGCGGCTGATGGCCCTGATCGCCCAGAAGCGCAAGGCGGCGAAGGAGATCGGGAGTTGACCGGATGGAGTCTTCGACCCCGCACCCAACCCCGCCTAAGCTCGCCTCCGGCTCGCTAAGGCTCTGTGACCCTCTCCCTCAAGGGGAGAGGGAGGAAACTCGCTGAACTCCCTCTCCCCCCGAGGGAGAGGGCAGGGGCGAGGGGTCGGTGACTCCTTGCCCCGGAATCTCGGCCCAAGGAGAGGCACGGAATCAACATGGCCACGAAACGCAAAGTCATCATCACCTGCGCCGTGACGGGCGCGATCCACACGCCGTCGATGTCGCCATACCTGCCGGTGACGCCGAGCGAGATCGCCGACGCGGCGGTCGGCGCGGCGGAGGCGGGGGCGGCGAT
>DASZSL010000037.1:0-121494 GCA_035548715.1 Dongiaceae bacterium
AGCGTGACCGGCAGCTTCACGGCCTTGACGGTCGCTTCCAGGATCTTGGCGGCCTTGGCCTCGTCGCGCATCAGCGCCGAGCCGGCCTCGCCGTTCACCACCTTCTTTACCGGGCAGCCGAAATTGATGTCGATGATCGCGGCGCCGCGGTCCTCGTTGAGCTTGGCGGCCTCGGCCATGACATGGGGCTCGCAGCCCGCGAGCTGCACCGACATCGGGAACTCGTCGGCGCAGTTGGTGGACATCTTCATCGACTGTCGGGTCTGCCGGATCATTGCCTCGCTGGCGATCATCTCGGAAACGACCAGTCCCGCCCCCTCGCGCTTCACCAGGCGGCGGAACGGCATGTCCGTGACGCCGGACATCGGCGCCAGGATGACCGGATCCTCGAGTGTGACAGAGCCGATTTGGATGCTCATTCGTTAAGCATAACTGACAGGCTGCACAAAATCCGGGCGATTGGAGCCGAATCATGGCGGAAGTGCAACAGTTAACTCCGCCTATGCTGCAATGCAGTTTCAGCCGATCAGCACGTCCCGGACAAATTTGACGCCGGGATAGGCGAGCAGCAGCAGGAGATAGCCGAGCAGCAGCCAGCGGGCGGCGTGGCGCCCCCGCAGCCCGGTCCGCTGGTGCAGGAAGAGCAGCGCCAGGATCAGGGCGAAGGCCAGGAAGGCCAGCAGGATCTTATGGGTGAAGGCCAGGAACTGGCCGGTCACCAGGACCTCGTTGGCGGCGCCGGTGGCGAGTGCCGCCGCCATGAGCACTGCCGCCCAGGTCAGGAGCCTGATCTGCATGCCCTCGGCATCGGCCAGCGGCGGCAGGGTCTGGCCGGTCCAGCCGATCTGGGCGCGGCGCTTCAAGGCGTGTTCCTGGAGCATCACTGCCGCGCCGGCGATGGCGGCGAGGGTCAGGACCGCAAAGCTCGCCACGGCCAGGACGACATGGACCGGGAACCAGACGCCCTCGTCGGCCACCGGTCCCTCGGCATTGGGGGCGCCGGAGAAGGCGATGGCGAGGCCGGCGCTGATCACCAGATAGGGCAGCAGCAGCCCGCCGAGGCGATAGGCGCCGGGCCGCACCAGGCAGAGCACGGCGAAGACCAGGAGGGTCGCGGCGATGCTGGCCCAGAGATTGGGCGAAAGGCCGGCCTGCCACCCGGCGCGGACCTCGGAAATGACCAGGGCGACGGGCCCGGCCAACGCCGCGGCCAGCAGGAGCCAGAGCAGCAGGTTGCGCCCGAGTCGGGCGCTGACGGCGGCGGCAGTCAAAGGCAGCATCGCCACCAGGGCGGCGAATTGCGGGATGAGATTGGCTTGCATGGCGGCATTATGGTTGCCGCCTGCCGCCTTGGCAAACCGCCCCCGCCTCACTAGTTTGCGCCCGAAATTCGAAGGATACGACATCGGCCATGGCTGGCGTCATTGCATTGGTGGTGGCCGCGGGGAGCGGCATCCGGCTCGGCGGCGAGGTGCCGAAGCAGTTCCTGCCGCTGGCGGGCAAGCCGCTGCTGCGCCACTGCCTGGAGACTTTCGCCGCCCATCCGCGGATCGACGGCGTCAGGGTCGTGATCAACGGCAGCTATCGTCCGCTTTACGACCAGGCGACGGCGGGCCTCGACCTGATGGAGCCGGCGATCGGCGGCGCCACCCGGCAGGAATCGGTCCGCAACGGATTGGAGAGCCTGGCCGGCGACGCGCCCGATCTGGTCCTGATCCACGACGCCGCCCGTCCGTTCATCGACTCGCCGACCATCGACCGGACCATCGATGCGCTCAGCGAGCATCAAGGCGCGCTGGTCGCGGTCCAGGTCGTCGATACGCTGAAGCGCGCGCACGGCCCCTATAGCGGCGAGACGGTGGACCGCGCCGGCCTCTGGCGCGCGCAGACGCCGCAGGCCTTTCGCTTCGCGCCGATCCTCGCGGCGCATCGCCGGGCCGCGTCCGGTCCGGAGATGACGGATGACGCGGCCGTCGCCGAGGCGGCCGGCATGAAGGTGGTGCTGGTCCAGGGCATCGTGAACAACTTCAAGGTCACGACCAGGGCGGATTTCGAACGGGCGGAGCATATGATGGCGGAGCAGCACGCGCTCGAGTACCGGACCGGCAGCGGCTATGACGTGCACCGGTTGATCGACGGCAACGGCGTCACGCTGTGCGGAGTCACGATCCCGCACGATCGCAAGCTGGAGGGCCATTCCGATGCCGACGTGGCGATGCACGCGCTGACCGATGCGGTCCTGGGCGCGATCTCGGCGTCGGATATCGGCGCCCACTTCCCGCCCAGCGATCCGAAATGGAAGGGCGCGCCGTCCTGGAAGTTCCTGGATCACGCGGTGAAGCTGGTCGCCGAGCGCGGCGGGAAGGTCACCCATTGCGACGTCACCATCATCTGCGAGCGCCCGAAGGTCGGGCCGCATCGCGAGGCGATGATCGCGCGCCTGGCCGAGATCATGGGCATCGACCGGTCCCGGGTCAGCGTCAAGGCGACCACCACGGAGAAGCTCGGCTTCACCGGCCGCAACGAGGGCATCGCCGCGCAGGCGGTGGCCACCGTGGCCTTGCCCGTCGCCTGAGACGAGGCCCGAGATGGATGTCCCCGCCCTCCTCCAGCGCTACCGCGAGCTCGGCTGGAAGATCGCCACGGCGGAGAGCTGCACCGGCGGGTTGATCGCCGGCACGCTGACCGCGGTCGCCGGATCCTCCGACGTCTATGACCGCGGCTGGGTCACCTATTCCAACGAGGCCAAGCGCGAGCAGCTCGGCGTGCCCGCGACCGTGCTGGAGGCGCGCGGCGCGGTCAGCCCCGAAGTCGCCGAAGCCATGGCCAAGGGCGCGCTGCACCGCTCCAAGGCCGATGTCGCGGTCTCCGTCACCGGGATCGCCGGGCCCGGCGGCGGCTCGCCGGAGAAGCCGGTCGGCCTCGTCTATATCGGCCTCGCGCGCAAGGACGGCTGGTCGCAGGTCGAGCGCTGCATGTTCGACGGCGACCGCGATTCGGTCCGCAGCCAGACCGTCATGCGCGCCCTCACCCACCTCCATTCGGCGACGGTGTGACCGCATCGCCGCGGCGCATCCTGGGGATCGATTTCAGCGGCGCGACCGATGCCGGCCGGAAGATCTGGATCGCCGAAGGCCGCGCGGCGCGCGATGGCGCGTTCGAGCTGCATGATCTGCGTCAGGCCTGCGAGCTCGACGGCGGCGGCGTGGCGCCGAAGATCGCAATCGCGGCCCTGGCGCGGCATATCACGCGCGCGCCCGACACGATCGCCGGCTGCGACTTCCCGTTCACCCTGCCGCGAAGCCTGATCGAAGAGCCGAGCTGGGTCGATTTCGTGCAGGCCTTTCCGCAGCGGTTCGGATTCGCCGATGCGTTTCGGAGCTGGGCCTTGGCCAAGGCGCCTGGCCGCGAGCTCCGCCGCGATGCCGATCGCGCGGCCGGGACGCCGTTCAATTCCTACAACCTCCGCATCTACCGGCAGACCTGGTGGGGCATCGCGCGCCTGCTGCATCCGCTGGTGACGTCGGGCGCCGCGATCGCCGTTCCCTATCAATCGCCGACGCGAAAGCCGCGCCCGGTCCTCATCGAGGCATGCCCGGCCTGCGCCTTGAAGGCGATCGCGCTCTATCGGCCCTATAAGGGCCGGGCCGATGCGCTGCGCCGGCAACGCCGGACGCTCGTCGCCGAGCTGGTGGCGAGAGGCTTTCTCGATGCACCGGCGCCGGCCCTCGCGCGACGCCTGACCGACGATGCCGGCGGCGACGCGATCGATGCCGTCATTGCCGCCCTGATCGCTGCCGCAGCCGACGTCGGCACGCCAAACACACCGGTGGATGCGTTCGACGGCGAGATCTATTGGCGACTTCGCGATATCCGCTGACGCGCGGAATATCCGCCTAGAGCGGCGCGGGCATATTCGGATTGCACGGGACTTGCATACGGCCGGGGCGCGCATCGTATGCTCTTGATCATGCAAGACGAAAATTCCGCCGTCACTGAGACCCTCGACCGGCTCCAGCGCACCTGGACGCGGCTGGTGATGAGCGGCAAGCCCAATGGTTTGGCGGAAAAGCCGGACCTTCTGAACTCGCTGGAGCAGATCGCCGGCGAGTTCAGCCAGCTCCGCACCGAGTTGCAGGGCGCCCTTACCGAGACGCGGGAGCGCGAGACTGCAATCGAATTGGGCACGCGTGCTCAAATTGCAATCGACATCCTGATCCGGAACCTGTTCGAGCGCACGGCCGACGTAGGATTCCTCGCCGAAGACGGCGCGATCGCCGACGATCTCCGCGCCGGGGCGGATGCGGATCCGCATGCTTTGCGCGCGCGGCTGGAGGAATACGTCGCCAAGTATTCCGTCTATGACGATATCGGCGTGTTCCGCCCGGACGGCGGGCTGCACGTTACCCGGCTCGCCGGGAGCCGCCTGCAGGCGGGCGATCCGCTGGTCGCGACGGCGCTGGAGCGCCCCGGCGTCTTCCACGAGATATTCCGCCTCGGCCCGGATCTCGAGCCGCAGCTTCTCTACGTCCAGACCATCCCGGGCCCGAGCCGTGCGCCGATCGGCGTGCTCGCCCTCTCCTTCCGCTTCGCCGACGAGATGGCGGGCATCTTCGCCAGCCTGCTCAAGGGCGCGAGTCCCGGCCTGAAGCTCGGCATCATCGACGGCGCCGATCGGGTGATCGCGGGCAGCGCGGGTCTTCCCGCCGGCACCCCGCTGAAGCTCGGCGCCGAGGGCGTCGAGACGGTCGCGCTGGACGGCGCGGAATATTTCGCCATCCGCCGGCCGACCCGCGGCTATCAGGGCTTCTCCGGCCTCGGCTGGAGCGGAGTCGCCCTGCAGCCCGCTTCGGCGGGCGAGGCCGCCTCCGCCGAGGAGGTCGAGGCCGGCGAGGAACATGACGAACGGGAGATCGCAGGTTCGGCGATCGTGTCCGAGGGCCTGAAGCGGATCTCCCGGCGCGCCTATGCGATCGATTCCGACCTCCACCTCATCGGCCTCAACGGCAAGATCGCGGCGGATCGCGAGAACAACCGGGTGCTCCCCGCCGTCCTCGCCAGCATCCGCGAGGTCGGCGAGCAGATCCGCAACGCCGTGCACGGCGCGATCGGCGTGCTCTATGACGAGGCGCACCGCAATCTGGGCCAGGAGGCCGACCAGATGGCGGCGCTGGGCGTCGACATCATGGACCGCAATCTCTATGAGCGGGCCAATGACTGCCGCTGGTGGGCGCTGACTCCAGCGTTCCGCGCGGTCCTCGGCGCCCGCGACGGCGACGCCGAGGCCTTGAGCGCGGCCGAGCGCGCGGAGATCGGCCGGATCCTCGGCTATATCAACGGCCTCTACACGGTCTACAGCACGCTGTTCGTGTTCGACGCCAAGGGCCGCGTCGTCGCCGATTCCCGGGAAGGCGCCAGCGGCCGGATCGGCGAGGCGCTCTCCGGCGCCCATATCGACGCGGCGCTCGCCGGGCGCAGCACCCAGGCCTATGCGGTCTCGGACTTCGTGCCGACGCCGCTCTACGGCGACCGGCCGACCTATGTCTATTGCGGCTCCATCCTGGCGCCCGACAGCAACCGCGCCGTCGGCGGCGTCGCGGTGGTGTTCGATTCCGAGCCGCAGTTCCGGCAGATGCTGAGCGACGTGCTGCCGCTTGACGACCAGGGCCAGGCCTATCCCGGCAGCTTCGCCGCCTTCGTCAATGCCGGGGGCACGGTGATCTCCTCGACCGACGACCGCCGCCCGCCCGGCTCGACGCTCGACGCCGATTCCATCGCGGCCTATCGCGTCGTCGCACGGGGACAGTCCCGGGGCTACCGCGAGTTCAAGACGTCGGACGGCTACAGCGACCCGGTCGTCTGCATGGTGGCGATCCCGGGCTGATCACCCGTAGAGCTGCTTGGCGCGGCTTTCGAAGGCGGCGACCATGCGGCGCACCGCCTCGTGGAACAGCACGCCGATCAGCTTCTGCAGCATCAGCGAGCTGAACTCGAACTCCAGGAAGAACTCGATGCGGCAGCCGCCGTTCGGCGCGTCGCTGAAGATCCAATGGTTCTTCAGGCTGCGGAACGGGCCGTTGATGTATTCGACGTCGATCCGGTGCGCCGCGCGGTCCAGCCAGACCCGGCTGGTGAAGCGCTCGCGGATCATCTTGAAGCCGATCATCATGTCGGCCAGCACCATGTCCGGCTTCGACTCCCGGATCCGCACCCCGACGCACCAGGGCAGGAACTCCGGATAGCGCTCGACGTCGGCGACGAGGTCGAACATCTGCTCGGGGCTGTAGGGCAGCACCCGGACCTCGGTATGGGTCTTCATCGCCATGGTGCGGCCCGCCGGTGCCGGGAGTGGCTCATCCTTGGCACCCAACTCGGTCGTCATCCCGTGACTTGGTCACGGGATCCACGCCTTGGGGAATGGAACCGGAAGACACGCGCGGCATCGATCAGAGGGCGGCGCCGAGCTTCGCCGCGCGCGCGGCCTGCAGGCGCTTGAAGTCCTCGCCGGCGTGATGCGAGGAGCGGGTCAGCGGCGAGGCGGCCACCAGCAGGAAGCCCTTGCCCTCGCCCTGCTTCTTCATCTGCGTGAACTCGGCCGGGGTCACGAAGCGATCCACGCCATGGTGCTTGCGGGTCGGCTGCAGGTACTGGCCGATGGTCATGAAGTCCACGTCCGCCGCGCGGAGATCGTCCATCACCTGCGCCACCTCGTCCGGGCTCTCGCCCAGGCCGACCATGATGCCGGACTTGGTGAAGACCGCCGGGTTGAGTTCCTTCGCCCGCTGCAGCAGGCGCAGCGAATGGAAATAGCGCGCGCCCGGGCGGACGCTGCGATAGAGCCGCGGCACGGTCTCGAGATTGTGGTTGTAGACGTCGGGCCCGGCCTCGACGACGGTCTCGACCGCGCCCGGCTTCCTCATGAAGTCCGGCGTCAGGACTTCGATCGTGGTCTGCGGCGTGAGCGCGCGGATGCGGCGGATGGTCTCGGCGAAATGCGCCGCACCGCCGTCCTCGAGATCGTCGCGGTCCACCGAGGTGATGACGATGTGGTGGAAACCGAGCTTGGCGCAGGCTTCGGCCACGTGCTCCGGCTCATGCGGGTCGAGCAGGTCGGGCCGCCCGGTCGCGACATTGCAAAAGGCGCAGGCCCGGGTGCAGCGCGAGCCGAGGATCATCACGGTCGCGTGCTTCTGTTTCCAGCACTCGCCGATATTGGGACAGGCGGCCTCTTCGCACACGGTATTGAGGCCGAGCTGCCGCATCAACCGGCGCGTCTCGGCGTATTCGGTCGAGGTCGGCGCCTTGACCCGGATCCAGTCCGGCTTCCGCAGGACTGGCGTATCCGGCCGATGGGCCTTCTCGGGGTGACGCAGTAGTGCCGTGTTTTCCGTCATCTCTCTCACGCGTCGCGCCACCCCTCAGGCGCGGCTTCCTCGATTGCTAGAACACCTTCTCGGCGCCGATGCCGGCGGCCCGCTGCTCGACCGGCCAGCGGGCGAAGGCGAACACCCAGATCATGATGAGGTTCACCAGCGGAATGAACATGGTCAGGACCCACCAGCCGGAATAGCCCGCCTTCTTGATGATCTTCACATATGGGATCAGGAAGATCAGAACAAAGACCAGGCCGACAATGAGATGCCAGGCCGAAAACGAACCCGGATTTTCCATCGCTACCCCCTGACGATTGCCACGCGCTCCTAAAAATGCAGCGTCCGGCCGTAAGCCGCAAGCACCGCCTCGTGCATCATTTCCGAGAGGGTCGGATGCGGGAAGACGGTGCCGATCAGCTCGGTCTCGGTCAGTTCGCCGGTCTTGGCGATGGTGTAGCCCTGGATCAGCTCGGTGACCTCGGCGCCCACCATATGCGCGCCCAGCAATTCGCCGGTCTTGGCGTCGAACACGGTCTTGACCAGGCCCTCGGGCTCGCCCAGGGCAATCGCCTTGCCGTTGCCGATGAAGGGGAACTTGCCGACTCTGATCTCCCGGCCGCCGGCCTTTGCCGCCTCTTCGGTCAGGCCGACGCTGGCGACCTGGGGCATGCAATAGGTGCAGCCGGGGATATTCTTGGTGTCCATGGGGTGGACGCCCTTCACCCCGGCGATCGCCTCGACGCAGAGCACGCCCTCATGCATCGCCTTGTGCGCCAGCCAGGGCGGGCCGGCGAGGTCGCCGATCGCATAGACGCCGGGCTCGCCGGTACGGCAGAGCGCGTCGATCACCACATGGGTCTTCTCGACCTTCACCTTGGTGCCTTCGATTCCGATATTCTCGACATTGCCGACGATGCCGACCGCCATGATGACTCGATCGACCGTCAGCTCCTCGGTCTTGCCGCCGGCCTCGATCGTCGCGGTGACGTTGTTGGCGCCTTTCTTCAGCGCCTTGACCGTGGCCCCGGTCTTGATCTTCATGCCCTGCTTCTCGAACGCCTTGTGGGCGAAGGCCGAGATTTCGGCATCCTCGACGGGGAGGATGCGCGGCAGCACCTCGACCACGGTCACCTCGGCGCCGAGGGTGCGGAAGAAGCTCGCGAACTCGATGCCGATGGCGCCGGAACCCACCACCAGCAGCGATTTCGGCATCATGTTGGGCAGCAGCGCCTCGCGATAGGTCCAGATCAGCTTGCCGTCCGGCTCGAGGCCCGGGAAGGTCCGCGCCCGCGCGCCGGTCGCCAGGATGATGTGCTTGGCCGAGAGGTCGGCGACCGGCTTGCCGTCCTTCTCGACCTTCACCTTGCCCGGACCATTGAGCTTGCCGGAGCCATCGAACACGGTGATCTTGTTCTTCCTCATGAGGAACTTGACGCCGTCGGTCAGCTGCTTGGAGACCTTGCGCGAGCGATCGACCACCTTCTGGAAATCGAACGCCACCTCCTTGGCGACGAGGCCGTAGGCGTCGGCATGCTTCAGGTTGTGATAGACCTCGGCCGAGCGCAGCAGCGCCTTGGTCGGGATGCAGCCCCAGTTGAGGCAGATGCCGCCCAGATTCTCGCGCTCGACCACGGCGACGTTCAGCTTGAGCTGCGCGGCGCGGATCGCCGCGACATAGCCGCCCGGCCCGCCGCCGAGGATGATGACGTCGAAGGATGTATCGGCCACGTTCACGCGTCCTTTAGAGAGGGTTCTCGATGCCGAACTTGGTGGAGCAGGCCTGGATGATGCCGTTCAGCTCGGGGTCGGCCCGCATCGCGTCGGCGATCTCGACCACGGTCATCGGCGTCCGCTTCGCCAGGGCCGTGATGATGCCGTCCCGGGCGCAACTGCAGGCCTGGTCGAGCCTGTCGAGCTGCTCGCCGCTGAGGGTCACGCCCCCCTGGCTGGCGCGCTTCTGCGCCCGGGTGACGCAGTTCGTATTGAAGCTCTCCTTGAAATTCCCGGCGACCTGCGGGTTGGAGAAATCGACCTTGGCGTGGGTGGTCCAGTAGTAGACGGCTCCTCCCGCCACCGCGGTGAGCACCACCAGCCCCACGATGCCCCAAAGGACGTATTTCATCAGACCAGCATCGCGGCCGGGCTTTCGACCAGCCGCTTGAAGGCCGCGAGCAGCTCGGCGCCGAGCGCCCCGTCGACCGCGCGGTGATCGACCGCGAGCGTCGCGCTCATCACCGTCGCCACCGCGAGCTGGCCGTTCTTCACCACGGCGCGCGGCTCGCCGGCGCCGACCGCCAGGATGGTCGCCTGCGGCGGGTTGATGATCGCACTGAAGCTCTTCACCCCGAACATGCCGAGGTTGGAGAGCGAGCCGCTGCCCCCGGTATAGTCCTCCGGCTTCAGCTTGTTGGCCTTGGCGCGGCCGGCCAGGTCCTTCATCTCGGCCGAGATCTGGGTCAGCGTCTTCGATTCCGCCTGGCGGATGATCGGCGTCACCAGGCCGTTCGGGATCGAGACCGCGACCGAGACGTCGGCGGTCTTGTACTGCTTGATCCCCTCGTCGCTCCACGAGGCATTGGCCTTGGGCACCTGCTTCAGCGCCAGCGCATAGGCCTTGATCATGAAGTCGTTGACCGAGAGCTTGTAGGCGCCGGGCCCTTCCTTCGGCGAGCCGGCATTGGCCTCCTCGCGCAGCGCCAGCAGCTTGTCGAGCTCGCAATCGACCGTGAGGTAGAAGTGCGGGACGAACTGCTTCGATTCCTGCAGGCGGCGCGCGATGGTCTTGCGGATCGTCGTGTGCGGGATGATCTCGAACTCGGGCTCGCCGAAGGCGCTGAAGCTCGGCGCGGCCGGCAAGGTCGCCGGACGCTGCGGTGCCGCGCCGGGCGCCGCCTTGGCGGTGCCGCCCGCCGCCGCCTTCTCCACGTCGGCGCGGACGATGCGGCCGTTCGGGCCGCTGCCGGTCACGCGGCCGAGATCGATGCCCTGCTGCTCGGCGATGCGCCGGGCGAGCGGGCTGGCGAACAGCCGCCGGCCGTCCTGCGCCGGCGCTTTCGCTGCCGGGCTCGGCGCAGGTGCCGCGGCGGGGGCCGCCTGCGGCTTCGGGGCCGGCGCGGGCGCCGGCGTCTCGGCTTTCGGCTGGACGGACTTCGCGGCGGGTTCCGGCTGCGCGGTCGGCGTCACCTTGATGTCGGAAGCGCTCTCGCCCTCTTCCAGCAGCACGGCGATCACGTCGTTGACCTTCACGCCCTCGGTGCCGGCGGGAACGACGATCTTGCCGATCTTGCCTTCATCGACCGCTTCCACTTCCATGGTCGCCTTGTCGGTCTCGATCTCGGCGATCACGTCGCCGGACTTGACGCTGTCGCCTTCCTTCTTCAGCCACTTCGCGAGATTGCCCTCGGTCATGGTGGGCGAAAGGGCGGGCATCAGGATGTTGATCGGCATCTTGCCCTCCCGTCAGCGATAGCAGACTTGCTTCGCCGCTTCCGCGATATGCGGCGCCTGCGGCAGGGCCAGCTTCTCGAGATTGGCGGCATAGGGCATCGGCACATCGACGCCGGCGACGCGCGCAACCGGCGCGTCGAGATAATCGAAGGCCTGCTCCATCATGACCGCGGCGAGTTCCGAGCCGATGCCGGCCACCGGCCAGCCCTCCTCCACCGTCACCAGGCGGTTGGTCTTCTTCACCGAGTTGACGATGGTCTCGGCGTCCAGGGGACGGATGGTGCGCAGATCGATCACCTCGGCGTCGATCCCCTCCTTCTTCAGGAGCTCGGCGGCTTCGAGCGCGACACCGACCATGCGGGAGAAGGCGGTGATGGTGACCTGGCTGCCCGGCTTGACCACCTTGGCCTTGCCGATCGGCACGATCCAGTCCTTGTCCTGGGGCACCTCGAAGCTCTGGCCGTACAGGATCTCGTTCTCCAGGAAGATGACCGGGTTCGGGTCGCGGATCGCCGATTTCAGCAGGCCCTTGGCATCGGCCGCCGACCAGGGCGCCACGACCTTGAGGCCCGGGATATGCGCGTACCAGCTCGCATAGCATTGCGAGTGCTGGGCGGCGACGCGGGCGGCGGCGCCGTTCGGGCCGCGGAACACGATCGGCGAGCCCATCTGGCCGCCGGACATGTAGTTGGTCTTGGCCGCCGAGTTGACGATCTGGTCGATCGCCTGCATGGCGAAGTTGAAGGTCATGAACTCGACGATCGGCCGCAGGCCCGCAAAGGCCGCACCGACGCCGAGGCCGGCGAAACCCTGCTCGGTGATCGGCGTGTCGATCACGCGGTTGGGCCCGAACTCCTCCAGCAGGCCCTGGCTCACCTTGTAGGCGCCCTGGTACTCGGCGACTTCCTCGCCCATCAGGAAGACGGAAGGATCGCGCCGCATTTCCTCGGCCATGGCGTCGCGCAAGGCCTCGCGCACGGTCTGGGTGGCGGTCGGGCCGGTGTAATCCGGCTCGGCGGCGACGGTCGCGGCGGCGGGCTGGGCCGGCGCCTTGGCCGCGGGTTGCGGTTTCGGCGCCTCGGCCTTCGGCGCGGGGGCGGCAGCGGTCGGCGCCGGTGCCGCACCTTCGGCCTCGTCCTCGCCGCGCAGCACGGCGATCGGCGTGTTCACCGCGACGTTCTCGGTGCCCTCGGGCACCAGGATCTGGTCGAGCACGCCCTCATCGACGGCCTCGACCTCCATGGTGGCCTTGTCGGTCTCGATCTCGGCCAGGATGTCGCCGGCCTTCACGGCGTCGCCCTTGGCCTTCAGCCATTTCGACAGCTTGCCCTCGGTCATGGTCGGGGAGAGCGCGGGCATCAGAACCTGCGTGGACATTGGCGCGCGCTCCTTACGCCCGAATGGATTCAGTTGGGACCAGGACGTCGGTGTAAAGCTCGGCCGGATCGGGCTCCGGCGAATGCTGGGCGAACTCGGTGGCGTGCGACACCCGGTCCTTGACCTCGCGGTCGATGTTCTTGAGGCCCGCCTCGTCGATCGCCTTCTCGTTCAGCAGCCGGTCGCGCAGCCGGTCGATCGGGTCGTGCTCCTGGCGCATCTTCGCGACCTCTTCCTTGGTGCGGTATTTCGCCGGGTCGGACATCGAATGGCCGCGATAGCGGTAGGTCATCATCTCCAGGATGTACGGGCCGTTGCCCTCGCGGGCATAGGCCAGCGCCTTGGCGCCGGCGGCGCGCACGGTCGCGACGTCCATGCCGTCCACCTGCTCGCCCGGAATGCCGTAGGCGACGCCGCGGTCGCACAGCTTGGTGCCGGCGGCGGAGCGCTGCACCGAGGTGCCCATGGCATACTTGTTGTTCTCGATGATGTAGACGGCGGGCAGCTTCCAGAGTGCCGCCATGTTGAAGCTCTCGTAGACCTGGCCCTGGTTCACGGCGCCGTCGCCGAGATAGATCATCGCCACCTTGCCGTCCTGCTTGTACTTGTGGGCGAAGGCGAGGCCGGTGCCGAGCGGCACCTGGGCGCCGACGATGCCATGGCCGCCGTAGAACTTCTTCTCGGCGCTGAACATGTGCATCGAGCCGCCCTTGCCCTTGGAATAGCCGCCGGCGCGGCCGGTCAATTCGGCCATGACGCCCTTGGGGTCCATGCCGCAGGCCAGCATATGGCCGTGGTCGCGGTAGGAGGTGATGACGGTGTCGCCCTCCTCGGATGCGGCCTGCATGCCGACGACGACGGCCTCCTGGCCGATGTAGAGATGGCAGAAGCCGCCGATCAGGCCCATGCCGTAGAGCTGGCCGGCCTTCTCCTCGAAGCGGCGGATCAGCAGCATGTCGCGGTAGTGGCGGAGCAGATCTTCCGCAGAGAGCTTGGCCGGTTGGGACGACGCGGAAGACTTGGCGGCCGCGGGTTTGGTAGCGGTCTTGGCCATGGAGCCCCCTTCAGGATTGCAGAACGAGTGTCTGTTGAACGCTGACCGGACGATTGGGTTCGCGCCGCCTTCCCCGTAAACTAGGCGCTGCGCAATTAAAGTTCAATCAGACACAGGTTGCTGAATCGTAAAGGAAAATTTCGATTAACCGAATTGCGGTTAATCGTGGCCGGCCAGGGTCAATTGGTGGCGGACCTGCCGGCCGGCTTGGCGGGCTGGTTGAGGAAGATCACCAGATCGTCCGGGTGCGAGAAGTTGAGCATGATGCGCGCCCGCTCCTCGAGCATGTCGAGGTCGAGGCTGGTGTTGGAGAGCAGCGCCACGCGCTGCTCCATCGCCTCGCGCTCGGTGTCGGTCTTGTTGAGCTCGGCCTGCGCGGCCTTGATCTGCTGGTTGATCTGCATCCAGGCGAGGATGCCGCGATCGCCTTGTACCGCGTGATAGACGAAGTAGCCCGCCAGACACGCGCCCAGCATGGGCCAGGTCATCTGGGCGAGTCGACGCTTCAAATCACGGCGCAAATCCATGCACAGACGGAATCACAACGTGGATTCAGTCGTCAACAGAAATCGATTCAATGGGTTATGCCGATATCGCTTTTCGTGAAACAGCGCGGCGGCGATCGATTGGAGAACCGTCCGACGGCGCTACGCGCTATGCTCGGATGCCCGAGGAGCCCTGAAGGCCGCATGGACCCTGACTGGTACGAAGCCTGGTATGCCGAGGCCTTCCAAGCCCTGCTGGAAAAGAACCAGCGCTTGGAAACCGAGTTCAAGATCGGTCACTGGCCGCGCTACGACTTCGACATCGCGAAGCGGACGCTGACCTTCTCGGATCGGGGCGCGGCCAAGGTGGTCGCCGAGATCCAGGTCGTGGGATCGATCCAGGGGAATGACTGGCTCTGGGCCTGGGCCAATCCAAGCCTGCCGAAGGCGAGCGTCGCCGATGCCGCCCGCGTGCGCGCCTTTGCCCGGGAGCACGGCATCGCCAGCCTCTTGCAGGAGCACGCGACGCGCGACGACAGCGAGGCGCTCGGGTGGGAGCTGGGGGCCGTCATGGTCCGGGTGACGGATGCCCTCGGCGCGTATCGCCCGCCCCTGCGCGACGGCGGGTTTCTATACTTCACCGTGAAGCGCATCACCGCGCTCGGCTGAGCCGAATGGCGGCATCGCTTGCCTGAGAACAAAATATGAATTAGACTCCGGCTTCGCATAGACCGGAGACCGCACGTCTCGAAACCTCGCCGGACGTAGACCGGACGTAGACGAAACAAGAAAGCGGTCTTGCCCTCCGCCGCGAGCGCTTACCGGTTTTCCATCAGAGGGTTAGGCGACTTTTACCACCCCCGGACGTGGCCGCTGCCGTAAATCTTGCCGGTGCGCGCCCGATGCCCGTCAGCCCGCGCGCTTGAACGCGCCCTTGCCCGCATAGCGCGCGCTCGGGCCGAGCTGTTCCTCGATGCGGATGAGCTGGTTGTATTTGGCGATGCGGTCGGAGCGCGACAGCGAGCCGGTCTTGATCTGGCCGGCATTGGTCGCGACCGCGATGTCGGCGATGGTCGAATCCTCGGTCTCGCCGGAGCGGTGCGAGATGACCGCGCGATAGCCGGCCTTGTGCGCCATTTCCACCGCTTCCAGCGTCTCGGAAAGGCTGCCGATCTGGTTCACCTTGATCAGGATCGCATTGGCGATGCCCTTCTCGATGCCCTCGGCCAGGCGCTTGGGGTTGGTGACGAAGAGGTCGTCGCCGACCAGCTGCACCTTCTTGCCCATGGCTTCGGTCTGCGCCTTCCAGCCGGCCCAGTCGTCCTCCGCCATGCCGTCCTCGATCGAGATGATCGGGTACTTGGTCGCGAGCTCGCCGTAGAACTTCACCATCGCCGCGGAATCCAGGGTCTTGTTGACGCCGGCCAGCACGTACTTGCCGTCCTTGAAGAACTCGGTCGAGGCCGGGTCGAGGGCCAGCGCGATGTCTTCGCCCGGCTTGAAGCCGGCCTTGCCGATCGCGGCCACGATCGCGTCGAGCGCCGCCTCGGCGCTGGCGAGGTTCGGCGCGAAGCCGCCTTCGTCGCCGACATTGGTGTTGTGCCCGCCGGCCTTGAGCTGCGCCTTCAACGCCTGGAACACTTCCGAGCCCCAGCGGATCGCCTCGGCGCAGGAAGGTGCGGCCCAGGGGACGATCATGAACTCCTGGAAGTCGATCGGATTGTCGGCATGCACGCCGCCGTTGATGATGTTCATCATCGGCACCGGCAAGGTCGAGGCCTGGGTCCCGCCGATATAGCGGTAGAGCGGCAGGCCCGCCTCCGCCGCGGCCGCCTTGGCGACGGCGAGGCTGACGCCAAGGATCGCATTGGCGCCGAGCCGCGCCTTGTTGGGCGTGCCGTCGAGATCGATCATGGTGCGGTCGATGTGGAGCTGGTTCGAGGCTTCGAGGCCGGAGACCGCGTCGAAGATCTCGCCGTTGACGGCATCGACCGCTTTCAGCACGCCCTTGCCGCCGTACTTCTTCTTGTCACCGTCCCGCAACTCGACAGCTTCATGAGCGCCGGTCGAGGCGCCCGAGGGCACCGCCGCGCGGCCGGTGGCGCCGCTCTCCAGGCTGACATCGACCTCCACGGTCGGGTTGCCGCGGCTGTCCAGGATCTGCCGCGCATGGATGTCGATGATCGCGCTCATGCCGAAATTCCTCGTCTGAATCCGTGGGGACCGGGCAGTTATAGCGGCGGCGGTGGCGGTCGACTACCGCGAATTGCCCTCGTCGGCGGGGTCTGGCGCGAGTTCCGGCCTGTCGGTTTCGATCGAAGCCAGCGTCTCGTCGACCGAGCGCGACAGCATCTCGCGCTCCTGGTCCGCCAGCTTCTCGATCAGCGAGCCCAGGCGCTCGATCCGGCCGCCGTCGGTGGTGGCGAGGCTGATGCCCAGCATCCGGCAGAGCTGATGCAGGGAGAGGTTGCCGAGGTCGCGCGACAGCAGCCAGCGGCCACCATCGTTGACCGCGATCACATTGGCGGATTTCAGCGTCTCGAGGATATGCTGCATCCGGACCGGATCGGCCTGCAGGTCGCGCACGATCTGCTGGGTGCGCAGGCCGCCGCCATGGGCGCGCGCCTGCTTCAGCAGCACCAGCGCCGCCAGCGCGAGGCTGAGCTGGTCGCCGCGCCGATGGTGCGGGGCGACCGAGCGCCGGCCCGAGCGCCATTCCGGCAGCGCCGCGGTCACCTCGGCCCCGATCAGCGCCGTGATCCAGGCCAGGTACATCCAGAGCAGGAAGATCGGGATCGTCGCCAGCGCGCCGTAGAGCTGCTGGTAGGAGACGTATTTCAGATAGAGGCCGAACAGGCGCTTCACGATCTCGAACAGGAGTGCGGCCGAGAGGCCGCCCCAGATCGCATCGGGGATGCGCACGTAGCGCGTCGGCATCAGCCGGTAGAAGAGGACGAAGCCCGCCGTCTCCAGCGCATAGGGCCCGACATTGGCGAGGAACTCGACGCCCGCCGAGACGCCGTAGAAGCCCGTCTTGCTGGCGGTGCGGAAGAAATAGGTCGAGATCGAGAAGCTGACGCCGAACAGGATCGGCCCCAGGGTGATCAGCGCCCAATAGACCGGCAGGCGGCTCCAGCGCGCGCGCCGCGAGGTCGAGCCCCAGATCCGGTCGAAGGCGACCTGGATCGTGTTGATCAGGAGGATCGACGTCACCACCAGGCCGATCAGGCCGGCGCCGGTCGCCTTGCCGGCATTGCGGATGAAGGTGTCGAGATACTTCTGGACGACCGGTCCGACGCTCGGCGCCAGGTTGTTGAACAGCACCCCGACCAGGTCCTGGCGCATGTTGGAGAAGCCGGGGAATGCCGCGAACATCGCAAGGCCGATGGTGAGCAGCGGCACGATCGCCAGCAGCGAGGCGTAGCTCAGCGAGCCCGCGACCTCGGTGCAGCCATCGGCCTGGAAGCGCGCCAGCACGTAGCGCAGGAAGCTCGGCGTCGCCTTGGAGGTCCGGCCCGCCAGCGCGCGCGCCTTGCCGGCGGCCTGCGCCGCGGCCGCCAGTCTCAGCCGACGCTGCTCGACATTCTCGGCCATCTCGGCCCGCTTCAGCCTGCGCTCCCCACCTGCGAAAAACCTACGCTTGGCGGAGAGTCGCGGTCAATCGCCGGTGGCCGGCCACGGCCCGGCGCCGTTACACTCGCGGTGCAGCAAGAGCGGGAATGCCGGGGTCGGGCGGATGATCGAGGTCTATCGCAGTTCGGTGATCGCCGCCCCGGCGCGGCGGGTCTGGGCGCTGGTCCGCGACTTCAACGCCATGCCGGAATGGAACGCGACCATCCGGTCCTCCAGGATCGAGGACGGCCCGGCCGACCGGATCGGCTGCAAGCGGGTGCTGACCTTCGACGACGGCAGCGTCTGGACCCACCGGCTGACCGGGTTGGCGGATGCCGAGATGGCGATCTCCTATGCGATCATCGGCGTGCCGCAGGGATCGAAGATCCCCATCCGCGACTACCATGCGACCATCCGGTTGATCGCCATCACCGACGGCGACCAGTGCGCGGTCGAATGGCGGGCCCGTTTCGAGACCGACAACGAGGCCGGAGTCCGCGAGCGCGCCGGCGCGGTGTTCCAGGCGGGGTTCGACGGGCTGAAGCGGAAGTTCGCCTCTCACGCCTGATCGGGCGGCGGCACCTCCGTCGGCGTCAGGTCGAAGACCAGGTGCCGCGCCACGGTCCAGGCCGGCACCGACACGCCGTGCGGATCCGGCGGCAGCTCGATCGAGAAATGGATCGGCGAGTCCGGCTTGCGGTTCGCGTCGTTCACGACATCGCCGACCAGGCGATAGAGGGTCGCGCATTGCTCCGGCGTGAGCCCGTTCGGGCCGAGCTGCCGGAGCAGCGACGTCTTCACGATCAGATAGGCGCTGTTCAGGCGCTGGTGATGCAGCATGCTCGGCCGCGCGCCGAAGCGGATGCGTTCGGCGACGTCGTGCTCGATCACCTCGGACAGGAGATCGAAGTCGAGCCATTGCGGCTGCAGCCCGGCAAGCGCGAGGCGGAAATACATGTCCTGGTCGTCGCCGCCATAGCCCTGCATCGCTTCGTCGTAGCGCCCGACCGCCAGGAAATCGTCCCGGCGCATGACGCAGCTTCCCCAGAGCGAGCTGGCGCGGCCGCGCGGCGGGAAGCGATAGAACGCGCCGGGCTGCAGCCGCGGCGCCAGCCGGGCGTGGAAGTCCGGGGCGATGACGATATCGGCGTCGATGAAGGCCAGCCATTCGGCCGCGGCGGCGGCGGCGCCGAGGTTGCGCGCCTCCGAGATGGCGAAGTTCGGCCGGTCGGTGACCGCCACGACCCGCGCCGCGGGAAACTCCCGAGCCACGACCTCGGCCGTCCGGTCCGGGCAATCATAATCGACGACGATCGCCTCCGCCTCCGGCTGTGCCAGGAAGCGCGGCAGCGAGCGGCGGAGATGATGCAGGCGGCCCTTGCAGGTGGTGATGATGGAGACACGCGGCACGTCGCTTCCCCCGAAGCCCTAGCGGTGCTGCACGAGATCCCATTTGTTGCCGTAAAGATCGCGAAACACAACCACCGTCCCGTACGATTCCTCGCGCGGCTCTTCGGTGAAATCGACGCCGCGCGCCTTATAGGCGGCGTAATCCCGCCGGAAATCGTCGGTGTGGAGGAACAGGAATACCCGGCCGCCGGTCTGGTCGCCGATCCGGGCGGCCTGCCCGGGATTGGCCGCCTTGGCCAGCAGCAGGGCGGTCTCGCCGCCGCCCCCATTCGCGCCATTGGGCGGGGCCACGCGCACGAAGCGCTTGTCGGGTCCCTGCGGCGTGTCCTCGATCAGGCGGAAGCCCAGGACCCCGGTGTAATAGGCGATGGCCCGGTCGTAATCATCGACCAGCAGCGCGATGGCGGCCAGGCGCTGTTGCGGGCCGGCGGCGCCGGGGCGCATCGCGGTCAGGGCTGGATGCTCTCGACGGGCCGCTCCTTGGCGAGCTTGTCGAAGGCCATGATGGTCTCGAGCAGCTTCGGCATGTGCTTGAGCGGCACCATGTTCGGGCCGTCGGAGGGCGCGCGATCGGGATCCTGGTGGGTCTCCATGAAGACCGCGGCGACGCCGACCGCGGCCGCGGCGCGGGCCAGCACCGGCACGAACTCGCGCTGGCCGCCGGAAGTCGTCCCCTGCCCGCCCGGCTGCTGTACCGAATGAGTGGCGTCGAACACGACCGGATAGCCGGTCTCGGCCATGATCGGCAGCGCGCGCATGTCGCTGATCAGCGTGTTGTAGCCGAAGGAGACGCCGCGCTCGCAGGCCAGCACGTTGTCGTTGCCGGCGGCCGAGCACTTGGCGATGACGTTCTTCATGTCCCAAGGCGCCAGGAACTGGCCCTTCTTGATGTTGATCGCGCGGCCGGTCTTCGCCGCGGCGATCAGCAGATCGGTCTGGCGGCAGAGGAAGGCCGGGATCTGCAGCACATCGACCGCCTCCGCGGCGTAGGCGCATTGGTCCTCGGTATGGACGTCGGTCAGCACCGGCACGCCGTATCTGTCGCGCAGCTCGGCGAAGATCGGCAGGCTGGCCGCGAGCCCCAGGCCGCGCGCGGTGGCGCCGCTCGACCGGTTCGCCTTGTCGAAGCTGGTCTTGTAGATGAGGCCGATGCCGAGCTTGCCGGTGAGCTCGGTCAGGGCATGGCACATCTCATGGGCATGCTCCCGGCTCTCGAGCTGGCAGGGTCCGGCGATCAGGGCGATCGGCCGGTCGTTGCCGAGCGTGAGGTTGCCGATCCGGACGTGGCGTGGCTTGGCCATATCAACTCCGTCATGCCCCGACTTGATCCGGGCATCTCTATCAGGCGCCGCGCAGATGGCCGGGTCAAGCCCGGCCATGACACGCTGCTTCTACACCAACCGCGACTGGGTCAAAGCCGCGCCGATGAAGGATACGAACAGCGGGTGCGGTTCGAACAGCCGCGATTTCAGTTCCGGGTGGAACTGCACGCCGACGAACCAGGGATGCTCGGGGATCTCCACCATCTCCGGCAGGATGCCGTCCGGCGACATGCCCGAGAAGCGCAGGCCCACCGCTTCCAGCCGGTCCTTGTAGTTGATGTTGACCTCGTAGCGGTGCCGGTGGCGCTCGCTGATCCTGGTCTTGCCGTAGATGCCGGCGATGAGACTGCCCGGCGCCACGTCGCATTCATAGGCGCCGAGGCGCATCGTGCCGCCGAGATCGCCGCCGGCCATGCGCTTCTCCAGCACGTTGCCGCGCAGCCATTCGGTCATCAGGCCGACGACCGGCTCGGGCGTCGGGCCGAACTCGGTGGAGCTCGCCTGCTCGATGCCGACCAGGTGGCGGGCCGCCTCGATCACCGCCATCTGCATGCCGAAACAGATGCCGAAATACGGCACCTTGCGCTCGCGGGCGAAGCGCGCCGCCTGGATCTTGCCTTCCGAGCCGCGCTCGCCGAAGCCGCCCGGCACCAGGATGCCGTGCACGCCGTCGAGATGCTGGACCGCATCCTCGCGCTCGAAGATCTCGCTGTCGATCCAGTTCAGGTTGACCTTCTGGTTGTTGGCGATGCCGCCATGCCGCAACGCCTCCGCCAGCGACTTGTAGGCGTCGAGCAGCGAAGTGTACTTGCCGACGATGGCGATGTTCACCTCGCCCTCGGGATGGCGGATGCGATCGACCGTGTCGTTCCAGGGCTTGAGGTCCGGCGCCTTGGCGCCGAGGTTGAAATGCCGGCAGACCTCGTCGTCGAAGCCCTCGGCGTGATAGGCGCCGGTCACCGCATAGATCGTATCGACGTCGAGGGCCTGGATCACCGCGCTCGGCTGCACGTTGCAGAACTGGGCGATCTTGCGCCGGCTCTCCGCCGGGATCTCGCGATCGCAGCGGCACAGGAGAATGTCGGGCTGGATACCGACCGATTGCAGTTCCTTGACCGAATGCTGGGTCGGCTTGGTCTTCAGCTCGCCGGCGGCCGGGATCCAGGGGATGAGCGTCAGGTGCACGAACATCGAGCGCTCCGGCCCCAGCTCGTTGCCGAGCTGGCGGATCGCTTCCAGGAAGGGCAGGCTTTCGATGTCGCCGACTGTGCCGCCGATCTCGCAGAGCACGAAATCCTCGTCGGAGAGATCGGCCTTGATCCAGTCCTTGATCGCGTCGGTGACGTGCGGGATGACCTGGATCGTGGCGCCGAGATAGTCGCCGCGGCGCTCCTTGGAGATCACACCCTGATAGATCTTGCCGGTCGTGACGCTGTCCGACCTGCGGCAGGAGATCCCGGTGAAGCGCTCGTAATGCCCGAGGTCGAGATCGGTTTCGGCGCCGTCATCGGTGACGTAAACCTCGCCGTGCTGATAGGGGCTCATCGTGCCCGGATCGACGTTGAGATAGGGGTCGAGCTTCCGGAGGCGCACCTTGAATCCGCGCGCCTGCAGCAGCGCGCCGAGCGCCGCTGACGAGAGACCTTTGCCGAGAGAGGAGACCACGCCGCCGGTGATGAAGATGAATCGCGTCATGGGCGTCCCTTATGGAACGAGTCGGGACACCCCGGCAAGTGCTGCTCACTTGCCGGTGGGATGTGCTGCATTTCCAAGGGACTACTGGCCGGAGGGCGCGGCCGGCTGGGCCGGCGCTGCGGGCGCGGTCGTCGTTCCGCCGGTTCCCGAGTCGCCGGCCGGCGCTGCGGGTGCCGAGGAAGCCGGCGCTTCCGGCTGCTGGCTGGTCGCAGGCGCGGCCGGTGCCTGATCTGCCGGTGCCTGACCTGCCGGTGCCGGGGCGGTCTGCGTGGTGGCCGGAACCAGCGTCGTGTTGCCGCGGATGCGGTGATCGCCGTAGGCGAGGACCAGGCTGGTGATGAAGAAGCCGGCGGCGAGGAAAGCCGTCGTGCGGGTGATGACGTTGGCCTGCGAACGGCCGGAGAGGAATCCGCCCATGCCGCCCGCGCCGCCGCCGCCGCCGCCGAGCCCGCCGAGCCCGCCTTCGCTCCGCTGCATGAGAACGATGATGCCGACCAGGCCGACGGCCAGGAAGATATGCACCACCAGAATCAGGGTATGAAGGATATCGGGCATGCCGGAGGCGGCTCCAGAAACGGTTCGCGCGGGGTTCTAAACGGTTTGAGATGGGATTTCCAGCGCGGATTTCCAGTGGCGGATGAGAGGGTTATCGGGCGCCGTGAGCATGGCCGAGCGCGCCGGATCGGCCATGGGTCGAAGGCGGGAGCCGGGAAGTTTCAGAACGCGTCTGACGGAGGAGCCCGGCCCCTACCGGCACGCCCGGGCGATGCCGAGGAAATCGGCGGCCTTCAGGCTGGCGCCGCCGACCAGGGCGCCGTTGACCTCGGGCACGGCCATCAGCTCGGCGGCATTGGAGGGCTTCACCGAGCCGCCATACAGGATGCGGACCTGGGCGCCGTCCTGGACACCGGTCGCCAGCAGCTTGCGGATATGGCGATGCACCACCTCCACGTCGCCGGTGGTCGGCGTGCGGCCGGTGCCGATCGCCCAGACCGGCTCGTAGGCGATCACCAGATTGGCGGCGTTCGACCCGGTCGGCACCGAATTGGCGATCTGGGATTCAACGATCTTCAGGGTATCGCCGGCATCGCGCTGCGCCTCGGTCTCGCCGACGCAGACCACGGCGCAGAGCCCCGCGGTCTGCGCGGCCTTGGCCTTGGCCGCGACCTCGGCGCTGGTCTCGCCGTGATCGGCGCGGCGCTCGGAATGCCCCAGGATCACATGGCTGCAGCCGCAATCCTTCAGCATGAGGGCCGCGACGTCGCCGGTATGGGCGCCGGATTCCCGCGCCGCGCAATCCTGGGCACCCAATTGAATCCCAAGGGGTGCGATCGACTTGCCCTTCAGCAGATCGGCCACGATCGGCACATAGGGAAAGGGCGGGCAGACCAGCAGGTCGCAGGCCAGGCCGCTCGCTCCCTGCCCCAGCTCGGCTATGAGCTGCGCCGCCATGGCGCGGCTGCCGTTCATCTTCCAATTACCGGCGACCAGGTGCCGAAGCGCTGCCATTCTCTCCCCCTCTCGCGCGTCCTTCCGTCAGACGCCCATTACCAGTCCTGCGCGGAAGAGACCATAGGCCGTTCCGATGAAGAGCAGGATCAGGCACAGCATGGCGATGACGAAGCCCGGCATGCGGCGCCCGGGCTCGCGGTAATAGCCCGCGGCATAGAGCACCCGGCCGAACAGCCAGACGACGCCCAGGATCGCCGCCGGCAGGTATGCCCAGAAGACGGCGCACATCCAGAGCGCCACCAGGAACGGCACCATATGCTCCAGCGTGTTGCCCTGGACCCGGAGAGCGCGCTCCAGTGCCGGATCTCCGGTCATCTGCGGCGGGGAAATGCCGACCCGGGCGCGGGTCCGCGCCACGATGATGCAGGTCGCGACGTAGAAAACCAGGACCGCCAGCGTGATCCAGCCGATCCAGATCGTCCCCGGTTGCATATGCATGGTGCCTCCCTCGGTTGCCGGCCTCACTAACACGGGCCGGCAGTAAGAACCATCGGCCGGACCCCGGGTTGCGGGCCGGTTGCGCCCGGTTGCTACTATGGGGGGCCATCCCTATGATGCGGCCCGATTTCCGGCCCCTTCCGGGGACCGGCCGAACGACAACGAGAACTCGACCTTCATGCTCAGCGCCATTCGCTCCAAGACCACCGGTTGGATCGCCAAGATCCTGTTCGTCGTCCTGATCGTCGCCTTCGGCGTCTGGGGCATCGGCGACATCTTCCGCGGCGACCAGACGCAGAAGCCGGTGATCCAGGTCGGCGACGTCAAATACACCCAGGCCGAGTTCCAGCATGACCTGAAGCTGCAGCTCGACCAGTTCCAGCGGGCCCAGGGCATCCAGCTCACGGCGCAGCAATTCGCCCAGTTCGGCGGCGTCAGCCGCATCATCGACCAGGCGGTGGAGCGCAGCGCGCTGAAGGTCTTCGCCGAGCAGCAGGGGATCGGCGTCTCGCAGGCGACCGCGGTCACCGAGATCCAGGCCGACCCGCAGTTCCAGAACGAGCAGCATCAGTTCGACCGCAACCGTTTCCTCGCCGCGCTCGACCAGGTCAACATGAGCGAGGGCGGCTATGTCGAGGAGGTCCGCAACGACCTGGTGAATCGCGGCCTCTTCCGCGCGCTGCTGACCGGCGTCACCGCGCCGAAGAAGATGGCGACCGAGGTTTACCTCTACGACCAGGAGCAGCGCACGGCCGACGTGCTGGTGATCCCGACCGCCTCGATGACCGGGATCGCGGCGCCCGACGATGCCACGCTGGAGAAATACCAGAAGGACCACGCCGACAATTACAAGGCGCCGGAATATCGCGCGGCGACCGTGATCGAGGTCTCGCCCGAGGACCTGGCCGGCGAGATCTCGGTCGGCGACGACGAGATCGCCCAGGCCTATGAGAGCTCGAAGGCGCAGTTCTCGACCCCCGACACCCGCGAGGTCGAGCAGGTGGTGGTCCAGGACCCAGCGCAGGCCGACAAGATCGAAGCCGCGGTCAAGGGCGGCACCGCCTTCAAGGACGCGGTCAAGCAGGTCACCGGCGGCGATCCGGTCGTGCTCGGCAAGATCGGCAAGGACAAGCTGCCGCCGGAGATCGCCGACAAGGTCTTCGCGCTTGAGAAGGAAGGCGTCACCGAGCCCTTGACCAGCCCCTTCGGCATCCACGTGGTGCACGTGATCTCGGCCCAGGTCGGCACCGTCAAGCCGCTGGCCGAGGTCAAGGAACTGATCAAGCATCAGATCGCCCTCAACAAGGCGACCGAGAGCCTCGATTCCCTGGTGCAGCAGCTCGAGGACACCCTGGCCGGCGGCGCCTCGCTCGAGGAGGCCGCGGCCAAGCTGAAGCTCAAGGCCAAGAAGGTCGATCAGGTCGATAATGAAGGCAAGGACGCCAAGGGTGCCGATACCGGGCTGTCCCGCGCGGCCGTGGGCCTGGTCTTCAACACCGAGAGCGGCAACCTGAGCCCGGTGACGCCGACCGCCACCGGCTCCTACATCGTGGCGCAGGTGACCGGCGTCACGCCGCCGGCCGACCGCCCGTTCGACCAGGTCAAGGACAAGGTCCAGGCCGACTGGATGGCCGAGGCGCAGCAGAAGGCCGCGACCGACAAGGCCAAGGCGATCGCCGACAAGGTGAAGGGCGGCGGCGACCTCGACGCCGAGGCGACCGCGCTCGGCCTCACGGTCAAGAAGTCGGCCTCCTTCACCCGCGACAAGGGCGACCCCGCCAACGCCGTCTCGGCGAGCTTCGCGCAGACGCTGTTCACGCTGAAGCTGAACGAGGCCGCGGTGGGCGACAGCAAGGACGGCCCGGTGGTCGCCAAGGTCACCGCCATCACCCCGCCCGATCCCGCCGCGCATCCCGCCGACGTCGAGCAGACCAACCAGCAGCTCATCTCGGAGATCCGCAACGATCTCGGCGCGGAGTTCACCGAGGCCCTGCGCCAGCAGCTGAAGCCGCAGGTCAACGAGGACGTCGTCAGCGGCCTGCTGCAGCAATAGCCCGATGCGCACCGAGCCCGCTTTCGACGCTTTCACCGACGGCTACAAGGCCGGCCGGCCGCAGCTCGTCTGGACCCGGCGCGTCGCCGACCTGGAGACGCCGATCTCGGCCATGCTGAAGCTGGCCGACGGCAAGCCCAATTCCTTCCTGCTGGAATCGGTGGAGGGCGGCGCCGTCAGGGGGCGCTACTCGATCATCGGCCTGAAACCCGACGTGATCTGGCGCTGCCGCGGCGACAAGGCCGAGATCAACCGCAGCGCCCGGGCCGATCCCAACGCCTTCAAGCCGGAGGAGAAGTCCTCGCTGGATTCGCTGCGCGCCTTGATCGGGGAGAGCCGCATCGAGGTGCCGCTCGGCCTGCCGCCGATGGCCTCCGGCATCTTCGGCTACATGGGCTACGACATGGTGCGGCTGGTCGAGGAATTGCCGGCCCTCAAGCCGGACAAGCTCGGCCTGCCGGACAGCATCTTCCTGCGCCCCACGGTGATCGCGATCTTCGACAACGTCGAGGACATCATCCTGGTCGTGACGCCGGTCTGGCCGCGCATCGGCCTCTCGGCCCACGCCGCCTACGACCAGGCGGTCGAGCGCCTCTCCGATGCGGTGCACGATCTCGACCGCAACCTGCCGCAGCAGCGCTCGGACCTCGATCCGCTGCTGAAGCTGCCGGAGCCCGCGTCCAACATGACGCCGGACGACTACAAGGCGATGGTGATGAAGGCCAAGGAATACATCTTGGCCGGCGACATCTTCCAGGTCGTCCTGTCGCAACGCTTCAGCCTGCCCTTCACGCTGCCGCCCTTTGCGCTCTACCGCTCGCTGCGGCGGCTCAACCCGTCGCCGTTCCTGTTCTTTCTGGACCTCGGCCAGTTCTCGGTGATCGGCTCCAGCCCGGAGATCCTGGTGCGCCTGCGCGACGAGACGGTGACGATCCGCCCGATCGCCGGCACGCGGCCCCGCGGCAAGACGCCGGACGAGGACCGCAGGCTCGCCGCCGACCTGCTCTCCGACCAGAAGGAGCTGGCCGAGCACCTGATGCTGCTCGATCTCGGGCGCAACGACGTGGGACGCGTGGCGCGGATCGGCTCGGTGAAGGTCACCGAGCGGAACATCATCGAGTATTACAGCCACGTGATGCACATCGTCTCCAACGTGGACGGCCGCATCGACCCGCAATACGACGCGATGAACGCGCTGATGGCGGGCTTCCCGGCGGGCACCGTCTCCGGCGCGCCCAAGGTCCGCGCCATGGAGATCATCGAGGAGCTGGAGCCCGAGCGCCGCGGCATCTATGGCGGCGCGATCGGTTATTTCGCCGCCAACGGCGCGATGGATACCTGCATCGCGCTGCGCACGACGGTGGTGAAGGACGGCGTGATGTACGTCCAGGCCGGCGCCGGTATCGTCGTGGACTCGGTCCCGGAGAGCGAGCACCAGGAATGCGAGCACAAGGCCCGGGCCCTGGTCCGCGCCGCCGAGGAAGCGGTCAAGTTCGCGCAAGGCGGGACGCAGGGGCGGTAGAGGTCCAGACATCGACGCCGTATCCGGAGTTCGGAACACGCCGCGCCGCCCGGCTACACCGCCGCCGTGATGATATGTGCCTGGATCTTGCCGGTGACTTCGCCCTTGCCGTGGCGGGCGGCGATCGTGGCGGCGGCGTGCTCGGTGGCGGCGTCCAGCTTTGCCGCGTCCCTGGCCTCGATCTCGGTGCGCAGCACGGTTCCCTTGCAGTAGGCGACGGCCGGAATTTCGGGTGAGGATGCGCGGCTTTGCTCGGCCCGCGTCTCGATCGTCACGCGGGCGAAGCCGGCAGCCTCCAGATCGCGGCGGATCAGCCCCTGGTCGTGATAGCCGTGCGGCGTGCGCGCCATGAAGCGCGGCGGATCGTCCGGGAAGATCTCCGCGAGCGCGTTGGTCACCTGGTTGGCAAAGTCGTTCTCCTCGATGCGGTCCCAGACGCTGAACAGGAAATGGCCGCCGGGCTTCAGCACGCGCCGGGCTTCGCGATAGGCAGCGGGGCGGTCGGGGAAGAACATCGCGCCGAACTGGCAGCAGACGAGATCGAAACCCGCCGCCTCGAACGGCAGCGCCAGGGCATCGGCCTGGCGCCAGGCGATGCGGCCGTCAGGCCCCTGCCGCGCGGCGGCGTATTCGAGCATCGGCTGGTTGAGATCGGTCGCGACATAGCGCGTGTCGGGCGCGAGCTTCGGCGCCAGGGCGCGGGTGACGACGCCGGTGCCCGCGGCGGTCTCAAGGACGGCATTCGGCGCCAGGGACGCCGCGCGTCGCGCCAGATCGGCCGCGTAGGGCTCGAAGATCAGCGGGACCATATAGCGGTCGTAGTTTTCCGGAATCGAGCCGGCGAACAGCTTGTCCGCTTCCAACATGGCCATCACCCACGATCCGTTCGATGCATGCAGAACCAGCATACACCTCCGGGCCGGTCCGGGCATCGCCGCGGGCCTGCAGCTCAGCCGTTCTTCAGAAGCGCCTCGGCCTGGGCGAGATGGTGGCGGAGCAGCGGCGCGATGGGCGACCGTCCGAACGTCTCGCGGTGCACGCGCTGCAGATAGTGCGGGTCGGGGTCGGAATTGCCTTCGATCAGGACCGGACCGTCCGGTGTCGCCGCGATATCCCAGCCGATCACCGCCCAGCCGCGGAACTCGCGGTGGGCCGCGACCGCGAGGGCGGCGATCGCCGGCCATACGGAGACGACCCGGCCGGTGATCTGCGCACCGGTCTTCGGGTGGACATCCCACCATGCATCCGGGGCAAGGTCGCGGTCGGCACAGGCACGGTTCATGCGGCCGGTGTCGAGGTCGATCTTCGAGCCGTATTCCTCGATGGTGCCCCAGGAGGGCTCGAGCTTGCTCATGATGCGCAGGAAGCCATGGGTGACGCGCGGCTCGCCCGCGGGGTCGAGGCAGGTGAAGACCCGGAAGGTGAGCAGCGAATCCTTCGCCAGGTCGGCGATCTCCGGGTGATTGCGCAGCCAGGGATTGACGATCAGCGGCTTCACGTTGGAGCGCTCGGCGAGCTCCTTGAACAGCGCCTCGCGTTCGATGATCGTGCCGTCCTTGTCGGCGTATCGGCCGTCGCCGAGCCAGCGGAGTGGGCGTGCGCCGAGCGTGCCCTTGCCGCTGGTGAGCTTGACGAAGAGATCGCGGTCGAGTGCGCCCGGCGTCTCGTCGTGGATGGTGAAGACCCCGCCCCGGGCGGAGGCCAGGATCGGGATGTGCGGCAGGCCCGCCGCCAGGCAGTTCCCGGCGAAAGTCGCCTTGTTGGTGAGGCTGTGGGCGTGCGCCGGCTGTCCGCGCGAGACGGCGTCGCGCATCAGGCTGTAGAGGCCGTTCTTGACCTCGTGGCGCCCGACATAGTCCTCGATGTCCTCCAGCCGGCGCGGCGGCTCGTAGAGATTGAGCGCGTAATAGGCCGCGGGATCGGCCCGGTAGACCAGCACCAGCTTCAGGAGCTGGGCGAGCTGGCTGAGTTGCGACACGCCGCGCTGGCGCCGGACGTTGCCGGAATGGCGGCGCCAGAAGGTGAAGGCGCGCTGCAGGTTGTTGAGCAGCGCGAACCGCATGCGCATGTTCTTGTGGAACTTGCTATGGATTTCGCGGCGGTTGGACCGGTATTGCGCGGCATAAAGACGGCGCGCCAAGCGGCCGAGCGGCTCGTCGCCGCCCGTCCCGGGGGCCGCATCGATCCGGCCCGTGACCGGCGGATCGGCGGCGCGTTTGGAATCCCGCCCCAGCATCAGCTTCCTTGCCTACGCTAGACGATTCGGCGGGCGGTTATCCACCGCGATGAGGTCGGCCGGCGCTCCGGGCCAGGCATGGCAAGACGGCGGCCCGATCGGTCAGTCATGGTGCCAGAGGGCGGCGATGAGGTCCCTGCCGAATCGCTCGGCGCAGAACTCGTAGGTCGGGCGATAGTGGCGGTAGATGCGCGCCGCCAGGTCGGCCGGCACGTCGCCATGCCGGCTCGACGCGTTGACGCGCAGGCCGAGCCTGGCCGGAGTCTTGTCGTCCAGGCCGAGGAACCGGTTCAGGCGGCCGATCTCGGCGGCGGTGAACAGGGTCTCGTGCAGGGTCAGGAATATCCGGTCCGCCGCGAACACCGTCTCGACCGCCCGCACCGTGTTCTCGTAGCGGGTGCGGCATTCGAATGCCGGCGTCGCGAAGTTCGCCTCGAGCAGGCCGCGCAGATCGATCGCCTCGCCGCGCGCGATCTTCTTCTCGTTGGCTGCGCGCACCGCCGAGTAGCAGCGCTCCACCGGATCGCGCAGGATGAAGATGACCTTCACGTCGAAGCCTTTCCCTTCGAGCAGCGTCTTGATCTCCCGGTAGTGCTCGGGCTGCAGGGCGGCATAGCCGGGCGTGATGTCGCCGACGAGCCGGATCGCGGGGTCGGCTTGCCAGAGCCGATCGAAATACTCGGCGTAGTAGCTCGGGTCCTCGCGGAAGACGATCTTCCGCGCCAGCTTGTCGATGCGCCAGTCGAGCTTGCGGCCCCGCCAGAATCCCAGGCGCTGCTTCTTGTTGAGCAGGTCGGTCAGCCGCCGCAGG
This sequence comes from Dongiaceae bacterium, assembly GCA_035548715.1. Classification (GTDB taxonomy): domain Bacteria; phylum Pseudomonadota; class Alphaproteobacteria; order Dongiales; family Dongiaceae; genus Dongia. Next base: position 30,348 of record DASZSL010000037.1, read on the forward strand.
TCGCGGGCGTGGAACCAGCGGAACAGGTCGAGATAGCGCGCGTCGAAGGTGTGATATTCCTTCGCGACGCCGAAGTCGCAGTCCGGCCGATTATGCAGATAGTCGTGGAGCCAGGTCGAGCCGCCTTTCTGGCAGCCGAGCCCCAACAGGAATGTCTTGGTCCGGCCCGGCATGAGGCACCATCCGGTTCGAGAAGGGCTGCTTCTAGGCCACCGGGGCGCAAGCGGCAAATGACATCTTGATGCGGCGCCGGCGATTCGGACCGCCGCCCGCTCACAGCACCTTGAACTTCGCGTAGGCTTCGGTCAGCGGCATGCCGGCCTTGACCGCGTCGCGGAACTTGTTCTCGGCGCGCACCTTGGCCAGTGCCGCCTCCAGCACCTTGCGCTCGACGTCCTGCGGCACGACGGCCGCGCCGTCGCGGTCGGCGATGACGATGTCGCCCGGCGCCACGCGCGTGCCGTCGATCTCCACGACCACGTCGAAGGCGACGACCTTCTGCCGGTTCATGCTGTCATAGGGCGAGAGATGCCGGGCAAAGACCGGGAAGCCCATCGCGTCCATCTGCGCCAGGTCGCGCACCGCGCCGTCGGTCAGCAGTCCTTCGGCGCCGCGGTGCATCGCCGCCGTGGTCAGCAGCTCGCCCCAGATGCCGGCACGGCCGGAGCCGGCGGTCGCGCAGACCACGAGGTCGCGCGGGCGGATGGAATCGACGGCCTTCAGCTCCAGCGCGTAGGTGTCGGGGTCGTCATAGGCGAAATCGACCCAGAGCATCGTCTTGGCCCGCCCGATGGCGGTGCCGCGTGCCGTGCGCGGCGGCGCATTGAGGATCGCCTGGCGGCGAAAGCCGCATTCGTCGAGCGCATCGAGAGTCACCGCCGTCGAGAGCTCGCCAGCAGCCCGCATCCAATGTTCCACGCTCACCCTCTTCCGGATCCGCAGGCCGCAGTCGCCGCGAGGCAGAGGTCGATGCGGTCGCAATAGGCCGGCCGCATGCAGTCCGGCGGCCGGCCGTGCTCGACCGGGTAGGCGCAGCGAAAATCGACTGCGGCGACCAGTGTGGAGACCTCGCCCTGCTCGTCGGCCAACGGCACGACCATGCGATCATATTCGACGTAGCGCTCGCCGTTGACCACCATGTTGTGGCTGCAGAAGACCGGGCGCCTTTCCCGGACGGCGATCTCGTACTGGCGGCGGATCGAATCGCGCGTGGCGCCGAGCGGCGCCTCGTCCAGGGTCATGCCGGTGACGCTGATGCCGAGCCGGCTGTCCACCTCGGTGCCGGCCAGGCGGCAGGAGAAGGTCAGCGTCCGGCCGAACTCCGCATGCTCGACCCCGATCACCAGGATGCTCCGCAGGATCGGCTTCAGCTCCAGTGGGTCCAGGTCGTCCCGGCTCGGCATGGGCCGCCGCCCGCGCTTGCGCTGCCACCAGTCGTGCAGGGAAAGGCTCGCCGCCGCGGATGCGGGCGGCAGGCCCGGATCGTCCGAAGACGGGTCGTCCGAGGGTGCGTCGGAGGGTGGGGCTGATTGGGCCATCCGGCCTTTGTCGGTTGCCCGGGGCGCGGGCACTTTGATCTGGATCAATGCCCTACCCGGCCAGGCCGGCCTGCTTCTTGGCGATGGCGGTGATCGGCACCAGTACGAATCCCCTGGCCTTGGCCGCGGGGATCCATTGCCGGAGCGCTTCGACCGTATCGGGATGGGGGTGGCCGATGGCGATCGCAAAGCCCTGCTTGCGCGCGACCGCCTCCGCCCGCGCCAGCTCGCGGCGGATATCCGCTTCGTCGATGACGTTGTCCAGAAAGACGTCGCGCTTGAGATGCGTGACGCCGAGCTGGCCCGCCAGCGCGTCGCCGACCGAGCTCGCGATGGTGCGGGAGTCGAGGAACAGGAGGCCGCGCGCCTTCAATGACTCCAGCACGACCTGCATGCCGGCGGCATCCTGGGTGAAGCGGCTGCCCATATGGTTGTTGATGCCGACATAGCCCTGGAACTGCGAGAGGTCCCAGTCGAGGCGCTGCAGGATCTCCGCGCGCGAGAGGCTCGTCAGCAGCGCGTTCTTGCCCGGATCGGCATCGCGGTTGATCGCCTCCATCGGCACATGGACCATGATCTCGTGCCCGGCCTTGCGCGCCTGATCGGCGAGATGCGCGGCATTCGGCGCGTAGGTCATGATCGAGAGGGTGATCGGCGGCGGCAGCGCGACGGCGCCCGGCGCGTCGCCGGGCGCCGCGCCGACGTCATCCAGCACGATGGCGATCATCGGCCGCGCACCCGGATCGACGGAGGCGACGGCATTCTTCAGCCAGGCGGGCTCGGCCGGCGCAGCGGGCGGTGCGGGCGAGGCCGCCTGCGGCTGCGGCGTGAAGGTTTCCGGCGCGGGCGCTTCGGGCGTGGCGCTGACCGGCGGCGGCGTGATCGTCGGCTGGACCGCAAGGCCGCTGTCGTCGCCCGCGGCGGCCTCGTCCTGGCTGGGCTCTGTCTCCTCGACATAAGCCGGCGGCGTGGCGACGGGTGCGGGCTTCGGCGGCGTCACGGCCGCGGCCGGGGCGGCGGCCTGGGCGGCCACCTGGGCAGGACGCGGCGCCGGACGATGCCGGCCGTCCAGCCAAGCCAGTCCCAGCCCGCCGGCCAGGCCTGCCGCCAGGCCGATGGCGACGCCGGCGACGAAGACCGAGGAATGCGGCAGCCGCGGCACCAGCGATGCGCCCGGCAAGGCCAGCAGGCGCCTGGTCAGCCGCTGCCAGCGGCGGCGCAGCGCCTGGTGCGCTCCCCGGTATGACCACGGGGCCGGCTTCCTGCTGCGCCGCTTCGCCATCGCCGGTCAGCGCTCCTCATCGACGTCGGTCGAGGTCCAGAGCGAGAATGCCGCAAGCTGCGCATTGGCGATCGCGCCGAGCAGCCCGACCGCAGCGCCAAGGGTGACGATCGCCGCCGAATGCTGTCCCGTTGCCAGCGTCCAGAGGCCCGGCAGGCAGAACGCATAGGCCAGCGCATAGCCGAGCCGCTCCCGGCGCCGCGTCGCCCGCATCAGCCGCAACAGGTCGAGGATCAGCCGCGGGTCGCCGCGCTCGGTGGCCGCGACCCAGCCCCCTGCGACGGCACCGCCGTCCTGCGAGAAACGCGCCGCCATCAGCAGGCGCGGCCCGGCCGGCGCCTCCGGCGGGGGATCGCCGCGATGCTGCACGATCGCCGGCGTCAGGCGCAGCGTCTCCCATTCCGTCGCCATCGCCTTCTGGGCCAAGACATCGTCCTCCACCAGGCGCAGGTTGAGATAGCGCGCCAGTTCCGCTCCGCCAGCCACGTCGCGCCGGTCGAGGAGCGCGCCGGTCAGGCCGAATCGCCTGGCATTCTTGCACATTTCCGCGGCCCCGGGCTTCAGGCGCTCGCCGGCGACGATGACGCCGAGCAGGAACGGCACCGGGTCGATCTGCGCTACCCAGAGCGAGCGCCGTCCCGGCAGCAGGCTCTCCCGCTCCTGCTCCTCGAGATAGTGGGTGCGGATGCCCTTCTCCTGGACCCATTCGCGCGGGCCTGCGATCAGCGTCTGCCCGCCCTCGGTCTCGGCGCAGAGGCCGAAGCCCGCGGGATGGACCTCGTCGAACCACTCGGCGATCGGCGCCAGGCGCAGCTTGCGATCGACCGCGTAGCGCAGCAGGGTCTGCGCCCAGACCCCTTGGCTCGATTGCGCGAGGCTGGTCGCGGCGGCGACCAGCTCCGCCGGCTGCACGTCGAGCGCGGGATGGATCGCGACGATCTCCAATTCGGCGCGCGAGACGACCCCGACCCTTCCCAGCACCAGCGCATTGACGTCGGCGAGCGCGTCGACCGCCGCGGTGCCGTTCAAGCGCCAGCCGTGGCCGGCCGCGGTCCGGCGAAGCCGCGCATGGATCAGCGGCCGCACCAGGGCCAGCGAGACCGGCGCCGCGAGTCCGAAGGCCAGCAAGGCGATGGCCAGCCGTGCCTCCGCCGCCTGCGCCGAGAAGTATCCGATCACCGCGGCGATGCCGATCATCGCCGCGGGCAGAAACGCCGCATTCGCGTTGAAGCGCGCCGTGAAGCCCGGCGCCGCCGGATATTCCGGCCGGAGCGGCGGCGGTTCCACCAGCGGCTCGATCGAGAGCCGGCCGTCGCCGTTGCGCGCCCCGCGGCGCACGACGTCGCCGACCTCGCGCAAGGCGCCTTGCGGCGAGCCGCCGATCGGCCCGTCATTCACCTCGGAGCGTCCCGCGACGACGACCGCGTCGAACGGAAATGCGGCCCCGGGCTCGACGGTCATCGCGCCCGGCGCCGGTGCCCCGCCGGCATCCGCGGCCGACTTGCGAGGCGCCGCCATGAGCCGCCGCCCGAGGAGCGCGCAGGCGATTCCGGCATCGGCGACGAAGAAGGCGGCGATGCCGGTCGGCGGATCGAGCGTGCCCGCGCCCGACCCGATCAGGATGGCCGCCGCAAGCGCGGCATCCGCCGCCCCGGCCACGATCAGATCGCCGGTGATGCGTCCGCGGAGCAGATCGCGCACGGCGCCGAACTGCGCGTCTCGGCCGCAGCCCAGGCAGGCGAGCACGGAGAGCGCCGCCAGCAGCCAGTAATTGCGCGCCATCGCCGGCCAGAGCGCCGGGAACTGTCCGGGCGCCGAGGCGGCCAGGATCGCGGCGCCAAGGGCGACCGCCACGGCGATCGCGGCGCCGGTGCCGAACCACGGGGAAGCGAGCAGCCCGGCGCTTGGCCGGGCGGGCGCGGCGGCGCCATTCCGGGCCCCCTCGTGCTTTGGCCGCGGCTTGCTTCCCTCCTCCAACATCGCCTGCTAAACTGTTATCCGCTTGATGAAATCGGCCTCACAACATGTTCATCTTAATCGACAATTACGATAGCTTCACCTACAACCTGTTCCACTATCTCGGGGAACTGGGCGCGCGGCTTGAAGTCCATCGCAACGACAAGGTTTCGGTCGCGGCGGTGCTGGCGAAGCATCCGCAAGGCATCATCCTGTCGCCCGGTCCTTGCGACCCCGACAAGGCCGGCATCTGCCTCGACCTGATCGCCGCCGCCGCGGGCAAGGTGCCGATCTTCGGCGTCTGCCTCGGCCACCAGGCGATCGGCCAGTCCTTCGGCGGTAAGGTGATCCGCGCGCCCAAGCCGATGCACGGCAAGGTCTCGAAGGTCCATCACAACGGCAAGGGCATCTTCCGCGACGTGCCGAACGATTTCACCGCGACGCGCTATCACTCGCTGACGATCGATCCCGAGGGCTTCCCGGAGGTGCTCGAGGTCACGGCGCAGAGCGAGGACGGCGTGATCATGGGCCTCCAGCACAGGAAGCAGAAGATCTACGGCGTACAGTTCCACCCCGAGAGCATCGCCTCGGAGCACGGCCACAAGATCCTCGCCAACTTCCTGCAGGAATGCGGCAGCAACGTCCCCGCCGAGAAAGCCGCCTGATGAACGCGCCCTCTCCCGCGATCGCCCAGGCTTCGACCGGGGCGGATTTCAAGACGCTGCTCGGCGTCGTCGCGACCGGCAAGTCGCTTACGCAGCCCCAGGCCGAGCAGGCGTTCCGCGCTATGATGGCCGGCGAGGTCACGCCCTCGCAGATCGGCGCCTTCCTGATGGCGCTCCGGGTGCGCGGCGAGACGGTCGATGAGATCACCGCCGCCGTCACCGTGATGCGCGAGAAGATGACGCGCATCGAGGCGCCGGCCAATGCGATCGACGTGTGCGGCACCGGCGGCGATCACGCCGGGACGCTGAACATCTCGACCCCGGTTGCGATCCTCTGTGCGGCCTGCGGCGTCGCCGTCGCCAAGCATGGCAACCGCGCGGCTTCCTCGAAGAGCGGCGCCGCCGACGTGCTGGCCGCGCTCGGCGTCAACATCGACGCCGAGATGGCCGTGGTGCAGCGGTCGCTGAAGGAGGTCGGCACCTGCTTCATGTGGGCGCCCAAGCACCACAGCGCGATGAAGCATGTCGGCCCGACCCGGGTTGAATTGGGCACGCGCACGGTCTTCAACCTGATGGGCCCGATGTCCAACCCGGCCGGCGTCAAGCGCCAGCTCCTCGGCGTCTTCTCCGCCGACTGGCAGGAGCCGATGGCCAGCGTGCTGCGGAATCTCGGCACCGAATATGCCTGGCTGGTCCATGGCAGCGACGGGCTGGACGAGATCACCACCACCGGCCCGACCCGCATCATCGAGCTCCGCCACGGCGCCATCCGCAGCTTTACCCTCGATCCCGAGGATTACGGCATCGCACTCTCGGCACCGGACGACTTGAAGGGCGGCGACGCCCAGGCCAATGCCCAGGCGATCCGCGCGCTCTTCGCCGGCGTGCCGAACGCCTATCGCGACATCGTGCTGATGAACACCGCGGCGGCTCTGGTCATCGCCGAACGCGCCGCCGATCTCGCCACCGGTCTCGATCTGGCGGCCAAGGCGATCGACGGCGGCAAGGCCAACGAGGTGCTGGCCGCCCTGGTCCGCGTCACCAACGCCCCGGCCTGAGCGATCATGCACGACGTCCTCGCCAAGATCTGCGCCGACAAGATCGAGCATATCGCCGCGCGCAAGCGCGAGACGCCGCCCTCGGAGATCGCGGCTTCGGCGGCCGGCCGCAACAAGATCGACCCGCCGCGCGGCTTCGCCCGGCGCCTGGAGCAGGTGACCTCGGCCGGCCAGTTCGCGCTCATCGCCGAGATCAAGCGCGCCTCGCCCTCGAAGGGCCTGATCCGCGCCGATTTCGACCCACCGGCGCTGGCCCGGGCCTATCGCGACGGCGGCGCCACCTGCATCAGCGTCCTCACCGACCGGCCCTATTTCCAGGGCGAGGACGGCTTCGTCATGGCGGCGCGCAACACGGTCGATCTGCCGCTGCTGCGCAAGGATTTCATGCTCGATCCCTACCAGGTCTACGAGGCCCGGGCGATCGGCGCGGATTGCATCCTGCTGATCATGGCGGCGCTCGAGGACCAGCAGGCCGCCGAGCTCGCGGCGCTTGCCGACGATCTCGGCATGGACAGCCTGGTCGAGGTGCATGACGGCCAGGAGCTCGACCGCGCGCTGAAGCTCGATGCCAAGCTCATCGGCATCAACAACCGCAACCTCAAGACCCTCGCCGTCGATCTCGCCGTCACCGAGACCCTGGCGCCGCGCGTGCCGCGCGACCGCATCCTGGTCGCGGAAAGCGGCCTTGGCAGCTTCGCCGACCTCGAGCGGCTGCACCGGGTCGGCGCCTCCACCTTCCTGGTCGGCGAGAGCCTGATGCGCGAGGCCGATGTCGCCGCCGCCACCCGCAAGCTGCTCGGTCCGCGGGCGCCGCGCGACCTCGCCGCGGCGGTCTGAGCGCACCCAATGTCCGCGCTCACCCATTTCGATGCCCTGGGCAACGCCCGCATGGTCGATGTCTCGGAGAAGGCCGAGACCGAGCGCACCGCGACCGCCAAGGGCATGGTACTGATGTCGCCCGAGACCCTGCGGCTGATCAAGTCCGGCGGCGTCAAGAAAGGCGACGTTCTTTCCGTCGCGCAGCTCGCCGGAATCATGGGCGCCAAGCGCACGCCGGACCTGATCCCGCTCTGTCATCCGCTGGCGCTTTCCTCGGTCACGGTCGAGCTTTCCCTCGACGAGACGCGCTCCGCCGTCGAGATCACCGCCACCTGCAAGCTCAAGGGCAGGACCGGGGTCGAGATGGAGGCGCTGACCGCCGTCTCGGTCGCGGCCTTGACGGTCTACGACATGGTGAAGGCGGCGGATAAGGGCATACGCATCACCGACATCCGCCTCACCCATAAGAGCGGCGGCAAGTCCGGCACCTTCGAGGCGGCCTGATGCTCTCCGTCGAGGAAGCGACCGCGCGGATCCTCGCCGCCTTCGCGCCCCTGGGCGCCGAGGTCGTGGCGCTGGACCGGGCGCTCGGCCGCACCTTGGCGAGGCCCGTCACCGCGCGCCTCGATCATCCGCCCCAGGCGGTCTCCGCCATGGACGGCTATGCCGTGCGGGCGGCCGATGTCGCCGCCCTGCCCGCCCGGCTGCGGATCGTGGAAACGATCGCCGCCGGATCGCTGCCGACGCGCGCGATCGGCGCCGGCGAGGCGTCGCGCATCTTCACCGGCGGTGCGCTGCCGCAGGGCGCGGACGCGATCGTCATCCAGGAGAATACCGAGAAGGACGGCGACCATGTCCGCATCGTCGATGGCGGGCCGGCGGTCAAGGGCAAGCATGTCCGTCCCGCCGGCAACGATTTCGCCAAGGATGCCGTCGGCGTCGAGGCCGGTCGGCGCCTGACCGCTTCCGATATCGGCCTGGCCGCCGCCATGAACTGGCCCTGGCTCGACGTGACACGCCGGCCGCGGGTCGCGATCATCTCCACCGGCAACGAGCTGGCGCATCCCGGCGAGGCCTTGGCGCCCGGCCAGATCGTCGCCTCCAACGGCATCGCGCTTTCGGCCTTCGTGACCGCGCATGGCGGCGAGCCGGTCAACCTCGGCATCGCCCGCGACGAGCCCGCGGCGCTCGGTGATCTCATCGACCGTGCCCAGGGCGCCGACCTGCTGCTGACCAGCGGCGGCGCTTCGGTCGGCGAGCACGATCTCGTGCAGGGCGTGCTGAAGTCGAAGGGCATGGATCTGGGCTTCTGGAAGATCGCCATGCGGCCGGGCAAGCCGCTGATGTTCGGCCGGCTCGGGGCGTCGAAGGTGATCGGCCTTCCCGGCAACCCGGTTTCTGCCCTGGTGACGGCGACGCTCTTCGTCGGACCGGCGATCGCGCGCATGCTGGGACGCAGCGAGCTCGGCCCGCGCATCGTGCGGGCGCGCCTCGGCATCGACCTGCCGGCCAACGACCTCCGCCAGGACTACCTCCGCTCCAAGGTGGTCGAGACTCCCGATGGCCCGGTTGCGACGCCCTTCGGCAAGCAGGACAGCGCCATGCTCTCCGCGCTCTCGCGCTCCGGCGGGCTGGTGATCCGGGAGCCCCATGCCCCCGCGATCGCCGCCGGCTCCATGGTGGATCTGGTCCGCCTGGACTGAGACGGTTTCTTGTGTCTCCCGACAATCGCCGTCGGGAAGTCGCGACTCTCTTGACTTTTCCACATGAACTAAACTAGAACGTGGGCACAGTTTTTGCTTTGTTCCGCCGCGTCGACCCCACATGGTCGGCCCGAGCCGGGACCGGCAAGGCCATTCCAGGCCGGCCGGAGGCGGCGGACCGGACGAAAGGATTGATCTGATGCTCACCAGGAAACAGCGCGAATTGTTGCAGTTCATCCAGGAGCGGCTGGCCGATACCGGCATTTCCCCCTCCTTCGACGAGATGAAGGACGCGCTCGGCCTGAAGTCGAAGTCCGGCGTGCATCGCCTGATCACCGGGCTGGAGGAGCGCGGCTTCATCCGCCGCCTGCCGCACCGGGCCCGTGCGCTGGAAGTCACCCGCCTCTCCGACGACCAGGTCAGCCGGACCGAGACCGCGCCGGGCCGGGTGGCGGCGGCCGAGAGCCGCCGCGGCTTCTCCGCCAACGTGATCCATGGCGATTTCACGCCCAGCATTCCGGGCGCCGTGGTGGCCGCCGCCGCCGAGACCGTGCAGCTCCCGCTCTACGGCAAGATCGCCGCCGGCACGCCGATCGAGGCTTTGCGCGACCATTCCAACGCGATCGACATCCCCGCCAGCATGCTCGGCCGCGGCGAGCACTACGCCCTGACCGTCGAAGGCGATTCGATGATCGAGGCCGGCATCCATGACGGCGACACCGTGCTGATCGAGCGCTGCGACAATGCCGAGAACGGCGCCATCGTCGTCGCCTTGATCGACAGCAACGAGGTCACCTTGAAGCGGCTCCGCCGCAAGGGCGATTCCATCGCCCTCGAGCCCGCCAACCAGACGCACAAGACGCGGATCTTCGGCCCCGACCGGGTCAAGATCCAGGGCAAGCTGGTCGGGCTGATGCGCCGCTACTGAGCGGCGTCTCCCTTCCAGGTCGCGCTGCCCGATCGGCTAGGCTCTCGGGTCATTCATTCGTCGGTGTCCCCGTCGCGCACCTCTGCGCCCCTGATGTCGCCGGGCTTGCCGTGTTTCGGGTTCTTGGCCATGGGGGGCCCCGTCGCTGGATGTGATGATCGTGGCGGTAGAGGTGCGCCTAGCTGCCGACCTGGATCTCGTCCTTGTGTTTGTCATCCATGCTCTCGCCCTTGACACCGTCCAGCTTGAGCAGGAGAGCGGCGCCCCCGGTGACCTTATCCAGGTCGCTTTCCTGCAGTTCAGGTGAAGTCTTGGGCTTGGACCCTTTGGTCAGATCGCTCGGCTGGCTGGATTTCTGTTCCTTGGACATGGGACTGCTCCGCTGCTGATTGGCGACGCCAAGGTACCATCGACGCCGGGGCCGGTAATGCGACGATCGTCACGGGTCGTCCGTTTCGGAAGATTCGGATGGCTGGTTTGCCTCCGCTGGATCGGTGTCGGCCATGGCAGGGTCAGGTTGCTGTTCTTTTTGTAGCGCCCGCTCCCGCATCCGCTCCAGCACCCACGGGCGATCACCGAGACCCGCGGCCACGTTCTCGATTCGGAATGTGCCGTCGGGTTCGAGCCACACGGCATGCGCGCCCTTCCGCCAGAGATCGAAGAAATCGATGGCGGCGGCCGACGGCGTGCACCTCCCCCGGATCGGCACGGCACTGAGGACGAGCTCCGCGCGGCTGCAGTCTTCGGCAAGCGCCTCGGCCGAGAAGGCGATGGCGACTTGCCGGCCGGCGCGTCGATAGAGGCAGCCGAGTGGATCGCAGCTGAAAGTCTCCGCCGGCGCCTTGTCCCCGGTCCTGAAGGACGAGCTCTCGATCTGGCCGTTCCGGCGCAGCCAGGTCTGCGCCGTCAGACGCGCCGCGCGGCTCGAGCTCAGCCAATAGCGGCCGCTTGCATCCTTGGCGGCGACCAGTTTGGCGTCGCCGGAGATCAGCAGGTCGGGCGTCTCCGCGAAGCCGACCGCTGCAAGCCCGCAGACGACCGGGATCAACCCGAGCAGGCGCCAGCGCGTGCGCATCAAGCACAGCGCGACCAAGCCAACCGCGATCGCCGCGAGCGCCGCCTGCGGCATCGCCGGGGCGACGACCAACGCATGCGGCCAGTCGGCGACCGTGTGCGCGATCCACAGGATGCCGTCGCAGCCCCAGGCCGCGGCATGCCAGAACGGCGCATCGAGGCCGAACGGCATCAGCAGCAGCGCGGCCATGCCCATGGGCATCACCCAGAAGCCGGTCAGCGGCACCGCCAGCAGATTCGCGACCAGGCCGTAAGTGCTCATCCGGTCGAAATGGTAGAGCCCGAAAGGCGCGGTCATCAGGCCGGCGACCAGGCTGGTCAGGATCATCGTGCCGAGCCAGAAGCCGGCGCGGTGCATGAGCCAGGCCACCCAGCCGAACCAGTCGGTGCCGGGCGGCCGCCCCGCCCGCCAGCGCGCCAGCGGCAGACGCAACGCCTCGAACGCGGCGATCAGCCCAAGCACGGCGAAGAAGGACATCTGGAAGCTCGCTCCGGTGACGCTCTCCGGGTAGAGCAGCATCAGCGCGACCGCCGCCCAGGCCAGCGTCCGGAACGAGAAGGGCGATCGATCGGCGAGCACGCCGACGAACACGATGGCGATCATCAGGAAGGATCGCAGCGTCGGCACCGAAATGCCGGCGAGCAACGCGTAGAATCCCGCGGCCAGGATCGCCGCCGCCGCCGACCACTTCTTGATGGGATAGCGCAGCGCCAGCGCGGGCACGAGCGCCAGCATCCCGCGCAGCCCGAAGAAGAACAGGCCCGCCGCCATTCCGATATGGAGCCCGGAGATCGACAACAGATGCGCAAGCCCCGAGATCCGCATCGCGTCGGTGTCGGCCGCGGTCAGCGCGGTCTGGTCGCCGACGGTCAGGGCGCGTGCCATCGCGCCGGCCGGGCCGGGTTCCAGCGCATCGATGCGCTGTCCGATCGCGGCGCGCAGTCGGTCGATCGATGTCCATAACCGGTCGCGCAGCGAGGGCTCGGACCCGCTGGGGACAATCCGGGGGGCGCCGAAGGCAATCCCGTTGGCGCCGATGCCGTTGAAAAACGCCTGCCTTCGGAAGTCGAAGGCGCCGGGTGCCGCCGGCGGTGCCGGCGGGCTGAGATCGGCCAGCACGTCCAGCCGGTCGCCGATCACCAGTCCTTCCGTACCTTTGAACAGGCGCACCTTGATCCGTGCCGGCGTTTCGTCCGGCGCGAGCCTGGTGATCGCGAGCTGGTCGAGCGTCGCCCGGATTCCGGTCGGATACGGCTCGATCTCGGTGAGGCGGCCCACGATATGCACATGGGACAGCGGCTTTTGCAGCTGGGGTGCGGCGACGATCGCGGTTCGCCATTGCGCCGCGCCGAAGCCGACGGCAACGGCCAGCAGCGCCGCGAGGGCGATGGCCGCCAGCGTCGTCCGTCGCAGCAGGACCAGGCCCACGGCGAGCACCGCCGAACCCGCACCGCCCAGCCAGAGCGGCGGCTCGGCCGGCAGGGCGAAATAGCCGGCAATGCCAAGGCCCAGCATGGCCGCCAGCCAGCCGGGCCAGTTCTGGCGCTCGGCGGCCAGGAACGCGTGGCAACGGTCCTCGACGGCGCGCCAGACGATACCGGCCCCGCCGACGCCGACCTTCCCCAAGATCTGGCCCGCCCCGAGCATCTGCCCCGCTCGCCTGCCTCGCGCCGAATGTGCTAGACCATTCCTCCATCCCCATTTGATCACGATTTTCTTCGGATTTCCTCAATCATGAGTGTCATCACCCGTTTCGCCCCCTCGCCTACGGGGTTCCTGCATATCGGCGGCGCCCGGACGGCGCTGTTCAACTGGCTGTTCGCCCGCCACAACGGCGGCAGGTTCCTGCTGCGCATCGAGGATACCGACCGGGTGCGCTCGACCGAGGCCGCGATCGACGCGATCATCGACGGCATGAAATGGCTCGGTCTCGACTGGGACGGCGAGGTCGTCTTCCAGTTCGTGCGGGCCCCGCGCCATGCCGAGGTCGTCGACCAGATGCTGGCCGAAGGCAAAGCCTATCGCTGCTACTGCTCGGTCGAGGAGCTGGAGGAGATGCGCAAGGCGGCGATGGCCGCCGGCAAGCCGCTGCGCTACGACGGCCGCTGGCGCGACCGCGATCCCAAGGAGGCGCCCGAGGGGGTGAAACCCGTCATTCGCATCAAGGCGCCGCAGACCGGCGAGACCGTCGTGCGGGACGAGGTCCAGGGCGAGGTCCGGGTCGCCAACGACCAGCTCGACGACATGGTGCTGCTCAGGAGCGACGGCACGCCGACCTACATGCTCTCGGTGGTGGTCGATGACCATGACATGGACATCACCCATGTGATCCGCGGCGACGACCACCTCACCAACACCTTCCGCCAGGTGCAGATCTACAACGCGATGGGCTGGAAGCATCCGAGCTTCTCGCACATCCCGATGATCCACGGCCCCGATGGCGCCAAGCTCTCCAAGCGCCACGGCGCGCTGGGCGTCGAGGCCTATCGCGAGATGGGCTACCTGCCGGAGGCGATCCGAAACTACCTGCTGCGCCTCGGCTGGTCCCATGGGGACGACGAGATCATTTCGACCCAGCAGGCGATCGCGTGGTTCGATCTCGGCGCCGTGGGCCGCTCGGCCGCGCGCTTCGACTTCGCCAAGCTCGACAGTCTCAACGCGCACTACCTGCGCGAGGCGGACGACGCCGCTCTCGCCGCCGAGACGGCAAAGCGCCTCGGCGTCGGCGGCGCCGAGGCGCTGGATCGGCTGCGCCGCGCCATGCCGGGGCTCAAGGCGCGGGCCAAGACGCTGAAGGAGCTCGCGGAGAACGCGGCCTTCTATGTGACGCCGCGACCGATCGCGCTCGCCGACAAGGCCAAGGCGTTGTTGACCCCCGAGGCAAAGACCCTGCTGGCGAAGCTGGCAACGGAACTCGCCAAGACCGGCGATTGGTCTGCCGTCGGCCTCGAGGCGCTGGTCCGCGGTTTCGTCGAGGCGGAGCAGGTGAAGCTCGGCCAGGTGGCCCAGCCGCTCCGCGCCGCCCTGGCCGGCTCGACGACGTCTCCGGGCATCTTCGAAGTCATGGAAATCCTTGGCCAATCCGAATGTCTCGGCCGGATCGGCGACTGCACCTGAAACCTGACCGTTTCGGCCCTGAATCGCGACTGACAGTCATGGACCGTTAACCGTCCATCTGTTAGCGTGTGCTCGATTTGCGGCGGTGCAACATCGTCGTTCGAGAGCGATCCCGACCGCGGCGCGTGGCTCCCAGCACGCGAGAAGCCCCCTGAGCAGAGGTGCCCCTATGGCAAGGACCACGATGGCGAAGACCACGAAGTCGAAGCGGACCCTGGCTGAGAAATCCCGTCCCGCGCGCAAGGTCGCGAAGGCCAAGCCGGCCGCGATCAAGGCGAAGGACAGCGGCATAAAGCCCACGCCGCCGAAGGCCTATGCCAAGGTCAGCGTGAAGGACGACCGCACCGGACAGACCTGGGAACTGCCGGTGCTCAAGGGCACCGTCGGCCCGGACGTGATGGACGTCCGCAAGCTCTACACCGAGCATGGCCTCTTCACCTACGATCCGGGCTACGGCTCGACCGGCTCGACCCAGTCCTCGATCACGTATATCGACGGCGACGAGGGCATCCTCACCCACCGCGGCTACCGCATCGAGGACCTCGCCGCCAACAGCAGCTTCATCGAGGTCTGCTACCTCCTGCTGGAAGGCGAGCTGCCGAACAAGAAGCAGCTCCAGGAGTTCGAGAAGAACATCACCTACCACACCATGCTGCACGAGCAGATCGCGCGCTTTTACAGCGGCTTCCGCCGCGACGCGCATCCGATGGCGGTGATGGTCGCGGTGGTCGGCGCGCTCTCGGCCTTCTACCACGACAGCACCGACATCCACGATCCCCGGCAGCGCATGATCGCCTCGCACCGGCTGATCGCCAAGGTGCCGACCATCGCGGCCATGGCCTACAAGTATTCGACCGGCCAGCCCTTCGTCTATCCGCAGAACAATCTCAGTTATGCCGAGAACTTCCTGCGCATGACCTTCGCCGTGCCGGCGGAGGAGTACAAGATCAACCCGGTCGTGGCCAAGGCCATGGACCTGATCTTCATCCTGCATGCCGACCACGAGCAGAACGCCTCGACCTCGACGGTGCGCATCGCCGGATCGTCCGGCGCCAATCCGTTCGCCTGCATCGCCGCCGGCATCGCCTGCCTCTGGGGCCCGGCCCATGGCGGCGCCAATGAGGCCGTGCTGAAGATGCTGGCGGAGATCGGCGACAAGTCGAAGATCCCCGAATACATCAAGCGGGTGAAGAACAAGGAAGACAACACGCGCCTGATGGGCTTCGGCCACCGGGTCTACAAGAACTACGACCCGCGCGCGGCGGTCATCCGCCAGGCCTGCCACGACGTGCTCGACGCCCTCGGCAAGCGCGACGAGCCGCTGCTCGGCCTCGCCATGGAGCTGGAGCGGATCGCCCTCGAGGACGACTACTTCATCTCGCACAAGCTGTTCCCGAACGTGGATTTCTATTCGGGCATCATCCTGCAGGCGATCGGCTTCCCGACCTCGATGTTCACCGTGCTCTTCGCCGTCGCCCGCACCGTCGGCTGGGTCGCGCAGTGGAAGGAGATGATCGAGGATCCGACGCAGCGCATCGGCCGGCCGCGCCAGCTCTATACCGGCTACGGCGAGCGCCCATACCTGCCGATCGACAAGCGCAAGTAAGCGCGCATACGAGAACGCAGACGAAAAGGGCGGCCGGTCGGCCGCCCTTTTCTCTTGATCCGCCGAGCGCCTACTTCTGGATCAGCTCGATCTTGTAGCCGTCCGGATCCTCGATGAAGGCGATCACGGAGCCGCCGTGCTTCATCGGTCCCGGCGGACGCGGGATCGAAACGCCCTCCTTGGCGAGCTTCTCGCAGGTGCCATAGATGTCGCCGACGCCGACCGCCAGGTGGCCGAAGGCATTGCCCTTGTCGTAGGGCGTCTTCTGGCCCCAGTTATGGGTCAGCTCGATCACGGTGTGGTCGTTCTCGTCCCCGTAGCCGACGAAGGCCAGGGTGAACTCGCCGCTGGGATAGTCCTTGCGGCGCAGCAGCTTCATGCCGAGGTGCCGGGTGTAGAAGTCGATCGACTTGTCGAGGTCGAAGACCCGGATCATTGTGTGCAGGAGCTGGTTCTCGGCCATCGTCATTCTCCCAATCCTCACTCGCCCATGCGCTCGTCGCGGATCATCGCGGCGAAGGTGGCCTCGGCCACCTTCTGCCCGTCGACCAGGCCGACGCCGTTGAACTTCCAGATCATGCCGCGGCTGCGGTCCTTGGTGACGTGCAGGCGGAGCTCGTCGCCCGGCACCACGGGCCTGCGGAAGCGGCAGTCGTCGATGCTCATGAAATAGACCAGCTTGCCCTGGAAGGCGGCACCCAGCGTATGGACCACCAGCACGGCCGCGGTCTGCGCCATGGCTTCGACGATCAGTACGCCGGGCATCACCGGGTCGCCCTGGAAATGGCCGGCGAAGTACGGCTCGCTCACCGACACCATCTTGATGCCGGTCGCCTCGGCATCGGTGCGCATGTTCTCGATCCGCTCGATCATCAGGAACGGAGGGCGATGCGGGATCATTCGCATGATCCCCTTGACGTCGACCGCCACGCTCTCGGAAGCGGCCGCCGCCGTCGGATTCTGGTCGTTCATGGCAGGCCTCGGAAACGGCGCCGTCGCAACCTAGAGTTTGATGCTGGGCAGCGCCTTATTCAAGCGCGCGACGACGTCCGGGGTGATGTTCCAGGTCTCCGGGAAGAGCGGCGCGCTGGTGCGGGCGAGGATCAGGGTCAAGCCGCGCGCCTTGGCGATGTCCTGGATCACCTTGGTCGCCGCCTGAAGCAGGCTCTGGCGGGCCTTCTCCACGCGCTGGTCCAGCGCTTCCTTGTTCTTGTCGAAGTCGGAGCGGAGCTTGTCGTCGGCGGCAACCAGCGCCTGGCGCTGCTGGGCATAGTCGGCGTCGCTGATCTGCGGCGGGTTGGCGCGCCGCTGGGTGTCCAACGCCTTCAGCTTGGCGATGAGGGCGTCCTCCTGCTTCTGGGTCGCGTCCTGCAGGGCCTTCAACTGCGCGTTGGCCTGCTGCGAAAGGGACTTGCCGGCATTCGAGCCGAGCACCACCGCCTCGGTGTCCAGGATGCCGATCACGACCGGAATGCTCTGGGCCGGCACGGGAGCCGCCTGGGCCGGAGCCGCCGGCTGGGTCGTGGTCTGCGCGTCCGCCGCGTAGGGCGCTGCAAGCAAAGCGAGCGTCAGGGCGGCAAACAGGGGGCGAAAACGAGCGTTGTACGTCACAGATGGAGTCTCCAAGGGGATGGGTCTGGTAGTCCTGCCGCCGGCAAAACCGAGCGGATCAGAAGTTGGTTCCGAAGCTAAAGCTGAAATACTGGGTCTTATCTTCAGATTTTCGGACGACCGGATAGGCGAGGTCGATCGCCAGGGGCCCGAAGGGCGACACCCAGGTGATCCCGAAGCCGGCCGAGGCCCGGATGCTTCCGTCGTCGTTGATCTTGATATCGCTGCTCTTGGCGTCATAGCCGGTCAGGACGCCGAAATCGCTGAAGACGCGTCCCCGGATCTGGTATTCCTCCGGCAGGCCGAGCGGGAAGCTTGCCTGGACCGTGCCGTCCCACAGGAACTGGCCGCCCACCGACCCGACCTTCTTCTTGGCGCCCTGCTCGCGCGGGCCGACGCCGCGGGAGTCGAAGCCCCGGAGGCTGTCGGCGCCGCCGAGGAAAAAGCCGTCGGGATAGTGGAGATAGTCGCCGAACAGCGGCTTGATGTAGCCCACCTCGTTGGTCAGCGAGAGGGTCACTTCCTTGGTGACCGGGAGGAAGTAGCCGCCTTTCAGGGTGCCGCTCGCATACTTCACGTCGCCGCCGAGACCGGCGAGATGGGTATCCAGCGTCACGAAATAGCCGTCGCGCGGATCGAACTGGCTGTCGCGCCGGTCATAGGTCAGCGTCTGGCCGACGACCGAGTAGTACTTCCAGCCGATTTCGTCGCGGATGATCTGCGGCGCGTCGTGGTCCGGGTGATAGATGCGGTCGCCGCGGAACTGGTAGGACAGCGTCTGCCGCAGATACTCGGTGAGGTCGTAGCCCATGCGCAGGCCCGAGCCCGCCTGCTCCTGCAGGTTCGGGCCGGGGTCGAGGCGGCGGAAGAAGAGATCGACGCCCGCGCTGACATCCTTGTCCATGAAGTAGGGGTCGGTGAAGCTGATCGAGCCGGACGACCGCTTGCCGGAAATCGTGATGTCGGCGCTGACGTCCTGGCCCTTGCCGAGCAGGTTGCGCTCGCGCAAGCCGATATTTCCGAGCGGTCCGAGGCTGGTGGAGAAGCCCGCGCCGAAGGTCAATTCGCCGGTCGATTGCTCCTTCACCTTGACCTTGATGATGGTCTTGTCCGGGCTGGTGCTCGGCACCGTGGTGATGTCCACCGTCTCGAAGAAGCCGAGGTTCTTCAGCCGCTGCTCGGTGCGGCGGAGCTTGGCGGTCGAGAACGCGTCGCCTTCGGCCAGGCGGAACTCGCGGCGGATCACCTTGTCCTGGGTGCGGACGTTGCCGGAGATGTCGATGCGCTCGACGTAGACCTTCGGCCCTTCCTGGATGTCGTAGGTGAGGTTGAGCACGTGGTTCTTGGCGTCGCGGTCGATGCGCGGGCGCACGTCCACGAAGGCGTAGCCCAGGCTGCCGACGTGGTCGCTCAGGGCCTGGACCGAATCATCCACCTTGCTGGCGTCGTACCAGTCGCCCTGCACCGTCGTGATGTCGCCGCGCAGCGTCTCCGGGTTCAGGTCCTTGAGGGTGGTCTTGATATCGACCTTGCCGAGCTTGTAGCGCTCGCCCTCCTCCACCGTGAAGGTGATGAAGAACGCCTCCTGGTCGGGCGAGAGCTCGGCGACGGCGGAGATCACGCGGAAGTCGGCATAGCCCTCGGAGAGGTAGAATTTGCGCAGGTTCTCCTTGTCCACCGTGAGGCGGTCGGGATCATAGGTGTCGGTCGTGCTCAGGATGCGGTAGAACGCGCTCTCCTTGGTGGCGATCTCGTCGCGCAAGGTGCTGTCGGAGAACTCCTTGTTGCCGACGAAGTCGATGCGCTCGACCTGGGTGACGTCGCCCTCGTTGATCTCGAAGACCAGGTTGACGCGGTTCTGGTCCAGCTTGATGACCTTGGGATCGACGGTGGCCGCGAACCGGCCGCTACGGCGGTAGAGATCGAGAATGCGCTTCACGTCCGCCTGCACCCGGGTCTGGGTGTAGACTTGGCGCGGCTTGAGCTGCACTTCCTGGTTCAGCTGGTCGTCGTTGATCCGGTCGTTGCCCTCGAAGGCGAGCTTGTTGATGATCGGGTTCTCGACCACGGTCACCACCAGGTTGTCGCCGTCGCGGCGGAAATTCACGTCGGCAAAGAGGCCGGTCGCGAACAGGTTCTTCAGGGCCTTGTCGACCTTGGCCGCGTCGAACGGATCGCCGGGATTGATCTCCATGTAGGAGCGGATCGTGTCGGCCTCGATGCGCTGGTTGCCTTCGATCACGACCTGCTGGATCGGCTCGCCGCTGGTGATGGTCTGCGCCGCCGCCTCGCGTCCCGTTCCGGACGCGACGACGATCCCGAGCCCCAGCAGCAGGGCCAAGAAAACGACGCGCAGCAACCCCATTCCCCCGACGCTCGTCACGTAAACAGCGACTTCACGAAATCGACCACTTTCAAATAAACCAAGTCATTCCAAGTGGCAAACAGCATCAAGCTCAGAACCAAGGCGAGGCCGACCTTGAGCCCGAATTCCTGTGCCCGTTCGCCCAGCGGCCGTCCCCGGACCGCCTCGACCGCGTAATAGACCAGGTGCCCGCCATCCAGCAGCGGGACCGGGAAGAGGTTGATCAGGCCCAGGTTGACCGACAGCGCCGCCGCGAAGGCGATGAACGAGATCAGCCCGAACTGCGCCACGTCGCCGGACATCTTGGCGATCCGGAGAACGCCGCCGACCTCCTCGCTCGAGCGCTCGCCGGCGACCATCTGCCAGAGGCCTTTCAGCGTGCCGGCGGTCGCCTTGTAGACATCGACATTGGCCGACACGAACGAGTCGGCGATGGAGAGATGCTTGACCGCGCTCTGGCCGGTGCTGCGCATGCCCAGGCCGACGAAGCTGACATCCTTGCCTTGCGCGTCCTTGTCATGGATCTCGCGCGGCTGGACCTGGACCGTGACGGGCTTGCCGCCGCGATCGACCTCGATCGCCAGCAAGCTGCCGAGATTGCTCTGGACCGCATAGGTGATGTCGCTGAAATCGGCGACCTCCTGGCCCTGGACCTTGACGATCCTGTCGCCGACGGCCAGTCCCGCCTCGGCCGCCGGGGAGTTGGCGATGACGCCGCCCACCACCGGCGGGATCGTCAGCTTGCCCGCGCTGGCGTAGAGGACGGCGAAGACCAGGATCGCGAAGATGTAGTTGGCGGCCGGGCCGGCGACCACGATCGCCATGCGCTGGCCCACGCCCTTGTGGCGGAACGAGACCGCCTTCTCCTGGGGCGTCATCGGCCGGGCCGATTCGCCCTCCAGGACATTGTCCTCCTGGCCGAACATCCGGACGTAGCCGCCGAGCGGCAGCCAGCTGAACTTCCAGCGCGTGCCGGTCCTGTCGGTCCAGCCGAACAGCTCCGGCCCGAAGCCGATGGAGAAGACCTCGACCCGGACGCCGCAGGCGCGGGCGACCAGGAAATGGCCGAGCTCGTGGATGAAGACGAGGACGGTGAGGACGACGAGGAACCAGAAACCGTATTGCGGGATTTGCTGCAGGATTTCCATGACGGCCCAGATAGTTGGCCGGCTTGGTCCCCCACCGGCCGGCCGGCTCTGTCTAGCACAGGTTCGGGCCGGCCCATAGCCCCGAAAACGGTTTCACCACAACGTGTTAGGGACCATCTTCACTTGCGGCGGATGGCCGCAACCCGGTCCTCGGCGGCTCGCCGCGCTGCAGCATCGGCGGCGATCACGTCGTCGATGCTGGCTGGGCTGGCATTGGGCAGCGAATCCAGCACCTGCTCGACCACCTCGGCGATCTCCGTGAAGCCGATGCCTTCCGCCAGGAAGGCGGCGACCGCGACCTCGTTCGCGGCATTGAGCACGATCGGCGCCCTGCCCCCGGTCTTCAGCGCCTCGCGGGCGAGGCGCAGCGCCGGGAAGCGCACGGGATCCGGCGCTTCGAAGGTCAGTTGTGCCGCCTTGGCGAAATCGAGTCGCGCCGAGGGGGCGGCGATCCGCTTGGGCCAGCCGAGCGCGTAGGCGATCGGGGTGCGCATGTCCGGCGTGCCGAGCTGGGCCAGCACCGAGCCGTCCTGATAGGCGACCATGCTGTGGATCACCGATTGCGGATGGACCAGGATCTCGATCCGCGCCTCGGGCATGCGGAACAGGTGGTGCGCCTCGATCAGCTCCAGGCCCTTGTTCATCATGGTCGCGGAATCGACCGAGATCTTGGCGCCCATCGACCAGTTGGGGTGGGCGACCGCCTGGGCCGGCGTCGCCGCGCGCATATGCTCGATCGACTTGGTGCGGAACGGCCCGCCCGACGCGGTCAGGATGATCTTCTCGATCGCGTCGTGCTCCTCGAAGTCGAACACCTGGAAGATCGCGCTGTGCTCGGAATCCACGGGCAGCATGGTGGCGCCGTGCTTGTCGAGCTCCTTCATCATGAGATCGCCGGCGCAGACCAGCGTCTCCTTGTTGGCGAGGCCGATCATCGCGCCGCGGCGCACCGCGGCCAGCGTCGGCTCCAGACCGGCGGCCCCGACGATCGCCGACATCACCCAGTCCGAGGGACGCGCGGCCGCCTCGATCACCGCGGCCCGGCCGGCGGCGGCTTCCGTCCCCGTTCCTGCCAGCGCGTCCTTCAGCTTAGCATAGTGCTTCTCGTCGCCGATCGCCGCATAGCGCGGCTTCAGCTTCAAGGCCTGCTCGATCAAGCGATCGACATTGCTCTGCGCGGTCAGCGCGTCGACGACATAATCGTTGGGATAGCGCTCCACGACATCGATCGTGCTGCAGCCGATCGAGCCGGTCGAGCCCAGGATGCCGATGCTGCGCGGCCCCTTGGTCTGGGCCTGCGGCGTCGCGCGCTTCAATTCGGTCACAGCCATGTCAGCACGCTACTCCCAATCAACGCATTGATCCCGGCGACCGCCGCGGCGACGGCGATCAAGCCATCCACCCGGTCGAGGGCGCCCCCATGTCCGGGGATTATATTGCTGGCATCCTTGACGCCAAAGTGCCGTTTGAACGCCGATTCCGCGAGGTCGCCGGCCTGCTCGACGAGGGCGAGCCCGGCGCTCACGGCGGTCAGCGGCGCGAGGCTCGGCCGCCCGAGAATGGCCGCCGTAATCGCGCCGACGATGGCCGCCGAAAGCACGCCGCCCACCAGCCCCGCCCAGGTCTTGTTCGGGCTGATCCGGGGCGCGAGCTTCGGCCCGCCGATACTGCGGCCGGCGGCATAGGCTCCCGTATCCACCGCGATCACCAGGGCGACGATCCAGAGGATCTGTGGCAGGCCGACCGACGCATCGGCGCGCAGCCATATGATCGCCGCGCAGGGGACTGCCACGTAGAACAGGCCCGGTGCGCCCCAGAGAGCCGCCGACCTTCGCGGCGTGAAGGCCAGCGCGGCGATGATGAGCGCGCCCACGATCAATGCGCTCCAGAGCGCCGCCCAGCCCTCTCGGGTGAAGACGCTCAATGCCGCCAGCACCGTCACGACGCCGATGTACTTCACGACCGGGTCCCATTCCGGGAGCCAGACGGCGGGCTGGTCCGGATCACGGCGACGGCCGGCGATCCGGCACCATTCCCAGATCATCACCACGCCGAACAGGATGACCAGCAGATCCCACCACGGATGCCCGAGATAGGCCGCTGCGGCGACGATCGGGATCAGAACGGCGGCGGAGATGATCCTCAGCGTGAGCGAGGACGCGCGCTTCGGCGGTTGCTCAGCCGGCGCCGCCATAGCGCCTGGTCCGGCCGTGATATTCCTGGATCGCGGCGTTGAAGTCGTTCTCGTCGAAATCGGGCCACAGGCGCTCGAGGAACACGAACTCCGCATAGGCGCATTGCCAGAGCAGGAAGTTCGAGATGCGCTTCTCGCCGCTGGTGCGGATCAGGAGATCCGGGTCCGGCATGCCGGCGGTCAGCAGCAGCTTCTCGAATCGCCGCTCGTCGAGCTCCTCGGGCTTGAGCTTGCCCTCGATCGCCGCCTGCATCGCCGCCCGCGCGGCCAGCACCATCTCGCTCCGGCTGCCGTAGCTCAGGGCGATGTTGAGGTTGAGCCGCGTATTGCCCGCGGTGCGCGTCTCGGCGTCGCCGATCAGCCGGACGATGTCCTCGCCGAGCCGGTCGCGTTCGCCGATCACCTTCAGCCGCACGCCGTTCTTGTGCAGTTCCTCGATCTCGCGGCGGAGATAGTGGCGCAGCAGGCCCATGAGGTCGTCGATCTCCGAAGCCGGCCGCTTCCAGTTCTCCGAGGAGAAGCCGAACAGCGTCAGGTACTGCACGCCGGCCTTGACCGCCGCCTTGACCGTGCGCCGCACTGCCTCAGCGCCGCGATTGTGGCCCGCCGTGCGCGGCAGGCCGCGGGCGCGCGCCCAGCGTCCGTTGCCGTCCATGATGATGGCGACGTGCTTGGGCGGTAATTGCCCGCCTCCGGTTTCCCCGGCGGTCTCGCCGACGGCCTCCCCTGCGGGAACCTTGATCGGCGCGGATAGCGGCTTTGCGGAACCGGAATGCTGCACGTCAGACCTGCAGGATCTCTTTTTCCTTGGCGGCCAGGCTCTCGTCGACCTTCTTCACATGCTCGTCGGTGAGCTTCTGGGCGAGATCGCTCAAATGGCGGTGCTCGTCCTGGGAGATCTTGCCGTCCTTCTCCATCTTCTTCAGCGAATCCATGGCGTCGCGCCGCACGTTGCGGACCGCGACCCGGGCCTGCTCGGCGTATTTGTGCGCGATCTTGGACAGCTCCTGGCGACGTTCTTGTGACAGTTCCGGGATCGGCACCCGGACCGTGTTGCCGTCGCTCGCCGGGTTGAGGCCGAGACCGGCGTCGCGGATCGCCTTCTCCACCGCCCCGACCAGCCCGCGGTCCCAGACCTGGACCGTGATCATCCTGGGCTCCGGCACGTTGACCGTGCCGACCTGATTCAGCGGCATGTCGTTGCCGTAGGCGCTGACATGCACCGGCTCCAGCAGGTTCGCCGAAGCGCGCCCGGTCCGCAGACCGCCGAACTCCTTGCGCAGCGCCTCCAGGGCGCCGTCCATGCGCCGACTGAACTCGCCCAGCCGTGGATCAGCCATGATTGGTTCCCCCGATAGTCAAGATCACGCGACTTTCTCCGCGCGTTCGCCGATCACGGTGCAGCGCCCCGCTCCCTTCAGCACCTCGGCGAACATGCCCGGCGTGTGGATCGAAAAGACGATGATCGGAATGTCGTTCTCCCGCGCGAGCGAGATCGCCGCCGCATCCATCACCTTCAGGTCCCGGGTCAGGACCTCGTGATGCGTCAGGGTCTGATAGCGCTCGGCCTTGGGGTCGAGCTTGGGATCGGCGCTGTAGACGCCGTCCACCTTGGTGCCCTTGAGCAGCGCCTCGCAGCCCATCTCCGAGGCCCGCAGGGCGGCGGCCGTGTCGGTGGTGAAGAACGGGTTGCCGGTGCCGGCGGCGAAGATCACCACCCGCCCCTTCTCGAGATGGCGGATGGCGCGGCGGCGGATATAGGGCTCGCAGATCGACTGCATGGAGATGGCAGACTGCACCCTGGTGCTGACGCCTGCCTGTTCGAGGGCGTTCTGCATGGCGAGCGCGTTCATGACGGTCGCCAGCATACCCATGTAGTCGGCCGAGGCGCGCTGCATGCCTTGCGAGGCGCCGGCGATGCCGCGGAAGATGTTGCCGCCGCCGATGACCAGGCAGCACTCGACGCCCATCTCATGGGCGCTTTTGACTTCATTGGCGACGCGGGTGACGGTGGCAGGGTCGAGGCCGAACTCCCGGGTTCCCATCAAGGCCTCGCCGGAGATCTTCAGGAGGACCCGACGATAGAGAAGCCCCGGTTTTGCTGGCCCTGCCATGGCTTGCCTCGCCCCTCTGTTGGCCGGCCGCGGCGGCGTCCTGCCGCCGCGACCGAGTCCCAAACGACCTTATACCACGCTCAATCCCGCGGGCGGGTTTTCACCCGCCCGATTCGGGAAATCAGGCGTCGGCCTGCTCCTTCTGGATGCCCTCGCCCAGCGCCATGCGGACGAAGCCCGTCACCTTGACCGGCGCGCCGACTTCCTTGGCGGCCTTCTCGACGATCTGCTTCACCCGGCTCTCGCCGTCGATCACATAGAGCTGCTCCAGCAGGACGACGTCTTCGTAGTACTTCCGCAGACGGCCCTCGACCATCTTGGCGATGATCTCTTCCGGTTTGCCCGAGGCGCGGGCCTGCTCGGCCAGCACCGCGCGCTCGCGGTCGAGATCGGCCGCGCTGACCGAGCCGATGTCCAGCGCCTGCGGATTGGCGGCCGCGACATGCATCGCGAGCTGCTTGCCGAGCGCCGCCAGCTTGGCCTTGTCCCCGGTCGATTCCAGAGCGACGAGCACGCCGATCTTCCCCATGTTCGGCACCGTCGCGTTGTGCATGTAGGTCGCGACCACGCCGTCTTTCACCGAAAGCGCCGCCATGCGGCGCAGGTTCATGTTCTCGCCGATGGTCGCCACCAATTGCGTCAATTTTTCGGCCACGGTCGGGCCTTCCGGCGTCTTGGCGTTCTTCAGCGCCTCGATGTCGGCGGCCCCGAGCGCCAGCTTGGCGACGGTCGAGACGAAGTCCTGGAACTTCTCGTTGCGGGCGACGAAGTCGGTCTCCGAGTTGACCTCGACCAGCACCGCCTTCTTGTCCGCCGGGACGACGGCGACCAGGCCTTCGGCGGCGACGCGGCCGGCCTTCTTGGCCGCGGCGGCCAGGCCCTTCTTGCGCAGCCAGTCGACCGCATTCTCCAGGTTGCCGCCGTTCTCGGCCAGGGCCTTCTTGCAGTCCATCATGCCGGCGCCCGACACTTCGCGCAGTTCCTTGACCAGCGCGGCGGTGATCTCGGCCATGGTATCTCCTCTCAAATCCAGATGTTGATCACGTGAGAAGCGGCGGCCCGAACCTCCTGCCGGAGCCTCGGTGCCGCCGCCGTCGACGCGTTATTTAGGCAGTGGCGCCGGCTTGCGCATCGGCCGTTTCCGCAGCCGGGAGCTGCTCTGCGGGCAACTCTTCGGCCTCGCCGATGTCGCGGCCGCTGGAGATCGCCTCCTGCTGCAGGCCGTCGAGCACCGCGCCGGAGAACAGGTCGCAGTAGAGCTGGATGGCGCGGATCGCGTCGTCATTGCCCGGGACCGGATAGGTGATGCCCTCGGGCGAGGAGTTGCTGTCCAGCACCGCCACGACCGGGATGCCCAGCTTGTTGGCTTCCTTGACCGCGATCGCCTCCTTGTTGGTGTCGATCACGACCAGGATGTCCGGCTGGCCGCCCATGTCCTTGATGCCGCCCAGCGCCCGCTCCAGCTTGTCGCGGTCGCGGGTCATCATCAGGATCTCCTTCTTGGTGAGACCCACGGCCTCGCCGGCGAGCTTCTCGTCGAGATCGCGCAGGCGCTTGATCGAGTTGGAGATGGTCTTCCAGTTGGAGAGCATGCCGCCCAGCCAGCGGTGGTTCACGTAGTACTGGCCGCAGCGCTTCGCGGCGTCGGCGATCTTGTCCGAGGCGGCGCGCTTGGTGCCGACGAACAGGACGCGGCCGCCCGAGGCGGCGACGTCGCGGACCGCCTTCACCGCCTGGTCGAGCATCGGGACGGTCTGCTCGAGGTCGATGATGTGGATGCCGTTGCGCACGCCGAACAGGTAGGGACCCATCTTAGGGTTCCAACGGCGGGTGTGGTGGCCGAAATGCACGCCAGCTTCCAGGAGCTGGCGCATCGTGAAGGATGGCAGAGCCATTGTTCAGTCCTTTTCCGGTTGAGCCTCTGCGGGTGGAGTGACCGGCCACCCTGGTTTGCACCTGGATGACCCGGCACCGGAGCGGTGTCCGACGGGATTTCTCCCCGGCGGCGCGCGCACCCGCATGCGTTTTCAAGCGGCGCTTAAGTAGTGGATAAGTGGCGGAAAGTCCAGCGTGAACCCGCCGGTAGCGTACCTGCATACAGCAGATACGCATATGACATAATTATTTATTATCAATCGATTGCGAGACGATCCTTAACGAGGGACGGCGCCCCGGCGGCGTCGCCCGCCCCGGTCAGGAGTCCTGGATGTCCATTACCCCGGGGACCGCCTTGATGGCGCTGCGGACCGCGCCGGAGATGGCGTAGCCGCCCCTGATGGTGACGCTGGTCTCCCAGCCGAAATCGGCGAGATCGAGGGAGATCTGCACCTTGCCCCGGCCCTTCCCGGCCCGGTCCAGGATCTGCTTGATGCCCACGACCGGCGCCGGGTCGCGGAGATAGATCCGGAGGCCGGCCGCGGTCGCCGCCACCGCCTGGTCCAGCCCCGCCGCCTCGGCGACCATCAGGCGGAGGTTGTCCTCCTCGCTGCGCACGTCGACCGTCAGCAGGATCGCCCTGCCAGGCTCCAGCAGCTCCCGGTATTCGGCCAGGCGCTCGGAGAACACGGTCGCCTCGTAGAGGCCCGAGGCGTCGGTCAGTTGCACGAAGGCGTAGCGGTTGCCCTTTTGCGAGGTGCGCTCCTGGCGGCCGACCACGATCCCGGCGAGCTTGGCGCGGCTGACGCCGCGCTGCTGCAGGAGCTCGGCGAAGGAAATGACACCCAGGCGCTTCAGCCCCATGCCGTAGGAATCGAGCGGATGGGCCGAGAGATAGAAGCCGATCGCCGAGAACTCCTGCTGCAGGCGCTCCATCGGCGGCCAGTCCAGCGTCGCCGGAAGGCTGAGGCGCACCGAGGCCGCGTCGCCGAACAGGCTGTTCTGCGACGAGCCGCGCGCGTCCGCGGCGGCATTGGATTGCCGCAGCATCTGCTCGACCGCTTCGTGGACCTGGCGCCGGTTCGGGTTGAGGCTGTCGAAGGTGCCGGCCAGCACCAGGTTCTCGAGCTGGCGCTTGTTCAGCCCCTTGGGATCGATGCGTTCGCAGAAATCCTCCAGCGACTTGTAGGGGCCCGCCTCGCGGGCGCGCACCATGGATTCGACCGGCCCGAAGCCGACATTCTTCAGCGCCGCCAGCGCGTAACGCACCGCGAGCTTGCCGTCCGCCGCCTGCTCCACGCCGAAGGTCGGCTCCGAGCGGTTGACGTCGGGCGGCAGCAGCTTGATGCCCAGCCGGTTCAGCTCCTGGCGGAAGACGTTGAGCTTGTCGGTGTTCCCCATGTCGTAGGTCATGGAGGCGGCGAAGAACTCGACCGGGTAATTGGCCTTGAGCCACGCCGTCTGGTAGGCGACCAGGGCATAGGCCGCGGCATGGCTCTTGTTGAAGCCGTAGCCGGCGAACTTGTTCACCTGGTCGAAGATCTGCCCGGCCTTGTCGGCGCCGACGCCCTTCGCCACCGCACCGTCGATGAAGGTCTTGCGCTGCGCCTCCATCTCCTCGCGGATCTTCTTGCCCATGGCGCGGCGCAAGAGATCGGCGCCGCCGAGCGAATAGCCGGCCAGGACCTGGGCGATCTGCATCACCTGCTCCTGGTAGATCATGATCCCGTAGGTCTCCTTCAGGATCGGCTCCAGGGTCGGGTAGAGATAGTCCGGCTCTTCCTTGCCGTGCTTGCGGTTGATGAAGCTCGGGATGTTGTCCATCGGGCCCGGGCGATAGAGCGCCACCATGGCGATGATGTCCTCGAAGCGGTCGGGCTTGAGCTTGCGGATCGCATCCCGCATGCCCGAACTTTCCAGCTGGAAGATGCCGGTTGCCTCGCCGCTGGCCAGGAGCTCGTAGGTCTTGGTGTCGTCGAGCGGGATGTGGTCGATGTCGAGCTCGACGCCGCGCCGCTTCAAGAGCTTCACCGCGGTCGTGATGACGGTCAGCGTCTTCAGGCCGAGGAAGTCGAACTTGACCAGGCCGGCCTTCTCGACGTCCTTCATGTTGAACTGGGTGACCGGCATGTCGGAGCGCGGATCGCGGTAGAGCGGCACCAGCTCGTCCAGCGGCCGATCGCCGATCACCACGCCCGCGGCATGGGTCGAGGCGTGGCGGTAGAGGCCCTCCAGCTTGATCGCGGTCGACATCAGCTTGTCGACCGCCGGATCCTCCTCCATCGCGGCGCCGAGCGCGGGCTCGCCCTCGATCGCGTCCTTGAGCTTGATCGGATTGGCCGGGTTGTTGGGGATCAGCTTGCAGAGCTTGTCCACCTGGCCGTAGGGCATCTGCAGCACGCGGCCGACGTCGCGCACCGCCGCGCGGGCCTGCAGCTTGCCGAAGGTGATGATCTGCGCGACCCTGTCGTGGCCGTATTTGCCCTGGACGTAGCGGATCACCTCGTCGCGCCGGTCCTGGCAGAAGTCCACGTCGAAGTCGGGCATGGACACGCGCTCGGGGTTGAGGAAGCGCTCGAACAGCAGCCCCCATTGCAGCGGGTTCAGATCGGTGATGGTCAGCGACCAGGCGACCACGGAGCCGGCGCCCGAGCCGCGGCCCGGCCCGACCGGGATTCCTTGTGCCTTGGCCCATTGGATGAAGTCGGCGACGATCAGGAAGTAGCCGGCGAAACCCATCTGGATGATGACGCCGAGCTCGAACTCCAGCCGCTCGCGATAGGGCTTCGCGCCCTCCTCGTCGAGCTTCATGACGCGGAGCCGTGCGTCGAGCCCTTCGCGCGCCTTCTGGCGCAGCACCTCGGTCTCGGAGGCGCCGTCGGTGAAGGGCGGCAGGATCGGCTTGCGCGCCGGCGGCATGAAGGCGCAGCGCTGCGCGATCACCAGCGTGTTGTCACAGGCCTCGGGAATGTCGGCGAAGCGCTTGCGCATCTCGCCCGCCGACTTGAAGCGGTGCTCGCGGGTGACGCGGCGTCGGTTGCTCTCGCCGACATAGGTGCCTTCGGCGATGCAGAGCAGCGCGTCATGGGCGAGGTACATGCCCTCGTCGGAGAAGTAGACGTCGTTGGTCGCGACCAGCGGCAGGTCGAGCTTGTAGGCGAGATCGAGCAGACCCGGCTCGATCTTCTCCTCGATCTCGGTGCCGTGCCGCATCAGCTCGACATAGAGCCGGCCGGGGAACAGGGCCATGAGATGCCGGATCGCCTGCTCCGCGGCCTCGTTCTGCCCTTCGCCCAGCAGCCGGCCGACCTGGCCCTGCGGCCCGCCGCTGAGCGCGATCAGGCCGTCGGTATGGCCGTCGAGATCGCCCAAGGCGACATGGGCGATGGTGCCGGGCGCGCTTTCGAGGAAGGCCTTGGAGGAGAGCTTCATCAGGTTGCGATAGCCCGCCTCGCTCTGCGCCAGGAGCACCAGCCGGTCGGGCGGCGCCTGCTTGATCGCATGCGGGTCCTGGTCCGGCCGGGCGATGCCCAGGAGGCAGCCGGTGATCGGCTGGACGCCGGCATCCTTGGCATAGCCGGCAAATTCCATGGCGCCGAACAGGTTGCCGGTATCGGTGACCGCCACGGCCGGCATCTCGCTCCGCTTGGCCAGCTCCGCCAGCGCCTTGGGCGTGATCGCGCCCTCCGACAGCGAATAGGCGGAATGGACGCGGAGGTGGATGAAATCGGCGTGGGCCATGAATTTCCCTGCAGGCGACTCGAAGTGCCAGTGTAGCGGGATTGGGTCCGATGGCACCACGATTTGGATCCGGCTTGATGGGCCTCAGGCCACCGCAAGTCCCTCGCCCGGTCCGCTCCCTGCGGGCGCGGGCGTGATGGACTTCCTCACCGGCGCCTTCTTCGCGGTCGCCGCGCTGTCGCTGGTCGCCGGCGCGGTGCGCGGCTTCGTCGGCTTCGGCGCGGGAATGATCATGATCCCGGTCATCAGCGCCATGTACGGGCCGAAGATCGGGGCCAGCTCCATCCTGATCGCCGATGGCGTCCTCACCATCCCCTATCTCCTGAAGTCGATCCGCCATTGCGAGCCGCGGACGGTCTTTCCGGTCGCCCTCGCCGCGGTGATCGCGATCCCGATCGGCACTTACCTCCTGGGCATCGTGGACCCGATACCGTTGCGGTGGAGCCTGGTGCCGATCATCGCCGCGCTGTTGCTGCTCACCCTGTCCGGCTGGCGGTATCGGAACGCCCCGAGCATCGGCATGTCCCTGGCGGCGGGGGCGACGTCGGGCCTGCTCTCCGGCCTCATCCAGCTTTCCGGGCCGCCGGTGGTGGCGCTCTGGATCTCCGGCCCGTCCGCGCCGGCCACCATTCGCGCGAATATCTTCGTCTATTTCGGCGTGACGACCGTGGTCGCCGTCGTCTCCTACGTGATCGGCGGCATCTTCGGCGCAGGGCTGATCCAGGTGCTGATGCCGATGATTCCCTGCTATGCGGTCGGCCTGGCTTTCGGCGGCCGCATGTTCGGCAAGGTGAATCCCAAGGTGTACCGCTGGGTCGCCGTCGGCCTGATCGGGCTCGCGGTCATCAGCAGCCTGCCGATCCTCGACCGCTACCTGCGCTGAGCGGCGGCGCGGCCGTCAACTTGACCGACCCCATGGATGCGCCGTTTTCGTGTAGGTCCGGTGCGGGTCGGACAGTGGTCGAATCCGACAGGCAATAGTTTGCCATTCGTTCTCAGGCAAGGGCATGGAACGCCCGGCCGTTCAGCGGCCGCCGCTCTTGTAGGGCGGCCGCGGGATGGCGAGATGGGCGGCGCGCAAGGCCTCGGACCAGCGGTGGCGGAGGTCGGTGAAATACGCATCCTCCGCATCGATCCGGTAGCTCAGCTCGGGCTTCAGCGTATCCCGGCGCAGCACCAGCGTGTCGATCGGCAGGCCGACGCCGAGATTGGAGCGCATGGTGGAATCCATCGAGATCAGGCCGATCTTCAGCGCGTCGTAGAGATCGGTGTCGTAGGTGACGGCCCGGTCCAGCACCGGCTTGCCGTATTTGTGCTCGCCAATCTGGAGAAACGGCGTGTCCGACGTCGCCTCGATGAAGTTGCCGGCGGAGTAGATCATGAAGAGCCTGAGCCGCCGGCCCTTGATCTGGCCGCCCAGCAGCAGCGCGATGTCGAAGCTGGAATTGTGCTGCTCCAGGCTCGGACCGTCGATCCGGTAGACCTCGCGCACCGCCTGCCCGACCATCTGCGCCGCGTGGAACATGCTGGTCGCCTTGGCCAGCGTCTCGGTCTCGCCGGTCTGCGGGTTGGGGAAGCCCTCGCTCAGCAGGCTCAGCACGCCCTGCGATATCGAGAGATTGCCGGAGGTCGCGATCGCCAGCATCCGGTCGCCCGGCGTCTCGAAGAGATGCAGCTTGCGGAACGAGGCGATGTTGTCGATGCCGGCATTGGTGCGCGTGTCGGAGATCAGCACGAGCCCTTCCCGGACCAGCAGGCCGACGCAATAGGTCATGGCATTCCGTCCCGGTTCAACTTTGTCGTTGCTGCTGCTGGCCGGCCTGGTCGACCTGGATCGCCACCGCCAGCTTCTCCTCGGAGCCGCCGATCTGGGCGCCCCTGACCGGCGCGGCGCCCAGATAGTCGAGCCCGATCGCGACCCGCACATAGGCATCGGTCGGGCAGATCCCGTTCGCCGGGTCGAAGCCGACCCAGCCGAGCCCGGCGACATGGGCCTCGGCCCAGGCATGCCCCGCTTCCTGGTCGCCGGCACCCTCGCCGCGCCACAGGTGGCCGCTGACATAGCGGCAGGGAATCCCGAGCACGCGGGTCGCGGCGATGAAGACATGGGCCAGGTCCTGGCAGACGCCTCGGCCGTCGGCGAAGGCCTGCGCCGCCGTGGTCGCTGCGTGGGTGGCGCCCACCTCGAAGGTCATGTGGTGCGCGACGGCGCGCAGCAGCGCATGCAGCCGCGCGAGGTCGCCGGCGCCGTTCGCGGCGCCGCGGGCGAAATCGGCGATCGCCGCGTCCGGCTGGGTCAGCGCCGTCTCGCGCAGGTAGAGTTCGGGCGGGAAGCGCTCGATGGCGCCGCGGACCACGCCGGCCGTGTCCTGGGTCTCGATCTCGCCATCGACCGCCAGGGTGAAGGTGCTGAACTCGCCCGTCGCCGAGAGCACGTGCAGGATGTTGCCGAAGGCATCCTCCCGCGCCCGCAGCACGCCGCCGTCGTCGAGGTCGATGCGCCAGCGCCGGACGTACTGCCCCTCATGGTCGCGCGGCGTCAGCCGCAGGAGCTGCACCATGGACTGGGCCGGCCGGTCGTAGCTGTAGGTGGTCTCGTGATGAATGCGGATCCGCATGCCCGACTCAGATCAGGTACTGGCCGCTTATGGCCGATCCCAGGCCGTTATTGTCGGCGATGAACTTGGTGATGAACTCGTGCAGGCCGGCCTGGAACACCTGCTCGATCCGGGTCGAGGAGAGCTGCCGGTGGATCGCCCGCGCCGCCCGCTGGGCGGGCCCCGGCGCATTGTAGGCGCCGGCCAGCTCGTCGAGATTGGCGACGATGTCCTTGTAGCAGGCGGCGAGCGAGCGCGGCATCTGCGGATTGAGGATCAGCAGGTCGGCGATCAGCCACGGCTTCAGGCTCTCGCGGTAGACCCAGTGATAGCTGGTCAGCGCCGAGACCGCGCGCAGGATCGCCGCCCATTGCGAATAGTCGATGCCGCCGCCCACCGCCGCGTTCTCCGGCAGCAGGATGTGGTACTTCACGTCCAGGATGCGCGCGGTGTTGTCCGCCCGCTCGACGGCGATGCCGAGGCGCGAGAACCAGTAGGCGTCGTTCCGCAGCATGGTGCGGTAGCCCGAGCCGTCGACCCGGAGCGACGTCTCCTTCACCCAGGCGAGGAATTTCGGCAGCTCCGAGGGGCCGAGCGCGCGCACGTTCAGCCGCTGCAGCTCCAGCCAGGCGCCGTTGATGGTCTCCCAGGTCTCGCTGGTGAGCGCGGTGCGCACGGCGCGGGCGTTCTGCCGCGCGATCTCGAAGCATTTGACGATCGAGGTCGGGTTGTGCGGCGAGGCGATCAGGAAGGCGCTGACCGTCTCCGCGGTCGCCGTCTCGTGGTGGTCGTGGAAGATCGGGCCGCAGCCGGCGGTCGCGACGGCGCTCTCCCACTCGTTCGTCTCGCCGACATAGGTCGCGGGCAGCGTCGAGAGGCGCGCCGCCGCCTCGATGGTGCGGGCCAGGTAGTCGGCCCGCTCGACATAGCGCGAAAGCCAGTAGAGGCTGTCGGCGGTGCGGCTCAGCATGCCTTCACTCGATCACCCAGGTGTCCTTGAGCCCGCCGCCCTGGCTGGAATTGACGACCAGCGAGCCGTCCCGCAGCGCGACGCGCGTGAGGCCGCCCGGCACGATCCGGACGCCGTCGGCCCGGGTCAGCACGAAGGGCCGGAGATCGACATGCCGCGGCGCGATCCCGCTCTCGACGAAGGTCGGGCAGGTCGAGAGCGACAGGGTCGGCTGGGCGATATAGCCGGTCGGGTTGGCCTTCACCCGCTCGCGGAAGGCCTCGATATCGGCCTTGGCGGCATGGGGGCCGACCAGCATGCCGTAGCCGCCGGAGCCGTGGGTCTCCTTCACCACCAGCTCATGCAGGTGGTCGAGCACGTAGCCCAGCGCTTCCGGCTCCCGGCAGCGCCAGGTCGGCACGTTCTTCAGGATCGGCTCCTCGCCGAGATAGAAGCGGATGAGATCGGGGATGTAGCTGTAGATCACCTTGTCGTCGGCCGCGCCCGTGCCGATGGCGTTGGCCAGGGTCACGTTGCCCGCCGCATAGGCCGCGAACAGGCCCGGCACGCCGAGCGCGGAATCCGGGCGGAAGGTCAGCGGGTCCAGGAACTCGTCATCGATGCGCCGGTAGATGACATCGACCCGCTTCGGCCCCTGGGTGGTGCGCATGTAGGCGACCTCGTCCCGCACCAGCAGGTCGCGGCCCTCGACCAGCTCGACGCCCATCTTGTCGGCGAGGAAGGAGTGCTCGTAATAGGCCGAGTTGAACTGGCCGGGGGTCAGCAGCGCGACCGTCGGGTCGTTGCCGGCATTGCGCGGCGCGACCGAACGCAGCGCGCCGAGCAGCTCGTTGGCGTAGTTCTCGATCGGCGCCACGCGATGGGCGGAGAACAGTTCCGGCATCAGCCGGATCGAGATCTCCCGCCCCTCCAGCATGTAGGAGACGCCGGAGGGCGTGCGGCAGTTGTCCTCGAGCACGTAGAAGTCCTGGTCGTCGACCCGGACCACGTCGATGCCGCCGATATGCACATAGACGCCGTGGGGCACGTCGAGCCCCGCCATCTCGGGCCGGTAGGCCGGGTTCTGCCAGACCAGGTCGGGCGGCACGATGCCGGCCTTGATCGCGTTCTGCGCGCCGTAGATGTCGGCGAGATAGAGGTTGAGGGTCTTGACCCGCTGCTCCAGCCCCTTGGCCAGGCGCTCCCATTCGGCGCGGGCGAGCACGCGGGGCACGATGTCGTAGGGGATGATCCGTTCTTCGCCCTGGGTGTCGCCGTAGACGGCGAAGGTGATGCCGCCGCGGCGGAAGAACAGCTCGGCCTCCAGCCGGCGCTGCTTCAGCTGCTCCCGCGGGATGGTCTCGAGCCAGTCCGCGATCTTCGCATAGGGATTCCGGATGCGGCCCTCCCCGGTCCGCATTTCGTCAAACGCCATGCCGATCCCTCCTCGTCCCTACCCTGCAGGATGCATGCCGCACATAAGCGACGGTAGATCAGGGCGTTAGGCGGGCGCAATGGGATCGGCTGCCGCTTTATTAGGCAGTTGGCTGCAAGAAAACGGGCCCCGTCTCGCGACGGGGCCCCAGGCTGAGGATGAGCCGGCCCGGATCAGGACAGGGTCGGCAGGCCGGTGAGGTAGCCGACGGCGCCGCCGAGCTTGCCGCGGGCGTCGCCGAAGTTCTTCTTGATCAGCGGATCGAGTGTCTCATAGACGAGAGCATGCAGGCCGGTGATCTTGCCGGTGGTCTTGTCCTTCTTGATCTCCCAATCGCCGGCATGCTGGAAGTTGCTCATGACGTAGGTGAAGCCGTTCACCTCGTCGACCGCGTGCAGGCCGGTCGATTCCGCGCCCGCCGGGGTCGAGAGCAGCCGCGACAGCTCCTTGGTGTCCACGTTGTAGGCCCAGAGGAAGTTGTTGACGTGCATGCCGCTGTCCTCGCCGATGAACAGGGTGCGCAGCTTCTCGGAGAACTTGAGGTTGTCCGGATTGCCGATCTTGTCGGCATTGGCGAGATTGCCGAGCGCATCCGGCTCCTTCAGGTCCTCGCCCCAGACCACGGCCTCGGTCGCGACCGGGACCCACTCGCTGTCGATCGGGGCGCCGCCATCGTCCTTCTGGCCGCCGGTCAGCTTGTGCGCGTAGACCGC
The DNA here is from genome assembly GCA_035548715.1 of Dongiaceae bacterium. Taxonomy (GTDB): domain Bacteria; phylum Pseudomonadota; class Alphaproteobacteria; order Dongiales; family Dongiaceae; genus Dongia. Next base: position 66,837 of record DASZSL010000037.1, read on the forward strand.
GCCGGCCTCGATGCCCTTGACCTTCACGCCGCCGGAGCCGTCGGTCATCTGCTTGCGGATGGCGCTCATCGCCGAATAGGCGACCTTGTCCTTCACGTTGACGGTGGTGCCTTCCATCTTGGTGAAGCCCATGCTGCCGCCCTTGAACGCGGCGTAGCGGTGGGTTTCGAGGAAGGCCGCGGCCTTCTCCTGGCCCGCCGCGAACTTGACCCAGCTCGGCTTGCCGTTGAACGGGATCTTGGTGAAGGCGGAATCGTTCGGCTCCTCGCTCTTCACCTCGACGATGTCCTTGGCGGTCAGCTTGTCGGCCAGCGCCTTCACCTCGTCGCTGGTGGCATGGCCGAGATTGATCCAGGTGAGATCGGCCGAGCCGCCGTTCTCGTCGGTCTTCTGGTTCCACTTGGCGACATAGAGCGTGCCGGCCGAGAGGTCGCGGGGCTTGTCGGCGACGAACATGAAGAGGCCGCCATTGGTGGCGTCGTCGCCCATCAGCGCGGTGCGCTCGTCCGGCATGACCTGGATCAGCTCGTGCGAGATGCGGCCCATCGCATAGTGCTTCTTGATCGTGCCGGTGCCGTCCGGGTTGACCGTCACCTCGGGGATGAAGCCGTAATGGTACGGATTGGCTTTCTTCGGGTCGCCGTAGAGGTTCTGGCTGAACGCCTGGAACTCCTCGTCCTTCTCGACCTTGGTGGCGTCCGGCTCGTATTCCTCGCTGGAAAGATGGGTGCCCCAGGACGAGAGGCTGGCGCCGCAGGTGATCCACAGGCCGTTCGCCGGCGAGGTGTCGACGTTGAAATACTTCACCAGGTTGAGCTTGCCGGTCTTGGGGTCCTGGTCGAGGGTCAGGACCGCGATCGGCGACGGCAGCTTGCCGTACATGTCGCCGCCCGCCGCATCCTCGGTGGTGTATTCGAACTGCACCACGGCGAAGACCGTGTTGCCCTGCACGCCGTCGACCTTGGCGCCGTCGAGCTTGATCAGGCTCATGCCGTCGGGGGCGTCGGAGAAGAACTGCGGCTTGGTCGCCTCGCTCGAAGCCGCGTCGAGGATCGGCTTGTTATCGATGTCGTAATAGCCGCCGGCCAGCACCTTGCCGCCCTTGCCGTCCGGCACTTCCATGCCGGTGATGAAGAACGGCTCGTATTGGAGCTGGAAGGTCTGCTCGGTGCCGTCGGCGAACTTGACCGCCATGCTGGAGCCGACCGTCATGGTCGCCATCGCCGCCGGGTTGTCGAGGCCGGGCGCCGCCATCGAGACGAACCTGGCGGAGGTGATCGCCGCGGCCGCCTCGGCCCTGCCGGCGAACAGCGCGCTGGCGCCGAGGGACGAGGCCAGCGGCAGCAGCGGCACGCCGGCGAAGAGTTTCAGGGTCTGTCGACGCGACGTCGCAAGGTTCTGGGTCATGGAGCACTCCCTGGGATGAGTTGGGGCGAATCGACGGATTCGCCGCGCAATGGCAGCGGACGGCAGCGACACTAGGGGCGGTCGATGACGAGAATACTGAGGGTGTGTGACGGAACTGTGTCAGCTAGCTGAGTAACAGCGGGCTAGGCGTTCTGCAGCACGCCGTCCTTGATGGTGACCACCCGGTCCATGCGCTGGGCGATCTCCAGGTTGTGGGTGGCGATCAGCGCCGCGACTTTGAAATCCCGCACCAGCGTCGCCAGCATGGCGAACACGTCGTCCGCGGTGTGGAAATCGAGATTGCCGGTGGGCTCGTCGGCCAGCACGATGCGCGGCTCGTTGGCCAGCGCCCGGGCGATCGCCACGCGCTGCTGCTCGCCGCCGGAGAGCTTGCCGGGGCGATGCTCCAGCCGGCCCTTGAGGCCGACGCGCTCCAGCAGCTGGGTTGCGCGGGGCCGCGCCTCGGCGCGGGACTTGCCGGCGATCATCTGCGGGATGACCACGTTCTCCAGGGCGGAGAATTCGGGCAGCAGGTGGTGGTACTGGTAGACGAAGCCCATGGTGCCGCGGCGCAGCGCCGTGCGCTTGTCGTCGGACATGCCGCGGCTGGACTGGCCGGCGACGATCACCTCGCCCTCGACCGGCCGCTCCAGCATGCCGGTGATGTGGAGCAGCGTCGATTTGCCGGCACCCGACGGGCCGATCAGCGCCACCATCTCGCCGGGAAAGAGCGCCAGATCCGCCTCGCGGATCACGTCGAGCCGCCCCCCGCCCGCTTCCCTGAAGCTCTGGCGGATGCCCTTCAACTGGAGGACCGGCGCGTCACTCATAGCGCAGCGCCTCCACCGGATCGAGCCGTGCCGCGCGCCAGGCCGGATAGAGCGAGGCCAGCAGGGTCAGCACCAGCGACATCACCGAGATCAGCAGGACCTCCATCGGATCGACGATCGCCGGCAGCTTGGAGAGGAAGTAGATCGTGGCGTTGAAGAGATCGGTGCCGGTGATGCTCTGGAGGAAGCGCCGGATGCTCTCGATGTTGTAGGCGAAGGCCGTGCCGAGCAGGCAGCCCAGCGCCGTTCCGAGGACGCCGATGCTGGCGCCGGACAGCAGGAAGATGCGCAGGATCGACCCGCGGGTCGCACCCATGGTGCGCATGATGGCGATGTTCCGGCCCTTGTCCTTCACCAGCATGATCTGGCCGGAGATGATGTTGAAGGCGGCAACGATGATGATGAGGGTGAGGATCAGGAACATCACGTTCCGCTCGACCTCGACCGCGGTGAAGAAGTCGCGGTTGGCCTGCTCCCAGTCGCCGATGGCATAGGAGATATCGCCGACATTGCAATAGAGGCTGCTGCCGGCGCTGAAGCCCGCCGGGCCGCCCAAAGCGGCGCAGATCTTCGGCTTCAGCGCCGCCACGTGCTCGATGTTGTCGGCCATCACCTCGACGTCGGTCACGCCCTCCTTGACCTTGAAATAGATCTGGGCGGAATCCAGCGGGATGAAGACGATGCCGCTGTCATACTGGGTCATGCCGACGTTGAAGACCGCCACCACGCGATAGGTCTTCACGCGCGGGATCGCGCCCATCAGCGTGGTCTGGGTCTGCGGCGAGATCAGCGTGATGTCCTGGCCGACGCCGGCGCCGATCGCCTGGGCCAGCCGTTCGCCGATCACGGCGACGTCGTCGTCCGGATCGAAATCCTTGAGGGCGCCCTGGACGATGTTCTGGGCGATCAGGGTCCGCGCCTCGAGGTCGTCCTGGCGGACGCCCTTGACCAGCGCGCCGCTGCCATTGCCGCGCGTGCCGGTGGCGAAGACCTGGCCCTGGACGGTCGGCGTCACCGAGACGACGCCGGGTACGGCTTTGATCTTCTTGGTCACCTCGTCGAAATTGGTGACCACGCCGGCGCTGCTGGAAATGTCGAGATGCGAGTTGAAGCCGAGGATCTTGTTCAGGAGCTCGACATGGAAGCCGTTCATCACCGACATGACGACGATCAGCGTGCCGACGCCGAGCGCGATGCCGAGCAGCGAGAAGCCGGCGATGACCGAGACGAATCCTTCCTGGCGGCGCGCGCGCAGATAGCGCATCGCCACCATGCGCTCGAAGGAATTGAAGATCATGCTGCCGTGAACTTCTTCAGCGCGGCTTCCGCGGAGATTTCCTGCTTCTCGCCGGTCTTGCGGTTGGTGAGCTCGACCAGGCCCTTGGCCGCGCCGCGCGGGCCGACCACGACCTGCCAGGGCAGGCCGATCAGGTCCATCTCGGCGAACTTCTCGCCGGCGCGGATGTCGCGGTCGTCGTAGAGCACCTCGACCTTGGCGTTGCGGAGCTTGCCGTAGAGGTCCTCGCAGAGCCTGGTGCAGGCCTCGTCGGCGACCTTGAGATTGATCAGGCCGAGGGCGAAGGGCGCGATGCTCTCCGGCCAGATGATCCCCTTGGGGTCGTGGCTGGCCTCGATCACGGCGCCGACCAGGCGCGACACGCCGATGCCGTAGGAGCCCATGTGCAGGGTGACGTTCTGCCCGTCCTGGGTCTGCACCTGGGCCTTCAGCGGATCGGAATACTTGGTGCCGAAATAGAAGATGTGGCCGACCTCGATGCCGCGGGCCTCGACGCGCCGGTCGGCCGGCACCTTGTCGAACTTCACGAGGTCGTGCTTCTCGTCGGTCGCGGCATAGTCGGCGGTCCAGCCCTTCACGATCGGCTCGAGGTCGCTGTCGAAGTCGATGTCCATCGAGAGGACGTCGCGCTCGATGAAGCTCTTGTCGCAGAAGACGGCGCTCTCGCCGGTCTCGGCCAGGATGATGAACTCGTGCGACAGGTCGCCGCCGATGGCGCCGCTGTCCGCCGCCATCGGGATCGCCTTCAGACCCATCCGGGCGAAGGTGCGGAGATAGCAGACGAACATCTTGTTGTAGGCGCGCTTCGCGCCGGCGAAATCGAGGTCGAAGGAATAGGCGTCCTTCATCAGGAACTCGCGGCCGCGCATCACGCCGAAGCGCGGACGCACCTCGTCGCGGAACTTCCACTGGATGTGGTAGAGCAGCTTCGGCACGTCGCGGTAGCTCTTGCAGGACGCGCGGAAGATGTCGGTGATCACCTCCTCGTTGGTCGGGCCGTAGAGCATCTCGCGCTCATGCCGGTCGAGGAAGCGCAGCATCTCCTTGCCGTAGGCCTCGTAGCGCCCGGATTCCTTCCAGAGGTCGGCCGACTGGATGGTCGGCATCAGCACTTCCTGGCAGCCGGCGGCGTCCTGCTCCTCGCGGACGATCCGCTCGATGTTCTTCAGGACCCGGAAGCCGAGCGGCAGCCACGAATAGATGCCGGCGGCGGTCTGGCGGATCATGCCGGCGCGCAGCATCAGCCGATGCGAGACGATCTGGGCCTCCGCGGGGTTCTCGCGGAGCGTCGGCAGAAGGAACTGGGTAGAGCGCATCTGGCTGGGAATCCTTGGAAAACTGCGATTCAGGCGGCGAATGTAGGCAATGGCGCCGGGCCTGTCCATGGCGCGGATGGGGCGAATCCGGGGCAGTCTCGGGTGCGGGATCGGGGCGTCCGGGCGGCGATCCGCCGGATCGAACGCGCCGGCGCCGCGACGGCTCACTTATACGGCAGCTGCTGCCGGCAGAGATCGGCCAGGGCGGCGGTTTCCGGGTCGGTCAGCGGCTGGCCGTTGTAGAGGACCTGATCGCCCTGGACCGTCACCACGCCCATCTCGGCCTTGGCCGACCAGAGGGCCGAGTTCGCGGGGATATGGTACTTGTCCTGGATCAGCACCTCGATCGGGATGATGATCGTCTGGGGGAGCTGGATGTTCACCCCGCCGCCGAGATCGGCCGGCACCACGGGCTGGCCATGGGCGTCCACGCCCGGCTGGTACTCGACCCCCGGCGGCTGCTGGTACTTCGCCAGCCGGTCGCAGTCCTGCCGGCTGACGGCGATGTCGGCCGCGGCTGGCCAAAGCCAGGCCGAGCCGGTAAGAAATCCCAATCCGAGCAGGGCGGCACGATTCATCCGATATGGCATATCGCGATCCTACCACATCCGTTCCTCGTGAGATGGGCAGCCGCTGGGGCGGGTTCCAGGGACCGCGGATCGCATGAACGCGGTTAACGACAAGCGGCCGTCCGTCAGCCATCGCCGGGGCTGGCTGCTCTTCGTGATCAAGGCCGTCGTCACGCTCGGCCTGCTGGTCTGGATCGCGACCGGCATCGGCATCGGCCCCCTGCTCCGGCAATTCCGCCATATCGACGGAAGCTGGGCTGCGGCCGCGCTGCTGCTGCTGATCGTCCAATACGCGATCATGGTGGCGCGCTGGGACCTGGTGCTGCGCAAGGCCTTCGGCCTGCATATCGGCCTGCGGCGGCTGTCGCTGGTCTTCGGGCTGGGCGAGGTGCTGGGCTCGTTCCTGCCGAGTTTCGTCGGCCTCGATGCGATCCGTACCCTGGCGCTGGCGCGCAATGCGCCGGTCGCGACCGTGGCGCGTTCGGTGCTGGTCGATCGGGTGTTCGGCCTCGCGGCGCTCCTGTTCCTGATCGCGGTCACCCTGCCCGGCTTCGAGAGCGAGCCGGCGCTGATATCGGCGATCCCGCCGCTGGCCGTGGTCAGCGTGGGCGGATTGATCGCGCTCGCGATCCTGATGCTGGGCGCGGATCACTGGGGGGCGATCCCCTATCTCGGCCGGGTGGCGGCACCGGTCGCGCGGGACCTGCGCGCCGCCTGGACTGACCTGCCGCTTTCCTTCGGGGTGATCGCGACCGGGCTCGCGATGCACCTGCTGTCGGTCGCGCTGGTGTGGAGCATCGGGCGCATGTTCGGCGCCGATCTCGGGCTGATGAACTGCCTCAGGATCGTGCCCTCGGCGCTGCTGATCTCCGCCCTGCCGGTCTCGGTCGGCGGCTGGGGACTGCGAGAGGGCGCCGTCGTCGGGGGCTTCACGCTGATCGGCGCCGATGCGGCGGCGGCCGGCGCCGCATCGGTCGGCTTCGGCATCGCCGTGATCCTGGCCGGCGCGATCGGGATCGTCGTGCCGTGGCTGGCGGAACTGGGGCGGCGGCGCTGATGGAAATCCGCCCGGAACGGCCCGAAGACATCGCCGACATCCGCTACGTCACGGAAGCGGCGTTCCTGCCGATGGAGCACAGCAGCGGCACCGAGGCGGGCATCATCGACGCGCTGCGCGCCGACAACGCGCTCACGATCTCCCTGGTCGCGATCGAGGACGAAGAGCTGATCGGCCATGTCGCCTTCTCCCCGGTCGCCATCGGGGGCCGGCCGGACGGCTGGTACGGACTGGGCCCGGTCGCCGTTCGCCCGGACTCCCAGCGCCAGGGCGTGGGCGAGGCGCTGATCCGCAAGGGGCTGGCGCGGCTCCAGGAGCTGGGCGCCCAGGGGTGCGTGGTGCTCGGCGACCCCGACTACTATGCGCGCTTCGGGTTCGAGACCGTCTCCGGGCTCGAGCTGCCCGGCGTGGCGCCGGAATATTTCCAGTGCTTGGCCTTCGGCGGGGGCCGGCCGCCCAAGGGCCGGGTCGCCTATCACCCGGCGTTCGACGCGGCCTGAGACCGTCTAACGGCCGAGCGCGTTGTAGTACGCGGTGATGCCGCAGACCTTCCTGCCCCTGGCATATTCCTCGGGGTTGTCATGGGCCTGCTGGCGGCGCTCCATCTCGGCGTTGAGCTTGCTCATGGCGCCGTCGAGGGCCTTGGCGCCGGCCTGCTGCAGCGCCTGATAGGCGGTCTCCGGGGTCGCGGCGGTCGCGCCCTTGCGGGCGACCGCCGACAAGGCCCGGCCGATCAGGTCCTTGGCCTTTCCCATCAGGCTGCGGGCGATGTCCACATGACCCTGCTCATGGGTCATCACCACGTTGTACATGCAGGAGCCGCCCTCCAGCTCGGAGGCGACATGGACGACCGCCTTCCAGTCGATCACGACGCTCAGCGAAGCGACCGTGGCGCAGAATCGGCCGGCGCCGTCCGGACGGGCCTCGATCTGCAGGCGCGCCTGGGGCTGGATCCTGGTCTCGGTCGTGCCCAGCACGACGTCGGCCTCGGAATGGCTGCGCCGGTTGAAGGCGATCTCCCGCTGCTTGATGGCGGCGCGGGGCAGCGTGTGGTCGTAGACCACCGGCGGCGCGTCGATCGTCACCAAGACCTTGACCGGATCGGGGACGGTGCAAGCGGCGGCGGCAGTCCCCGCCCGGATCGTCGCCGCGAGCAGGACGGCCAGGATCAGGCGAAGGCCGGCCGGCATCGCCCCGTCAGACCCGGATCACATGGACGCGGGTGATCGGCTTCTTGTCGTGGTTCTTCGAGAACCAGCGGCGGGCCGCAAGGCGCCCCGTCTCGGCGACCTCGCCGTCATTCTCCAGCTTGCCGGCCGAAAGCGCCTCGATCGCCTCGGCGACGGCGTCCGAGATCGCGCTCTTGGCTGCGGCCTCGAGTTCGCCGTCGAGCAGGCCTTCCAGCGTCACCTGGGGGTCGGCGATCAGGTCGCCGCGCCAGTTCATCACCAGCGAGACCAGGATCACGCCGTTATAGCCCAGGCGATGGCGGTGCTTGACCACCTCGCTGGTCATCGGCACGAGGGCCTTGCCGTCCAGCCCGAGGCGGCCATGGGGCACGCGGGCCACGATCTCCGCCGGGCCGGGCGCCAGGCGGATGACGGCGCCGTTCGCGGCCTCGACCGCCTGCGGCACCTGGCACTGGCGGGCGAGCGCCACGTGCTCGTGGATATGGCGCGCCTCGCCGTGCACCGGCACGGCGATCTGCGGACGGACCCACTGGTACATCTCGGTCAGCTCGTCGCGGGCCGGGTGGCCGGAGACGTGGATCGCCTCGTCGTGGTCGGTGATGACCTCGATGCCGCGGTGGATCAGGTTGTTCTGCAGCGCGCCGATCGCCTTCTCGTTGCCGGGAATGACCCGGGACGAGAAGATCACGGCATCGCCCTCCTCCAGCTCGACATGGGGATGCTCGCCCTTGGCGATCCGCGCCAGCGCCGCGCGGGGCTCGCCCTGGCTGCCGGTGCAGATCATCACGATCTTCTCCCGGGGGAAGAAGCCGACATCGTGCTCCTCGATGAATTCGGGGAGATCGGTCAGGTAGCCGTTCTCGCGCGCCGCCTCGACCATGCGGTAGAGCGAGCGGCCGACCAGGGCGACCTGCCGGTCGTTGGCCATGGCGGCACGGGTGATGGTCTCCAGCCGCGCGACGTTGCTGGCGAAGCAGCCGACGGCGACGCGGCCGTTCCGCTCCTTGATCAGCGCCGTCATCTCCGGGAGGATGTCGGCCTCGGAACCAGACGTGCCTTCGACGAAGACGTTGGTGGAATCGCAGATCATCGCCAGCACGCTGCCGTTGCCGAGCCGGCGCAAGGCCTGCTCGTCGGCGGTCGGGCCGATCACCGGGCCGGGATCGAGCTTCCAGTCGCCGGTGTGCAGCACGGTGCCGAGCTTCGTCCGCAGCACCACGGCGTTGGGCTCGGGGATGGAATGGGTCAGCGTGATCAGCTCGAGCTCGAACGGGCCGACCTTGAACTTGCCGGACATCGGGATCTCGGTAATCGGCGCCTGGCTCTGCAGCCCGACCTCGGTCAGCTTGCGCCGCAGCACCGAGGCGGTGAAGGGCGTCGCATAGAGCGGGCATTTCAGCTTCGGCCAGAGATAGGGCACCGCGCCGATATGGTCCTCATGGGCGTGGGTCAGCACCAGGCCGCAGAGGTCCTGGACCCGCTCGGTGATGAATTGCGGGTCCGGCATGATGACTTCGATGCTGGGCGTCTCGTCGCCGCCGAAGGTGACGCCGAGATCGACCATCAGCCACTTCCCGGCATGGCCGTAGAGGTTGAGGTTCATGCCGATCTCGCCCGCCCCGCCCAAGGGCAGGAACAGCAGCTCGTCGGCCGTCGGCCTATGGAAGTCGGTGGTGGAGGCTGGTGCCGTCGTCATGCTCCGACGCGGCCTCTCCCGCGGTCGTCATGGCACGCCTTCGCGCACCATGACGAGTCTAGAATGGGTGTAGAGAAGCGGCTCATACTCGATTTCTGCGATAGATCTCGACCAACCCGCGCATGGTGATGTCGGGATCGAGGTGGTGCAGCACGGAGGTCGCGCCGACGAAGAGCGGCGCCAGGCCGCCGGTGGCGATGACCGCGAGGTCGCTGCCGAACTCCCGGGCGATGCGCTGGACCATGCCTTCCACCAACCCGACATAGCCCCAGAAGATGCCGGACTGCATGGCCTCGGTGGTGCTCTTGCCGATGACCCGGACGGGGCGCTCGACGGCGATGCGCGGCAGCATGGCGGTGGCGCTGTGCAGGATCTCGACGGAGAGGTTGATGCCGGGCGAGATCGCGCCGCCGAGATAGTTGCCCTCGCCGTCCACGACGTCGAAGGTGGTGGCGGTGCCGAAATCGACCACGATCAGCGGCTTCCGGTAGGCAATGTGGCCGCCCACCGCATTGGCCAGGCGATCGCCGCCGACCGTCGCCGAGGGAATGTCCATCTTCACCTGGATGCCGAGCTTGACCGCGGGGTCGCCCACCACCAGCGGCTTGGTCTTCAGATGATGCTCGCAGAGCTTGGTCAGGTCGAACAGCGAATGCGGCACGACGCTGGCGATGATCGCGCTGTCGATCGCCTTCAGCTCCAGGCCGTTCATCATCATGAGCTGGTTCAGCCAGACGACGTACTGGTCGGCGGTGCGGCCGACCTCGGTCTTGATCCGCCAGTCGCCGACCGGCTTCTCGCCGTCATAGACCGCGAACTTGACGTTGGTGTTGTTGGCGTTGATCGCGAGCAGCATCGAAAATCTCAGAGGTTGGGGAAGAAGACGTCGCCGGCGGCGATCCGCCGCTGCCGGCCGCCGTCGAGGGTCATGACCAGGGTACCGTCGGGGTCGAGGTCGGCGAAGCGGCCGGCGATCTCCTCGCGCTCCAGCCGCGCCACGACCCGGTCCCCGATGCCCGCGGCATGGGCCAGCCAGGCCTCCCGCACCGCGCCGAAGCCCGACCGGCACCATGTATCATAAGCGGGGCCAAATCCTGTCAGGAAGCGTTCCAGCAGGTCCTGGGGAGCGACGGCCCGACCGCCTGAAGCCACGAGATCGGTGGTCGGATAGAGGCCGGTTTCGGGGTGGGAGACGATGTTGACGCCGATGCCGAGGACCAGCCAGTCGAGCTTGCCGTCCGGCCGGGTCCCGGCTTCGAGCAGGACCCCGGTCATCTTGGCCCCGCCGACCAGCAGGTCGTTGGGCCATTTGTGCAGCACCGGCGCCGGGGTCAGGCCGCGCAGGACCTCGCCCAGGGCGATGGCGGCCGCGAAACCCACCGTGGCCCCCATGGCTGGCGCGCAATCGGGGCGGAGCAGCAGCGAGACGTAGAGGTTGCCCGGCGGGGAATCCCAGCCGCGCCCGCGACGCCCGCGGCCGGCGTGCTGGATGTCGGCACGCAGGACCAGGCCCTCCGGCTCGCCCCCGTCCGGCCCGTTGGGCGCGGCACGGCGGCGCAGGGCCTCGTTGGTGCTGTCGATCGCGGCGACTTCCTCGATCCGGAAGGCGATCGTCATCCAGGGAAGAGGCTCGCTGCGGCGGCGGTCGCCGCACCCGCGATCCAGCTCGGCACGAAGACGCCCAGGAGCACGAAGGCCGAGCAGGCCAGCAGGACGACGCGGATGGTCGGATCCGGCGCGTCGAAATGCTCGGTGCCCTGGTCGAAGCACATCACCTTGATGACGCGGATGTAATAGAAGCAGGACACGACGCTCGCCACGACGCCGATCACGGCGAGCACGTAGAGATGCGCATCGATCGCGGCGTTGAACACGAAGACCTTGCCGAAGAAGCCGGCGAAGGGCGGGATGCCCGCCATGGAGAACAGGAAGAAGACGAAGCTGTAGGCCAGCAGCGGCTGGCTGCGGGCGAGGCCGGTCAGGTCGGAGATCTCCTCGATCATCTCGCCCTTGCGGCGCATGGCCAGGATGACGCCGAAGGCGCCGATCGTGGTGACGATGTAGATCGCCATGAAGACCAGCACGCCGGTGACGCCGACCGGCGTCCCCGCGGCCAGGCCGACCAGGGCATAGCCGACATTGCCGATCGAGCTGTAGGCCATCAGGCGCTTGATGTTGCGCTGGTTGATGGCGGCGACGGCGCCCAGCACCATCGACAGGACCGAGACCACGACGATGATCTGCTGCCACTGCATCAGCAGCGGGCCGAACGGGCCCACCAGCACGCGGGTGAAGAGCGCGATCGCGGCGACCTTGGGCGCCGCCGCGAAGAAGGCGGTGATCGGCGTCGGGGCGCCTTCATAGACGTCGGGCGTCCACATGTGGAACGGCACGGCCGAGATCTTGAAGGCGAGGCCGGCCGAGAGGAACACCAGGCCGACGATCAGGCCGACCGCCGGCTGGGCGTCGCCGGTCAGCACCTGGGCGAGCTTGGTGAAGTCGGTCGAGCCGGTGAAGCCGTAGATCATCGAGGCGCCGTAGAGCAGCATGCCGGAGCTGAGCGCGCCGAGGACGAAATACTTGAGGCCGGCTTCGGTGGATTTCACCGTGTCGCGGCGGATCGCGGCCGTCACGTAGAGCGCCAGGCTCTGCAGCTCCAGGCCGACATAGAGCGAGATCAGGTTGTTGGCCGAGATCATCATGCTCATGCCGAGCGCCGCGACGGTCATCAGGATCGGCAGCTCGAAGCGCGCCATGCCGTTACGCTCGGCATAGCCGAGCGAGATCAGGATCGAGACCGCGGTCGCCAGCAGGGTCAGCACCTTCATGAAGCCGGCGAAGCCGTCGACGATGAACTGGTTGGCGAAGGCCGGGGTCTGGCCGGTCGCCGGCGCCACGTGCACGGCGAGCCAGGCGGCGACCGCCAGCGCGATGGCGGCGAGCCAGCCGACCGGGCGGGTGGACTTGTCGCCCTGGAACACGCCCAGGACCAGCAGGACCATGGCGACGACGGCCAGGAAGATCTCCGGCGTCGCGGCGGCGTAGTTGAGATCGCTGAGGCTGATGCTTTCCATGCGCCCTACTCCCCCGCCCCCGGGCTGTCGATCTCGGCCAGGTCGACCTTGTGGTGCTCGGCCATGGCGGTCTGGTGGGTCTTCACGAGATTGTCCACCGAGGCGTCGAAGATGCCGGTGAAGGACTTCGGATAGATGCCCATCCAGAGCACGATCAGGATCAGCGGCACGAAGATCGCGACCTCGCGGGGGCTCAAATCCAGGAACTTCATGAGGTCCGGTTTCTCCAGCTTGCCGAAGATCACCCGGCGATAGAGCCAGAGCATGTAGGCCGCGCCCAGGATGACGCCGGTGGCGATGAAGAACGCCGCCCAGGTGTTGTCCTTGAAGACGCCGACCATCACCAGGAACTCGCCGACGAAGCCGCTGGTCCCAGGGAGACCCACGGAGGCCATGGTGAAGATCATGAAGGCGAAGGCATAGCGCGGCATGTTGTTCACGAGGCCGCCGTAGCGGGCGATCTCGCGGCTGTGCAGGCGGTCATAGACCACGCCGACGCAGAGGAAGAGTGCGGCCGAGACGATGCCGTGGGAGAGCATCTGGAACAGGGCGCCCTGGATGCCCTGCACGTTGAGGCTGAAGATGCCGGCGGTGACGAAGCCCATATGCGCCACCGAGGAATAGGCGATCAGCTTCTTCATGTCCTCCTGGGCCAGCGCCACCAGCGAGGTATAGATCACCGCCACCACGCTCAGCGTGTAGATCAGCGGGGTGAAATAGACCGAGGCGTCGGGCAGCATCGGCAGCGAGAACCTGAGGAAGCCGTACCCGCCGATCTTCAGCAGCACGCCGGCCAGGATCACCGAGCCTGCGGTCGGCGCCTCGACATGGGCGTCGGGCAGCCAGGTATGGACCGGCCACATCGGCACCTTCACCGCGAAGGACGCCAGGAAGGCGAGCCACAGCCATTTCTGCATGCCGGGGTCGAAATGGGTCGCCATCAGGGTCGGGATGTCGGTGGTGCCGGCCTGCCGGTACATGGCCAGGATCGCCAGCAGCATCAGCACCGAGCCCAGCAGCGTGTAGAGGAAGAACTTGAAGGCCGAATAGACGCGCCGCGGCCCGCCCCAGACGCCGATGATCAGGTACATCGGGATCAGCACGCCCTCGAAGAAGACGTAGAAGGCGAGAAAGTCGAGCGCGCAGAAGGTGCCGACCATCAGCGTCTCGAGCACCAGGAAGGCGATCATGTACTCCTTCACCCGCATGGTGATCGCTTCCCAGCTCGCCAGGATGCAGACCGGCGTCAGCAGGGTCGAGAGCAGCACGAAGGTCATGGAGATGCCATCGACGCCCATCCGGTAGCCGATGTGCAGCGTCGGCATCCAATCCGCCTGCTCCTCGAACTGGAAGCCGGGATTGGTGCGGTCGAAGTTGAACCAGATGGCGAGCGACAGCAGGAAGACGACCGACGAGGTGATGAGCGCGATCATCCGCGCGCTCTTGGCCACGAAGTCCTCGGGGCCGCGGGTGAAGACGATCAGGATCGCGCCGACCAGCGGCAGGAAGGTGGTGAGGGAGAGGATCGGGAAGCCGGTCATGTCACCCTCGGAACGCGACGAGATACCAGGTGACCAGCGCGACGACGCCGATCAGCATGGCGAAGGCATAGTGATAGACGTAGCCGGTCTGCAGCTTGCTGGCGCGCTTGGCGAGATCGACCGTCACCTGCGAGATGCCGTCGGGGCCGAGCCCGTCGATGATCGCGCCGTCGCCGCCTTTCCACAGGATGCGGCCCAGGGCCTTCGCCGGTCGCACGAAGATCGCGTCGTAGAGCTCGTCGAAGTACCACTTGTTGTAGACGAAGGTATAGATCGGCCCGAACGCGCGGGCGAGCTTCGACGGCAGATCGCGGGTCTTCATGTAGGCATAAAAGGCGAAAGCGATGCCGATGATGCCCATGACCAGCGGCAGGAACTTCACCCAGGCCGAGACATGCTCGGCTTCCTCGGGGACGTGGTTCTCCGGACCGAAGAACAGCGCGTTGCCCCAGAACTCGTGCATGCCCTCGCCGACGAAATAATGCGCGAACGCGATGCCGGCGCCGACCGCGCCGGCGGCGAGCACGAAGAGCGGCACCAGCATGACCGGCGGGCTCTCATGGACGTGGTGCATCGTCTCGTGGTCCGCCCGCGGCTCGCCGTGGAAGGTCATGAAGATCAGGCGCCAGGAGTAGAAGGCCGTCATCACCGCGGCGGCGATCCCGAGCCAGAAGGCATAGAAGCCGACGCCGCTATCGGCGGCGAAGGCGGATTCCAGGATCGCGTCCTTCGAGTAGTAGCCGGCGAAGATCGGGATGCCCGCCAGCGCCAGGCTGCCGATCCACATCAGGACGTAGGTCACTTTGATCAGCTTGTAGATGCCGCCCATCTTGCGCATGTCCTGCTCGCCGGACATGGCGTGGATGACCGAACCGGAGCCGAGGAACAGCAGCGCCTTGAAGAAGGCATGGGTGAAGAGGTGGAACATCGCGGCGCCATAGGCGCCCACCCCCGCCGCGAAGAACATGTAGCCGAGCTGCGAGCAGGTCGAATAGGCGATCACCCGCTTGATGTCGAACTGGGTGAGGCCGATGGTCGCCGCGAAGAAGGCGGTCGAGGCGCCGATCACCGTCACCACGGCCTTGGCGTCGGGGGCGTATTCGAACATCGGCGAGAGACGGCAGACCATGAAGACGCCGGCGGTCACCATGGTCGCGGCATGGATCAGCGCCGAGACCGGGGTCGGGCCTTCCATCGCGTCCGGCAGCCAGGTGTGCAGCGGCACCTGGGCCGACTTACCCATGGCGCCGATGAAGAGCAGGATGCAGAGCGTGGTGAGGACATCCGGATTCCAGGAGAGGAAGTGGAATGTCTTGCCGACCTGATCCGGCACCGCCGCGAAGACGGTCGAGAACTGCACCGAGTTGAAGACCAGGAACACGCCGAAGATGCCGAGCGCGAAGCCGAAATCGCCGACCCGGTTGACCAGGAAGGCCTTGATGGCGGCGGCATTGGCGCTCGGGCGGTCGAACCAGAAGCCGATCAGCAGGTACGAACAGAGGCCCACGCCTTCCCAGCCGAAGAACATCTGCACGAAGTTGTTCGCCGTCACCAGCATCAGCATGGCGAAGGTGAAGAGCGACAGATAGGCGAAGAAGCGCGGCTTGGAATGGTCGTGGCTCATGTAGCCGATGGAATAGACGTGGACCATGGCCGAGACCGTGGTCACCACGATCAGCATGACCGCCGAAAGCTGGTCCACGCGCACGGCCCAGTCGGCCTTGAAGTCGCCGACGTTGAACCACTGGAACAGGACGATGTCCCGCGGCGTGCCGCCGAAATTGGTCTCGAAGAAGGTGATCCAGGAAAGGACCATCGAGACCAGCAGCAGGCCCGAGGTGATGTACATGGCCGGCTTGTCGCCCAGGCGGCGGTTGCCGAGGCCGGCGATGATCGCGCCGATCAGCGGGAGGATGACGATCCAGGCTTCCATCGTGCGTCCCGCCTCAGCCGTTCATCATGTTGATGTCTTCAACCGCGATCGAGCCGCGGTTGCGGAAATAGACCACCAGGATCGCCAGGCCGATCGCGGCCTCGGCGGCGGCGACGGTCAGCACCAGCATGGCGAAGACCTGCCCCACCATGTCGCCGAGGTAATGCGAGAAGGCGACCAGGTTGATGTTGACCGAGAGCAGCATCAGCTCGACCGACATCAGGATGATGATGACGTTCTTCCGGTTGAGGAAGATGCCGAAGATCCCGATGGTGAACAGGATCGCGGCGACGGTGAGGTAGTGCGTGAGGGTCGGCTGCCACATGTCAGATGCCGCTCCCGCTCGGCACGTTCTTGATCTCGACTGTCGTGCGCGCGCGATCGACCTGGGCGGCGATCTTCTGGCGCTTCACGCCGACCCGCTCGCGATGGGTCAGGACGATGGCGCCGATCATCGCCACCAGCAGCACGAGGCCGGAGGCCTGGAACAGGTAGAAATATCTGGTGTAGAGCAGCATCCCCAGGGCCTGGGTGTTGCTGACCTGGTCGACCGCCGGCGTGGGTGCCGCGATGGTGGAGGTCACCGAGGGCGCGAGGCTCCAGCCGCCGAACACGATGATCAGCTCGGCCACCAGGATGAGGCCGATGACGGCGCCGATCGGCAGATAGCGCACGAAGCCCTGCCGCAGCTCGACGAAGTTGATGTCGAGCATCATGACCACGAACAGGAACAGCACGGCGACCGCGCCGACATAGACCACGACCAGCATCATCGCCAGGAACTCGGCGCCCAGCAGCACGAAGAGGCCCGCCGCATTGAAGAAGGTCAGGATCAGGAACAGCACCGAATAGACCGGGTTGCGGTTGGCGACCACCAGCGCGCCGGAGATCACGGCGACGATGGCGAAGACCCAGAAGGCGATGGCCTGGACGATCATGCGGTCTCCGATGCCTTACCGATACGGGGCGTCGGCGGCGATGTTGTTCGCCAGCGCCGTTTCCCAGCGCTCGCCGTTCGCGAGCAGCTTGTCCTTGTTGTAGAAGAGCTCCTCCCGGGTCTCGGTCGAGAACTCGATGTTCGGCCCCTCGACGATCGCATCCACCGGGCAGGCCTCCTGGCAGAAGCCGCAATAGATGCACTTGGTCATGTCGATGTCGTAGCGCGTCGTGCGGCGGCTGCCGTCGGCGCGGGGCTCGGCCTCGATGGTGATGGCCTGGGCCGGGCACACCGCCTCGCAGAGCTTGCAGGCGATGCAGCGCTCCTCGCCGTTGGGATAGCGGCGCAGGGCGTGCTCGCCGCGGAAGCGGGGGCTGACCGGGCCGCGTTGATACGGGTAGTTGATCGTCACCCGCTCCTTGAAGAGATAGCTGAAGGTCAGGGCCATGCCGCTGACCAGCTCTTTCAGCGCGAAGCTGCGGATCGTGCGGTTGATCGCACTCATTGGGAGACTCCCGTGGTGGCAGCGGGTGCCGCGGTGTTCTCCGCCGTCGAGGCCGGAGCCTTGCCCGGCAGCCAGTTCCACTCCGCCGGCGCCAGCATCAGCACCGCTGAATAGAACACCACCATGGCCAGAGAGAGAGGCAGGAACACCTTCCAGCCGAGCCGCATGAGCTGGTCATAGCGGTAGCGCGGGAAGGTGGCGCGCACCCAGAGGAAACAGAAGGCGACGAAGCTGATCTTCACCGCGAACCAGAAGAAGTGCCACACACCCTGCCAGAAGCCGTGATCGGCGAACGGCTCCCATCCCAGGATCGGCTGCCAGCCGCCGAGGAACAGGATCGAGGTCATGGCGCTCATCAGCCAGATGTTCGCGTATTCGCCGAGGAAGAACAGCGCGAAGGTCATGGCCGAGTATTCGGAGAAGTAGCCGGCGACCAGCTCGGATTCCGCTTCCGGCAGATCGAAGGGCGGCCGATTGGTCTCGGCCAAGGCCGAGATGAAGAACACCACGAACATCGGAAAGAGCGGGATGCAGTACCAGACCGTGTGCTGCGACCGCACGATGTCGTTGATGTTGAGCGAGCCGACGCACATCAGCACGGTCACCATGACGAAGCCGATCGAGACCTCGTAGGAGACCATCTGCGCCGCCGAGCGGAGCGCGCCGAGGAACGGATATTTCGAGTTCGATGCCCAGCCGGCGAGAATGATGCCGTAGACGCCGAGCGAGGAGATGGCGAAGAGGTAGAGCACGCCGACATTGATGTCGGCGAGCACCACGCCGTCGGAGAACGGGATCACCGCCCAGGCGATCAGGCTCAAGACGAAGGTGATCATCGGCGCCACCAGGAAGGTCACGCGGCTGGCGCCCGAGGGGATGATCGTCTCCTTGAACATCAGCTTCACGCCGTCGGCGATCGGCTGCAGCAGGCCGAAGGGACCGACCACGTTGGGGCCGCGGCGGATCTGCATCGCCGCCATGACCTTGCGCTCGGCATAGGTCAGGTAGGCGACCGCGAGCAGCAGCGGCAGCACGATGCAGATGATCATCAGCACGATGAACACCGTCGTGCCGAGATAGACGCCCATCGTGTCGGTGAACCAGTTAGGCATGGGTGCCCGTCTTCTGCTGCGGCGTGACGAAGGCCTCGGTGCACTCCGCCATGGTGATGGAGGCGCGGCTGATCGGGTCGGTCATGTAGTAGTTGGCGATCGGCGAGGCGAAGGGCTGCGACTGCGCCGTCGCGGCTTTGGCGCCGAAATCCTGCCACGGCGCCGGCTCGATCGCGTTCAGGCGCTGGAAGCGCCGGTTCGTCTGGTAGAGTCTGGCGCGGAGCTGGTCGAGATTGTCGTAGGAAAGCGGCCTGCCCAGGCGCTCGGAGAGCGCGCGCAGGATCGCCCAGTCCTCCTTGGCCTCGCCCGGCGGGAAGATCGCCAGCATCGCGAGCTGCGCCCTGCCCTCGGTGTTCATATAGGTGCCGTCCTTCTCGGTATAGGCGGCGCCCGGGAGGATGACGTCGGCGCGATGCGCGCCCCGGTCGCCGTGATGGCCCTGATAGACCACGAAGGCCTTGCCGAAATGGCTGGGGTCGATCTCGTCGGCGCCCAGCAGGTAGAGGAACTCGATCTCGCCCCTGCCGCAGCCTTCGAGGATCCTCGCCGTGTCGCGGCCCCCGCCCTGCGGCACGAAGCCGAGCTCGAGGCCGCCGACGCGCGCCGCCGCGGTGTGGAGCACGTTGAAGCCGTTCCAGCCGTCCTTGATCAGGCCGCAGCTGTCGGCGACCTGCTTGGCGAGCGCGAGCACCGCGGCGCCGTCGGGCCGGGCCAGCGCGCCCATGCCGACGATCAGCATCGGCGCCTTGGCATCCTTCAGCACCTGGGCGAAGGCATGGCTGCCATTGGCGATCTGGCTCAGCGTGTCCGGGCCGGCGCCCAGCATCTCGACGGCATAGGTCAGGTCGACCTTCGGGCCGACCGCCGCGATCTTCACCTTGCCCTTGAGGTAGCGCTTGCGGATGCGGGCGTTGACGATCGGCGCCTCCCAGCGCGGGTTGGTGCCGATCAGCAGGATCGCATCGGCCTTCTCGATATTGGCGATGCCGGTATTGAACAGATAGGAGGCGCGCACGTTGGGATCGAGCGCGGCGCCGTCCTGGCGGCAGTCGAGATTGCCGGAGCCGAGCGCCGTCATCAGCTCCTTCAGCGCGAACATCGATTCCGCGTCGCAGAGATCGCCGGCGAGAGCGGCGACCTTGCTCGGCGCAAGGCCGTTGAGCTTGGCGGCGATGGCGTCGAACGCCTCCGGCCACGAGGCGGGCTTCAGCTTGCCGTCCACTCGGATATAGGGCCGGTCGAGGCGCTGGCGCAGCAGGCCGTCGACGTTGAAGCGGCCCTTGTCGGCCATCCACTCCTCGTTCACGTCCTCGTTGAGGCGCGGCAGCACGCGCAACACCTCGCGGCCGCGGGTGTCGAGGCGGGTCAAGGTGCCGGTCGCGTCCGAGACATCGACCGAATCGGTCTTCAGCAGCTCCCAGGGACGCGCCGTGAAGGCGTAGGGCTTGGAGGTCAAGGCACCCACCGGGCAGACGTCGATCAGGTTGCCGGAAAGCTCGGAATCGATGGTGCGCTCGACATAGGTGGTGATCTCGAGATGCTCGCCGCGGCTGGTGCCGCCGAGGATCTCGGTGCCGGCGATCTCGGTCGCGAAGCGGATGCAGCGCGTGCACTGGATGCAGCGCGTCATCACCGTCTTGACCAGCGGGCCGAACTCCTTGTCGGTGACCGCGCGCTTCTCCTCGGCATAGCGCGAGAAGCCGCGGCCATAGCCGACCGCCTGGTCCTGCAGGTCGCATTCGCCGCCCTGGTCGCAGATCGGGCAGTCGAGCGGATGGTTGATCAGCAGGAATTCCATCACGCCGTTGCGGGCCTTCTTGACCATCGGCGTGTCGGTCTTGATCACCATGCCCTCGGCGACGGGCATGGCGCAGCTCGCGATCGGCTTCGGGGCCTTCTCCTGCTCAACGAGGCACATGCGGCAGTTGCCGGCGACCGACAGGCGCTCGTGGTAGCAGAAGCGCGGAATCTCCTTGCCGGCCAGCTCGCAGGCCTGCAGCACCGTGATCCCCGCCGGGACCTCGATCTCGATGCCGTCAATTGTCATCTTCGGCATGGCGCCGTCGTCCCCTACTCTGCCGCCTTGCGGGCTGCGCCATAGGCGCGGATGCGTTCCTCGACCACCGGGCGGAAATGCCGGAACAGGCCCTGGATCGGCCAGGCTGCCGCGTCGCCCAGCGCGCAGATCGTGTGGCCTTCGATCTGCTTGGTGACGTCGAGCAGCATGTCGATCTCGTCCAGCCGCGCGTCGCCCTTCACCATGCGCTGCATGATCCGGTACATCCAGCCGGTGCCCTCGCGGCAGGGCGTGCACTGGCCGCAGCTCTCATGCATGTAGAAGTGCGCGAGGCGCGAGATCGCCTCGACCAGATCGGTCGACTTGTCCATCACGATCACGGCCGCCGTGCCGAGGCCCGACTGCACCGCGCGCAATGAATCGAAATCCATCAGCACGGTGTCGCAGATCGACTTCGGCAGCATCGGCACCGAGGCGCCGCCTGGAATGACCGCCAGCAGATTGTCCCAGCCGCCGCGCACGCCGCCGCAATGCCGCTCGATGAGCTCCTTCAAAGGAATGCCCATCTCCTCTTCGACATTGCAGGGCTTGTTCACATGGCCCGAGATGCAGAACAGCTTGGTGCCGGTGTTCTTCGGCCGGCCGAGCGCCGCGAACCAGGCGGCGCCGCGCCGCATGATGGTCGGCGCGACGGCGATGGATTCGACGTTGTTCACGGTCGAGGGGCAGCCATAGAGGCCGACCGCCGCCGGGAAAGGCGGCTTCAGGCGCGGCTGGCCCTTCTTGCCCTCGAGGCTCTCGATCAGGCCGGTTTCCTCGCCGCAGATATAGGCGCCGGCGCCGCGATGCAGGTAGACGTCGTAGTCGTAGCCCGAGCCGCAGGCATTCTTGCCGATGAGGCCGGCTGCGTAGGCTTCGTCGATCGCCGCCTGCAGGTTCTTGCATTCCAGCGGAAACTCGCCGCGGATGTAGATGTAGGCCGCGCAGGCGCCCATGGCGAAACCGGCGACCAGGCAGCCCTCGACCAGCATATGCGGGTCGAACCGCATGATCTCGCGGTCCTTGCAGGTGCCGGGCTCGGATTCGTCGGCGTTGACGACGAGATAGGCCGGGCGCCCGTCCGACTGCTTGGGCATGAACGACCATTTGAGACCGGTCGGGAAGCCGGCGCCGCCGCGGCCGCGCAGGTCCGATGCCTTGATCTCGTTGATGATCGCGTCGCGGCCCTTGGCCAGGATGTCCTTGGTGCCGTCCCAGATGCCGCGGCGCCTGGCGCCCTCGAGCTTCCAGTCGTCCTGGCCGTAGAGATTGAGGAAGATCCGGTCTTTGTCCTGGAGCGCCATGGTTACTCTGCTCCCCCGCTACGTTGCGGGACATCCTTCAAGGTCGTCATGCCGCCGACCGGCGCCGAGTTCAGGCGGTCGATCTGCGGACCGACCTTCGGCTGCCGCCCGGCCGCGAGCTCGTCGAGCACCTTGCCGAGCGTCTCCGGCGTCAGGTCCTCGTAGAAGTCGTCGTTGATCTGCACCATCGGCGCGTTCACGCAGGCGCCGAGGCACTCGACCTCCATGATCGTGAACTTGCCGTCGGCGGTGGTCTCCTTGAGACCGATGCCGAGCTTCTTCTTGCAATGCTCGGTCAGCGCATCGGAGCCGCGGAGCCAGCACGGCGTGGTGCGACAGATCTGCACCAGGTGCTTCCCGACCGGCTTCAGGTTGTACATCGTGTAGAAGGTCGCGACCTCGTAGACGCGGATCGGCGCCATGCCGAGCATGTCGGCGACCACGTCCATCGCCGCGCGGCTGACCCAGCCCTCCTGGTACTGTGCCAGCCAGAGCAGCGGCATCACCGCCGAGGCCTGGCGGCCCTGCGGATATTTCGCGATGTGCTTCTTCGCCTCGGCGATGTTCGCCTCGGTGAAGGCGAAGCTCTTCGGCTGGAAATCTTCGTGATTGTGATCAGCGCTCATCGGTCGATCTCGCCGAAAACGATGTCGAGGGAGCCGAGGATCGCCACCGAATCCGCCAGCATGTAGCCCTTGCACAGGTAGTCCATGGCGGCGAGATGCGGGAATCCGGGCGCCCGGATCTTGCAGCGATACGGCCGGTTGGTGCCGTCCGAGACGAGATAGACGCCGAACTCGCCTTTCGGCGCTTCGACGGCGGCATAGACCTCGCCTTCGGGAACGTGGAAGCCCTCGGTGTAGAGCTTGAAGTGATGGATCAGCGCTTCCATCGAATGCTTCATCTCGCCGCGATGCGGCGGCGCCACCTTGCGGTCGACCGAAGTCGCCGGACCGCCCGGCATCTGCTGCACGCATTGCTGGATGATCTTGTTCGATTCCCGCATCTCCAGCACGCGCACCAGGTAGCGGTCGAAGCAGTCGCCGGTCTTGCCCACCGGGATGCCGAAATCCATCTTGTCGTAGACCATGTAGGGCTGCGACTTGCGCAGGTCCCAGGCGGCGCCGGCGGCGCGGATGTTCGGGCCCGAGAAGCCCCAGTCGATCGCGTCCTCGATCGAGATCGGGTTGATGTCGACCAGGCGCTGCTTGAAGATCCGGTTCTCGCTGAGCAGGCCCTCGATGTCGTCGAGCACCTTCGGGAACTTTTCGGACCAGGCCATGATGTCGTCGAGGATGCCCGCCGGCAGGTCCTGGTGCACGCCGCCCGGCCGATAGTAGGCCGCGTGCAGCCGCGCACCGGAGACGCGCTCGTAGAACTCCATCAGCAGCTCGCGCTGCTCGAAGGCCCAGAGGAACGGAGTCACCGCGCCGACGTCCATCGCATAGGCCGGGACGTTCAGCAGGTGGTTCAGGATCCGGGTGATCTCGTCGAACAGCACGCGGATGTACTGGCCGCGCGCCGGCACTTCGAGGCCGAGCAGGCGCTCGATCGCGATCACGTAGGCGTGCTCCTGGCACATCGGGCTCACGTAATCGAGGCGGTCGAAATACGGGATCGCCTGCAGATAGGTCTTGTACTCGATCAGCTTCTCGGTGCCGCGATGCAGCAGGCCGATATGCGGATCGACCCGGCGCACCACCTCGCCGTCCATCTCCATGACCATGCGCAGAACCCCGTGGGCCGCGGGATGCTGCGGCCCGAAGTTCATGGTCATCGGCTTGATCTGGGTCTCGGCCATTACTTCTTCTCGCCTTGCGGGGCGGCGGCGGGCGCTGTCGCCTTCTCGTCGCCGGGGAGCAGCCGCGGCTGCAGCATGCCCTCCCAGGGCGACAGGAAATCGAAGCTGCGGAATTCCTGGACGAGCTGCACCGGCTCGTAGATCACGCGCTTCTGCGGCTCGTCGTAGCGGACCTCGATATAGCCGGTCAGCGGGAAATCCTTGCGGAACGGATGCCCCTCGAAACCGTAATCGGTGAGGATGCGCCGCAGGTCCGGATTGTCGGTGAAGTAGACGCCGTACATGTCGTAGGCCTCGCGCTCGAACCAGGCCGCCGAATTGTGCAGCGACACGATCGAGGGAATGGCCTCTTCCTCCGCCAGTTCGGCTTTCACGCGCACGCGCTGGTTCCTGGTCAGGCTGAGGAAGTGGTAGACGACCTCGAAGCGCTTGGCGCGCTCGGGGTAGTCGACGCCGCAGATGTCGATCAGCATCTTGAACTGGCAGTTCGGGTCGTCGCGCAGGAACTTGGTGACCTTCACGATATCCTGCGGCCGGATCGTGAGCGTGAGCTCGCCCAGCGCCACCTTGGTGCCGGTGACCGCGGCGCCAAGGGCGCCCGCGATGTACTCGCCCAATTCGCGATAGGCGTCGCTCATGTGGTGACGTCTCCTCGCGTCTCTAGAAGTTAGGCTCGATCGCGCACCCCACTCGGTCGTCATGGCACGCGAAGGCGTACCATCCACGAGTTTGGTGCAGCGGCACGAAGGAACTCGTGGATGGTCGGCCCCCGTCCGCGAATGCGGACATGCGTCCGCGGGGGACCATGACGAGTGTAGTTAGGGACGCTGTGCCGAAGGCAGGATGCATAACGAACCGTCTTAACGCGCGATCGTCGAGGTGCGGCGGATCTTCTTCTGGAGCTGCAGGATGCCGTAGACCAAGGCCTCCGCGGTCGGCGGGCAGCCGGGAACGTAGATATCGACCGGCACGATGCGATCGCAGCCGCGGACCACGGCGTAGGAGTAGTGGTAGTAGCCGCCGCCATTGGCGCAGGAGCCCATGGAGATGACCCAGCGCGGCTCGGCCATCTGGTCGTAGACCTTGCGCAGCGCGGGCGCCATCTTGTTGGTCAGCGTGCCGGCGACGATCATCACGTCGGACTGGCGCGGGCTGCCGCGCGGCACCACGCCGAACCGGTCGAGGTCATAGCGCGCCATGTAGGCGTGCATCATCTCGACGGCACAGCAGGCGAGGCCGAAGGTCATTGGCCAGAGCGAACCGGTGCGTGCCCAGTTCACCAGCTTGTCCATCTGCGCGACGACGAAGCCCTTGTCGCTGAGCTCGTCGGTGACCGATTTCAGCGCCAGATCCTGGGCTGGACCAGGAGGCAGCGGCGCAGCGGTGCTCACTCCCATTCCAGAGCTCCCTTCTTCCATTCGTAGATGAAGCCCACGGTCAGGACGCCTAGGAATATCATCATGGACCAGAAGCCGAAAACCCCGATCTTCCCGAGCGTCACCGCCCAGGGAAACAGGAAGGCCACTTCCAGGTCGAAGATGATGAAAAGGATCGAGACCAGGTAGAAGCGGACATCGAACTGCCGCCGGGCATCGTCGAAGGCTTCGAAGCCGCATTCATACGGCGACAGCTTCTCGGAATCGGGCTTCTGCCTGGCCAGCAGCATGGAGGCCGCCAGCATCACCACGGTCAGCCCGATGGCGATGACGAGGAAGATCAGGATCGGCAGGTATCCGCGGAGCAGCTCGTCCATAGGCTATCCCTTCGGCTCCCTCGCCCACTCCCACCCCCGCAGGCTGGTGGGGAGAGAGACTCCGTTATCGGCCCCGTCTGTTGCACTGCGATGCTCGAACCGGAAGGCACGCCATATCGCAGCGCACAAGGGCGACTCAGAAGTCGGGGCCACTATAGTGCCCGCCCCCTCACGGTTAAAGCTGAAAAACGCCATTTGCGGCCCGATCCGGCCTTCAAAAACGAAGGATAACAGACTGTATCTAAAGAACGATTCCGGAGGCCTGGAATCAGGAATGGCGCGAGCGACGGGACTTGAACCCGCGGCCTCCGGCGTGACAGGCCGGCGCTCTAACCAACTGAGCTACGCCCGCGCATTTCGTGCCTGAAAGAGAAGATCGGTGATCCGGCAGAGCGGGTCGATCCGGCAGCGGCGCCCATGTACTGCACGAGGGATGGGGTGTCAACGATTATGGGCGCCGGCCCCGCTCCGCGCGCCCATTTCGGGCAGCCGTGGCGCTGCGCCTTCTCCGCGACCGAGGCCGCGCCTTGCCGGCCGGGCCGTTCATGGGAGATGCCGGCGCTGCAACCAGGGCGGGAAATCGAAGAGTCGCCGCGACGCCGTCCGGCGCCTCAATAGTGCCGCGCCAGACCTTCGGCGGCGAACGCGGCTTTCAGCGCCCGGGTGGCGGCTGCGATCGCGTTGTCGTCGCTGATCCTGATCGCCCGGGCGATCAGAGCCGTGGCTTCGCGGAAGGCCGGTTTCTCGCCGATCGCGGCAGGCAGCCGCGCCAAGGCAGCGCTCGCCTCGGCCAGTGAGGTGACGGTCTCGACCCCAGACCCGAGGTCGAAGGAGACGGGCTCGGGCAGCGGAAAGGACATCGCGCACCTCTGCACCGGACTTGACATCAATCATTTAACAGCGACAAGCGACGGAATGCAATCCCAATCGCGCGCCCATCGGCCGGGGGACCAACCCCGCGCCGATGCCAAGCGCCCGCCCGGCCAGCCGCTCAGGAAATTGCGGCGATCTCCGCGTTGCGCTGCTCGCGGGTGGATTCGCGGTGGTCGGTGGCGATCAGCGTGTAGAAGGTCGGCAGCACGAAGAGCGTGAAGAGCGTGCCGATCGACATGCCGGCCACGATCACGATGCCGATCGAGAAGCGGCTCGCGGCGCCGGCGCCCGTGGCCAGCAGCAGCGGGATCAGGCCGGTCACCATCGCCGCCGTCGTCATCAGGATCGGACGCAGGCGGACCGCGGCCGCCTGGACGATCGCCTCGCGCTTGTCGAGGTTCTGGTTGTGCTGGAGCTGGTTGGCGAACTCGGTCATCAGAATGCCGTGCTTCGAGATCAGGCCGACCAGGGTCACCAGGCCGACCTGGGTGTAGATGTTGAGGGTCTGCAGGCCGAAATAGAGCGGGATGACCGCGCCGCAGATCGCCAGCGGCACGCTGACCAGGATCACCAGCGGATCGCGCAGGCTCTCGAACTGCGCCGCCAGCACCAGGTAGATGATGACGATCGCGAAGACGAAGGTGATGGCGAGCTGATTGCCCTCGCGCACGAACTGGCGCGATTCCGAGAGGAAGTCGCGGTGATAGGAGGCGGGCAGCACCTCATCCGCGGTCTTGTTCAGGAAGGCGACCGCCTGGCCCATGGTGAAGCCCGGCATCGGCACCGCGCTGAAGGTCGCGGAATTGAGCTGGTTGTAGTGCGTCAGCGCGTTGGGATCGATGCCGGTGCCGATCGAGACCACGGTGGAGAGCGGCACCAGATCGCCGGTCCCCGTGCGGACGTAGTATTCGGCGAGATTCTCCGGCGTCAGGCGCTCGCCGCGCGGCACCTGCGGGATCACCTCGTAGGACCGGCCGTTGAGGTTGAAGCGGTTGATGTAGTTGCCGCCGACCATGACCGCCATGGTGTCGCCGATCGCCTGCATCGAGATGCCGAGATCGTTGGCTTTCTCGCGGTCGATGTTGACCCGCACGACGGGGCTGTTGAAGTCGAGATCGCTGTCCACCACGATGAACTGGCCGCTGGCCCGGGCCTTGTCCTTGATCTCGCTCATGTACTTGTAGATCTGCTGGAAGTCGTCCGGCGCCGAGATCACCATGGAGACCGGCAGGCCGCCGGTGCCGCCGGGCAGCGGCGGCAGATTGAAGGCGAAGATCTGCATGCCGGTGATCTCGTTCAGCTTGGCCTGAACCTGGGGCAGCATCTGCATCACCGTCTGCTTACGCTGCGCCCAGTCCTCGACGATCATGCCGGAGACGCTCGAATTGAGCCCCTGGTACCCGCTGACGATGAACCGGCTGGTCGTCTCGGGGAAGGACAGATAGGCCCGGTCGAGCTGGTCGCTGAAGATGCTGGTATAGTCGAGGTTCGAGTATTGCGGCCCCTTGCCCAGGGCGAAGATGACGCCCTGGTCCTCGTCGGGCGCCAGTTCCGAACGGGTGTGGAGATAGAGGAAGGTCAGCAGCGCCAGGATGGTCGCGCCGAACAGGACCACCGCCGGCCGGTAGTTCAGCGTGTTGGCCAGCACCCGCGAATAGAAGCTCTGCAATCCGGCGAAGGTGCGATCGACCAGCGACGGGAACCAGCCGCTGTTCATCTCGTGATTGAGCAGCAGCGAGCACATCATCGGCGACAAGGTGATGGCGATGACGCCCGAGATCACGACCGTTCCGGCGAGGGTGAAGGCGAACTCGCGGAACAGCGTGCCGGTGAGGCCCGAGAGGAAGCCGATCGGCGCGTAGACCGCGGCCAGGGTGATCGTCATGGCGATGACCGGGCCGACGATCTCGCGGGCGCCGACCAGCGCGGCCTGCAGCGGCGACAGGCCTTCCTCGATATGGCGGTGGATGTTCTCGACGACCACGATCGCGTCGTCCACCACCAGGCCGATCGCCAGCACCATGGCGAGCAGGGTCAGCAGGTTGATGCTGAATCCCATGCTCAGCATGATGATGCCCGCGCCGATCATGGCGAGCGGGATGGTGACGACCGGGATCACCACCGAGCGGATCGTGCCGAGGAACAGGAAGATCACCACGATCACGATGAGCAGCGCCTCGATCAGGGTGCGCTCCACTTCGTGGATCGACGAGGTGATGAACTTCGTCGAATCGTAGGCGATGCTCATCTTGACCGTCGGCGGCAGGCTGCGCTCGAGGTCGGGCTGCATCTTGCGGATGTCGGCGACCACGTTCAGCGGGTTGCCCGTCGGCGTCGTCTGCACGCCGATGAAGACCGCGTGCTGCCCGTTCATCATGACCTTGGAATCGTAGCTCTGCGCCGAGAGATCGACGGTGCCGACGTCCTTCAGGCGGATCAGCGTGCCCCCGCTCGCCTTCACCACCATGTCGCGGAACTCGTCCAGCGACTTGAGGTCGGTATTGGCGGTGATGTTGGAGACGGTGAAGTAGCCCTTGGTCTGGCCCGGCGCCGACTGGTAGTTGTTGGCGACGATCGCCGCGGAGACGTCCGAGGCGGTGACGCCGAGCGCCGTCATCTTGGTGGGATCGAGCCAGAGGCGCATGGCGAAGGTCTGGCCGCCGAGGATCTCCGCCGAGGCGACGCCGTCGACGGTCGCCAGCAGCGGCTGGACGACGCGCGACAGATGGTCGGTGATCGCCGCCTCGTTCAACTGGTTGGAGGCGAAGCCGATATACATGACCGCGGTGGTCTGGCCGGTCGATTTCAGGATGACCGGGTCGTTCGACTCCTTCGGGATCAGGTATTTGACCTGCTGCACCTTGGCCATGACGTCGGTCATGGCCTTGTTGGGGTCGTAGTTGAGCTGGATGTAGACCGAGACCAGGCTCTTTCCCTGGGTCGATGACGAGGTCATGTAGTCGATGCCCTCGGTCGAGGCGACCGCATTCTCGATCGGCTGGGTGATGAAGCCCTGGATCAGGTCCGGCGAGGCGCCCGGATAGGACGTCGTGACGGTGATGACCGTGTTCTGCAGCAGCGGATACTGCCGGATCGGCAGGTCGAAGAAGGCGCGCAGGCCGATCAGCAGGATCAGCAGGCTGACCACCGTCGCCAGAACCGGCCGGCGGATGAAGATGTCGGTGAAGCGCATGACCGGCTCCCCCCGTTACTCTTTCGGCAGCGTGGTCGGGTTCTCGAGGCTGGTATCGGTCGAGAGCGTCACCGTCGCGCCGTTATGCAGCTTGAGCTGGCCGCCGACCACCACCGTGTCGCCGGGAGTGACGCCCTTGGCGATCGCGACCTTGTCGCCGAAGCGGGGGCCGATCGTGACGAAGGTCTGCTCGGCGACGAGCTGCGGCTTGCCGTCCTTGTCGGTGAGCGGCTTGCCGTCCTTGTCCTTGCCTTCTTTCACCAGATAGACGGAATCGCCGTAGACCGTGTAATCGACCGCGGTTTCCGGCAAGGTCACGACATCGGGCTGCGGCGGCAGGATCACGGCGACCCGGGCGAACATGCCCGGCTGCAGCGCGTGATCGGCATTGTCGAGCTTCCCGCGCACCTTCACGGCGCGCATGTTCGGGTCGACCTGCGGGTCGATGGTCATGATCGATGCCTGGAACACGCGGTCCGGGAAGGCGTCGAGCCGGAGCTCCACCGCCTGCCCGACCGAGAGCGAGGTCCGATCCTGCTCGGGCAGGGTGAAATCGACGTAGAGCTGGTCGAGGTCGGTCAGGGTGACGATCGCGGCGCCCGCGGCGAGATACTGGCCGAGATTGACCTGCCGGATCCCGAGCTGGCCGCCGAACGGCGCCTTGATGGTCTTGTACCCGATCTCGGTCTGCGACTTCGCGATGCCGGCATTGGCCTGGTCGAGCTGGCTCTGCTGCAGGTCGACATCCTGCTTGGAGCCGAATTGCTTGGCGGCGAGCTGCCGGGCGCGGGCGAGGTTGGCGGTCGCCAGCCGCGCCTGGGCCTGGTAGGTCGCCAGATCGGCGCGCTCGGAGGCGTCGTCGAGCTGCACCAGCACGTCGCCGGCATTCACGGTCTGGCCCGATTCGAACTTGAGGGCGACGATCTTGCCGTCCACCTGGGGCGAGACCGTGACCTGGTGCGCCGCCGTGAGGGTGCCGATCGCTTCCAGCGACTGCGGCACCGCCTCGGCACCCGCCTTGATCGTGGAGACCGGCGTCGGCGGCGTCACCATGGTGGCGAAATACTGCGCCGTCATCTTCTGCTTGAACTGCTCGAAGCCCCAGAAGCCGCCGAGCACCACCACGGCGATCACCAGGAACACCAGGAACCAGAAGGTGCGCCGCAGGCCGCTCGGCTTCTTCGGCGACAGCGTCGGGCGCGCTCCGGCGGTGAATCCGCCGGTTTCCCCGGAATGGGCTTCTTGGTGGGGCACGGTGTTCATCTTCGTCCTTGGAAGGGGTTGTTCCCCGCTCCCTTCGTCATCCATGGGGCGTCCAGCCGGGCGCTTTCAAAGAAGCACGCCGGACAAAACAGAGCGCCCGCACGAAGTCGGGCGCTGTGCGGTGCACAAAGTAACCGCTAACAGCCGGGAGTAAAGAGTAAATCCGGCCGCTCAGGCGAGCGTGATGTAGCGGGTTCTATATCGCCGTCAGCGCTGGCGGCAGCGGGACGGCACCAGCGCGCACTTCACCGCCGAGAGCACGTCCAGGATGGCCGGGCCGAGGGCCGCGACGGCAATCAGGATGACCAGGGTGACGTGCGACA
The DNA here is from genome assembly GCA_035548715.1 of Dongiaceae bacterium. GTDB lineage: Bacteria > Pseudomonadota > Alphaproteobacteria > Dongiales > Dongiaceae > Dongia. Next base: position 97,867 of record DASZSL010000037.1, read on the forward strand.
TGGGCCAACTCCCCTCTACGGGACTCGCAGGAACGTTCGCGGCGAGGGCTGGAAGGTTACCATGGCGGCCCCCAATTGCACTGCGACAAAGCATGCCGCGGGGCCGTGCCGAAGGCAGATCGGCCTTCGCGGTAACCTCGATCACAGATTCCGCGAAGGGTTATTCACCCTTCCGCCGCCGGAGGGGAACGCGGGCGGAGGAGAACGCCGGCGGAGGGGAACGCGGGACGGGAAGCGCCGTTCTTCTTCCCGACGCGCGATCGATCGCCCGAATACGCCGCTTGAATACAATGTACAGGAGGGCCGCAGCCATGATGACGCCCCGCCCCGACCGCTTCACCTATCCTGCGGACAAGGCCCGTGGCGGCCAGATCATGCTGACGAAGCCCTGGATGCGGGCGGTGTTCCTGGGCGGGCTCGTGGGCTGCTTCGCCTTGGCGCTGGTGCTCGCGGCGGCAGCCGTCTAGCCGGCCGCTCAGTTCCCCTCCTGGCGCACGACGCCGTCCGGCCCGACCATCACATTCACCGCCGTACCATTGGCGCGGGCCTGGCCGTGCCAGACATTGTCGCAGCCCTTGTAGAGCTGGGTGACGTCGGTATAGCCGGCGGCTTCCATCTTCTTGCGCGCGTCATTGGCGGTCGTGTTGTCGATCTTGTCGCCCGGATCGCAGTTGTTCGTCGGCTGGGATACGTTCTGCGCCGTCGCACCGAGCGGCTGCGCAACGGCGAGCAGGGCCGCGATACCCAGGCTCGACAGGATCAGTTTGGCGGTCATCATGTCCTCATCGGTTTCGAACAGCCTTGCCCCGCATGGAGCAACATCTCTTAAGCCGGATTGTTGCGTCCTGCTGTGTTGAAATCATGGCGGTCCGCCGGCCCTTGTTATCGGAGAGGGGCAGTGGTAGCAGTCAACTTGTATATACAAGTTAGGGACGCCCGGCCATGAATGCGCCCACCAAACCGAACCAGCGGGTGATTCGCGCCCCGCGCGGCACCACGCTCAGCGCCAAATCCTGGATGACGGAAGCACCCTTGCGGATGCTGATGAACAACCTCGACCCGGAAGTGGCTGAAAATCCAGCAGAGTTGGTGGTCTATGGCGGCATCGGCCGCGCCGCACGGAACTGGGATTGCTTCGATGCCATCGTCGCGACGCTGAAGGGGCTGAACGAGGACGAGACGCTCCTCGTCCAGTCCGGCAAGCCGGTCGGCGTCTTCAGGACCCACAAGGATGCGCCGCGGGTCCTGCTCGCCAATTCCAATCTGGTGCCGCATTGGGCGACCTGGGAGCATTTCCGCGAGCTGGATGCCAAGGGCCTGATGATGTACGGCCAGATGACGGCCGGCTCCTGGATCTACATCGGCAGCCAGGGCATCGTGCAGGGCACTTACGAGACCTTCGCCGAGGCCGGGCAGCAGCATTACGGCGGCGATCTCAAGGGCCGGTGGATCCTGACCGGCGGGCTGGGCGGCATGGGCGGGGCGCAGCCTCTGGCCGCGGTCTTCGCCGGCGCCTCGATGCTGGCGGTCGAGTGCGAGCCCTCGCGCATCGAGAAGCGCCTGGAGACCAGGTATCTCGACACCAAGGCGGCCACCCTCGACGAGGCTTTGGCCTTGCTCGAGAAAGCGGCCAAGGACGGCAAGGCGATCTCGGTCGGCCTGCTCGGCAATGCCGCCGAGGTGTTTCCCGAGATCCTGAAGCGCGGCATCCGCCCCGACATGGTCACCGACCAGACCAGCGCCCATGACCCGCTGAACGGCTACCTGCCTGCCGGCTGGTCGCTCGCCAAGGCCGCCGAGATGCGCCGCAAGGATCCCGAAGGCACGGTCAAGGCCGCCAAGGAGTCGATGGCCGTCCAGGTGCGCGCCATGCTCGGCTTCCACAAGCTCGGCATTCCGACCTTCGACTACGGCAACAACATCCGCCAGATGGCGATGGAAGCCGGGGTCGCGAACGCCTTCGACTTCCCCGGCTTCGTCCCCGCCTATATCCGCCCGCTGTTCTGCAAGGGCGTCGGCCCCTTCCGCTGGGCGGCGCTGTCGGGCGAGGCGGATGACATCTTCAAGACCGATGCCAGGGTCAAGGCGCTGATGCCCCACGACAAGCATCTGCACAACTGGCTCGACATGGCTCGCGAACGCATCAAGTTCCAGGGCCTCCCCGCGCGCATCTGCTGGGTGGGCCTCGGCAACCGCGCGCGTCTCGGCCTCGCCTTCAACGAGATGGTGCGCAAGGGCGAGCTCAAGGCGCCGATCGTGATCGGCCGCGACCACCTGGATTCCGGCTCCGTCGCATCGCCCAACCGCGAGACCGAGGGCATGCGCGACGGCTCGGACGCGGTCTCCGACTGGCCGCTGCTGAACGCGCTGCTCAACACGGCGTCGGGTGCGACCTGGGTCAGCCTGCACCATGGCGGCGGCGTCGGCATGGGCTTCTCGCAGCATGCCGGCATGGTCATCGTCTGCGACGGTTCCGCGGATGCCGACCGCCGGCTGGAGCGGGTGCTGACCAACGATCCCGCGACCGGAGTCATGCGGCACGCCGATGCCGGCTATGACATCGCGATCCAATGCGCCAAGGAGCAGGGCCTGAACCTGCCGATGCTGAAAGGGTGATGATTCTCCGGCTCGCTCTCTCTTTCTCTTTCTTCGTCATGGTCCGCGAAGGCGGACCATCCACGAGTTTCTCTGGCCCGGGCAAACTCGTGGATCCTCCGCCTTCGCGGAGGATGACGATTCAGTGCGAGATCGCCAGCAGGAACAGCCCGCAATGACCTACGACCTTCTCCTCGAGAACTGCCGCGCCGCGACCATGCGGGACGGGGCGCCCTATGGCGCCGTCGAGGATGCGGCGATCGGCGTCAGCGGCGACAGGATCGCCTTCGTCGGCGCGCGCAAGGAGATGAACAGTGCCGGCGCCAAGGAGCGCATCGACCTCAAGAACCGCTGGGTGACGCCGGGGCTGATCGACTGCCATACGCATCTGGTCTATGGCGGCGACCGCGCCAACGAGTTCGAGATGCGGCTCAAGGGCGCCACCTACGAGGAGATCGCCAGGGCCGGCGGCGGCATCGTCTCGACCGTGAAGGCGACGCGCGCCGCCTCCGAAGCCGAGCTCATCGCGAGCGCCGCGAAGCGCCTGAAGCCGCTGCTGGCCGAAGGTGTCACCGTCATCGAGATCAAATCCGGCTATGGCCTCGACCTCGAAACCGAAGGGCGCCAGCTTCGTGCCGCGCGCGCCTTGGCGAGGCAGCAACCCGTCGGCGTGCGTGCCACCTGCCTCGCGGCCCATGCGCTGCCGCCGGAGTTCAAGGACCGGTCCGACGACTACATCGCCCTGGTCTGCGACCGGATCATCCCGGTACTGCACCAGGAAGGCCTGATCGACGCGGTCGATGTGTTCTGCGAGAAGATCGCATTCTCGCCGGAACAGACCCGCCGGGTCTTCGACGTCGCCAGGAAGCTCGGCATCCCGGTGAAGCTCCACGCCGAGCAATTGAGCGACCTGAACGGCGCCGCGCTCGCCGCCGAATATGGTGCGCTCTCCGCCGAGCACCTGGAATGGGCGAACGAGGCCGGCATCGCCGCCATGGCGAGATCCGGCACGGTCGCGGTGCTGCTGCCCGGCGCGTTCTACGCGCTGCGCGAGACCAGGGTCCCGCCGGTCGACGGCTTCCGCAAGGCCGGCGTGCCGATGGCGGTCGCCACCGACAGCAATCCCGGCAGCTCCCCCGCCCTTTCGCTGCTGCTGATGCTGAGCATGGCCTGCACCTTCTTCCGCTTCACGCCCGAGGAGGCGCTGCGCGGCGTCACCGTCAATGCGGCCAAGGCGCTCGGCATCGGCAAGACGCATGGCACGCTCGAAGCGGGCAAGCAGGCCGACCTCGTGGTCTGGGACGTCGAGCGCCCGGCGGAGCTGTCCTACTGGGTCGGCGGCAATCCCTCGGCCGCGATCATGCGGGCCGGACGCTGGACCAAGGCGCCCGGTGCTTAGGCCGTGCGCCTGACCCATCTCACCGCGCGCGACTACAAGCGCATGTCCTGGAAGAACGGCGGCGGCATCACCACCGAGCTGCTGCTGGAGCCGAAGGACGGCGGTGCGGCGCTCTGGCGCCTCAGCATCGCCGAAGTGAGCAGGTCGGGTCCGTTCTCCGACTTCTCCGGCTATGCAAGGACCATCATGCTGATCGAAGGCCCGGGCTTCATCCTCGATTTCGCGGGGCGCCCGTCCAAGCGGATCGACCGGCGCTACGAGCCCTTTGCCTTCGACGGAGGCTGGAAGGCGGATTGCACCCTGATCGACGGCCCGGTCCGCGACTTCAACCTGATGGCGGCGCCGGAGGCCGGCCCGGCCGCGCTCACCGTCGCCAAGCTGGAGGATGGCGGCCTCCAGGTCGATGCGGCCGGGACCGTTGTCTTCCATGTGCTCGAAGGCGATGCCTTGGTCAGCGGCCACGCCGTGGCGCAGGGCGACACGTTGCGGATCGATGCCCCGATCCTGCCGCTGTCGCTGGACGCGCGGGGATCCGCGACCGTCGCCGTGATCCGGATCGGAGGCTGACATGACGACCAGCCAGACCCCGCCCTTCCATTTCTTCGCCGGCGATACGCCGCTGCTGATCAGCATTCCCCATGTCGGCACCGACCTCACCCCCGAAGTCGATGCGGGCCTGAGCGATGCCGCGCGGCCCCTGCCCGACACCGACTGGCACCTGACTCGGCTCTACGACTTCGCGGGCAGGCTCGGCGCCGGCGTGCTCGGTGCCCGCTATTCGCGCTTCGTCATCGACCTCAACCGGCCGCCCGACGACAAGCCGCTCTACGCGACGGCGACGACGGGCCTCTATCCCGACATCCTGTTCGACGGCACGCCCGCTTTCCTGCCGGGCAAGGCACCGGGCGCGGCGCAGAAGGCCTTCGCCCTTTCGGAGATCTGGCGGCCCTATCACGAGAAGATCGGCGACGAGCTGAAGCGGCTGAAGCAGCGCTTCGGCTACGCCGTGTTGTTCGACGCCCATTCGATCCGCGGCCATATCCCGCGCCTGTTCGAGGGCGAGCTGCCGGACTTCAACATCGGCACCAACGAGGGCCGGAGCTGCGACGCGGGCCTGGCGCAGCGCCTCGCCGGGATCTGTTCGGCGCCCGGCTACCGCCATGTGGTGAACGGCCGCTTCAAGGGCGGCTACATCACCCGGCATTACGGCGACCCTGCGAACGGCGTCCACGCGGTCCAGCTCGAGCTGGCGCAGCGCACCTACATGCAGGAGGCGCTGCCCTTCGGCTATGTCGAGGCGCAGGCGGCGAAGGTCCGGCCGGTCCTGCAGCGCTTCGTCGAGGCGCTGATCGCGTTCCGCCCGGCCTGACTACTCCACCGATTCCTGGAACAGCGGGCGGATGACGGCGGCGAAGGCGCGGCCGGCCTCGATCTCGTCGGGATGGCGGCTGTCCTGGATGACCCAGTCGCCTGCCACCATCACGTCGCGGATGACGCTCCGGGTGCCGGCGAACAGCCAGCGGCTGAGGATGTCGTCGCCGCTGCTGTTGGCGATCATCGGGTCGCGTCCGTCGAGCACCACGAAATCCGCCGCATAGCCCGGCGCGATCCTGCCGACCTTCTGGCCCAGCGCCTGGGCGCCGCCCTCGAGCGCCGCCGGATAGAGATAGCCGGCGATATTGGCCTGCTTGCCGCCGTGCAGGCGGTTGCGGCGCTCGTGCTTCAGACGCTGGCCGTATTCCAGCCAGCGCAATTCCTCGAGCACGGTCACCGAGACATGGCTGTCCGAGCCGATGCCCCATCGCCCGCCCGCCTCGGTATAGGCGACCGCCGGGAAGATGCCGTCGCCGAGATTGGCCTCGGTGGTCGGGCAGATGCCGACCACGGCGCCGCTCTCGGCCATGCGCCGGACCTCCCCGTCATCGGCATGGGTGGCGTGGACCAGGCACCAGTCCTGGTTCACGTTCCACTTGTCGTAGAGGAAATCGATCGGCCGCCGGCCGCACCAGGCGCGGCAGTCATCGACCTCGCGCTGCTGCTCGGCGATGTGGATGTGGATCGGCCGGCCGGGCTTCATGCCTTGCAGCACGGCGGTGATCTCCTCGGGCGTCACCGCGCGCAGCGAATGGAAGCTGGTGCCGAGCCTGTTGCGGCCGGTGGCGCGCTTCTCCAGCCGATCGATGAGCTCGAGATAGGATTCCGGATCGTTGATGAAGCGCCGCTGGCCTTCGCTCGGCGCCTTGCCGCCGAAACCGCCATGGGCATACATCACCGGCAGCAGCGTCATTCGCATGCCGGTCGCCTCGGCGGCGGTCAGCAGGCAGTTCGACATCTCGGTCGGATCCGAGTAACGCTGCCCATCGACGTCGTGGTGGACGTAGTGGAACTCGGCGACCGACGTGTAGCCGCCTTTCAGCATGTCGATGTAGAGATAGGCCGCGATTGCGCCGACCTGGTCCGGCTGCAGCCTGCCGACCAGCCGGTACATCATCTCGCGCCAGGACCAGAAGCTGTCATTGGGGTCGAGCGCGACCTCGGTCATGCCCGCCATCGCCCGCTGGAAGGCATGCGAGTGCAGGTTGACCATGCCGGGCACCAGGGGGCCCTTGACCCGCTCCAGCTTCTCGCCGCTGGCGCCGGCCCGGACCCCGGTGATGGTGCCGTCCGGCCCGATGCCGATGGCCACGTTGCGGGCCCAGCCGTCGGGCAGCAGTGCCGTCTCTGCGAAGATCGTCGGAACCATCACAAACTTCCGTTCATTGGTCTATGCCTGTATATATCACCGGCCTCAGGTCGCACCATCGGGACGAGCCCGGGACGAGATATTGGCCAGCATCGATCCACTGCCGCGCTACTCGCAGATCAAGCGCATGATCTCCGCCCGGATCCAGGCGGGCGACTGGCGCCCGGGCGACCGCATCGCCTCGGAGGCGGAGCTGGTGCGCGACATGGGCGTCAGCCGGATGACCATCAACCGCGCGCTGCGCGAGCTCACCCTCGAGGGCCAGCTCATCCGGGTCCAGGGCGTCGGCACCTTCGTCGCCGAGAACAAGGCCGAGTCCGCTCTGTTCGAGGTCCGCAACATCGCCGACGAGATCAAGGCCCGGGGCGGCCGGCACGAGGCGCGCGTCGTCCTGCTCGCCCGCGAGCCGGCCGACGAAGCCGCCGAACGCATGTTCGGCCTCAAGGCCGGGGACGAGGTCTTCCATTCGATCCTGCTGCATCTCGAGAACGACATCCCGATCCAGATCGAGGATCGCGTGGTCGATCCCCGGATCGCCAAGGACTACCTCATCCAGGACTTCACCCGGATCACGCCGCACGTCTATCTGAACGAGGTGGCGCCGATCTCCGAGGCAGAACATGCGATCGAGGCGGTCGTCGCGCGGCCGACGGCGCGCAAGCTGCTGAAGATCCCGGCCAAGGAGCCCTGTATCTGCCTGCACCGGCGCACCTGGTCCGACGGGCGGCTGGTGAGCTCCGCCTATCTGATCTATCCGGGAAGCCGCTATCGGCTGAGCGGCCGGTTCAAGGCGTGAGGATCGGGGCTGTCGCATCGTCGTCGGGACCTGCGGCCAGTCTGGCGGCGATCCCTTAAGGGTTCTTGAACAGCCGCGGGCGTTAACGCTGTCGGTGCGCTGATTGAACCGCGGCGCCTTGCCCTGCGACGATTCCGCCGAGGCCTGGGACTCGCTGGCCTGGGATTTGCGGGCCCGGGAGCTGTGGGCCCAGGAGCTGTGGGGTTGATGCACGATGAAGATGCGCGCGCGGTGTAAGGGTCTGTTGACCATATTGCCGGCCCTTGTCCTCGCCGCGGGACTGGCGGCCTGCCTGTCCAGCGATCCACCCAGGCTCGACGCCGGCGATCTTGCGACGCCGGACGGATTTGCCGGCACCTATTTCGCAAGCGCGGTCGGTGCGCGCGACGATCGATCCGCGACCGCCACCATCGCGCCGGCCGAGGGCAACTCCTATCTGCTGACCATCGTCGAGAACGGCCTGCAGGGTGCCCCCGACGCGCCGGTCAGACTGCGCCTGCTCCGCCTGAACTCGGGCCTCCTGCTCGCCGTGGTCAGCGATCCCGACAAGGTGGACGATGTCCTCTATGCCATCGTCACCCAGGCGGCGAACGGCGCCTGGGCATTCCGCCCGGTCGATCTCGCGGGCCAGGCGCGCGACCGGCGTCTCAGCGACGCGATCCGCCGCCACGGCGCGACCGAGGTCTCCTACGACACCTCCGATCTCCGGGCCGATCGGATTCAGGGCAATCTCGACGCCGCCAATCTCCGCGCCCTTTTCTCCGATCCCGATTTCGTGAAGGCGATCGAGACGCAGGACGGATTCCGCCTCTCGCCCAAGCCCTGAGCGGGTTCCCGGCGGTTCCATGCCCTGGCGACATGTCGTCCATGCTACAGCGCGGCGACGGTTGCCACAGGACTGTCACGAAGGCTGCCTAGGATTCGGGCTCCCGCGCAGGAACCGATTCCAGGCCTCATGTTCATCGACGGCCGCACGATCGCCGCCCAGTCCGTTATCGAAACCGACATCGCCATCATCGGTGCCGGCGCCGCCGGCATCACGCTGGCGCGCGAGCTTGCCGGTACCCACTGGCGTGTCGCGCTGATCGAAAGCGGCAGTTTCGATCTCGATGATGCGACCCAGGCGCTCTACGAGGGCGAAAGCGGCGCGGTCGAGTATCCCCTGGCGGAGTCGCGGCTGCGCTATTTCGGCGGCACCACCAACCACTGGGGCGGCTGGTGCCGGCCGCTGATGCCGATCGACTTCGAGGGCCGGCCGGCGATGGGCATCCCCGCCTGGCCGTTCGGCCGGGCCGAGCTCGATCCCTATTACCGGCGCGCCGCCGACACCTGCCAGCTCAATTCGGCCGATTTCGACGACGCCGCCGTCTGGCAGCAGCGCACCGGCAAGCCGGCGCTTGATCTGCCGGGCGACGACATCGTCACCCGGTTCTTCCTCTACAGCCCGCCGACCCGTTTCGGCGAAGCGTATCGGGACCAGGTGGACAAGGCCTCGAACGTGACGACCTATCTCAACAGCAATGTGCTGGAGATCGTCCCGAATGCCGAGGCGACCCGCATCGAGCGCCTGGCCATCGCCACGCTCGGCGGCAACCGCTTCGAGGTGCGGCCCAGGCTCTGCATCCTGGCGACCGGCGGGATCGAGAATGCCCGGCTGCTCCTGACCTCCGACAGCGTCCAGTCCGGCGGCCTCGCCAACGGCCGCGACCTGGTCGGGCGCTATTTCATGGAGCATGTGACGCCGCCCGGCCAGGTGGCGGCGATCGCCGCCGCCGACGAGACCCTGATCCCGTTCTACTACACCCATACGCCGAGCATCGGCCGCGTCACCATGCGGGCGATCTTCATGCCCTCGGACGCCTATCTCCGCCGCGAGAGCCGGTTCGGCGCCAGCCTGTCGATCTACGAGGCGCACGCCCCTGGGGATAAGTCCAAGGACGGCGATACCAGGCTGGAGCCCGGCATCCTGGAAATGCTGCGCAGCATGGGCGCAGCAAACGGCCCGGCCGGCGGCATGATCTACGGCGTGGCCTGCGCCACCGAGCCGCAACCCTCTGCCGAGAACCGCGTTACCCTTACCGCGGCGCGGGACGCGCTGGGCATGCGCAAGGCGCGCCTGACCTGGCGGCCGACCCAGGCCGAACGGGATTCGCTCTACCAGAACCTGGTGGCGCTCGCGCGGAGCTTCGGCGGCTGGCAGGGCGCCGTCAAAGTGGCGATCCCGGATCTGGACGACTGGCAGGATGTCGAGATCGGCTGGGGCAACCATCACATGGGCACCACCCGGATGGCCGCCGATCCCAGCCAGGGCGTGGTCGATGCCGATTGCAAGGCCCATGGCCTCGCCAATCTCTATATCGCCGGCAGCTCGGTCTTCCCGTCCTGCGGGCCGGTCAACCCGACGCTGACGATCGTGGCGCTCGCCATGCGCCTCGCCGACCACCTGAAGGCGAAAGGAGTGCAAGGATGACCGCGATCGTCCGCCGCACCCTGATCGCCGGTCTCGCCGCGAGCTGCGCCCTCGCCGGCATCCGGCATCCCGCATCGGCCGATACCCCGGACCTGACGGAGACTTTGCTCTCGGTCGTCGGCGACCGCCGCAGCGCGGCCGCGCTCGGCCAGAGCTGGGTGAACCACCGCCGTGGCGGCATCAAGGCCGTCGACCTCGCCAATCGCCTGGCCGACGCGCTGCGCGCCCAGGGCTGGTCGGGTTCGAACGACCCGGCTGAGCTGCGGCAGCGCTTCAATGCCGCGGTCCGCGCCGACTACCGGAAGGGCGAGACCGTCACCGTCGCCGGCTGGCAGCTCGCCCGGGCGCAAGCTGAGCTCTGTGCCCTCGCCTATTTCGCGAGCGTCGAGTTGCACTAACCGCTTCCTTCCCCGATATCTCTCGTCTGCGTCGACATTGCCGCGGCGTCGTCCAACGCCATGGCACCGAGATCAAGTTTGAGAACGGCCTTGGCGATGCAACCAGTGACACCATGACCGGCGCGCTCACCGCGCAGCAGCTTCGCGACCTCTACAGCGATCCCGACTTTGTCGCCGCGACCAAGGTGTTGCTCACGATGGACCTGAGCTCGAAGCCGTAAGAGGCCTGGCGGCGGCAGGATTGCCGCAGCGCGAGCGGAAATCCCGTCGTTACTGCACCATGGTGCAGCGAGGGTCGCGCAAGCGCGCTGTCAGGACAGGCGCCCTTCACGATATAATGGGTCTTGTGCGGGGCATCGATGTGCGCAACGGCCCTGCCGCAGGTCCGGCCCCGCAACCTTGACCGGACCTTTACGGAATGGAAAAACACGAGGGTGCCCGCCACATCGGCATTCGCGTTTATCGTCAAGGCCTTGGCGCCGTCCGGCCCACCCTCAAGCGGGTACGGGCCGTAAAGATAGAAGGAGCGGCCTTAGAACAGACCTTCGACCTCGCCCTTCTCGTTCAGCTTGATGTGGTTGGCGGAGGGGACCCGCGGCAGGCCCGGCATGGTCATGATCTCGCCGCAGATCACCACGATGAACTCCGCGCCGGCCGAGAGGCGGATCTCGCGGACCGGCACCACATGGTTCGAGGGCGCGCCCTTCAGGTTGGGGTCGGTCGAGAAGCTGTACTGGGTCTTGGCCATGCAGACCGGGTATTTGCCGAAGCCCATCTTCTCGAACTCGTGGAAGCGGTCGCGCACCACCTTGTCGGCGATGATGTCCTGGGCCCCGTAGAGCGAGGTGGCGATGGTCTTCACCTTGTCCCAGAGCGGCATCTCGTCGGGATAGAGCGGTGCGAAGTTGTTCGGCTTCTCGCAGAGCTCGACCACGGCCTTGGCCAGCGCTTCCGTGCCGGCGCCGCCCTCGGCCCAGTGGTTGCACTCATAGGCATCGACGCCGAGTCCCGAGCAAAGCTCTCGGATCGCCTTGATCTCGGCGTCGGTGTCGGCGGTGAAGCGGTTGAGCGCGACCACGATCTGCACGCCGAACTTCTTCACGTTCTGGATATGGCGCGCGAGATTGGCCGAGCCCTTCTTCACGGCCTCGACGTTTTCCTTGCCGAGGTCCTCCTTGGCGACGCCGCCATGCATCTTCAAGGCGCGGATGGTGCCGACGATGACGACCGCCGAGGGCTTCAGGCCGGCCTTGCGGCACTTGATGTCGAAGAACTTCTCGGCACCCAGGTCGGCGCCGAAGCCGGCCTCGGTCACCACGTAGTCGGCGAGCTTCAGCGCCGTCGTGGTGGCGATCACCGAGTTGCAGCCGTGGGCGATGTTGGCGAAGGGCCCGCCATGGATGAAGGCCGGGTTGTTCTCCAGGGTCTGCACCAGGTTGGGGGCGATGGCGTCCTTCAGGAGGACGGTCATCGGGCCCTCGGCCTTCAGGTCGCGGGCGTAGATCGGCTTCTTGTCGCGGGTGTAGCCGACGATGATCGAGCCCAGGCGCTTGGTGAGGTCGCTGATGTCGGTCGCGAGGCAGAAGATCGCCATGACTTCGGAGGCCACGGTGATGTCGAACCCGTCCTCGCGCGGGAAGCCGTTGGCGACGCCGCCCAGCGAGCCGACGATCGAGCGCAGCGCGCGGTCGTTCATGTCCATGACCCGGCGCCAGGCGACGCGCCGGGTGTCGAAGCCGAGCTCGTTGCCCCAGTAGATGTGGTTGTCGATCAGCGCCGAGAGCAGGTTGTGCGCGGTGCCGATGGCATGGAAGTCGCCGGTGAAGTGCAGGTTGATGTCTTCCATCGGCACGACCTGGGCGTAGCCGCCGCCGGCCGCGCCGCCCTTCACGCCGAAGCACGGCCCGAGCGAGGGTTCGCGCAGGCAGATGATGGTCTTCTTGCCGATCCGGTTGAGGCCGTCGCCCAGGCCGACCGTGGTCGTGGTCTTGCCCTCGCCCGCCGGAGTCGGGTTGATGGCGGTGACCAGGATCAGCTTGCCGTCCTTCTTGCCCTTCAGGGACTTCACGAAGTCCATGGAAACCTTGGCCTTGGTATGGCCGTAGGGGATCAAGTGCTCTTCGGCGATGTTGAGCTTGCCCGCGATCTCGCGGATCGGCTTCATCTTGGCCTGGCGCGCAATTTCGATGTCGCTGCCGACTTTCTTGCTCATGGATGTGCTCCTGATCCCCGGCCGATTGGCCCTTGAAATTGGGCGCCAGCCTAGTGGCCTTCGATGACGGATTTTCGCCTCAAGGCGACCAGTTCCGGCGCGTTTTCGCTAGGTCTTATCTAGGTTTAGTCCGTTCCGAATGAGTTAGCCGCATTGGTCCAGCAGCCAAGCTCGCTTGCTCCCTCAAACTCGGTCGTCATCCCGGGACTTGGTCCCGGGATCCACGCCTTTCTGTCTTCGAGCCCCAAGGCGTGGATCCCGCGACCCGGAGGCGAAGCCGACCTCCGTCGGCGGGGCGAAGCCGACCTCCGTCGGCGGGGCCGCGGGATGACGGCAAACCAAGGAGTCCACGCTGTTTAGCACCACCCTAGCCCTCCGCCAGCTGGCGCAGGGCGGCGAGGCCGACCGGCCGTCCGTTGAACTCGCCCATGGCGTCCAGGACCGCGCCCCAGAGGTATTCGGCGGAGGCAATATCGGCCAGCAGGTGATAGGCCGGCACCTGTCCGAGATCGCCCCGGATGACGATCCCGCTCATCTTGGCGAGCGAGGTCTGGGCGATCTGGCCGAGCTTGAACTTATGCGGCCGGAGATCGACGCCGCAGATCTTGGCAAACATCTCCGGCGCGGCCGAGCCGGTCACCATGAACCAGGCATGGCTGTCCTGGCGCGGCATCGGATAGCCGATCAGCTTCCGCGGCTTCTCCGTGCCCCAGCCCCAGGCGCCGTTCAGCTTCTGGATCAAGGCGCCGGTCGCGGCCAGGCTGTCGATCAGGAAGATCTCACTGGGCGCCAGACGTGCCGCCAGCTCCCCGCCCTCCTGGCGGAAGGCCATGTTGCTGTCAGGGCCGATGCTCAGTCCCTGCCCCTGCAGCCATTCGATCGTGCCGGCGCCCTTGAACCCGGTATGGGGCAGGACCGAGAGATCGGCGATGCCCATGCGCGCGCCGACCAGCGTGTCGGATTCGACGCTGCCATAATGCATCGGCACGGCGCCGCCGTTCACGACTTCCGGGAAAGCGCCGGCCTTCTGGGTCTCGCGGTAGATCGGCGAGCGGCGGAGCTGGTTGTGCGCGAAGACTTTCGGCAGCGCCATTTCTACATCTCCTGCCGTTTGCCTTCGGGGTCGTAGAAGGGCAGCTTCACCACCCTGCCCTCGATCATCCGGCCGCCGTCGATCTTGATCTGGATCTTGGAGTCCGGGGCCGCGTCGGCCGGGTGGACATAGGCCATGCCGACGACCTTGCCCAGGCTCGGCGAGTTCACCGCCGAGGTGACGCGGCCGACGATCTCGCCGCCCTTGATCACCAGGTGGCATTCCTCCGGGCAAGGCAGGGCCGGATCGTCCAGGGTGAAGCCGACCAGCTTCCGCAGCAGCGGCATCTTGGCCATGATCTGGGTCGACCGCCCGCCGACGAAGAACGGCTTGGTCTTGGCCAAAGCCCAGGGCATGTCGGCCTCCCAGGCATTGGTCAGGCCGTCGGTATCCTGGCTGACGATGATATGGCCCTTCTCCAGGCGCAGCACGCGCTGCGCTTCCACGCCGAACGGCCGGATGCCCTCGGGCTGGCCGGCTTCCACCACCGCATCCCACAAGGCCTCGCCATAACCGTAGGGCACATGGATCTCGTAGCCGAGCTCGCCGACAAAACCCACCCGAAGCAGCCGCGCCGGAATGCCGGCGACCGTACCTTCGCGCACGCCGAGATACGGGAAGGCTTCCGCCGAGAGGTCGATGTCCTGGCAGAGCCGCTGCAGCACCTGGCGGGATTTCGGCCCGGCGATGTTCACGCCGGCATAGGCCGCGGTCACGTTGGCGACATCCACGTCCAGCCGCCATTGCGCGTTCCATTGCAGCATCGAGCGGTAGACCGCATCGACGCCGCTGGTGGTCGCCGTGACGTAGAAATGTTCCTCCGAGAAGCGGCAGGCAACGCCGTCATCGGTGATCACGCCGGCCTGGTCGGTCATCAGGACGTAGCGCGACTTGCCGACCGCGAGCTTGGCGTAGGTGAAGGTGTACATGCGGTTCAGGAACTCGGCCGCATCCGGCCCCCGTACGTCGAGGCCGCCCAGGGTCGAGACGTCGATGAGCGCGACATCGTTCCGGACCGCATTCACCTCTTCGCGGATCGCCTTCTCGCGCTCGGCCTTCGGCCCGTAATAGGCCGGGCGCCACCAGATGCCGGCCGGCATCATCTGCGCGCCGAGCTCCAGGTGCCGGTGATGCATGGCCGTGCGCCGCTCCGGATCGAAGATGCGGCCGGCGAGATGGCCGAACTTCTCCGGCGTGTAAGGCGGGCGCTGGGTGGTCACGGTCAGCGCCGCCAGATCGCGGCCGGTCTCGCGTGCGACGATGCGCACGGCCGCGACCGCCGAATGCTTGCCCTGGGACGGCCCCATGCCGACGGTCGAGTAGCGCTTCAGGAGCTCGACATTGTCGAAGCCGTCGGCGATGCCGTTGATCAGGTCGTCGTATTTCAGGTCCTCGTCGAAATCGACGAACTCGCCGCCCTTGGCGTGGGGGAAGATCGGCCAGGGATGGGTCTGCTGCGCGGCGCCGGGATCGGAGACTTCCGCCGGCTCGGCGCCGACCGTGCCGCCCGCGTGCCTTGCCGCCGCCCAGCCGGCGCGGCGACCGCCGGCCGCGACCTGGTCCAGGTTGAACTGGCCGGCGACCGAGCCCGCGGCATAGAGGCCGGCCGGGATCTCGCGCGGCTCGAACATATGGCTGGCCGTGCTGTAGGCGAACTTCGCCCCGGCCTGCAGCAGCAGATGCGCCGCCGGGCTGTAGCCCACCGACATCAGCACCAGGTCGCATTCGTAGCTCGCCGTCGGATCACTGAGCTGCCCCTCGCCGGCGACCGGCGCCACGGCGACACCGACCACATGCTCCTTGTTGCCGTGATGATACGCCTCGGCGATCGCGCTGCCGGCGTGGACCGTGATGCCGGCCCTGGCGACGGCCTTGCTCAGCGCGGTCTGCGGGGGATCGGCGCGGAGATCGACCACGGTGGCCACCGCGCTGCCGATCTTCAGCAGGTCGATCGCCTGGGCATAGCCGTCGTCATTGGCGGTCAGGATCACGGCCCGCTTGCCCGGTCGCACGCCGTAGAGATGGATCAGCCGCTGCGCCGCCGAGCCCAGCATGATCCCCGGCAGATCGTTGTTGCGGAACACCGCCGGCTGCTCGATCGAGCCGGTCGCGACCACGATCGCCTTGGCGCGCAGCTTGTAGAAGCGGTTGCCGCGCACGACCGGGATCCAGTTGTCGGCGAACAGGCCGGTCACCACCGCG
This sequence comes from Dongiaceae bacterium, assembly GCA_035548715.1. Taxonomy (GTDB): domain Bacteria; phylum Pseudomonadota; class Alphaproteobacteria; order Dongiales; family Dongiaceae; genus Dongia. The sequence continues at coordinate 113,775 of DASZSL010000037.1, forward strand.
TCGCTCATCACGCGGATATTGCCGGCGGCCTTGACGGCGTTCAGCAGCTCGCCGTCGGCCTTGCAGGCCGCCTCGCCGCTCTCGTCGAACCGGGCGTAGTTGAGGCAGCCGCCGAGTTTCGGGTTCTCGTCGATCAGCAGCACCTCGCCGCCGGCCTTGGCCGCTTCCGCCGCCGCGGCGAGGCCGGCCGGGCCGCCGCCGATCACCGCGACATCGGCGAACAGGTACTGCTTGTCGAAATAGCCGTGATGGGCGTGGGGATCGATCTTGCCGAGCCCCGCCATGGCCCGGACGATCGGCTCCCAGAACCGCCAGGACGACCGCTTCTCGTGGAAGGTCTTGTAGTAGAAGCCGACCGGCAGGAATTTCGACACCCATTCCACGAAGCGTCCGGCATCGGAGTCGAAGGAGCCGAAATAGTTCTGGCCTTCGACCACCAGGCCGGGCGCGATCCGGCGCTTGTCGGCGAGGCAGTTGGGCTCGTCGCCGATCTGCACCAGGGTGTTCGCGTCCTGCCCGATCATGGTCAGCACGCCGCGCGGCCGGTGATACTTGAAGCTGCGCGAGATCATCCATTGGCCGTTGGCGCAAAGCGCGCTGGCGATGGTGTCGCCCTCGAAGCCTTCGACCAGGCTGCCTTCGAAGCTGAAGGTGACCGGCCTGGACCGGTCGATCAGCGCGCCCCGGTTGGGCAGCCGGTTCGTGCCGCCCCAGTTCATCTCCGCGGTCATGGCTTCGCTCCCGCAAAGTCCACGCGGCTCTTGAACACCTCGGAAGCGGGATAGGTCTTCACGATCTCGTCGGTAATGGTGTTGCGCTCGGCGATGAACCAGTAGGAGGTCGGTACATGGCACCACCACTCGCGCACCACGCCGGCGGTGTTGTTCTCCAGGAACACGTATTCCGCCCATTCGCGGTCGCTGAGCTTGGTCTCATCCGGCATCGGCTTCACCTCGCCGCCCCAGACGAACTCGCTGATGTTGCGCGGTCCGTTCAGCGGACAGTTCATGATCTTCATGACTAGTGCCCCACCGACGCGGCGCCCTTCTCACCCACCTGGCTGTAGGTGAGGAAGCGCTCATAGGAGAACGGCTTGATCAGCTCGTGCGGGGCGTTGTTGGCGATGGTGTAGGCCATGGTCTTGCCGCAGACCGGCGTCGCCTTGAAGCCCCAGGTACCCCAGCCGCTGTCGATGTAATAGTTCTCGACCGGGGTGAGGCCCATGATCGGACTGAAGTCCGGCGTCATGTCGGCCATGCCGGCCCATTGGCGGAGGATCTTCACCTCGCCCAGCATCGGCAGCAGCTCGAGCATGTGCCCGAGCAGGCCTTCCTTGAAATCGAGGGTCGAGCGCGTGGAATAGAGGCCGTAGGGGTCGGTCGAGCCGCCCATCACCAGCTCGCCGCGCGAGGACTGCGAGACGTAGACGTGCAGGCTGCCCGAGACGATGATCTGGTCCAGGAACGGCTTCAGCGGCACCGAGACGCAGGCCTGCAGCGGGATGGTGCGGATCGGCAGCTTGAAGCCCGCCATCTTGGCGACGACCGAGGTCATGCCGGCGACCGCCTGCAGCACCTGGCCGGCGCCGATGGCGCCGCGCGGCGTCTCGACGCCCTTCACCTTGCCGTTCTGGATGATCAGGCCGGTGACGGGCGTTTGCTGGTGGATCTCGACGCCCATCTGCGCCGCCCGCGCCGCATAGCCCCAGGCGACGGCGTCGTGCCGGGCGATCGATCCCGGCGGGTGGTAGAGCGCCCCCAGGATCGGATAGCGCACGTCGTCGCTCATGTTGAGCGACGGGCAGAGCCGGGCGATCTCGTCCGGGTAGATCAGCTCGGAATTTACGCCCAGGTGCTTGTTGACCTCGGCGCGCCAGCGGCTGGTCCGCATGGCGGCGTCGGTATGCGCCAGGGTGAAGTGCCCACGCTCGGAATAGAGGATGTTGAAATCGAGGTCCTGCGACAGATCGCGGTAGAGCCGGAGCGATTCCTCGTAGAACTTCACCCCTTCCGGGGTCAGGTAGTTCGACCGGATGATCGCGGTGTTGCGGGCGGTATTGCCGCCGGCGAGGTAGCCCCGCTCCAGGATGCAGACATTGGTGATGCCATGGTTCCGGGCGAGGTAATAGGCGGTCGCCAAGGCATGCCCGCCGCCGCCGATGATGACGACGTCGTAATGCTGCTTCAGCTCCGTCGCCTTCGGGATATAGCGGAAGGCCGGATACTTCTTCAGGAAGCCGTATTTGAGGAGCCCGGTGGGCAGAAAAGCCGGCAACATGCGGTGTCAGATCCCGGATTCGGAGGTCGGGCGACGATAGCCGCCTGTTTCCCCATGTTCAATTATCTTTCCCACGGTTCATAATCCCCGTGGGACTCGTCTTGCCAAGCACTGGCCGCCGACGCACTTTCTAATTCATGGGCAAGCACGCCGACAACGTCATCCGGATCGGCCCCGCGGCGGAAAAGCTGCGGGACGACTTCGTGCACTGGCAGTGCCGCATCCGGCAGATGGCGATGCGCGACGGCGGCGGCCGGCCCTCGCCCGGCATGCGCCCGGCGGTCTCCGCGGAGGACGGGACCGAGCTCCATCCCGGCATCATGGTGGTCATCCACAAGCGCGAGCCGGAGCACTCGACCTCCCTCTTCCGCCACCAGGTGCTGAAGACCCAGGACCCGGTCGAGCGCTGGGAGAAGGCGATCGAGCACATGGCCGCCGGCTATTTCCAGAAGGCCGGCGAGTTCGACGAGCGCATGACGGCCCTGTTCGGCCCCAACGCGCCGGCCGCGGATGCCCTGCTCAACCACGGCCGCGCCTGGCTCGACTTCGCCGAGTTCGGCCAGAGCTTCCGCCTGCTGACGACCGTCGTGGAGCTGCCGGAGCATGATCCGCTGTATCAATCCACCTACTGGCACAACCGGCTGTTCAACCCGAACATGCCCGCCGGCATCCGCATCCTGCTGTTCACCCCGGACTGGCGCCGCGCGCAAGAAGGCTGAAAAAAGAACCCCCGCTCCAGACCGGAGCGAGGGTGCCTCGAGTCTTGTCGGCACGCCGGATGGAGTCGACGGGTCTCTCCGCCCGGAACACGTGTTCAAAACTTCCGGTAGGCCTTGTTCAGGTCCACCATCGGGTGCTTCCTGGACATCTGGAACTTGATCAGCAGCTCGCGGGCGATCATGTCGCGGTCCTGCTGGTTGTCCGGCAGCTTGATGTTCTTGGGCACCGTGACCCAGCCGTTGATGTTGCGGTCGAAGACGGCGGCGCGTCCCTCCTCGTAGCCCATATGGACGTCCTCCAGCCAGTTGAGGTCGTCCCAGCCCATGATCTCCATGTACCTCTTCAGGAACGGCGTCAGGCGCGTGTAGTCCGGCACCAGGTTCACATCGTAGCGATAACCGATGTGTTGCCCGATCTCCTTCTCGCGCGCACTGTCCAGGCCTGACGGGCTCTTCAGGAACTTGTTGACGTCATCCTTCTTCGGCCCGGCGGCTTTCGGCTTGCTCGGTCTTGCCATGATGCTCTCCTCAGTACCGGGTCATGTCGGGACGGCCGACCGTGTGCTGCGAGCCGGCCAGCGGCACCTGGGCGAGGGCCGAGGCTTCCATGGTCAGCGCCGCCAGGTCTTCCGGCTCCAGCGAGTGGATATTGGTCTTGCCGCAGGCGCGGGCCATCATCTGGGCCTCGATGGTGAGGCAGTGCAGGAAGTTGTAGACCCGTTCCGCGGCCTCGTCGGGATCGAGCCGGGCGCGCAGCTTCGGATCCTGCGTCGCCACGCCGACCGGGCAGCGCCCGGTGTGGCAGTGGTAGCAGTAGCCGGCCTCGCAGCCGATCTCGTTCGGGAAGTCGGCTTCCGGGATGTCCTTGTTGCAGTTCAGGGCCATCAGCGCCGAATGCCCGATCGCCACCGCATCGGCGCCGAGGGCCAAGGCCTTGGCAACGTCGCCGCCGTTGCGGATGCCGCCGGCATAGACCAGGCTGATCTCGCCCGACTTGCCCACGTCGTCCAGCGCCTTGCGGGCCTGGCGGATGGCGGCGATGCCGGGGACGCCGGTCTCCTCCGTCGCGACATGCGGGCCGGCGCCGGTGCCGCCTTCCATGCCGTCGATATAGATCGAATCCGGCCCGGTCTTCGCCGCCATGCGCACGTCGTCATAGACGCGCGCGGCGCCGAGCTTGAGCTGGATCGGGATCTGGCCGTCGGTCGCCTCACGCACCTCGTTGATCTTGAGGGCGAGATCGTCGGGGCCGAGCCAGTCCGGATGGCGCGCCGGAGAGCGCTGGTCAATGCCCGCGGGGAGCGAGCGCATCTCGGCCACCTGGTCGGTCACCTTCTGGCCCATCAGATGGCCGCCGAGCCCGACCTTGCAGCCCTGGCCGATGAAGAACTCGCAGGCATCGGCGAGCTGCAGATGGTGCGGGTTGAAGCCATAGCGCGACTGGATGCACTGGTAGAACCATTTCGAGCTGTAGCGGCGCTCGTCGGGGATCATGCCCCCCTCGCCGGAGCAGGTCGCGGTACCGGCCATGGTGGCGCCGCGGGCGAGTGCGATCTTCGCCTCGAAGCTCAAGGCGCCGAAGCTCATGCCGGTGATGTAGACCGGGATGTCGAGCACCAGCGGGCGCTTGGCCTTCGGGCCGATCACGGTCTGGGTCAGGCACTTCTCGCGGTAGCCCTCGATCACGAAGCGGGTCAGCGTCCCCGGCAGGAACGTCAGATCGTCCCAGCTCGGGATCTTCTTGAAGAGCGAGAAGCCCCGCATGCGGTAGCGGCCGAGCTCCGACTTGATGTGGATGTCGTCGATCACATTCGGCGGGAAGATGAAGCTGTTGCCCAAGCGATGCGTGTCGCGGCTGAGCGGCTTCTTGTTCTTCTTCGGCGCCGGCCTGGCGGCCGGCTTCGGTGCCGTCTTCACCAGCTTCACCGCCGCCTTCGACTTCGCGAGTGCCTTGCCGGGCTTCTTGCCGGAACGGGTCTTCTTCGTGTTCGCCATGATGATTTCCTTTCGACCCGCGCCTACAGAATGAGCTTCTTTTCAGTGGGTTCGAGATTGTCGTAGTTCCAGAGCTGCTTGCCGGCGACGATCTTGGTCATGTTCTTGACCCCCTTCGGCGCCTTCATGTCGTAGAGCTTCAGCTTGCGCTCCAGCCATTGGCAGTCGAGATCGGTCATCTCGCCCGGCACCGCATCGACGCCGAGGCCCTCGATCTTGCCGCCGACATAGATCGTGCCGTCATACATGGAATCGCCGAGGTTCTTGCCGGCATCGCCGAGGATCACCATGCGGCCGCGCTGCATCATGAAGCCGCAGAAGGCGCCGGCGCGCCCGCCGACGATGATCGTGCCGCCCTTCATGTCGATGCCCATGCGCGCGCCGACATCGCCCTTGCAGACGAGGTCGCCGCCGCGGATCGCCGCGCCGAAGGTCGAGCCCGCGTTCTTCTCGATGATCACGGTGCCGGCCAGCATGTTCTCGGCGCACGACCAGCCGACGCGGCCGCTGATGCGGATATTCGGCCCGTCGATCAGGCCGCAGCCGAAATAGCCGAGGCTGCCCTCGATGATGAGGTTGAGCTTGTTCAGGATGCCGACCGCCACGCCGTGCTTGGCGCCCGGATTCTTCAGCACGATGGTGCCGTAGCCCTTCGACATCAGGTCGCGGATCTTGTGGTTGATCTCGGTCGGCGTCAGCTTCGCCGCGTCGAACTCGGTCCGCTTGTTGAAGTCGACCTCGTAGGCGCCGGGATAGGTGAAATTCTCCTCCGCGTCCGGCTCGAAGAAGCGCTGCTGGGTGCGGCCGGCGAGACGCTCGGTGTGCATCCCCATGTCATGCGATTTGGTGCGAAGCGCCATGGCAGGTGTTCCGTTCTCTTTCGTTATCGCTTCCAGACCCGGACTTCGCCCTCGTAGGGGTCGAAGGTGTCGATCTCTTTGGGGAAGATGCTGCGGATCGCGACTTCTTCCGAGGCCAAGGCCACGAGATCGTCGCTCTCATAGAGCACCATCGGCTTGGCCGCCATCACGTCCTTGGCCATGCCGAGGCTGTCCGCCGTCGCGACGACATAGGTGAAGACCCCGTCGAGCTCGTCGATCGACTCCTTCATCGCGTCCTCGAGCTTGGCGCCTTCCTGCATTTTGTCGGCGAGATAGACGGCGATCAGCTCGCTGTCGCAATTCGACATGAAGCGATGGCCGCGCCGTTCCAAGGCGCGCCGCCCACCCCAGTAGTTGGTGAGCTGGCCGTTATGCACCACCGACACGTCGGCGAACGGATAGGCCCAATAGGGATGCGCCGAGCGGATATCGACGTCGGATTCGGTCGCCATGCGGGTATGGCCGATGGCGTGGCTGCCCTTGAAGCCGCCGAGATGATATTGGCCACCGACGGTCGTGGCGTCACCCAGGTCCTTGATCAGCTCCAGGCCATAGCCGAGCGAGAGGATCTCGACGCCCTCGATGTCCTCGATGTAGTTGGCGAGCTTGCGCTTGTCGCCGCCGTAATCGATCACCGAGCGATAGGCGTATTCGGTCGCATCCTCCTCGGAGACGACGGTCGCGCCCAATTCCGCCAGGCGCTTCTCAACTTCCTTCTTCCGCTCCTTGACCTGGTCGTGGATGTGGAAGCCGTGCTTCATCTCTTCCTGCTCGGCGGCTTTCCAGCGCATGATCAGGGCGTTGCCCTTGGGCGAGCCGTAGAGCGCATAGCCGGTGGAGTCCGGCCCGCGATGCTTCAGGCTCTGCAGCATCGCCGTCATTTCCTTGCCGATATCCCCGGTCTTGCCGCGGTGAATCAGTCCCGCAATCCCGCACATGGCAGCGTCCTTTCCTTCAGTTCCATTGGCAGGGGAGCTTGCGGCTCCCCCACCAGCCTCCCCCTGCCCGCGGACGGATGTCCGCATTCGCGGACGGTGGGGGAGGCTTTCAATCGAGTTCTCCGCCTTACGGCAGGCAGTCCCAATAGGTCTCGAGGTCCCAATGCGTGACGGTGGCCATGTAGCGCTCCCACTCGTCGGTCTTGTAATGCATGAAGACCCGGTACATCTCGTCCGGCAGCGCCTTCTTGATGACCTCGTCGTTCGACAGGCGCTCCAGTGATTCACCCAGCGACATCGGCAGCTTCTTCACCTTCTTGCCGGCCGACATCGCCTCGTAGATGTTGCGCTCTTCCGGCTCGCCCGGATCGAGCTTCGAGGTGATTCCGTCGTCGAAGGCCTGCAGCAAAGCGGCCGCCATCAGATACGGGTTCACCGCCGCATCGACCGACCGGTATTCGAACCGGCCCGGCGCGGAGATGCGCAGGGCGCAGGTGCGGTTCTGGTAGCCCCAATCGGCGAAGACCGGCGCCCAGAAGCCGGTATCCCAGAGACGGCGATAGGAGTTCACCGTCGAGGAGCCGAGTGCGGTCAACGCACCCAGGTGCTTGATCACGCCGCCGATGCAGTTGAGGCCGATCGGTCCCGGCTTCGCCTGGCCCTTCAGCGGCATGAACGTGTTCTCGCCGCCCTTGCGGTAGGCGTAGACGTCCTTCATGCCCGGCAGCGGGCTGTTATGCAGGTCGTTGATCACGTCCTCGCCGCCCCGCCAGAGCGAGAGGTTGTGGTGGCAGCCCGAGGCCGAGACACCCATGAACGGCTTCGGCATGAAGCAGGCGATGAGATCGAACTCGCGCGCGACCTGGGCGCAGATCTGCCGATACGTCGTCAGACGGTCGGAGGTGCGCAG
>DASZSL010000038.1:0-43357 GCA_035548715.1 Dongiaceae bacterium
GCTGAAGCCCTTGGGCTTCAGCTCGCGCTCCCAGCGCAGGTAGATCTCCGCCGCCTCGCCGCGCAGGGTCTTGGGCCATTCCGGCTCCGGCACGTTGATCGCGCGGCCGCCGTCGCTGCACAGATCGTGCGGGAAGCGCAGCAGCATGAACTCCCTCTGCCCGTGCTGCGCCGCCTCGCGGGCGCGCATCAGCAGGTTCTTCCAGGTCTCGTCGCCGACATGGTGGTCGATCAGCTGCTGCACGGTACGCTGCCGCGCCGCCGCCGCGGCCTCGCGGGATTCGGCGCTTTTCTGCACCAGCTCGCGCTTGTATCCCTCGGTGAAGGCGCGGAAGTGCTGGATGTCGAACTCGTCGTCCGGCGCCGGCGCCGCCATGGGCTCCACGTCATGACCGTCCATCAGGGCCGGATGGCGCGCGCGGCGGATGCGCTGCTCCAGGCTCTGCAGCGCATCCAGCGGGTGGAACGGGCCCGGCTTCGTCTCGGCCCGCTCCGCCTCGTCCTTGAAGGCACGCAGCAGATCGACGCGGCTGACGATGCCGACGATCCGGCCGTCGCGCACCACCGGCACGCGCTTGATGCGGTAGGAGGTGAAAAGATGCGCCAGCGCCGCGACGTCGGTCGCTTCGGTGGCCGTCACCACCGGCGCCGACATGATCTCCCGCGCAAGCTGGTCCTTGGTGCGGAGCTGGGACTCGTATTCCCGGCTGAGCGTCTCGCCCTCGGCCAGCATCTCCAGCCACCAGGCGCGGCGCGCGGCGCGATCGGCGTCGTCGCGGCGGAGCAGGTCGCCCTCGCTCACCATGCCGATCGGCGACCCGCTCGGGTCCACCACGGGCACGGCGCTGACGTGGTTCTCGAGCAGGAGCCTGGCGATCCGGCTCGCCGGCGTGTCGGGCGAGATCGTCACCACATCGGGCGTCATGACTTCATCGGCACGCATGGTCGCTCCGGCTATTTCTGCAGCACGTAGGTTCCCGGCGCATCGGCCAGCGGCGGACAGCCCTGGTCCGCGGCGCCCATCGAAGGCGGCGGCACCGGCGTTCCGGAATGCTTCTCCAGCCAGCTCCACCAGGCCGGCCACCACGAGCCTTCGCGGCGCTCGGCGCCGGCCGCCCAGGTCTCGGGGTCGAGATAGGCTTCGTGGTCGCGGCGCGACCCGATCCGGTAGGAACGGTGCGGATGGCCCGGCTCGCTGACGATGCCGGCATTGTGCCCGCCGATGGTCAGCACGAAGGTCACCTCGGTGTCCACCATCAGGTGCAGCTTGTGCACCGAATGCCAGGGCGCGACATGATCGGTCTCGGTGGCGACGGCGAAGATCGGCGGGCGGATGTCGGCCAGGGCCACCGGCCGGCCCTCCACCGCATAGCGGCCTTCGGCGAGATCGTTGTCGAGGAACAGCTTGCGCAGGTACTCGGAATGCATGCGGTAGGGCATCCGTGTGGCGTCGGCGTTCCAGGCCATGAGATCGGTCATGGGCGGCCGTTCGCCCATCATGTACTCCTTTATCATCTGCGACCAGATGAGATCGTTGGAGCGCAGGAGCTGGAACGCGCCGGACATCTGCCGGGTGTCCAGGAAGCTCTGCTCCCACATGATGTCCTCGAGGTACGAGACCTGGCTCTCGTTGATGAAGAGCATGAGCTCGCCGGCCTCGGTGAAATCGGTCTGCGCGGCGAGCAGGGTCACGCTGGCGAGGCGCGAGTCCTCGTTGCGCCCCAGCTCCCGGCGCCCCAGCTCCCGGCGCCCCAGCGCCGCCGCCTCGATCGCCAGCAACGTGCCGCCGATGCAATAGCCGCAGGCATGCACCTTCTGCGGGCCGCAGATCCGGCCGATCGCCTCCAGGGCGGCCTCGATACCGAGCCGCCGATAGTCCTCGAGCCCGAGGTCGCGCTGCGCCTCGCCGGGATTGCGCCAGGAGATCATGAAGACCGTGAATCCCCGGGCCACCAGGTGCCGGACCAGCGAGTTCTCCGGCGAGAGATCGAGGATGTAGTACTTCATGATCCAGGCCGGCACGATCAGCACCGGCTCAGGCCGCACGGTCTCGGTGGCCGGCGCGTATTGGATGAGCTCGATCAGCTCGTTGCGGAACACGACCTTGCCCGGGGTCACGGCGACGTTGTGGCCCGGCTCGAAGGCCTCGGCGCCGACCGGCGGCCGTCCGGCGATCGCGCGCTCCCAGTCGGCGACGAAATTGGTCGCGCCGCGCAGGAAGTTCTGGCCGCCCTCCTCGACGGTCTTGCGGATGATCTCCGGGTTGGTCGCGGGAAAGTTCGACGGCGACCATATGTCGAGGAGCTGGCGCGTGGTGAAATCGACGATCCGCTCGTCGGCCTGCGAGACGCCGCGCACGCCGGTCATCGCATTGTGCAGCCATTGCTGGGCCAGCAGGAAACCCTGGTGGATCCCGTCGAACGGCGGCTGGCGCCAGGCGGGATCGGCGAAGCGGTGGTCCTGCGGCAGCGGCGCGATGCAGGGCGGGCAGGCGGGATCGCGCAGCCGCTGGGCGAAATAGAGCATCAGCCGCGCCCACTTGCGCGCCGCCTTCTCGGCGAGCTGCTGCTGCTTGCCCGGCGAGTTGAGGAACTGCATCGCCCAGTCGGAGAAGGCCAGGCGCAGCGCCGCCGGCGAGATCGACGCCGTGAACCGCGCCTCCCAGGCGTGCATCAACCGGTCGAGCGTCTCCGCCCGCGTATCGATCACGTCCAGCGGCTCGGATGCCGCCGGCTGCAAGCTCTGCTGCGGCGCCGCCGCTTCGTGCACGATGGCTCCCCGCCTAGGCCGAGGCGCGCTTCACGCCGCCGGTATTCCCGGCGCCGCCGGCATGCAGCGGGTGGGTCGAGACGAAATGGCGCAGCACCGCCTGCAGCACCTTGGCGTGGTGCTGGTCGCCGCGCCGCTCGGCCGCCGCGATGTCCTCCAGGATGTAGCTCTGGATGCACCGCTCGCCCGCCGCGTTCCGGCAGAGGTAGTTGCCGAGCTCCGCCGCCACGATCGGCGGGATGTGCTCATGCTCGGCGATCGCCTCGACTTCCCAATGGTTCAGCCCGCATAGGGCGACACAATCCTGATACGTCAACATGCCAACCCCTCCTCTTCCAGCTCTTCCGGTCCCGTTGTCCGACCGATGTTGTCATGGACCGGCCCCGCACCATTTGATCTGGAGCAATCGCCCGGCCGCCGGGAATCGAGGAACTTCCGGTCCGGCCGGGTATTTGTCCCTTGACGCCGCAACGACGTCGCCTTTCCTGCCGGGAAACCCACGGATCGGACCTGTGCCAAGCCGGATGCGACCGGGAGCGCCCGCTCTCAAGCTCTCCTTGTGCCTGTTTGCCGCAGCTTGCGCAGCGCTCCCCGGGGCGCCGGCCCAGGCCGGCGAGCACGGCCGCGTCTCGCTGATGGAGGAGAACGACTCGATCTATACCTGGGACGACCGCTACTACACCCAGGGCTTCGAGTTCGGCTATCTATCGCCCGACCTGGCGCCGGGCAGCAGCCTGCACCGCCCATTCGACTGGCTGTCCGGCGAGTCCTGGCCGGCGCCCTTCGCCGGCAACGCGACCCAACGCTGGCGGCATTACGAGATCCTGTTCGGCCAGAGCATCTTCACCCCGCACGACATCGGCCAGGCCGATCCGCCGGAGAACGACCGTCCCTATGCCGGCTGGCTCTATACCGGCATCGGCATGGACCAGGACACCGACCACCGCCGGCTCGATCATCTGGAGCTCCTGGCGGGCGTCGTCGGACCCGATGCGCAAGGCCGCCTCGTCCAGGACGACTGGCACCAGTTCATCGGCATCGGCACCGCCAGCGGCTGGGACCATCAGCTCCGCAACGAGCCGGGCCTGATGCTCTCCTACGAGCGCAAGTGGCGGTTCTGGACGCCGCTCTTCCTCGGCCAGGAGGTGGATGCGATTCCGGAGCTCGGCGCCACCGTCGGCAACGTCATGACCTATGGCGAGACCGGGATCGCCTTGCGCTTCGGCGACAATCTCAAGGCCGATTTCGGCCAGGCGCGCATCCGCCCGGCGAGCTCCGGCACGCAATACTTCAACGGCGCCGCGATGGAGAGCGACTTCGGCTACTACTTCTATCTCGCCGCCCAGGGCCGCGCGGTCGGCCGCAACATCTTCCTCGAGGGCAACACCTTCGAGGACAGCCGCAGCGTCGACAAGAAGCCGCTGGTCGGCGACCTGTCCGCCGGCCTGGCGCTGTTCTGGTCGGACCGCTTCCGCCTCGACGGCTCGGTGACCTACCGCACCAAGGAGTTCGACGGCCAGGACGGCAACACCCTGCTGGCCGGCTTCAACATGGCCTTCGGGTTCTGATCGCCGTCATCCTCGCGCGACGCTTCTGCTAGGCCGCCTTGTGCTTGCGCACGCCCTCCTCGAACTCCTCGACCATCTTGTTGCAGAAGGCGGGGAGATCGTCGGGCTTGCGCGAGGTGACGAGATCGCGGTCGACCACCACCTCCTGATCGACCCACTCCGCGCCGGCATTCCTCAGGTCGGCCTTCAGCGAGGGCCAGGACGTCATCTTCCGCCCGCGCACCCCCTCGGCGTCGATCAGCGTCCAGGGCCCGTGGCAGATCGCGGCGATCGGCGTGCCGCGCTTGACGAAGCTCCGCACGAAGGCGATCGCCTTGGGCTCCAGCCGCAGCGCGTCGGGATTCATCACGCCGCCCGGCAGCATCAGCGCCGCGTAGTCCTCCGGCTTCGCCTGGTCGAGGGTGCGATCGACCCGGATCGTCTCGGCCTTGTCATGATGCTTCCAGCCCTGGATCTCGCCGGCCTTCGGCGCGACGACCTCGACCAGCGCGCCCTGGCGCACGAGCTCGGCCTGCGGGATCTTCAGCTCCGATTCCTCGAACCCGTCGGTCGCGAGGATCGCGACCTTGACGCCCTCCAACCGTCCAGCCATGGCACACCTCCTCCGGTCCCTGGTCCAAGGGAAAGTGCCGCGCCGGGATACGGTTCCGGAGCATGCGCGATTTGGTGGCGGCGGAATCCCCGTGTATGGTTCCGGCGGGTCCCGTTGTAGAATCGGAAGCGCCACATGTCCCAACGCCCGCAGGCCGTCGGCACCAAGCAGCTCGAGAACGACCGCGTCATCGTCACCGAATGGCGCTTCGCCCCGGGGGCGGAAACCGGCTGGCACCGCCACGGCCACGACTACGTCGTCGTGCCTCTCGTCACCGGCAAGCTGAAGATCGACGACGGCAAGGCGCAGCACCTCGCCGAGCTGAAGGCCGGCGGCTCCTATGCGCGCCCGGTCGGCGTCGAGCACAATGTCATCAACGCCAACGACTTCGAGTTCGCCTTTGTCGAAATCGAAATCAAGGCCTGAGGCCGACCGGTCGCGCGGCAAGTCCCGCGGGACCCGGCGGGACGAACCCGGCCACAAGAAGCGCAAGCAGGACGCGCCCTTCCCCACCAAGGAGGAGGTGCTGCGTTTCATCCGCGACAGCGAGACGCCGGTCGGCAAGCGCGAGATCGCCCGCGCCTTCCAGCTCAAGGGCTCCGACCGCATCCCGCTGAAGGCGCTGCTGAAGGAACTGGAGCGCGAGGGCGCCGTCGATCGCGGCCGCGGCCGCCGGCTCGGCGCCGCCGGCGAGCTGCCGGAAGTCACCGTGGTGCAGATCATCGGCCCCGACGAGGACGGCGATCTCTGGGCGCGGCCGGTCAACATCCGCCCCGACGACGCGGAGCCGCGCATCCTGGTGATCGAGGAGAAGCGCGGGCCCCGCGTGCCGGCGCACCCCGGCGCGCGGCAGCAGACGGCGCTCGGCCCCGGCGATCGCGTGCTGGTGCGCCTGACCCGCGTCGATGCCGACGAATACGAAGCGCGGCCGATCCGCAAGCTCGAGAGCCGCGCGACCCGCGTCGTCGGCCTGGTCTCGCGCGCCTCCGACGGCAGCCTGCGGATCGCGCCCGCCGATCGCCGCATCCGCACCGAGTTCATCGCCGACGGCCGCAGCATCCACGGCGTCCAGGCCGGCGAGATCGTGGTCGCCGAGGTCGAGCCCGGGAGGCCGATGGGCACGCCCCGCGCCCGCATCGTCGAGCGCCTGGGCCGGACCGGCGAGGCGCGCTCGGTCAGCCTGATCTCGATCGCCGCCCACGGCATTCCCGCCGAGTTTCCGCCGGCCGCGATCGAGCAGGCCGAGGCGGCCGGCCCCGCACCGCTCGGCCATCGCACCGACCTGCGCAATGTTCCCCTGGTCACCATCGACGGCGAGGATGCGCGCGATTTCGACGACGCGGTTTACGCCCAGGCCGACACCGATCCCAAGAATCCCGGCGGCTGGAAGCTGCTGGTCGCGATCGCCGACGTCGCGCATTACGTCCGGACCGGCGACGCGCTGGACAAGTCGGCGCGCGAGCGCGGCAACTCGGTCTATTTCCCCGACCGCGTCGTGCCGATGCTGCCCGAGGAGCTCTCCAACGGCTGGTGCTCGCTGAAGCCCGACGAGGACCGCCCGGTGATGGCGGTCGAGATCGTGATCGGCGCCGACGGCAGGAAGAAGCGCCACCATTTTCTCCGCGGCCTCATGCGCTCGGCGGCACGCCTCACCTATGAGCGCGCCCAGGCGGCGATGGACGGCCGCACCGATGCGGTGACCGCGCTGCTGCTGGAGCCGGTGATCAGGCCGCTCTACGGCGCCTTTCGCGCGCTCTTGAGTGCGCGCGAGGCCCGCGGCACCCTCGAGCTCGATCTTCCCGAGCGCCGCGTCCATCTCGGCGAGAACGGCGAGGTGCTGAAGATCGAGGCGCGCGAGCGCCTCGACTCCCACAAGCTGATCGAGGAGTTCATGATCGCCGCCAACGTCGCGGCGGCGGAAGCGCTGGAGAAGCGGCGCTGGCCCTGCATGTACCGCGTGCACGACCAGCCCGATCCCACGCGCATCGAGGCCCTGCGCGAGTTCCTCGACGGGCTCGACCTCCATCTGCCGCGCGGCCAGGCGATCCGCCCGGCGCATTTCACCCGGCTCCTGGCCAAGGCGGCGAAGACGCCCTATGCCGACATGATCAACAGCCTGGTGCTGCGCTCGCAGTCGCAGGCCGTGTACTCGCCGGAGAATCTCGGCCATTTCGGCCTGGCCTTGAGCCGCTACGCGCATTTCACCTCGCCGATCCGCCGCTATGCCGACCTCCTGGTGCACCGCGCGCTGATCGCCGCCTACGGCTTCGGCGACGAGGGGATTCCGCGCGAGGTGCACGGCTTCAAGGAGACCGGCGACCACATCTCCGCCACCGAGCGCCGCGCCGCCGCCGCCGAGCGCGAGGCGGTCGACCGCTATACCGCCGCCTTCCTCTCGAAGCGCACCGGCGAGCTCTTCGCCGGCCGGATCTCCGGCGTGATCCGCGCCGGGCTGTTCGTGCAGCTCGACGAGACCGGCGCCGACGGCATCGTGCCGGTCTCCTCGCTGCCCAACGATTTCTACGACCACGACGAGAAGCGCCACGCCCTGGTCGGTCGCCGCTGGGGCCAGGTCTATCGGCTCGGCGACCGGGTCCAGGTCCGCCTGGTCGCCGCGCAGCCCCTGACCGGCGGCCTCACCTTCGAGCTGATCGAAGGCGGCGGCGAGGAGGTGGCGCCGATGCCGGGCCGGGGAAAGGGCCGCCCCAAGGGAGGATCCCCGGCGGTCCGGAGCCGAAAGAAGTCCGCCTTGCCGCCCCGCGGACGCCGGCGGCGCCGTTGAGCCACCTGTGGCGCAAATGCTGCAGTGCCGTGATATTTTGGCGCAGGAACGGAACCCTCGCCTTCCGTCAATCGCTCTTCCCCTTTGATTTCACGGGATTAGCGGTGGTTGCGCCGGCCAGATAGCCACTGGCGGGCGCCTGGGTTTCTGATAAAGTTAACGCGACTGGCCAGTCACACCACTGCGGATGGGATGATTTCCCTGACATTCGACCCTTGGTGTGCGAGGCCGACGGGATTGCGGATGCCTGAGGTCTCATTGATGCGCCTGACCAGCCCCCGGATGTCGTCCGGGTGGCTGCCGATGCTCGCGGCCGCGGCGCTGTCGCTGGCCGCCTGCTCGAGTTCCGGCCCGCTCTCCCCGACCGAGGCCTCGCGCCAGCTCGACCACGACATGTTCGTGACCGGCCTCGAGGATATCGACCAGGTCTACATCACGCCGCCCAATATCGCCGCGATGGCGATGGCCGGCATGCAGCAGCTCTCGACCCTCGATCCCGCCGTCGCGGCGCGGCGTACCGGCGACACCGTGGAGCTGCTGATCGACAACAAGCCGGTCGAGAGCATCGCCGTCAGCGACGGCATGGACGCCAAGAAGTGGGGCGAGGTCACCGCCGACGTGCTCGACACGGCGCGCGACGATTCCCAGAAGATCGGCCAGGTGCCGAGCGAGAAGATCTACGAGACCATGTTCTCCGGCGTGATCGGCAAGCTCGACGCCTTCTCGCGCTATTCGAGCGCGGCCGCCGCGCGCGAGAACCAGGCCTCGCGCGAGGGCTTCGGCGGCATCGGCGTCCGCATCTCGGTCGAGGACAACCAGGTCAAGGTCGTCTCGGTGATGCACTACACGCCGGCCGACCGGCTGGGCGTGCGTCCCGACGACGTCGTGCTGCTGATCGACGGCGCCACCACCGAAGGCATGTCGCAGCAGGACGTGGTCGACAAGCTGCGCGGCCCGGTCGGCAGCCGCGTCGCGCTGACGCTCAAGCGCCGCGGCCAGGACGATCCGATCGAGGTGTCGCTGATCCGCGCCCATGTGGTGCCGGAGACGGTCGCCTATCAGCGCCAGGGCGACGTCGCCTATTTCCGGGTCTACGGCTTCAACACCGAGACCACCGACAGCCTGCGCCGCGCCATCCGCGACGCCCAGGCGGAGATCGGCGAGGACCTGCACGGCTACATCCTCGATCTGCGCGGCAATCCCGGCGGCCTCCTGAACCAGGCCGTCGCGATGTCGAACCTGTTCCTCAATCACGGCCGCATCGTCTCGACCCTGGGCCGGCACCCGGACAGCCACCAGTTCTTCGAGGCGACCGAGGGCGACATCGCCGACGGCAAGCCGGTCGTGGTGCTGATCGACGGCAATTCCGCCTCGGCCGCGGAGATCGTCGCAGCGGCGCTCCAGGACAACGAGCGCGCGGTGCTGGTCGGCTCCAACTCCTACGGCAAGGGCACGGTGCAGACCATCCTGCCGATGCCCAACAAGGGCGAGATCACGCTCACCTGGGCGCGCTTCCACGCGCCCTCGGGATACAGCCTGCATCATCTCGGCGTGCTCCCGACCGTGTGCACGGTGGGCCAGCACGACGCCGGCCAGCTCATCGCGGCGCTGGCCGCCGGCGAGCTGCAGCAGGTGCCGACGGTGAAGCGCAACGCCGTGCGCCCCGACGACATCGCCGGCATGGATGCGCTGCGCCGCACCTGCCCGGCGCGCCACGACACCGATCCGATCGATCTCGATACCGCGATGCGGATCCTGAACCGCCCGACGCTGTTCGCCGATGCGCTGCGCCTGGCGCAGCCGCCGGTCCAGTCGGCCAGCGAGAACAACCAGCAGGACGAGCTCTCGGTCGTTCCGTAAGCCCGGCGAAGTCTCCGGCCGCGCCAATGTCCTCACCCCACCGGGATGAGGGTCTTGACGCAGGCGCGCGCTTTCCAGTCTGACTCTGTTCATGACCTCATCCCCCGTAAAACCGGTCGACGCCGCCGGCCTGGTCCTCATCCGCGCCGGCAGGAACGGCGAGCCGGAGATCCTGCTCGGCCGGCGCCACACCAAGGCCGGCTTCCTGCCCGACATCTATGTCGTGCCCGGCGGCCGGGTCGATCCCGCCGACAGCGCCCCCAGCGGCTTCGCCGAAACCCTGGCGCCCGCCGTCGAGACCGCGCTCCGGAGCGGCGGCAGCCGGCGGCCGCCGCTGGCCTTCCCCCGCGCCGCCTTGCGCGAGACCTTCGAGGAAACCGGCCTCCTGGTCGGCGGCGCCGGCAAGCCCGCCTCCGAATCGGCCGCGCCGATCTGGCAGGCCTACAGGGATGCGGGCCTGGCCCCGCCCTTCGGCAGGATCGACTTCATCTGCCGGGCGATCACCCCGGTCACCTCGCGCCGCCGCTACAACACCCGCTTCTTCCTGGCGGACGGCGATGCGGCCCACGGCCCGATCCGGGGCAACGGCGAGCTTGAAGACCTCGCCTGGCGCCCGGCCTCGGCCCTGGGCGGGCTGGAGATCGTGGACGTCACCCAGTATGTGCTGGAGGAAGCCCTGCGCCGCTGGCGGGCCCGGCATCCGGCCGGCGCAATCGCCCCTAAGCTGTTGAATTACCGCAAGGATATCATGACCCTGTCGCGCCATCGGGCGCGTGCCTGAGGCTCGCGCCCTTGCCCCTTCGGCTTGACAGGGCGGGCTTTATCGCTATGGTGCCGCGACTTTTCAGCCACCCCGATTTCGAGACCGCATCATGGCGAAGCAAGCGACCATCCTGGTGAAACTGGTGAGCACGGCCGACACCGGCTACTACTACGTCACCAAGAAGAACCCCCGCTCGACCACCGAGAAGTTCGAGTTCCGCAAGTACGACCCGGTGATCAAGAAGCACGTCGCCTTCAAGGAAGCGAAGATCAAGTAGTCCGGCTTCCGCCGCCGTCTTGGGAACGAGGGGCGCCCGGCGCCCCTTTTTCATTGGTGCCGAAGCTCTCGATGACCGCTCTCCTGCCGCTCGATCGGACTCCCCTCGGTATCACCCGGGACGAGGTCGAGCGCCTGTTCGCGCCCTTCGCCCGGACCGACGATGCGGAATGGCGCCGCCGCGCCGCCAGGCGGGATTCGAAGATCTGGAAGCAGTATCTCCGGCGCCGCTTCGGCCTCGGCCAGCGCCGGATGCAGGCCGCGGTTGCCGCGGAATACGGCGCCGAATGGCGCAGCATCGACTATCGCAGCTACAGCCTCGACCGCGCGCCGGAGCAAAAGAGCCTCTGGCAATGGGGCCCGAGGCACTATCTCGCCAGCAACCGCGGCGGCACCCGCATCCGCCAGCTTTTCCTGGTCCGCGCGATCGAGCTCCTGCAGCCCAAGCGCGTCCTCGAGGTCGGCTGCGGCAACGGCATCAATCTGCTGCTGCTCGCCGGCCGGTTTCCGAAGGTGCGGTTCGCCGGCATCGACCTCACGACCGAAGGCATCGCCGCGGCGAAGGCGCTGCAGCAGCAGGCCCTGCTGCCCGACTATCTCCAGGCCTTCGCGCCCTTGTCGCTGGCCGATCCCGCCGCCTTCCGCCGCATCGACTTCCAGACCGGCGATGCCTCGGCCCTGCCTTTCGCGGACAAGAGCTTCGATCTCGTCTTCACCTGCCTCGCGCTCGAGCAGATGAACCGCATCCGCACGAAAGTGTTCGCCGAGATCGTGCGCGTCGCCAGCGGCCACGCCTTCATGATCGAGCCCTTCCGCGATGCGAACACGCGCGGCATGTCGCGGCGCTACATCGTGGCACGGGACTATCTGCAGGCCCGCATCGCCGACCTGCCGGGCTATGGCCTGCAGCCGCAATGGGCGACGGCGGACATGCCGCAGGAAGCGTTCCTGAAAGCCGCGGCGGTGCTGGCGAAGGTCGGCTGAACGCTCCCGATCCTCCACCCGCTCCGGCAGCAGCGATGGCTTTGACGGGCACAGCCGCCCCGGAGGGGCTGTAAAGGCGCATCAAGCCTTTGATGGCGAATGCTTTATGCCACCCCGCGGCGACGAACCGGATTCTTCGTTTCGTCTACGCCCGGTCTACGTTGGAGAGGGACAGGGTTGGCGAAAGACAGGGTTGACGAAAGACAGGGTTGGCGAATGCGCGTCGCGGGATTCTAGTTCACCTGGCGTTCCGGGGCAATCATCGGAGGGCCCTATCCGTGACGCCCGTCACTCGGCGCTGTTGGCGGCAGATCGAAGGCATTGGCTTTGAAGCGGCCGCTGAGGCAGCGGCCTCCAAATCATGCCTATAAAAGGCTCGCCGGATCGGCGATGGCGCGGTTGCGGCCGCTTTCCTTGGCGCGGTAGAGCGCGGCGTCGGCGAGCTTGATCAACTCGTCGCCCGGCATCTCGACATTGGTCGAGGCGACGCCGACCGAGACCGTCACGGTCAGCTCGCCGTTCGGCGCGCCGTCGACGATCATCGGGGTCTCGCCCACCTTCTTCACCAGGCGCTCGGCGACGCGCAAAGCCGTCTGGCCGTCGGTGTCGGGCAGGAAGGCGACGAACTCCTCGCCGCCCATCCGGGCCAGCATGTCGATGTTGCGCATGCAGGCGGTGGCGCGCTGGGCGAACTGCTTCAGGACCTCGTCGCCGGCCGCATGGCCGTAGCTGTCATTGACCGACTTGAACCGGTCGAGATCGCAGACCAGGACGCCGAGGGTCTTGCCGGTCGCCACAACCCGGCGCATCAGGCCGTCGAGGTGCCGCAGCGCGTAACGGCGGTTGTAGAGCCCGGTCAGCGCGTCGGTGAGGGCGAGCGACAGGCTGCGCTCGAAATTGGCGCGCAGCCGGTCCTGGTAGCGCCGGCGGCGGATCTGGATGCGGACCCGCGCCAGCAGCTCGTTGGGATCGATCGGCTTCATCAGGTAGTCGGAAGCGCCGATGTCGAGCCCCTTGATCAGGCGCGGCATGTCGTAGTCTTCGACGATGAGGAGGATCGGCACCTGCCGCGTCTCCTCCTGGGAACGGAGATGCGAGCACAGCCTGAGGCCGTCCTCGCCCGCCACCTGGATGTTGGTGATGATCAGGTCATGGCGCGCCTTGGAGGCGCATTCCATGCCCTTGGCGATCGAATCGGCGACCTCGACCTTGTTGCCGTCGCCCGAGAGCACGCCGACGATGCGCTGCGCGGCCGGCTGGAAGCTCTCGACCAGCAGGATCTCGGCGTTGCGGTCGTCCTCGGGGGCCGGCTCCGCATCGGCGGCCAGGAGGTCGAACTGGCCCGAGGTCTGCTCGCGCATCCGCCATTCGTCCATCATCATCTTCAGGCGGACGAGGGAGCGCACGCGGGCGAACAGCGCCAGGTCGTTGACCGGCTTGGTCAGGAAATCGTCGGCGCCGGCCTCCAGGCCGCGCACCCGGTCGCTGGGATCGGACAGCGCCGTCACCATGACGACGGGGAGGAAGCGGGTCTTCGGGTTGGCGCGGATCTTGGTGCAGACCTCGAACCCGTCCATCTCCGGCATCATGACGTCGAGCAGCACGATGTCCGGCGCGTTGCGCTCGATGATCTGCAGCGCCTCGGGACCGCTGGAGGCGGTCACCACTTCGAAGTATTCGGCTGCGAGCTTGGCCTCCAACAGCCGCACGTTCGCGGCGATGTCGTCGACCACCAGAATGCGTGCCGACATGCCCGGCTACTGCAGGAAGCGATCGACGGTTTCCAGGAACTGGACGACGGAGATGGGCTTGGCGATATAGGCCTCGCAACCGCCCTCCCGGATCTTCTCCTCATCGCCCTTCATGGCGAAGGCCGTCACCGCGATGATCGGGATCGACTTCAAATTGTCGTCCTCCTTGATCCACTTGGTGACTTCGAGGCCGGAGACCTCGGGAAGCTGGATGTCCATCAGGATCAGGTCCGGCTTGTGCTGGCGCGCGAGCTTCAGCGCCTCCATGCCGTCCTTGGTCTGCAGGATGTTGTAGCCATGCGCCTGGATGAGGTCGTGGAAGAGCTTCATGTTGAGCTCGTTGTCCTCGACGATCAGAATCGTCTTCTCCGCGGCGCGCTTGCGCTTTTCCTCGGGAGAGAGCTGCGGCTTGTCGTTCATGACCCCTTTACGAGCGCCCTTGGCGGACGCTGTCCCCTTCCCTTGGTCGCACGCACTAAACGGTCCCGCACGGCCCGCGGCCGGGCGGTCGGGCTCAAAGTAAACCATGATAGTAAATGAAGTGTTGCTTTTCAAAGGGCCAGTTTACCGGCCCGGATGATCCAAGCCCTTGATAGGGTTCGGATTCAGGCCGGATCGCGGGCCTTGCCCCGATCCTGCTATTCTCGGCTTCCAAAGGCGGAATCGGATCGCTCGATGCAGCCGGAAAGCGGAAATACCCCGGGCGCGGTGGAGAATGCCATGCCCGGCTTCTGTCGGGATTGCGGGCAGGCGGTCGGCGATACCGAACGCCGCTGCCCGGCCTGCCGCTCGACGCGCCTGCTGCGCCATCCGGAGCTCGACCGGCTCTCGATCGCCCATATCGACTGCGACGCCTTCTATGCCGCGATCGAGAAGCGTGACGATCCGTCCTTGCGCGACAAGCCGCTGATCATCGGCGGCGGCCATCGCGGCGTGGTCTCGACCGCCTGCTACATCGCGCGGATGTCGGGCGTGCGTTCGGCGATGCCGATGTTCAAGGCCAGGAAGCTCTGCCCCGAGGCGGTGGTGCTGCCGCCGAACATGGCGAAGTACCGCGAGGCCGGCGAGCAGGTGCGGACGCTGATGCTGCAATGGACCCCGCTGGTCGAGCCGCTCTCGATCGACGAGGCCTTCCTCGACCTCTCGGGCACGGAGAAGCTGCACCGGATGACGCCGGCGCGGACGCTCAACCGGCTCGCCCGGGAGATCGAGCGCCAGGTCGGCATCACCGTCTCGATCGGGCTCAGCCACAACAAGTTCCTGGCGAAGATCGCGTCGGACCTCGACAAGCCCCGCGGCTTCGCCGTGATCGGCCGCGCCGAGACGCTGGCGTTCCTCGCCGCGAAGCCGGTCTCGCTGATCTGGGGCGTCGGCAAGGTGATGCGCGAGCGGCTGGAGAAGGACGGCATCTCGACGATCGGCGCCTTGCAGCAGATGACCGAGCGCGACCTCGCCGCGCGCTACGGCCGCATGGGCGCGCATCTCTTCCATCTCGCCCGCGGCGAGGACGATCGCGTGGTCGATCCCGAGGGCGAGGCCAAGAGCATCTCGGCCGAGACCACCTTCGACATCGACATCGCCGACCCCGAGGCGCTGCTGACCGAGCTCTGGCCGCTCTGCGAGAAGGTGTCCCACCGCCTGAAGCGCGCCGCGCTCTCCGGCCACGTGGTGCATCTCAAGCTGAAGACGGCCGGCTTCAAGCTGGTCTCGCGGCAGATCCGCCTGCCGCACGCGACCCAGCTCGCCGAGACGCTGTACCGCACGGGCGAGATCCTGCTCCGCCGCGAGGCCACCGGGGAGAAGTTCCGCCTGATCGGCATCGGCGCCGACGACCTGCACGGCGCCGAGGATGCCGACCCCATCGACCTCGCCGATCCCGGCGCCGACCAGCGCCGCAAGGTCGAGCGCGCCATGGACGAGGTCCGGAAGAAGCTCGGCGGCAATGCGATCGTCAAGGGCCGGAGCCTGCGGGGTTAGGCGGTCTCGCGCGGCCCGTCGGAGAGATCGAGCGACAATCGCCCGGAGATTCAGCACCCCGGCGCCGGTTGCAGCTTCAACTGGTCCAGCAATGCCCGGATCTTGATGCCGCCCTGGCCGAAGTCGAAATCGAACAGGCCGACGATGCCGTTGTCGTAGAGCCGCATCGACTGCTCGTTGTCCGGCGTCGCATCGGTGCTGTCGCCGATGAAATAGGCGAGCCCGACCGGATAGGACGTGAGGCCGGCAAGCTCCGGGAACTTCTTTCCCATCGCGTTCCAGTCCTTCTCCCCGGCGCCGATCAGCGCCGTCTCCTGCACCGCCTGGGTCGGGATCGTGCCGTCGAACACCTCGGCGCTGACGAAGGTCTCGCCCGCCGCCGCCTGCTTCAGCACGAGGTCGGTCTGCGCGACCGGGAACAAGGTGCCGGCGGGCAGCTTCGCCTCGGCCTGGACCGGCAGGTCGGCGACCACCGAGCCTTCGCCGCTGGAGTTGATCCGCGCCTCGCCGCGAGTCTGGCTGGTCTGATCGTCCCCGCCGCCGGTGCCGGTCTTGGTCATGAAGCGGAACGACTTGCCGCTCTTGGCCTCCCAGGTCACCTGCGAGGTCTCGAAGGTCCGCGCATCGCCGTTGTCGAATGCGATGATCACCTTCATCTTCAGGTCGGTCGCCCAGCCGTCGCAGGTGTCCTTGAGGTCGTAGACCATGATCCCGTCGGCGCCGGTGATGCTGCTGTTGGCGTTGCCGGGGGCGAGGCTCAGGGCGTAGGTCGCGTGATGCGCCACCAGCGTGTCGGCGGCACTCGGCATGGCGAGGATCGCGAGCACGGCGCCCGCCGGGATCGTGACGCGCGCCGCTTTGAAAACCGGCATGATGGCCATGGCGTCCTGCTGTCGTCCGCCCCCTGTCGTTTGCCGGGCAATTCAAGCCGTTTCCAGGCATCCCCGCAAGGCGCGAAACCGCGAGATTCCGCCTATTGCGCGAACTGGGGATGCATGATGACCGCGAAGCCGAAACTGCTCGTCACCCGCCGCCTGCCGCCGGCGGTCACCGAACGCCTGCTGAAGGAGTTCGACGCGCTCACCAATCCCGACGACCACATCCTCTCCCCCGACCAGATCATCGCCGGCGCCCAAGGCAAGGACGCCCTGCTGGTGACGCCGGCGGACAAGGTCAACGCCGCGCTCATCGAGCGCCTGCCCGCCTCGATCCGGATGATCGCCACCTTCTCGGTCGGCTACGAGCATATCGACCTCGCGGCCTGCAGGAAGCGCGGCCTGCCGGTCTCCAACACGCCCGACGTGCTGACCGACGCGACCGCCGACATCGCGCTGCTGCTGATGCTGGGCGCCGCGCGCCGCGCCTACGAGGGCGAGCGCGCCGTGCGCGACGCGACCTGGAAGTCGTGGTCCACCACCTACATGCTGGGCGTGCACATGACCGGCAAGCGCCTCGGCGTCTTCGGCATGGGCCGGATCGGCCAGGCGGTGGCGAAGCGGGCGCGGGCCTTCGACATGCAGATCCACTATTCGAACCGCCGCCGGCTCGCCGCCGAGCTCGAGCAGGAGGCGACCTTCCACGCCGATCCCGAGGCGATGCTGCCGCATTGCGACTTCCTGTCGATCAACGCGCCGGGCGGCGCGGAGACCTATCGCTGGCTGAACGCGGCGCGGATCGCCAGGCTGCCCGACGGCGCGGTGGTGGTGAACACGTCCCGCGGCGGCCTGGTCGATGACGAGGCGCTGATCGCGGCCTTGAAGTCGGGCAAGCTGTTCGCCGCCGGCCTCGACGTGTTCGAGAACGAGCCCAACCTGAACCCGGCCTATCGCGCGCTGCCGAACGTGTTCCTGCTGCCGCATCTCGGCAGCGCCACGGTCGAGACCCGCAACGCGATGGGCTTCAAGGCGCTGGACAACCTCGCGGCCTTCTTCGCCGGCAAGCCGCTGTTGGATCCGGTGGCGTAGATCCGGCGCGACGCTCAGCCGGTCGCCATCGCGTCCATCCGGCGCTTCATCTCCCTGGGCGACACGTCCTCGATATGGGTGGCGATGTGCCAGTGATGGCCGAAGGGATCGTCGATGCCGCCCGCCCGGTCGCCGTAGAACTGGTCCTTGACCTCCCGGGTCAGCTTCGCCCCGGCCTTGACCGCCTTCTTCACCACCGCATCGACATCGGCGACATAGATCATGATGCTGACCGGCGAGCCGCCATATTTGCCGGGACCGTAGGCATCCCAGTCCGGCGCCTCATCGGCCAGCATCACCACGCTGTCGCCGATCTCCAGCTCGGCATGGCCGATCCTGCCGCCGGGCGCCGGCAGCCGCATCCTCTCCTTCGCGCCGAACGCCGCCTTGTAGAAGGCGATCGCCTTGGCCGCGCCATCGACGATCAGATAGGGCTGGATGCTGCGATAGCCCGCGGGGAGGTGGCCGGGCGCCGGCGAAGGCCTGGCCGCCTTCGCCGGTTTCGCCTTCACCTTTGGCCGCGCCGTTTTCGCCTTCGCTTTCACCTTGCGTGCCATGGCGACCTCTCCGTCAGGAGCTGGTTTCGGCCGCCTCCGGGCTCTCCGGCGCCGGATGCGCCGGCGACGGCTCCGACAGCGGCTGCTTCACCTCGACCGGCAGCGGCGCGGGCGCCGGTGCGGGCTTGGGGGCGGGTGCCGGTTTGGGCGCGCTCATCTTCGGCGCCGCTGCGGGCTTCGGTGCCGGGATCGCCGGCTTGGGCGCGCTCATCTTCGGCGCCGCCTTCTTGGCGACCTTCTTCTTCGCGACTTTCTTCGCGACTTTCTTTGCGGCCTTCTTGGCCTTCGCCTTGGGCGCCGATTTCCTGCGGGCCTTCGCCTTCGCCTTCGGGCGGGCGACGCGCTTTGCCAGCTTCTTCGTCTTCTTGGCCTTCGCCTTGGTCTTGGCCTTGGCCTTCTTCTTCGCTTTGGCTTTGGTCTTTGATGCGGCCTTCCGTGCCATCGAGCCTCTCCTGTCGAGTGTGTCCGGGTACGCGATCAATCAGACCGCATGACACTCTCACAACCGCGCGTGGTTTGACCAGATGGTGATGGAGAGATTCATCCGCGCCGGATGAAACGCATCAGCTCCCGGCGCGGGATGGCGCCGGTGGCGATCACCAGCACGAGGTAGAGCGCCATGCCGCCGCCGACCAGCACGGCGAGCGCCAGCATCCGGACTGCTTCCCCGTCCGCAAGAAACGCCTGCAACGGCTTGATCCCCCACCAAAGGGCGACGCCGAGCACCGCCGCCGCCAGGGCGAGTCGCGGCAGGGTGCGGAACAGCTTCCGGTCCAGCACCAGGTAGCCGCGCCTGCGCAGGGTGAAGTACAAGAGCCCGCAATTCACCCAGGCCGCCCCGGCCGTTCCCAGCGCGATGCCGATGTAATGGATGAACGGGAACAGGCTGAGGCTGATCGCGATGTCGGCGCACACCCCGATCACCGCGAAGCGGAAGGGCGTCATTGTGTCCTCCCGCGCCAGGAAGCCGGCCGAGAGCGACTTGTTCAGCACGTAGGCCGGCAATCCCAGGGCGATCGCGGTCAGCGCGTAGGAGACATGGACCGAATCCGCATGGCTGAAGGCGCCGCGCTCGTAGAGCACGGTGATGATCGGCAGGGCGGCGACGGTCAGCGCCACCGCCGCGGGCAGCGACAGGAAGAAGCCCATCTCGATCGCCCGGTTGAAGATCCGCATCGCCTCCTCCGGCCGCTGGCCCCTGAGCGCCCGAGTCAGCGAGGGCAGCAGCACCACGCCGATCGCCGAGCCGATCAGCGCCAGGGGAAGCTGGTAGAGCCGGTCCGAGTAATAGAGATAGGTCACCGCCTGGGGCTGCAGGGTGGCGAGGATGGTGGCGACCGTCAGGTTGATCTGGTTGACGCCGCCGCCGACCAGGCCCGGCACCATGCGCACCATCACCCGCTTGACCGCCGGGCTCAGGTTCGGCCAGGGCAGGTGCAGGTGCATCCCGGTCCGCTGGCAGGTCACCGCCAGCCAGAGGAATTGCAGCATGCCCGCGACCGTGACCGCGATGCTGAGGATTTCGCCCGACCGTGCGGTGACGTGCCCCTCGGCGTCGAAGGTCGGCGGCACCAGGGTGTAGAGCACGACGATCATCACGACGTTCAAGAGGATCGGCGCCGCCGCCGCATCGGCGAACCGGCCCAGCGCGTTCAGCACCCCGCCCTGCAGCGCCCCCAGGGACATGAAGAGGAGATAGGGGAAGGTGATCTGCGTGAAGAGCACCGCCGCCGCGAACTTCTCCGGGTATTCGTGGAAACCGGGGGCGAAGACCCGGATCAGCCAGGGCATGCCGAGCTCGGCGACGACCGTCAGCGCCGCCAGCACCAGCAGCAGGGCCGAGAGCACCGATTCGGCGAAGCGCCGGGCGCCCATCGGCCCCCCCCTCGGCCCTGGGGTCTCCAGCTCGCCGGCGAACATCGGCACGAAGGCCGAGTTGAAGGCGCCCTCGGCGAAGAGCTGGCGAAAGAGGTTCGGCAGCCGCATGGCGACGACGAAGGCCTCGGCGATCGGCCCGGTGCCGAAGAACTGCGCCATCAGCACTTCGCGCAGGAAGCCCAGCGCCCGGCTCGCCAGCGTCAGGCCGCCCACCGTGGCGACGGATTTCAGGGAGAACATGCGCGAATCGACGTGAGCCCCTCTTGCGGTCTGCCTGTGTGTGCCCGGCTTGCGGCGGCGCGGCAAGCTGCCCATGGACCAGACCCGGGGACCTTGACGAAATGATGGCCTGGGAGTAATTGTCTATCGATTTAATAGAGATTACGGTCGATGCTCTCCCAAAAGGCCAAATACGCCATGCGCGCCTTGCTTTATCTGGCGCGCGCGGAACCCGAGGTTCCGGTCTTCATTTCCGAGATCGCAGACCAGCAATCGGTGCCCAAGAAATTCCTGGAGCTGATCCTGCTCGATCTGAAGCGCCATGGCCTGGTCCATTCCCAGCGCGGCAAGAAGGGCGGCTATCTCCTGGCCCGCCCGCCCTCGCAGATCTTCTTCGGCCAGGTGATCCGGATCATCGACGGGCCCCTGGCCCAGCTCCCCTGCGCCAGTCGCACCGCCTATCGCCGCTGCGACGACTGCCAGGACGAGAAAACCTGCGAAATCCGCAAGGTATTGCTGCAGGTCAGGGATTCGACGGCCCGCATCCTGGACAATACCAGCCTCAGCGACGTGATGACCGGCCGGACCGCAGAGCTTGTGGCGGGTGCCGGCATATGATTACCTTAACTCTAGTATTAAACTAGAATTAGTGTGAAATGACCCGAGAGCAGACCGGCATGGTCTGGCGCGCCCGGTGACGGACACGGCTGTTCCGGCCCTCCCCGCGCGGCGCCGCCGGACCGAATGGAAGCGCGCCAGCGTGCTGCCGGGTTTCGGCATCACCTTCGGCTACACGCTCGTCTATCTCGGCCTGATCGTGCTGCTGCCCTTGGCGGCGCTGCTGTTCCGCCCGGCCGAGCTCGGCCTCGACGGCTTCGTCAAGGCGGTGACGGCGCCGCGCGTCCTCGCCTCGCTGAAGCTCTCCTTCGGCGCCTCGGCGATCGCGGCGCTGATCAACGGCGTGTTCGGGCTGGTCGTCGCCTGGGTGCTCGCCCGCTACGCCTTCCCGATGAAGCGCGTGGTGGACGCGCTGGTCGATCTCCCGTTCGCGCTGCCGACCGCCGTCGCCGGCATCGCGCTGACCGCGCTCTACGCGCCCAACGGCTGGATCGGCAAGCTGCTGATGCCGCTCGGCCTGAAGGTCGCCTTCACCCCGCTCGGCGTCGTGGTGGCGCTGACCTTCATCGGCCTGCCCTTCGTCGTGCGCACGGTGCAGCCGGTGCTGCTCGACCTCGACAAGGAGGTCGAGGAGGCGGCGGCCAGCCTCGGCGCCACGCGCTGGCAGAATTTCCGCATGGTGATCCTCCCCTCGATCTTCCCGGCGCTGCTCACCGGCTTCGCGCTGGCCTTCGCCCGCGCGGTGGGCGAATACGGCTCGGTGATCTTCATCGCCGGCAACATGCCGATGCGCTCGGAGATCGCGCCGCTGATCATCGTCACCAAGCTCGAGCAGTTCGACTATGCCGGCGCCGCCGCCATCGCGGTCGTGATGCTGGCCGCCTCCTTCGTCATGCTGCTGATCATCAACCTGCTGCAGCGCTGGTCGCGCCGGCACGAGGATCGCAGCCAATGAACGCCCCGGTGGATGCCGGCATGGCCCTCTCGCCCGAGATCGCGCCGTCGACCGCGGCCCCGCCGCGCCCGATCCGCCCGGCGACGACGGAATCGGCGCTCACCCGCGTCCTCCTGATCGGCGTGGCGCTCGCCTTCATGGGGCTGATGCTGGTCCTGCCGCTGGTCGCCGTCTTCACCGAGGCGCTGGCCGACGGCCTGGGCCACTACTTCTCGGCCATCGCCGACCCGGACGCGCTCTCCGCCATCCGCCTGACCCTGACCGTCGCGGCGATCGCGGTGCCGCTCAACCTGGTCTTCGGCCTGTGCGCCGCCTGGGCCATCGCCAAGTTCGAGTTCCGCGGCAAGAGCGTGCTGATCACGCTGATCGACCTCCCCTTCTCGGTCTCGCCGGTGATCTCGGGGCTGATCTACGTGCTGCTCTACGGCGCCCATGGCTGGTTCGGGCCGCTGCTGGAGGCCTGGCACGTCAAGATCATCTTCACCGTCGCCGGCCTGGTCGTGGCGACCATCTTCGTCACCTTCCCCTTCATCGCCCGCGAACTGATCCCGCTGATGCAGGAGCAGGGCACCGAGGAGGAGGAGGCCGCCGTCTCGCTCGGCGCCAGCGGCCTGCAGACCTTCTTCCGCGTGACCCTGCCCAACGTCACCTGGGGCCTGCTCTACGGCGTGCTGCTCTGCAACGCGCGCGCCATGGGCGAGTTCGGCGCGGTCTCGGTGGTCTCGGGGCATATCCGCGGCGTCACCAACACCATGCCGCTGCATGTCGAGATCCTCTACAACGAGTACGATTTCGTCGGCGCCTTCGCGGTCGCCTCGCTGCTGGCGCTGCTCGCGCTCGTCACCCTGATCGGAAAGAGCCTGCTGGAATGGCGTCTCGGGCGCCGCCTCTCCGGCGGGAGCGGACATTAGGAGAAGCCATGAGCCTGCAGGCGATCGGCATCACCAAGACCTTCAACCAGTTCACCGCGCTGAAGGACGTCAGCCTCACCGTCGAGAAGGGCGAGTTCATGGCCCTGCTCGGCCCGTCCGGCTCGGGCAAGACCACGCTGCTCAGGATCATGGCCGGGCTCGACACCCA
This sequence comes from Dongiaceae bacterium, assembly GCA_035548715.1. Taxonomy (GTDB): domain Bacteria; phylum Pseudomonadota; class Alphaproteobacteria; order Dongiales; family Dongiaceae; genus Dongia. The sequence goes on from DASZSL010000038.1 coordinate 22,593, forward strand.
GGACGCGGGCGAGGTCCGCTTCAACGACGAGGACGTGACCGGCCACTCGCTGCGCGACCGCAAGGTCGGCTTCGTGTTCCAGCACTACGCCCTCTTCCGCCACATGACCGTGGCCGAGAACGTGGGCTTCGGCCTGAAGGTGCGGCCGAAGGCGACCAAGCCCGCCGCCTCCGAGATCAAGCGCCGCGTCGATGAGCTCCTGCACCTGGTGCAGCTCGAGCAGCTCGGCGCCCGCTTCCCGAGCCAGCTCTCCGGCGGCCAGCGCCAGCGCGTCGCGCTGGCCCGGGCGCTCGCCATCGAGCCCTCGGTGCTGCTGCTCGACGAGCCGTTCGGCGCGCTCGACGCCAAGGTGCGCAAGGAGCTGCGCCGCTGGCTCCGCCGGCTGCATGACGAGATGCAGCTCACATCGGTCTTCGTCACCCACGACCAGGAGGAGGCGCTGGAGCTCGCCGACCGGGTCGCGGTGATGAGCGCCGGCCGCATCGAGCAGGTCGGCACGCCGGACGACGTCTACCACCGGCCGGAGACGGCCTTCGTCTACGAGTTCATGGGCAACGTGAACCGCTTCGACTGCCGCATCCAGGAAGGGCATGCGCGGATCGGCCCGCTGGTGGTCTCGGCGCCGGAATTCTCATCCGCCCGCGACCTGCCGGGCCTCGCCTATGTGCGGCCGCACGACATCACCTTGCGCGCCGCCGACGAGCCCGGGCTTCCGGCGGTGATCCGCCACGTCTTCACCGCCGGCCCCGGCATCCGCGTCGAGCTGCAGCGCCGCGATACGAAAACGCAGATCGAGGCGAACCTGCCGCACGATGCCAGCCGGCAGCTGCTGCTGACGCCGGGGACCGAGGTATCGCTGACATTTTCGGGCGCGCGGGTGTTCGCGGCGGGGTGAGGCGCGTTGCGTTGCACGTGCGTTGAGTTCTCGGCGGGATCATTCATCACGCATCAACCCCACCTTGCCGCCCATCTTGGGGGCGGAGCGGCGACGTCGAGCGCATTCATCGATAGTCATCGCGCACGCGACGTGCGTCCATGAGTTCGCAACCTGCCCATGTCCCGGCCCCAAGATGGGGCGGGTATGGGTGGGGTTGACTGCAGGCGCGATGCGGCCGATCGGTCTCGCCGTCCAATCCAGCACTGCGCTCCGGAACGCCCCCGCGCCGAACGCACACCCCCATCCCAACTTCCGCACCCCTCGCGCCGCCAAAAGCGCCTACACTTCCCCCTCTCGTCGTATCAACTTCAGCCGGCGCTGGGCCTTGCCGCCCAGGGCCTAAAACGCGTCCGGAAGACCGCATGAATTTGTTCGGCTTTTTCGAAAATCTGCTGAAGCCGACCGAGCTCTCGCCCGAGGCGGCGCCGCCGGCGCGACTCGGCGCCTTCTATTGGCATTACGCGCGCCAGGCCAAGGGCCTGGTGATCGCGCTGTTCGTCATCGGCTTCACCGTCGCCGCGGTCGACGCGACCATCCCCGCCTTCATCGGCCGCGTCGTCAACCTGCTGTCGAGCACCACGCCCTCCCAGCTCTTCGCCGACCACTGGCACCAGCTCCTGTTCATGGCCGTGATGCTGCTGGTCATCCGGCCGTCGGTCGTGTTCCTGCAGAACCTGATCACCAACCAGGCGATCGCGCCGGGCATGACCAACGTGATCCGCTGGCAGAGCCACTGGCACGTCGTGCGCCAGAGCTGGACCTTCTTCCAGAACGATTTCGCCGGGCGCATCGCCAATCGCGTGATGCAGACCGGCCCGGCGCTGCGGGAGTCGGTCGTCGCCGGCACCAACGCGGTCTGGTACATCTTCGTCTATGGCGGCAGCGCCATCGTGCTGACGGCGTCGAACGACCTCCGGCTCTGCATCCCGATGTCGGTCTGGTTCGTCGCCTATGCCTGCCTGCTCTATTACTTCGTGCCGCGCCTCAGGGAACGCTCCCGCGAGATGTCGGAGGTGCGCTCGGCGCTGACCGGGCGCATCGTCGACAGCTACACCAACATCCTGACCGTCAAGCTCTTCGCCAAGCCGAAGGACGAGGACGATTTCGTCCAGCAGGCGGTGGACGAGCACACTTTCACCTTCCACCGGCAGCAGCGCTACATCACCGTCTTCACGCTCTGCCTGGTGACGCTCAATGCCAGCATGGTGGTCTCGACCGGCGCCATCGCGGTCTGGCTCTGGACCCGCGGCAGCGTGACCGTCGGCACCGTCGCCATGGCCCTGCCCCTGACCTGGCAGATCGCCAACATCGCCGGCTGGGTGGCGCAGAACGTGACGGCGATCTTCGAGAATGTCGGCGTGGTGCAGGACGGCATGAAGTCGATCGCCGTGCCGCGGCAGATGGCCGACCGCAGCGATGCCGGCACGCTCGCCATCAAGGAAGGCGAGGTCCGTTTCGAGCACGTGCGCTTCGGCTACGGCACCAAGCGCGGCCTGCTCAAGGGCATCGACCTCGCGATCCGCCCCGGCGAGCGCGTCGGCCTGGTGGGCCCGTCGGGCGCCGGCAAGTCCACGCTGGTCAACCTGCTGCTGCGCTTCTACGACATCGAGGAGGGCCGCATCCTGGTCGACGGCCAGGACATCTCGAAGGTGACGCAGGAGAGCCTGCGCGCCAAGATCGCCGTCGTCACCCAGGACACCTCGCTGCTGCACCGCTCGATCAGCGACAACATCCGCTACGGCCGCCCTTCGGCCACCGACGCGGAGGTGCGCCAGGCCGCGATCAGCGCCCATGCCCTCGACTTCATCGAGAAGCTCGAGGACTGGCAGGGCCGCAGGGGCTTCGAGGCGCATGTCGGCGAGCGCGGCGTGAAGCTCTCCGGCGGCCAGCGCCAGCGCATCGCCATCGCCCGCGTGATCCTGAAGAACGCGCCGATCCTGGTGCTGGACGAGGCGACCTCGGCGCTCGATTCCGAGGTCGAGGCGGCGATCCAGGAGCAATTGGAAGGCCTGATGCAGGGCCGCACCGTGATCGCCATCGCGCATCGCCTCTCCACGATCGCGCGGATGGATCGCCTCGTGGTCCTGGACCAGGGCCGCATCGTCGAGGCCGGCACGCATGCGGAGCTGCTGGCGAAGAACGGCGCCTATGCGCGCCTGTGGAAGCGGCAGTCCGGCGGCTTCATCGAGGACGGCATCGGCCATGGCGGCATCGCCCGCGAAGCCGCGCCCGGGACCGACCCCGCAGTCGATCGCGCGGTTGACCGCGGCGCGGTGAACGCGGCGGAGTGAGCCCCGGCTCGCTTCCCGCGACAATCGAGCCTTCGCTCACTCCACCTAGACTCTTGTCTAGCGCCGGCCCTCGCGGAGCCGCCGGATGCGCCGCAGCACCTCCTCGTGCTTGTAGGGCTTGGGGAGCGGCCCGCCCTCGCAAAGATCGCCCGCCTTCTCCGAGGCCGATTCGGCGCCGGAGGTCAGGATGACGCCGATCGACGGATCGCGGGCGCGAAGCGTCTTGGCCAGATCGAATCCGGTCATCCCGGGAAGCGCGACTTCCGCGAACACGATCTCGACCGGGCGGCCGGAATCCAGCACCGCGAGCACTTCTTCGGCCGCGCGCGCTTCGATGACCGCGAAGCCGCAATGGCGCAGGTAGTCGGCGACGGCGATGCGGATCAGGATGTCGGGCTCGACGACCATCACCGTGATCTTGGCTTTCGTACCGGATTCGGGGGAGGTTTCGCTCGTCATCGGGCCCTCCGTAAGCGCCGGTGGGTTTTCGGGTCCGCGCGAATAACGCAAGAGGCCGAGGAAAGTGCCACGGCTTTTACGTTGCCGGCCGGGACAATGGGAGTCGCTGCGGGAGTCGCTGCGGGAGCCGCTGCGGGAGCCGCTGCGCCCCGATATCGCCGGTAAGCCCCGGCGGGAACCCCCGCGATTCCGGCGTGTTGATCGGACGGAAGCAATCCTGCGGGGAGATATATCGGGGGGAGTTCATGCTGCCTGCATTGCGGGTGGCCGCCGGCGATCCTACGGAGCCGGGCTCTGGCGCGGCCGGACATGCATCGCCGCCGGGCAACGGAGCCAGGCACGTCTCGACCGTGCTGGTGGTGGAAGACGACGTGCTGATCCGGCTCGACATCGCCGGGCATCTCCGGGAATCCGGCTACCGCGTCCTGGAGGCTGCCAATGGCGAGGAGGCGCGGGAGATCCTGCAATCGAAGGAGCCGATCGAGATCGTCTTCTCCGACGTCAACCTTCCGGGTGCCTGGACCGGCGCCGATCTCGCGACCTGGCTGCGCGGCGCCTTTCCCGGCGTGAAGGTGATCCTGACCTCCGGCGCGGTGACCGTGCTCGATCCCGCCACCGCCTGCGATCTCTTCCTGGCAAAGCCCTATCACCCGGCCGAGGTCCTGGCCCATATCCGGCGCCTGCTCGGAGGCTGAATCCCGCCCGTCCGTGCCTGCGCGGAGCCGGTGGACCCGACTCGGGCGGCTGTGATTCTCTCCAGGGAACTTCATCGTTCCAGCGAGGCGCCGATGGCACGCCCCAAGCGCAATCTGGCCCTGCTCGAGACATCCGAGGCGATCGAGGCCCGGATGCCGCCGGCGGTGCCGCTTCCGGTCACGGTCGAGGATCTGGCCGGCTTCGAGTTGATGTCCCAGTGCGACCGCTGCGGCCGGCTCCACCGGGTCTATCCGGGACCGCAGGATCTTCATCCGCGGATGCGGCTGGTGGACCTGATCGGCACGCTTCTGTGCCGCGCCCGCCGCGACGGCCGCGCCTGCGGCGGCCGGCCGCGCCGGCTGGTGCTGGCGCGCGAAGGAAGCTCGGTGCCCGGCAGCCTGTACCATCTCTCCGAGCAGTGGACCCTGGACGCCCGCGGCGAATGGGCGCCGGACGACAGCCTGTACTGGGACGAAGGCGACTTCGCCCGTTAGCGCAGGCGGGTCGTTTCGCCCACCCGGCGGCAATTGAGGCCGCTTGCGGAAATTTCGGACAGACTCGTTGACAGATTGCCGCAGCCTCGACGATACTCCCCGCATGCGCGATCAGCGGACCATTTGCGTTATGTGGCAAAAGCGACCCTCTCCGGGGGCCGTGGAGCTTTGCCTGCGCTGATCATGCGCGCATAGCGAGACCAGGACCCCGCCGGATCGAGCGGGGTTTTTTGTTGACCCCGCCGCCCCGGCCCAACGAGGAGGAGCGGCAGATGAGCATCGAAAGCATCGCACCCGGCCCCCATGCGGATGGCAGCCGCCGCGAGGTCGCGCCCACCGTGCGCTCCGAGCTGCGCGGCGTCTGGCTGCCGCTCGTCACCCCGATGAAGGACGGCGCCGTCGACGAGGTCTCGCTGAAACGCCTGTTGCGCCACCTGGCCGCGCGGCCCGTCGACGGCCTGGTCGTCGCGGCGACGACCGGCGAGGGCCCGCTGCTCGACGAGCGCGAGACCGAGCGCCTGGCCCAGATCGCGGCCGACGAACTGGGCGATCTGATCCCGATCTATCTGGGCCTGGGCGGCAGCGACACCGCGAAGCTGGAGAAGACGCTGCTCCGCATCGGCCACTGGCCGGCGGCGGGCTATCTGATCTCCTGCCCCTCCTACGTGCGGCCGTCGCAGGAGGGTCTCTACCGCCACTTCGCGCGGCTCGCCGAGGCCGGCGACCGGCCGATGCTGGTCTACAACATCCCCTATCGCACCGGCGTCAACATGGCCAACGACACGCTGCTCCGGCTGGCCGAGCTGCCGACCATCATCGGCGTCAAGGATTGCTGCCTCGACCCGGCGCAGAGCGTCGACCTCATCAGGCGCAAGCCGCCGGGCTTCGCGGTGATGAGCGGCGAGGATGCGCAGTTCCACGTGGCGCTGGCCCAGGGCGCGGATGGCGGCATCCTGTGCTCGGCGCATGTCGAGACCGAGCGCTTCGCCGCCGTGCATGCCGCCCACCGCGACGACGGCGACATCCGCGCGGCGTTGAAGATCTGGCACGACCTCGCCGAGCTGACGCGCCTGCTGTTCGCCGAGCCGAGCCCGGCGCCGGTCAAGTACTGGCTCTACCGCCAGGGCCTGATCGACAGCCCGGAGGTGCGCCTGCCGCTGACCTCGGTCACGCCGGCGCTGGCCGAGCGGATCGACCGCGCGATGGCCCATTGGAACGGCGAGGGCCGTGCGGCATGATGCTCCGCTGAACACGACCGGCAGGAGTACGCGCCATGCTCTCGATCCAACCGGTGACGCCCGAGCTCGGCGCCGAGGTGACCGGTATCGACCTGAGGAATATCGGCCGCGAGGATCTCGCCGCGGTCGAGCGCGCCTTCGCCGAGCGTTCGGTGCTGTTCTTCCGCGACCAGTCGCTCGGCCTGGACGAGCTGCTGCAGGTCACGGGCCGGTTCGGGCCGGTGCTGCGCGTGCCCTACGTGCAGGGCGTCGCCAGCCATCCCGACGTCATCGCCGTGCTGAAGGAGGCGGACGAGAAGAAGATCTCCACCTTCGGCGGCACCTGGCACACCGATTTCTCCTTCCTCGCCGAGCCGCCCGCCGCGACGCTGCTCTATTCCGTCGAGCTGCCGCCGGTCGGCGGCGACACGATCTGGGCCAGCCAGTATCTCGCCTATGAGGCGCTCTCCGACGGCATGAAGGCGCTGCTCGATCCCCTGAAGGCGATCCATACCGGCTGGCCGCACGGCACGATGGGACCGAGCCCCGACGTGCCGGTCAGCCGCTCGATCAAGATGGCGCGCAACGATCCCTCCGCCGACCGCGAGGTGCTCCATCCCGTGGTGCGCGTGCATCCCGTCACCGGCCGCAAGGCGCTCTTCGTCAACCCGGTCTACACCCAGCGCTTCGAGAATATGACGGCCGCGGAATCCAAGCCCATCCTGGACTTCCTGCACCAGCACAATGTCCGCGCCGAGTTCTGCTGCCGGCTGCGCTGGCGCCCGGGCACGCTCGCGATGTGGGACAACCGCTGCCTCATGCATCTCGCGGTCAACGACTATGACGGCCACCGGCGCCTGCTCTACCGCACCACGGTCGCGGGCGAGGCGCCGTCAGGTATCGAACGGCGCGCGGCGTGATACAGGGCGTTACACTTCTCCCCCTCGGGAATGTCACGATCGGCCGCTAGAATCCGGCTTCTCGACAGAACCCTGGGGAGCTCCCGAGATGAAGACGATTTCGCTGCGCAAGGCCGCGCTGGTCTCCGCCTTCGGCATGGCGGCGACCTTCGCCGCCGGCTACGCCGTCGCCGCACAACCGCATATGCAGGCGGCGCTGCGCGCCCTGCGCAACGCCAATGCCGAGCTGACCGCCGCGATCCCCGACAAGGCCGGCCACCGCGTCAAGGCGATCAACCTGGTCAACGACGCGATCGCCGAGACCCAGGCCGGCATCGCCGCCGGGATGTGATCGCGCCCGCCGCGGCGCGAAGGCCGGAACCAGATGCCCGAGGCGTCAGTTCAGCAGGCCGAGATCGGCGGGCTCCATGCCCAGCCGGTCCGCCAGCTTGAACGCCATCGCCCGGGCGTGCATCGGCAGGGGATGCCGTCCGGCATTGGCCCAGCCGCACAATGTCTGCACCGCCTGGCGGTGGCTGCCCGCTTCGATCAGCCGCTCCGCCTGATCCGCCTGCTCGGCGGAGAGATTGTGCTGCACCTGGGCGAGCAGGTCGAGCAGCACGCCGCGCACCTCGTCGACGTCCGTCATGCCAAGCCCCCGCTTCCGCATGTCAGCGCGACCGGGATTTAACACCCGGACGGGCATCCCCGACAAGGCATCCCGGGAAGATCAGGCGGCGGACGTGTCCACCACCCGGACGTCGTCCGGCAGGGCGATGGCGGCGCTGCCGGCCGGCTGCGGCAGGCAGATCGAATGGATGCCGCCGCCGCCATAGGCGAGCTCGATCGCCGGAAGCTGGATCGCCTCGCGCTTGGGGAACAGCCGGGAGATCGTGTCGAAGGCGCGCTTGTCCGCGGCGCCGTCCTCGTAGGCCGGAATGATGACGCCGCCGTTCGGCAGGTAGAAGTTGACGTAGGAGAGCGCGAGGCGCCGGCCCTCGGCGTCGAATTGCGGCCGCGGCTGCTCGATTCCGACGACTTCAAGGTCGCGGCCGGCGGCGTCCTTGGTCGATTTCAGCCGCGCCAGGTTGTCGGAAAGCACGCGGTGGTTGGGATCGGCCGGATCGCTGGAGGTCAGCGCCAGCACGACGCCCGGCCGCACGAAGCGGGCGAGGTTCTCCACGTGGCCGCCGCCGAAATCGTCCTGCAATCCCTCGGCCAGCCAGATCACCTGCTTCACGCCGAGCAGCTCGATCAGGACCTCCTCGATCTGCTCGCGGCTCTTGTTGGGATTGCGGTTCGGGTTGAGCAGCACCGATTCCGTGGTGATCAGCGTGCCCTCGCCATCGACATGGAGCGCCCCGCCCTCGATCACCAGCCCGCCCGCGTAGCGGCGCATCTTCAGGTTCTCCAGCAGCGCCGCGGCGACCGCCTCGTCGCGCTCGTAGTCCTGGTAGCGGTGGCCCCAGGCGTTCCACGCCCAGTCGATGCCGGCCACCTGGTTGTCGCCGCTGACGACGAAGGTCGGGCCCATGTCGCGGATCCAGCAGTCGTCGTGCTGCAGCGACATCTGGCTGACGCCCTGCCCGGTCAGCAGCGAGACCTCGGCCACGTTCTTCGGCTTGGCGATCATGCTGACCGGCTCGAACTGCGCGACCGTGTTGGCGATCTCGGCGGCCGCCTCGCGCGCCGCGTCGAGATGCTCGCCCCAGGTCTCGGCGCGCACCGGCCACGCCATCCAGCAGCGCACATGCTCGCGCCATTCGGCCGGCATGGCGAAGCCGTCGTCGACAGGACTGGACATCCACACTATCGCTGCTGTTGCGCCTTTCGGCGCGCCGGTTTCAGGGTCGGCCCCTTTCCGGGGCTCTTCGCGGCGGCGCTCGACCCGGAAAGTGTGACTTACTTTGCCGGCAAAGGCAAATGCCGGGTCGAAGTGCGCGATTGCGCGCCGGATCGTTCAGTCGTGTGAGTTCGCGAGCGGCGCGGGCGCATTCAATCCCATCCATGCCCGCCCATCTTGGGGCGCGGACACCAGCAAGGTGCGGACCCTTCGAGGTTCGTCGCGTGCGTGAAGATTCCTTGACGAGAAAATCTCGCCGTCGCCGCTCCGCCCCAAGTCCGCCGCAAGATGGGGCGGTAAGGCGGGGTCGATTGCAGCCGCGATGCCTGCCGTCTCGTGGGGGATCGGACGCGAGACGCTACTTCTTGACCGGCGGCAGGTCGAGCTTCAAGTGCAGCTCCTTCAGCCGCGCGGCGGCGACTTCCGACGGGGCCTGCATCAGCAGGTCCTCGGCGCGCTGGTTCAGCGGGAAGGCGATCACCTCGCGGATGTTCTTCTCTTCCGCCAGCAGCATGACGATGCGGTCGATGCCCGGCGCCGAGCCGCCATGCGGGGGCGCCCCGAACTTGAAGGCGTTCAGCATGCCGCCGAACTTGTTCTCGACCTCGGCGGCCGGGTAGCCGGCGATCGCGAAGGCCTTGTACATGATCTCCGGCAGGTGGTTCCGGATCGCGCCCGACGAGAGCTCCACGCCGTTGCAGACGATGTCGTACTGATAGGCGTTGATGGTGAGCGGATCCTGCTCCTCCAGCGCCTTCAGGCCGCCCTGGGGCATCGAGAACGGGTTGTGGCTGAAGTCGATCTTCTGCAGCTCCTCGTTGAACTCGAACATCGGGAAATCGACGATCCAGCAGAACTCGAAGCGCTTGGGATCGATCAGGCCCAGGTCCTCGCCGAGCTTGATGCGCACGAGGCCGGCGAGCTTGGCCGCCGCGTCCTTCTTGTCGCTGGCGAAGAACACCGCATCGCCGTCCTTGCAGCCGGTCTCCTGCTTCAGCCTGGCGAGCCGCGCCTCGTCGAGGTTCTTGGCGATCGGACCCTTGCCGCCGCCGGCCTCGAAGATGACGTAGCCCAGGCCCGGCGCGCCCTGCTCCTTCGCCCAGTCGTTGAACTTGTCGAAGAAGGAGCGCGGCTTGGCGCCGGCGCCCGGCGCCGGGATCGCGCGCACCACCGAGCCCGCCTCGACCGCCTTGGCGAAGATGCCGAAGCCCGAGCCGCGGAAGACCTCGCTCACGTCGGCGATCAGGATCGGGTTGCGCAGGTCGGGCTTGTCGACGCCGTAGCGCAGCATCGATTCCTGGTACGGGATGCGGCGGAACGGCAGCGGCGAGACCGCGCGGTCCCCGGCGAACTCCTCGAACACGCCGTGCAGCACCGGCTCGATCGTGTTGAACACGTCCTCCTGGGTCACGTAGGACATCTCGAAATCGAGCTGGTAGAACTCGCCCGGGCTGCGGTCGGCGCGGCCGTCCTCGTCGCGGAAGCAGGGCGCGATCTGGAAGTAGCGGTCGAAGCCGGCCACCATCAGGAGCTGCTTGAACTGCTGCGGCGCCTGCGGCAGGGCGTAGAACTTGCCCGGATGGTTGCGCGAGGGCACGAGATAGTCGCGGGCGCCCTCGGGCGAGGACGAGGTCAGGATCGGCGTCTGGAACTCGGTGAAGCCGGCCGCGACCATGCGGCGGCGGATCGACGAGATCACGTTGGCCCGCAGCACGATGTTCTTGTGCACCCGCTCGCGCCTGAGGTCGAGGAAGCGGTAGCGCAGGCGGATGTCCTCGCCGGAATCCTCGTCGCTGTTGACCTGGAGCGGCAGCATCTCGGCGGCCGATTGCAGCGCGAAGTCGTGGACCTGGATCTCGATCTCGCCGGTCGGCAGCTTCGGGTTGACGGTCTCGGGCGTGCGCTTCACCACCTTGCCGGTGATGGTGACGACGCTCTCCAGGCGGACCGGCTCGACCTTGGGGAAGAGCGGGCTCGAAATGTCGAGCACGGCCTGGACCAGGCCGTAATGGTCCCTGAGATCGATGAACAGCAGGTTGCCGTGGTCGCGCTTCCTGTGCACCCAGCCGGAGACCCGGACGACCTGCCCCGAATCGGCCGCGCGCAAGGCGCCGCAGGTATGGGTGCGGTAGGGATGCATGGCTCTCGGTCCTTCTGTGGAATAGCCGCGATTTGCGCCGCAAAAGGCACGGAGAACCGCGCTTTGTCAAGGGTTTCGCCCCTCCGGACCGGGGCTTTGGGCGCTTCCCGCGGGGGTGCATGGCTGCCCCGCGCAGTTGGCTTCCGGCGGCCCCTAAAACCCTGCTATAGGTTCGGCCATGAACGTTTCCCACAAGCCTCACATCGCGGGCCTGATCGCCGATTCCGCCGGTCTCGCCGCCCTCTGCCACCGGCTCGCCGCCGAGCCCTTCGTCACCATCGACACCGAGTTCCTGCGCGACCGGACCTTCTGGCCGCAGCTCTGCCTGATCCAGCTCGCCTCGCCCCATGAGGCGGCCGCGGTCGATGCCCTGGTCGATGGTCTCGACCTCTCGCCGCTGATCGAGCTGCTGAAGAACCGGGCGGTGGTGAAGGTGTTCCACGCCGCGCGGCAGGACCTCGAGATCTTCTACCACATGATGGGCGAGGTCCCCGCCCCGATCGCCGACACCCAGGTCATGGGCATGGCCTGCGGCTTCGGCGATTCCGCGAGCTACGAGACGCTCTGCGCCAAGCTCGCCAATGCGCGGGTCGACAAGCTCTCGCGCTTCACCGACTGGTCGCACCGGCCGCTGACCGACCGCCAGTTGGCCTATGCGCTGGACGACGTGACCCACCTGCAGGTGATCTACGGCAAGCTGAAGAAGAAGCTGGAGCAGACCGGCCGCACCGGATGGCTGGCCGACGAGATGGCGATCCTGGAGGATCCCAGGACCTACCAGGTCCGCCCCGAAGAGGCCTGGCGCCGCCTGAAGACCCGCTCCGACAAGCCGCGCTTCCTCGCCGTCCTGCGCGAGATCGCCGCCTGGCGCGAGCGCGAGGCGCAGACCCGCGACCTGCCGCGCAGCCGCCTCCTGAAGGACGAGACGCTGGTCGAGATCGCCGCGCATCCGCCCAAGGATGCCGATGCGCTCGGCCGCTGCCGCGGCCTGTCGAAGAACTTCGCGGAAGGGCGCATGGGCGATGCGATCCTGGAGGCCGTGCGCCGCGGCCTCGCGATCCCGGAAAGCGAGGCGCCGACGGTGGAAGCGCGCGCCGAGGTGCCGCCGGGCCTCGGCCCGGTGATCGAGCTGCTGCGCGTGCTGCTCAAGACCCGCTGCGACCAGCACGAGGTGGCGCAGAAGCTGGTGGCGAGCGGCGGCGACCTGGAGCTGATCGCCGCGCATGACGATGCCGACGTGCCGGCGCTCGGCGGCTGGCGCCGCGAGCTGTTCGGCGAGGAAGCGCTGAAGCTCAAGCACGGCAAGCTCGCGCTGACCGCCGCCGGCAAGCGCGTGAAGGTCATCGAGGTCTGAACGCTTGAGCCGAGCGGCGCGCGATCCATGGCTGCTGCTCGGTTCCCTGGTTTTTCTGGCGGTGGCGCTCCTGGTCCGCGTCTTCTGCGCCCAGGGCGAGCTCTGGCTCGACGAGATCTGGTCGCTGCACCTGGTGGATGAGATCCGGCGGGGCGAAGTGCTCCCCTCGATCGCCACCGACAACAACCACTACCTGAACACGCTCTATCTCTGGCTGGCCGGGCCGGACCGGCCGCCGCTGATCATCCGGGCCTTCTCCATCCTGCTCGGCACGGCGGGCGTGGCGATGGCCGGCTGGCTGCAGCGCGAACGCGGCACCGGGACCGTGATCCTCACCATGGGCCTGTTCGCCCTCGCCTATCCGATGGTGAACGCCGGATCGGAGGCGCGCGGCTATGCCGGCATGATGCTCTGCGCGCTGATCTCGATCGCGTTGACCGAGCGCGCGCTGGAGCAGCGCAGCGCGCGGCTCGGCCTGTGGCTCGGCGTCAGCAACGTCGCCGGCGTGCTGTTCCAGCCGCTGATGGCGGGCCTGATCGGCGCGCTCGGCCTCTGGACGCTGTGGACCGCCTGGCGCGAGCGGCGCGGCCTGCGCGCGACCTACGAGATCGCGCGGGATCTCTTCGCCTGGACGATCCGGCTGCTGATCCCGGTCGTGCTGGTCGTCGGCGCGGCGGTGCATTTCGGCAGCGGCTACGTGCTGGGCGGCGTGTCCTCGTTCAGCGCGGCGCGGATGCTGGAGGGCGTCTCGCGGCTGTTCCGCCATCTGCTCGGCCTGCCCGACGCGGTGCCGGAGGCGGCGGTGCTGGCGATCGTGCTGGCCCTGACGGCGCTGGCCGTGGCGCTCAACCGCGGCGACCGCCGCACCGCGCTCTACCTGGTCGTGCTCTTCGCCATGCCGGCGGCGATGGCGGCGGCGCATCTGCCGAACACCGAGATCCCGCGCTACTACCTGCTGCCGGGGCTCGCCTTCCTGCTGCTGCTCGGCGATCTCTACGGCAGCCTGGAGCGCCGCGGCGTCGCCCTGGGCGCCGTCGCCGGCCTGGCGGTGACGGCGATCCTGATCGGCAACAGCCTCGAGATCGAGAAGCTGCGCAGGGTCGGGCGCGGCGACGTCGTCGGCATGCTGACGAGGGTCCTGCAGGAGGGGCCCGGGCCGATCACCAGCAACACCGAGCTCAGGGACCGGCCGGTGATCAACTACTACCTGGCGCGGCTGGGGATCGGCGCGGCCTTCGTGGACTATGCCGACGTCTGCAAGACCCATCCGCGCTGGCTGCTCACCAGCGACCTGCATGCGGACATCCCCGACGACGTGACCATCGGCGCGCCGGGCTGCGCCCTCGCCTTCCGCAAGGAGGCGCATTACGATTCCTGGGGCCTGTCCGGATTTCCCTGGACGCTCTATCGGGCGGAGTGAGCCTGGCCGGAGTTGGATGAGGGGTCGAAGGCTCGGGCCGACCTGGCTTATCCGATCGCGGTCGGCAGGGCGAAGGCGCGGCCGACCGCGTCCAGCCGCCGCTGCACCGCCTCGCCGAACAGGGTCTCGCCGCCCTTGGGCAGATGCAGCATCAGCTTGCCGCCGCTGCGCTCGATCGAGGTCAGGCCCAGCATGTGCGGCGTGCCGCCGCTCAGGGAATAGGCGAGGCGGATCGTCGTGCCGACCCGCTGCGCGAAGGCCACGTCCTCCTCGGCGAGCAGGCTCCGGACCGGGTCGATGAACGGCGCGTCGGCGCCGCCGCCGTAGCGGATCGCCAGGATCAGCGCCACGGTCACGCGCTCGGAATGCGTGATGCCGGCGACCGGCAGCCGAAGCGCGCGGGTGAAGGCGTGCTCCGGGCGATAGTCCGGATGCTCGCGCCAGGCGATGTCGGAGAGCAGGCACGCCGCCTCGCGCAGCCGCGCCCGGGCGTGGCCCTCGCTGCGGAACAAGGGCATGATCCAGTCGTCCAGCTGGTCGCTGACCGAGCCGAAGCGGCCGTCGGCGCCGGCGAGGTCCGCGCAGCCCACCAGCAACGGGTCGGCGGACTGGGCCTCGGCGTCGAGGGTGCTGAAGAGGAAGCCTTCGCGCAGGCCGTAGGCGGAGAACAGCAGCGTCTGCGGCTTGGCGATCTTCAGCAGGCGCTCCAGCACCAGCACGCCCAGCGGCAGCGTCTCCAGGCGGCGGCGCGAGATGCCCTCGATCTCGCCCAGGGATTTCTTGCCGAGGCGGCTGATCAGCTTGGCGAGGTCCTCCGCGTCGCGGCGCTGCATGCGGTATTCGTGGATCACCCGCAGCGGATACTCGGTCGCCTCCATGTGGATGCGGGCGAAGCTGCGCCAGGCGCCGCCCACCGGATAGAGCGTGCGGCCCTTGATGTCCGAGAGCCATTCCAGCTTCTCGAGCTGCTTGTCGATCAGGCGCTGCACGTCGTCGAGATCGCCGCCGGTCGCCTCCATGAGGCGCAACGGGCCGAGCGGCAGGGTCACGTGGCGGCCGATCTTGCCCTTGTTGACGGCGACCAGCTCGAGGCTGCCGCCGCCGAGATCGCCCATCAGGCCATCGGCCTCGGGCACGCCGGCGATGACGCCGAGCGCGGAGAGCTGCGCCTCCTCCTCGCCGGTGACGATGCGGACCTTGCGGCCGGTCTTCTTCTCGATCTCCTGCGCGAAGGCCTTGCCGTCGCCGGCATCGCGCACCGCAGCGGTCGCCAGCAGGTCGATGTCCTCGACGCCCATCGCCTCGGCCATGGTGACGAAGCGCGCGATGTTGATCAGCGCCGAGCGCACGCCCTCGGGATTGAGCTTGCCGGTCTTCTCCAGGCCGCGCCCGAGGCCGGGCAGCGCCTTCTCATTGAATACCGGAACCGGGCAGCGCGAGCGCTTGTCGAAGACGACGAGACGAAGCGAGTTCGATCCGATGTCGATGACGGCCACACGGCCGGGCCGGGCAGCCCGCGCGGCGGCCGCGGCCTTGCGCAGCGATGCGGTCACGCTTCAACCTTTCGGCTTCAGGCCTTTTGCAGATCGAGCTTGGGAAACTTCTTCTGCTTCTTAAGCGCCGATCCCCGCCCTGACAAGCTCGGATTGGTCATGAAGTAGGTATGGGCGCTGAAGCCCTCTTTCCCCTCGGCCGGATGCAGGCGGTGATAGACGCCGTCCTGGTCCATCTCCCAGCTCTGCAGGTTGTCCTTGAGATTCGCGACCATGATCTGGTCGAGGATCTGCTGATGCACCGTCGGATTCTCGATCGGCACCAGGAGCTCCAGGCGGCGGTCGAGATTGCGCGGCATCCAGTCGGCCGACGAGATGAACACCTTGGCGTTGCGCGAGGGCAGCGGATGGCCGGCGCCGAAGCAGACGATGCGCGAATGCTCGAGGAAGCGGCCGATGATCGACTTCACCCGGATGTTCTCGGACATGCCCTTGACGCCGGGCCGCAGGCAGCAGATGCCGCGCACCACGAGGTGGATCTTCACCCCGGCGCTGCTGGCGCGGTAGAGCGCGTCGATGATGCCGGGATCGACCAGCGAGTTGACCTTGCCCCAGATCGTCGCCGGGCGCCCGGCCCTGGCGTGCTCGATCTCGTCGTCGATGTGCTGCAGCAGGGTCGAGCGCAGGGTCAGCGGCGCGAAGGCCACCTTCTCGGTGCGCTCCGGCCGGGCGTAGCCGGTCATGTAGTTGAAGATGCGCGCGGCGTCGTGGCACAGGCCCGGATCGGCGGTGAAGAACGAGAGGTCGGTATAGATCTTCGCCGTGATCGGATGGTAGTTGCCGGTGCCGTAATGCACGTAGGTCCTGAGCGTCGGTCCCTCGCGGCGCATCACCATCGAGACCTTGGCATGGGTCTTCAGCTGCACGAAGCCGTAGACCACCTGCACGCCGACCCGCTCCAGGTCGCGGGCCCAGCGGATGTTGGCGGCCTCGTCGAACCGCGCCTTCAGCTCGACCAGCGCGGTCACCGACTTGCCCGCCTCGGCCGCCTCGATCAGCGCCTTGACGATCGGCGAGTCCTCGGAGGTGCGGTAGAGCGTCTGCTTGATCGCGACCACGTTCGGGTCGCGCGCCGCCTGCAGGATGAACTGCACGACGACGTCGAAGCTCTCGTAGGGGTGATGGACGACGATGTCCTTCTGGCGGATGGCGGCGAAGCAGTCGCCGCCCATGTCGCGGATGCGCTCCGGGAAGCGCGGGTTGAACGGCTGGAACTTCAGAT
The DNA here is from genome assembly GCA_035548715.1 of Dongiaceae bacterium. Lineage (GTDB taxonomy): Bacteria > Pseudomonadota > Alphaproteobacteria > Dongiales > Dongiaceae > Dongia. The sequence goes on from DASZSL010000038.1 coordinate 39,118, forward strand.
CCGGCCGCTCGTCGACGATCAGCTTCGAGGTGGCGGCCAGGCCGATGATGCCGTCCAGCACGAATACGTCCTCGCGGCTGGCGCCCAGCTCGTCGATGATCTCGTTGAGCAGGTCCTCGGGCATCTCGGCATTGACCTTGAGGCGGATCACGGTGCCCAGGCGGCGCTGCTTCAGCGCCGATTCGAACAACCGCACCAGGTCCTCGGCCTCTTCCAGGATCTCGATCTCGCTGTCGCGGATGAGGCGGAAATAGCCCTTGTCGATGACGTCGAAGCCGGGGAACAGGTGGTCGAGATACATCGACACCAGGCCTTCGAGGGTCAGGAAGCGGATGTTCCTGGGATCGGTGCCGGGCAGGCGGATGAAGCGCGGCAGCTGGCTCGGCATCGGGATCAGCGCCCGCATCGCCTTGCCGTCGCTGCGCTGCTTGAGCTGCAGCACCATGGCGAAGCCCTGGTTCGGGATGAACGGGAAGGGATGCGCCGGGTCGATCGCCATGGGCGTCAGCACCGGGAAGATCTGGTCGAGGAAATAGGAGTCGAGCCATTCCCGCTCGGCGGCGGTGACCTCCGCGATGTCGACGACGCTCAGGCCGTTGTCGCGCAGCTCCTGCCGGAGCGAGCGCCAGTGGGCCTGCTGGTTGCGCATCAGCTCGCCCGAGCGCTGGTTGATCGCCGCCAATTGCTGGGCGGGGGTCAGGCCCTCGGCGCTGAGCGCCGAGACGCCGGCCCGGACCTGGCCGCGCAGGCCCGCCACGCGGACCATGTAGAACTCGTCCAGGTTGTTGGCCGAGATCGACAGGAAGCGCAGGCGCTCCAGCAGCGGGTGCGCCTTGTTGCCCGCCTCCTCCAGGACCCGCTCGTTGAAGGCCAGCCAGGACAGCTCGCGGTTCACGAACCGGCTGAGCGATTCACCGTCATACCGGGGCTCTGCGCCCGCTTCGGCTGCCGCCAATCCTACATCGTCCACGGTCCTGCTCCGATCGTCTTAACAGACTGATTTTAGGCCATTTCGTCCGGCAGTTCACGCCTGCTTTCAGGGTCTGCCGGGGCGGCGGCGCGCGTTGCGGCGAAACCGTCACTTGCCGAAGCACAACGCCGGGCCAATATGGCTTATAGGGGAATCATGGAACGCCCATCGTCAACAAGGCGTTACGATAATGTGACGAAATGAAGACGCTCGTCCTGATGCGCCACGCCAAATCGGCGTGGGACAATGCCGACCTGCCCGACATCGACCGACCGCTTTCCGCCCGGGGCCAGAAGGCCGCGCCGGCCATGGGCGAGCGGCTGAAGAAGGCCGGCTATCGCCCCGATGTCATCCTCTGCTCGACCGCCAGGCGGGCCCGGGAGACCCTGGACCTGATCGCCGGCGACCTGCCGAAGAAGGCCAAGGTGGAGCATCTCAAGGAGCTCTACATGGCGGTGCCCCGGGAGATGCTGAACGTCATCACCAAGGTCCCGGACGGCGCCGAGACGGTGATGCTGATCGGGCACAATCCGGGCATCGGGAGCCTGGCGAGCTGGCTCGCCGGCGAGGGCGATTCCGAGCTGCTGGCGAAGATCCGGCGCAAGTTCCCGACCGCGGGCGTCGCGGTCATCACCTTCGACGTTCCGCGCTGGGCCGACGTGACCGGCGAAGGCGGGACGCTGACGGCGTTCCTGCGGCCCCGCGACGGGGACGGGGATTAGAGTGGTCGAGGGGGACGGTTTCGCACCGTCGCCTCGGTCTTCGGCATCACCATCTTCGGCATCACCATCCGTCACGCATCAACCCCACCTGACCGCCCCGATCTCGGGGCGGGGCGGGCATGGGTGGGGTCGATTGCAGCCGTGATGGCGGTCGCGTGGGCGCGATCCCGGAACCCCGCTACCCCTCGACCCAGAACCGCTTCTGCTTGGCGAAGGCGCGCCAGGTGGCCTGGAAGCCTTCGAGGTCGCGGGTGATGCGCGCGGTCTGCCAGCCGAGCACCAGGCCCTGCACCAGGTTGGCATCCGCCGCCGCCATGCCGTGATCCAGCATCAGGCGCTGGGCGATGCCCGAGAGGAGCTGCCGGCCGACGAAGGCGTCGTTCAGCGAGCCCAGGCAATCCTGGATCGCCGCCAGCGCGGCCACGTACCTCTTCACCGGCTTGGGCTTGTAGAGGCATTGGAAGGCCTCGGCGCCGTAGCGCATCTTCTTGGCCAGGATGCGCAGGCGGTGCAGCTCGGTCTCGGGCAGGCCGTCGGCGCGCAGGCCGAGCTTCATCAGCCGCTTGTGCCGCGCCTGCAGCAGCGGGCGCGCGAAGTCGCCGACCTTCGCCCCGAGCCGCGCCCGCGCCGAAGCGCGGCGCCAGGCGCCGGTGTGCAGATGGCGGTAGAGCTGCAGCAGCATCGCCAGGTAGCGCGGATTCTCCAGCGCCAGGTGCGCGGTCCGGCGGGCCTCGGCGCGGGCGGTCTCGGCGGCGGCGATCAGCCGGTCGAAGGCGGGCTGGCCGCGCAGGCGCTCGTGGATCGGCTTCAGGGTCTCGGCGATCAGCACGTCGAGGTCGCGGGCCGGGCCGAACTGGCGCTGCAGCCACCGGAGATCGATCGAGATCAGCGCGTGCACGTCGTCGTCGATCAGGTCGCGATAGGCGCCGACGATGGCGCGCAGCCGGCGCAACGCCACGCGGAACTGGTGGATCGCCTCGTCGTCCTCGGTCGCGAGCACCGCCTCCTCGTTGGCGCGGAGCTGGTCGAGGCAGTTGCGCACGATGGCGACGAAGGCCTCCTCGGTCGAGACCTCGGCGCCGAACGCGATCTCGCGCGCCTTGTAGGGCCGCGGCTCGACGCCGTCGGCCAGGGCGTAGCCGCGCGCCGCCTTGGTGAGCGCGCCGAGCCGGATCGGATGCTCCTCGGCGAGCTCGAGCGCCAGTTCCTCGGCGAGGTCGAAGATCGCGCCGGGCTCGCCGGACTTCACCTCGAGCTCGATCTCGGCGATCGGCGACCGGCGGCCGAGCGCGACGATGTCGCCGTGATCGACCGCGACCTCGACCGTCGTGCCCTCGCGCGCGACGGTGAAGGCGGAGCGGTAGAACCGGGTCTCGAAGACCGGCCGGAGCCGCTGCCACACCTTCTCGCGCTCGAACCGGCGGCGCAGCTTGGCATCGGAGATGGCGGCCAGCAGCGGGCGGTCCTGCTCGATCTCGGTCTCGAACTCCTGGAAGGTCTGCAGGCCGTCGGGGCCGGCGCTGGGCGCCTTCAGGGTCTGGATGCGCTTGCGGCCGATGCGGCGGATCCGGAGCGCCATGCCGTGCTCGGACAGCCACTTGTCGGGCGTGTCGAAATAGACCGCCACGAGCCTGTGGCGCTCGACCGCCCCGTCCTCGGGAAGGACGGCGGTGCCGTTCAGGCCCTCGCCCTCGGTCTCGGCCACCGGGTCTTGGTGCTGGGCCCGGATCAGCTTGCGCAGCGCCGGCTGCCTCAGGATTCCGGCAACCGCTTCGGGCGGCACCAGCAGCTTCAGTTCAGTTTCGACCGCCATGTCGCACGGTTCCGATTCCCCGGGCCGGGACCATAGTTTCACCCCCGGTAGCGAAAAAGTGACGGTTTGATGACCGCCAGGTTTCAGGGTAGCAATTTCTCACAAGAGCGTGAAACTTAGGGGTTCGCCGCTGCGACATTCGGGTTCCGGCCGCATATTCTCGATAAAGAGGGACACCAAAGGGGTCGCAATGGCATCGATCGGCAGGAGCCTGTGCCTCGGCCTGCTGCTGGCATCGCTGGCGGCGGCGGCGCTCGCGCAGCAGGACGCGGTCGGGGCGCGCCGGGCGGCGATGAAGGCCAACGGCCAGGCCCTGATGCATATCGACAAGATCATCCGCAGCGGCGGCAATCCCGCCGACGTGATCGGGCCGGCCAACCGGATCGCCGCGGCGGCGCTGCAGATCCCCGCCCTGTTCCCGCCCGGCAGCGGCGCCGGCGACGCCGCCGCCGATCCCGCGATCTGGCAGAACTTCGACGATTTCCAGGGCAAGGCCGCCAATCTGCAGAGCCAGGCGGCGATGCTGGCGGCGGCGGCGCAGGCCGGCGACCTCCCGACCATCCGGGCGCAGTTCGACAAGGTCGTGCAGGCCTGCGGCGACTGCCACAAGCCCTACCGCCACCCGCGCTGGTAAGCGCCCCGGGCCGGCCGGATGACCGAGCCGGCCGGAGACCGGGCCGGCCGGATGACCGGGCCGTCAGGCGATCTTCTGCTTCTTCGGCCGCGGCGCCTCGT
>DASZSL010000039.1:0-84386 GCA_035548715.1 Dongiaceae bacterium
AGCCTGAACTCGCCGCGACAGCCCTGGTAGCGCGCGTGCACGGCCCAGGCGCGGGTACCGGCGCCACTGTTGGCCGGCAACCGGCAGTCCACTTCACGCAGGGCCGCGCTGCGCAGGCCGGAGCCCGGCGCCAGGAACGAGACCGCCTCCAGCAGATTGGTCTTGCCGCCGCCGTTGGGGCCGGTCAGGACCAGCGGCCGCGCCTCGATTTCCAGCGTGAAATCGCGGAAACCGCGAAACGCGGTCAGCGTGAGGTGCGAAAATCCGTTCACCGCGTTGGTCGTCGCCCGCACACGTCCAAGAGGGGCCGTGGTTCTGGGGTCCGTATCGTGTTCGGCCCAGGCGCGACCCAAACTACACCCGCATCGGCATCAGCACGTAGAGCGCCTGCGCGTCCGCCATGTCGCGCATCAGGGTCGGCGCCACGGAATCCGCCAGCAGGATCTGCATCCCGTCGCCCTCGATCTCATCGGCGATGTCGAGCAGATAGCGCGAGTTGAAGCCGATATCGATCGGCGCGCCCTCGTACTTCACTTCCAGCTCCTCGGTGGCGCTGCCCTGCTCGGCGCTGGTTGCCGACAAGGTGAGCGTGCCGTTCTTCAGGCTGAGCTTCACCGCGCGCGATTTCTCGCTGGAGATCGTGGAGACGCGATCGACCGCGTCGCGGAAGGTCTTGCGGTCGACCTCCAGCATCTTGTCGTTGTTGGTCGGGATGACGCGGTGATAGTCCGGAAAGCTGCCGTCGATCAGCTTCGATGTCAGCACCACGTCGTCGAAGGCGAAGCGGATGCGGCTGTCGGAGAGCGAGACGGCGACGCTGCCGGTCGTCTCCTCGATCAGCTTCCGGAGCTCGTTGACCGCTTTCCGCGGGACGATGACGCCCGGCATGTTCTCCGCCCCTTCGGGCAGCGGCATCTCGACCCGCGCCAGGCGGTGGCCGTCGGTCGCGACCGCGCGCAGCGCCTTCTGCTTGCCCGAGGCGAAGGCATGCAGATAGATGCCGTTCAGGTAATAGCGGGTCTCCTCGGTCGAGATCGCGAACTTGGTGCGGTCGATCAGGCCCTTGAGGTCGCCGGCCGAGAGCGGGAACTGATGCGGCAGCTCGCCGGCGCCCGTGGCGGGAAAGTCTTCCTTGGGCAGGGTCTGCAGGCTGAAGCGCGAGCGCCCGGCCTTGATCGTGGTCTGCTGGCCGTCGCCGGAGAGCTCCAATTGGACCTGCGAGCCCTCGGGCAGCTTGCGGACGATGTCGTAGAGCGTATGGGCCGGCACCGTGACGGCGCCCGGCGCGCCGATCTCGGCGGCGACCTGCTCGACGATGGCGAGCTCCATGTCGGTGGCGGTCAGCCCCAGGCGGTCGCCCTTGGCTTCCAGCAGCACGTTGGAGAGGATGGGGATGGTGTTCCGCCGCTCCACCACGCTCTGCACATGGCCCAGCGCGTGCAGCAAGGCGCCTCGTTCGATCGTCAGTTTCATGGCCCCGGTCTTCTTCCCGATCTTGTCCCTTAGGGTCTTCTTCCAGCATGCCCGGCCCGGTCTGCGGGGCGATCCCCGGGGCCGTTAACCACGACCCGCCGGGGCCGCCAAAAAAGCAGCCAATCCACGGCTTTACCGACTTGCTTGAGGCCCCCGAAACCCGGGCAGGACGGCCGAATCGGCCGGGCTTGATCAGCAAGTCACGGATTATAGCAAGTGAGGTCCGCCGCAACAGCGGAAAACGAGCCTGGAAGGGGCTGGAATCGGCCCAGAATCGATCGGGAATCGATCGGGAATCGATCGGGAATCCCTGGGGGAATCGATGGGGAATCGGCCGCGAAACGCGGCCGATTCCGGGCCGCGCGATCAGCCTTCGAGCATGCGCTTCAGCAGGTCGACGTCTTCCGAGAATCCGGCGTCAGCGGCGCACAGCTCCTCGACCTTCTTGACCGCGTGCATGACCGTCGTGTGGTCGCGGCCGCCGAACTTGCGGCCGATCTCCGGCAGCGAGCGCGTGGTGAGCTGCTTGGCGAGGTACATCGCGACCTGGCGCGGCCGCGCCACCTGGCGCGCGCGGCGCGGCGACTGCATGTCGGCCTGCTTGATGTTGAAGTGCTCGGCGACCTTGCGCTGGATCTCCTCGATGGTGACGCGGCGGTCGTTGGCGCGCAGCAGGTCCTTCAGCAGGTCCTGCGTCGCCTCCAGGGTGATCGGCTGGCCGATCAGCGAGGCCTGCACGATGATGCGGGTCAGCGCGCCTTCGAGCTCGCGCACGTTCGACGAGATGCGGTGGGCGAGGAATTCCAGCACCTTCTCCGGTACCTTGACCGAGGCCTGCTCGGCCTTGGTCTGCAGGATGCCGAGGCGCAGCTCGTAGGTGGTCGGGTGGATGTCGGCGACCAGGCCCCAGCCGAAGCGGGTGCGCATGCGCTCTTCCAGGCCCTGCAGGTCGGAGGGCGACTTGTCGGCGGAGAGCACCACCTGGCGGTTCTGGTCGAACAGGGCGTTGAACGTGTGGAAGAACTCTTCCTGGGTCGATTCCTTGCCGATGATGAACTGCACGTCGTCCACCATCAGCACGTCGACCGTGCGGAAGCGTTCCTTGAACGCCATCGTGTCCTTGTTCCGCAGGGCACGGATGAACTGGTACATGAACTTCTCGGCGGAGAGGTAGATCACGCGCTTCTCCGGCTTCTTGCGCCGGATGTGCCAGGCGATGGCGTGCATCAGATGCGTCTTGCCGAGGCCGACGCCGCCATAGAGGAAGAGCGGGTTGAACGGCACCTGGTCGGCTTCCGCGACGCGGAAGGCGGCCGCCTGGGCGAGCTCGTTGGACTTGCCGACGACGAAATTCTCGAAGGTCAGGCGCGGGTCGAGATTGCCGCTCCAGTCGTCGAGGATCTCGCCTTCGGCCTCGACGTTGTCGAGCGAATCGTCGGCGGTCTCGATGATCTGCGGCGCTTCCGGCGCCTCCTCGGCTGCGGAAGCGGCTTCGGTCTGCGTCGCATCGACGATGACCTCGACCGAGCGGATCTCGGGATCCTCGTTGGTCCAGAGCGTCTTCAGCCGGTCGGCGTAATGCGTGGCGACCCAGTCGCGCATGAAGCGCGAGGGCACGGCGACGCGCAGATCCGGCCCGCGCCGGCCGGCCAGGGTGAGCGGCTTCAGCCAGCTCCGGAAGGTCGCCTCACCGAACTCGGCCCGCAAACGCCCGCGCACCCGGGCCCATTGCGCATTCAACTGGTTATCGGTGCCGAGTTCGGCCATCGACCACCCCCTGACTCAAAAAAACAAAATTCAACCCAAGTCCCGCGACGCGTCGCGGGTGCTCAATCCTGGACCCAGGGCAGGGACGCGTGCTTCCAGCCGCCGCGCCGGCCGCGATGGCTGTTCCCGTCCTTGTCGCCTTCGAAACCTTCGGAAACGTTGTAGCAGCGCGAATAGCCGGCCGCGGTCAGCGCCTGCGCGGCGGAGCGCGAGCGCGCGCCGCTGCGGCAGAGGAACAGCACCGGTGCCTCCGGCCCGCCCGGCAGCTGCGCCCTCAGCTTGGCGATGAAATCGGCGTCGACCTTCATCTCCGGATAGACCTGCCAGGAGAGGAGGACCACCTGCTTGCCGAGGCTGCCCAGATCGGGAATGCCGACGAAGGACCATTCCGGCCGGGTGCGCACGTCGACCAGGACCGCCGCCTTGTCCTGAGCCAGCATGTCCCAGGCCTGTTTCGGCGAAATGTCTCCGGCATAGGTCATCGGCGGTCCCAGGTCCTCATCCCAAACAACAGCGAAAAAGCCGCACCGCCCGCATCACCGCTCAACCCGAAGCCAAAGTTCGGGATGCAACGGCTTGGCGGCCCGGGCTTTTAGTTCAGTCCCGGCCCGCCCGCTCGATGCGGGTTAGGGTTCGGAAACCACAACTTTCGGTAGTCAGAGTGCAGTGCGACGCGAGTATCGGATGGGGAACCGTGAAGGGCACTCGCGATACCCTGGAGCTTCACTTGGCTGCTGTGGCATTCCTGCATCAGCCACCCAGATGTCAACCCGTTGACACCCGAGCCGGCTACCACGCCAAATGTTGCCTTAACCGCCGAGGGCAAGTTCCGCCGTTTCATGCCAACACTTTGATTTTATTATAGTTGTTGCCAACTTTTCCTGGCCCGGGGGACCGGATCAGGACGCTCCCCGTACGCTCTGGGGATAACTTACGCCCCCCTTTTTACCCTTGCAATAAGTCCGAATCATGAACGCCAAGAGCCGAAAAATGACAGTTGAGAGTGTGGCTGCGACGCAACAAGGGAGATCGGGAAAGGCAGGAATCCGACTTTCGCCCCCACAACAATGGGTGGCGAATGGGCCAGTTCAGCTTGTCGGGAGGCGCGGCGCGCCCGGGACGTGACCGGGCCGCCGCTCGCCGGTCTAGAGCGCGCGGACCCGCTTGGTCAGGCGCGAGATCTTCCGCGCGGCTGCGTTCTTGTGGAGCACGCCCTTGCCAACGCCGCTGTGCAGCTCGGGCTGGGCGGCCTTCAGGGCGGCCTCGGCATCGGCCTTCTTGCCGGAGGCGATCGCCGCCTCGACGCGCTTGACCGCCGATTTGACGGCGCCGGCGCGGGCACGGTTGATCGCGGTGCGCTTGGCGGTCTGACGCAGGCGCTTTTCCGCCGACTTGTGGTGAGCCATGGAATGAAGTCCGGTTTTCCGTGAATTTCAGGCGGCGGGTTATACAAGGGGGGTCTCCGCCCGTCAACGCCCGCCCGAGACGCCCGGGCGAGCCGCCGAGGGCGCCGCCGCCCTGCGCGGGAAGCGCCTCAAATAACACGGAAAATCAGTGGACTCAGACGCCGTCCCCGCTCATATACCGGGTCCGAGAGGATAGGCGCGATGCGGGTTCTGCCGTTTACCAAGATGCAGGGGCTGGGGAACGACTTCGTCGTGCTCGACGCGCGGCGCAGGGCGATTCCGCTCGGCCTCGCCGACCGGCGCCGCATCGCCGACCGACGCCGGGGCGTCGGCTGCGACCAGCTCATCGTGCTGGAGCCGCCGCGGAGCGCCGGCGCCGACGTCTTCATGCGCATCTACAATCCCGACGGCAGCGAGGCCGGCGCCTGCGGCAATGCCACGCGCTGCGTTTCCGGCCGCCTGATGGGCGAGAGCGGCGCCGAGCGGATGACCGTCGAGACCGTCTCCGGCCTGCTGCCGGCGCGGCGGGGCGCGGGCGGCCGCATCACCGTCGACATGGGGCCGGCGCGCCTCGGCTGGCGCGAGATCCCGGTGAACGTCGCCTGCGACACGCTGCATCTGCCGTTGGCGCTTGCGCCGCTTGCGGATCCGGTCGGCGTCGGCATGGGCAATCCCCATGCGGTCTTCTTCGTCGATGACGTCGAGGCGATCGCGCTGGAGGCGATCGGCCCGAAGCTGGAGCACGCGCCGCTCTTCCCCGAGCGCGCCAATATCGAGATCGTGCAGGTACTGTCCCCCGACCGGCTGCGCATGCGGGTCTGGGAACGCGGGGCGGGCATCACGCTGGCCTGCGGCAGCGGCGCCTGCGCCGCCCTGGTCGCCGCGGCACGGCGCGGGTTGACCGGGCGCCGGGCGGAAGTCGTGCTCGACGGCGGCCCGCTGGAGATCGAATGGCTGGAGAACGGCCACGTGCTGATGACCGGCGCCTGGGCCGAGAGCTTCCGCGGCGAGATCGCGCTCGACGACGAAGCGCGGGTGATGGTGGCGGCGCATGGCTGAGCCGGTCACCCCCCATCTGATCACATTGGGCTGCCGCCTCAACACCTTCGAGAGCGAGGTCATGCGCGGCCATGCCGCGGCGGCGGGCCTCGGGAACGCGGTCATCGTCAACACCTGCGCCGTGACGGCGGAGGCCGAGCGCCAGGCGCGCCAGGCGATCCGCAAGGCGCGGCGGGAGAATCCGGGCGCCCGCATCATCGTGACCGGCTGCGCCGCGCAGATCGCGCCGGAGAAGTTCGCCGCCCTGCCCGAGGTCGACCACGTGCTCGGCAATGCCGAGAAGCTGGAAGCCGAGAGCTTCCGCCGCTTGGCCGGCGCCGAGGCCGCCCCGCGGGTCCAGGTCTCGGACATCATGCAGGTCAAGGAGACCGCGGCGCATCTGATCGCCGGCTTCGCCGAGCGCAGCCGCGCCTTCGTCGAGATCCAGACCGGCTGCGACCATCGCTGCACCTTCTGCATCATCCCGTTCGGCCGCGGCAACAACCGCTCGGTCGCGGTCGGCGAGATCGTGACCCAGATCCGGACCCTGGTCGCCAACGGCTTTCGCGAGATCGTGCTGACCGGCGTCGATATCACCGGCTACGGCGCCGATCTGCCGGGCAAGCCCAGGCTCGGCCAGCTCGTGCGCCGGATCCTGGCGCTGGTGCCGGAGCTCGAGCGCCTGCGGCTTTCCTCGCTCGACGTGGTCGAGGTCGATGACGAGCTCGTCCGCCTCTTCGCCGAGGAGAAGCGGCTGATGCCGCATCTGCATCTCTCGCTGCAGGCCGGCGACGACCTGGTCCTGAAGCGGATGAAGCGCCGCCATCTGCGCGCCGATGCCATCCGCTTCACCGAGGCGATCCGCCGCCTGCGCCCCGATGTCGTGCTCGGGGCCGACCTGATCGCCGGCTTCCCGACCGAGGACGAGGCGATGTTCCGGAACTCGCTGGCGCTGGTCGAGGAATGCGGGCTCACGTTCCTGCACGTCTTCCCGTACTCGGCGCGCCTCGGCACGCCGGCGGCGAAGATGCCGCAGGTCCCGGGCGACGTGCGCCGCGAACGCGCGGCCCGCCTGCGCGCCGCGGGCGGGGCGGCCCTGCAGCGCTACTTCGCGCGCCAGGTCGGGCAAAGCGTCCGGGTCCTGGTCGAGCGGGCCGCGGGCGCCTCCGTCTTCGGCCATAGCGAGCATTTCGCGCCGGTCGAGATCGCCGCGAACGCCGCCGCCCCCTCGGTCGATATGGGCAGCGTGGTCAGTGTCCGCATCTCCGCCTTCAATACCCAGCATCTCCTCGCCGAAGCCGCATGACCGAAACCACCGAAGTCGAAAAGCGCGGCTGGTTCCAGCGGCTGCGCGCGGGACTCAGCCGCTCGTCGAGCCGGATCGGCGACAGCATCACCGGCATCTTCACCAAGCGGAAGCTGGACAAGGCGCTGCTCGACGAGCTGGAGGAGGCGCTGATCGCCGCCGATCTCGGCCCGGCGACCGCGGCGAAGCTGACCGGCGCCCTGGCCAAGGAGCGCTTCGGCAAGGACATCACGACCGAAGAGACCCGCGCCGTCTTCGCCGCCGAGGTCGCGCGCATCCTGGCGCCGGTGGCCAAGCCGCTCGAGATCGGCAATCACCGGCCGCACGTGGTGCTGGTGGTCGGCGTCAACGGCAGCGGCAAGACCACGACCATCGGCAAGCTCTCCCAGTATTATCGCGGCCAGGGCAAGAAGGTCGTGCTCGCCGCCGGCGACACGTTCCGCGCCGCGGCGGTCGAGCAGTTGAAGATCTGGGGCGAGCGCACCGGTGCCGCCGTGGTCGCGAGCGGGCAGGGCGCCGACGCGGCGGGCCTTGCCTATGACGCCCTCGCCAAGGCGAAGGCCGACGGCGCCGACCTGCTGCTGATCGACACCGCCGGCCGGCTGCAGAACAAGTCGAACCTGATGGCCGAGCTCGCCAAGATCATCAAGGTGATCAAGAAGCTCGAGCCCGCCGCGCCCCACGACGTGCTGCTGGTGCTCGATGCGACCGTCGGCCAGAACGCCCATTCCCAGGTCGAGATCTTCAAGGAGATCTGCCAGGTCACCGGCCTGGTCGTCACCAAGCTCGACGGCTCGGCCAAAGGCGGCGTTCTGGTGGCGCTGGCCGAGCGCTTCCATCTGCCGGTGGTGGCGATCGGCGTCGGCGAAGGCGCCGACGACCTGAAGCCCTTCGCCGCCGACGGCTTTGCCCGCGCCCTGATGGGGATCGACTAAAGATCGCCCCGGGCGACCCAGCGGTCGCCGACCTTTTCGTACTTGTGCTTCACCGCCGCCCAGGCGATGCGATGGGCGATCCCCTCCACGTCGGGGTCGTCGGCGTGCTGCCGCCAGGCCGCGTTGAAGGCGGCGCGGAAGATGTCCTGGGCGTGCTCCGGCATATGCGCCCGGAGGCTCGCCGGCAGGTCGGCATTGCTGGCATAGGGCAAGGGCACCTCCCTCAATCTCGCCATAAACGCTTGGGATTCTACCGGAAGTCCCGGCGGCGGCAGTGCGCCTATGCCGCCATCGGCACAATCTATTGGGCAGGCGCGGCCGGCCCATGGCATGTTGCAGTTATGTGACAACGGCCAATCCCCGGCCGCGCCTGAATTCGGACGTTCGACCGTGAGCCTCTCTATCGGAATGACCCTGCTCGTCCTGCTGGCCGCCGTGATGCATGCCAGCTGGAACGTGATGGTGAAGTTCGGCGACGACGCCTTCCTCAACATGGGCCTGATCGTCGGGCTCGGCGGCATCCTCGGCCTCGCCTTCACGCCGTTCGTCGATTTCCCGGAATCCGGGAGCTGGATCTGGCTGTTCGGCTCCTGCGTCTTCCACCTCGGCTACTACACCTTCCTGGTGATGGCGTATCGCCATGGCGAGCTGTCGCAGGTCTATCCGATCGCGCGCGGCTCGGCGCCGCCGCTGGTGGCGCTCTCCTCCTGGCTGCTCTACAGCCAGACGCTCAACCTCCTGCAGATGGCCGGCGTCGTGTCGATCTCCGCAGGCATCCTCAGCCTCGCCGCCGACAAGCCGATCGACCGCGCGCATAAGCGCGAGGCGATCTGGTTCGGCCTGCTGACCGGCCTCACGATCATGGGCTACACGATCTGCGACGGCCAGGGCATCCGCCATGCCGGCGATCTCGAGGGCCAGCAGATCGGCTACATCGTCTGGCTGTTCGTGCTCGATTCGCCGCTGCTGGTCATCTTCTGCTTCCTGCAGCGCGGCAAGGAGGCGACCGCCTTCCTGCGGAAGAACTGGAAGCTGGGCTTCTGCGGCGCGGCGCTGTCGCTCGCGGCCTATGGCATCGCCATCATCGCGATGCGCTTCGGCGAGTTCGCCCATGTCTCGGCGCTGCGCGAGACCAGCGTCATTTTCGCGGCGGTGATGAGCGCCTATCTGCTGAAGGAACAGTTCCGCAAGCGCCGCTACGTCTCGGTCAGCCTGGTCGCGCTAGGCGCCGTGCTGCTTCACTAGAGGGGCGACGTGAGGCGGGCTCAGGCGGCGTGGCTGCCCTGCAGCTCGTACTTGCCGGCCGTGACCAGGCCCTGCAGGGAGAGCGACTTCTTGTAGCTCGGCTCGCGCAGGTTCTGGATCACGACATGCGGCGTGTCGTTGGTGTCCTTGAACTGCTTGATCACCCGCCATTGCGGGTAGCGGTGCTTGGGCAGGAACGAGCTGCTTTCCAGCAGCACCGACCCGACGCGGAGGCGGTCCACGGAAGTCTTGTCGATCTTGACGTCGGCGTGGGTGTCATCCGAACCGGCAAGAAACTTGAACATCATTGTGCTCCATCCCACCAGACGAGTTGGGTCCGGTTTGCCTCTTTTCCGGAACTCATTGTCGCAGACCCTAACTTAACAAAGAGTTGCGGGCAAATACTAACCTCGCCGCATCGATACATCGGCTAAATGCCACTAAAAACATGCCTGCCGAAGGGTTCCGCCGCGCGAGAATGACAAGTCGGTTAAGCGTTCGTAAACGAGACTTTCTTGATCTCGTCGCCGATCTCCAATTCCTGCAGCACGTCGAGCCCTTCGCGGATCTGGCCGAAGACCGTGTGCTGCCCGTCGAGATGCGGCTGCGGGGCGAGGACCAGGAAAAATTGCGACCCGCCGGTATCCCGTCCGGCATGGGCCATGGAGAGGGCGCCGGTCTTGTGCTTGTGGGGGTTGCCCTTGAGCTCGCAGGCGATGCGCCAGTCGGGGCCGCCGGTGCCGGTGCCGAGCGGACAGCCGCCCTGGGCGACGAAGCCCGGGATCACGCGATGGAAGCTCAAGCCGTCATAGAAGCCGTCCTTGGCCAGGACGTAGAAGTTCGCCACCGTGTTGGGCGCCGCATCGGGGAACATCTCGATGGTGATGTCGCCCTTGCTGGTGGACATCACGCAGCGCGTCAGCCCCTTCAAGGTGTCGGCCGGGATATCGTGGACTTTCAGTTCGCCGCGGGGCATGCGCGCATCCTCTCTCGTTGCGCGCGGATGTTAGGCGAGCGGCCCGTCGGATGTCGAATCATTGCTGGAGGATGTCGCGTCTTTTTCGCGTCCCAGGATATCGCGGGCGAGCTTGACCGTGACCGGGCCGCCGCGGGCGAGCGCGGCGCGGTCGAGCGCCTCGACGGCGGCGGCGGCGGCGGCGAAGGAACGGTCGATCCGGCGCACGAGATAGTCGATGAGATCGGCCCTGACCATGATCTGCCGGTCGCTGAAATGCTTCACCAGCAGCGCCGCCAGCAGCGCGTCGTCCGGCGGCGCGACCGCGACCGCCGGAATCCCGGCGAGGCGCGAGGCGAGATCCCTGAGGCCGACCGTCCAGCGCGCCGGCGCCTCGCGGTCCAGGATCAGCAGCGAATGCTTCCCCGCGCGCACGTGGTTGATCAGGTGGAAGAGGTCCTCCTCCGGCAGGCGCACGCCGTCGAGCACGAGGTTGCTTTCGGGCAGCCGGACGCCGAATCCCGATTCCAGGAACCGGGCGTCGCTGCGGGTCCGCCAGACCTGGGCGAGATGCGTCTTGCCGCAGCCGGCCGGGCCGTAGATCGCCAGGATCGCGCCCGGCCAGTCGGGCCAGCGGTCGAGCCAGGCGACGGCATCCCGGTTGCAGTCGGAGACCACGAAATCGGCGGCCCCCATGGCCGCGCGCACCGGGAGGTCGAGCGGAAGCTGCTGCGGATTCATCGCTCGGATTCGGGCGGGTCGATGCCGATCAGCGGGCGTTGCCGGGCCGGGCCGAGATAGACCGGGCTTTCGAGGTAGCGGGCGATGGCGAAGCGCACCAGTACGCCGATCGCCGCCGCCGTCGGCACCGCGAGCAGCAGTCCCAGGAAGCCGAACAGGGCGCCGCCCGCGAGCAGGGCGAAGATGACCCAGACCGGATGCAGGCCGACGCGATGGCCGACCAGCTTCGGCGTCAGGAAATTGCCCTCCAGCACCTGGCCGATCGCGAAGATGATCGCGACCGAGATCGGCCCCGACCAGCCGTCGAAGTTCACGAAGGCGATGGCGAGGCCGATGACGAGGCCGCTCGCCGCGCCGAGATAGGGGATGAAGGTCAGGAGCCCGGCGGCGATGCCGACGACCAGGCCGAAGGGCAGGCCGACCAGCATCAGCCCGGTCGCGTAATAGGCGGCGAGCACCAGGCAGACCGAGGCCTGGCCGCGGGCGAACCCGGCGAGGGTCTGGTCGACGTTGCGCGCCTGGGCGCGGATCACCGCCGCGTGGTGGCGCGGCAGCAGGGAGTCGACCTGGGCCACGATCCGGTCCCAGTCGCGCAGCAGGTAGAAGGTCACGACCGGCGTGATGAAGATCAGGGAGAGCAGGTTGGCGATCGCCATGCCGCCGCGCGCCACGTTGCCGACGCCCTGGCCGATGAAGACCAGCGCCGAGCCCATGCGGTCGCGGGCGAGTGCGGCGAGCTCGGTCAGGTCCGGCAGGGCGAAGCGCTGCTGCAGCTTCGAATAGAAGGGCAGCAGCTTGTCGTGGGCGCGGTTCAGGAGATCGGGCAGCGCCGTGATGAGCTGGGCGAACTGGTCGGCCAGGAGCGGCACGATCATCAGCAGCGCGATCACCACCAGGATGGCGAAGATCAGCGTGACGGCGGTGGTGGCGGCGGTGCGCGAGAGCTTCCACCGCTCCAGCCGGTCGCAGGCCGGATCGAGGAAATAGGCGATCGCCATGCCGGCGACGAACGGCAGCAGGATGGTGCGCAGCAGATAGATCGCGACCAGCGCCACCACCAGGCCGATCAGCCAGAACCGCAGCTGCTGCCCCGCCGTCATTCCGAACGGGCCGCGCCGCACGTCACTGCGGCGCCGCCGGCTGCGTGAGATCCCCGCCGCCGGTGCCGCTGTCGGTCCCGCCGCCGATCCCGCTGTCGGGCGGCGGAATCGTCCCGGGTGCCGCCAGCGTCATGGTCTGCAGACCCTCGCCGCTGGAGGTGATCATCAGGTTGGCCTGGTTCAGCGCGCGGACGAACTGCACCTCGTCGCCGAGATAGGTGAGCTCGATGTCGGCGCCGGTGCGCGAGAGATTGGTCAGGTTGACGCTCTTGACCAGGCTGACCTGGGCCAGGTGCCGTTTCACCTCGACCCATTGCTGCAGGCTGGAGAAGGGCACGTGCACTTTCACCTGGCTGCGCTGGTTGGGGTCGACCAGGTTGTCCTGCTTCCAGGAATTCTGCACCAGCGAGGCGACCCGATCGACGCCGTCCTTCAGCAGCTGGTCGATGTTGCCGGTGTCGTTGGTGATCTGGTCCTTGGCGGATTGGCCGCCGCCGCTGCCATAGTCGATCACCGAGAGGTTGAGCATGCGCTTGCCGTCGGCGCTCGGCGGCTGCAGCGTCGCCTCGGCGACGATCACGTCGCCCGCGGCGTAGCGGTCGGCGAGCGACTGGATGCGCGCCTGGTCGCCCGCCAGCGCCTGGGTCGCGCTGATCGCGTTCTGGTCCGGGAGATCGCCGACCGGCGTCTGGATCGGCACCAGGCCGGGCTGCTGCGGCCGCGACGCCCAGGCGGCGAACCAGGGATTGGTCGGGCCCCAGAGCTCGGTATCGCCGGTCTCGTTGGTGAACACCGGCAGCACCAGCACGGCCTTCGATTCGGTCTCGGCGTAGGGGACGTTGTTCTCGGTCAGGAACTGGCGGATCGGATCGGCCATGAAGCGGAAGGTGAACTTGCCGATGTAGCGCGAGGCCGAGCTCTTCTCCTCCTCGATCTCGAAATCCTGCACCCAGCTCGTGATCGTGTCGTCGTCGGGAAGCTGCAGGCCCTGCAGCGCATCCGCCGAGGCGATGCTGGCGAGGATTTTCTTCAGCCCGTCGCGCTGCGCCTGGAGCATCGCCTTCTCGCGCAGCGTGGCGATGTCGCCGGTAAGATCGACCGGGATTCCGGCGGCGACGTAGATGTTCTGATCGGCCTTGGCGGGGCTCGCGACGACCGCGGTTGCCGTCAGCAGGGCGACGGCCGCCAAGGCGCTGACGATCCACCGGATTTTCCCCATCACTCGCACGCCGGCGCCCATTGAAAACCGCTTTGAAAACGCTATTGTCCCAGCCCTGGCTTATAGCCCAGAACCGGGGAGGATGCCATAACGAGCGGGACCAGCGGCAACAGCCTGACGTATCGCGACGCGGGCGTGGATATCGATGCCGGCAACGCATTGGTCGAGGCGATCAAGCCGCTGGCACGCGGCACGGCGCGTACCGGCAGCGATGCGGGATTGGGCGGCTTCGGCGCGTTCTTCGATCTGCGCGCCGCCGGCTATCAGGATCCGATCCTGGTCGCCACCACCGACGGCGTCGGCACCAAGCTGAAGATCGCGATCGAGGCGAACCTGCACGACACGATCGGCATCGATCTCGTGGCGATGTGCGTCAACGACCTGGTGGTGCAGGGCGCCGAGCCGCTGCTCTTCCTCGACTACTTCGCCTCGGGCAAGCTCGACGTCGCGCAGGGCCGCGCCATCATCGCCGGCATCGCCGACGGCTGCAGGCAGGCGGGCTGCGCCCTGGTCGGCGGCGAGACGGCGGAGATGCCGGGCATGTATGCCGGCGGCGACTACGATCTCGCCGGCTTCGCGGTCGGGGCGGTCGAGCGCGGCCGGCAGATCACCGGCGCCTCGGTCAAGGCCGGCGACGTGGTGCTGGGCCTCGCTTCGTCGGGCGTGCATTCCAACGGCTACTCGCTGGTGCGCAAGGTCGTGTCGGTCGCCGGCCTCGACTACGCCAAGCCGGCGCCGTTCGCTGCGGGACCGCTCGGTCAGGCGTTGCTGACTCCCACCCGCATCTACGTGAAGAGCTGCCTCGCGGCGATCCGTGCCGGTGGTTCACCGGGCGGCGTCAAGGCGCTGGCGCATATCACCGGCGGCGGCTTGCTGGAGAACATCCCGCGGGTGCTGCCCGCGGACACGACGTGCGCGATCGACGGCGCGAGCTGGCCGTTCCCGCCGGTCTTCGCCTGGCTCAGGAAGACCGCGGGCATCGACGCCCAGGAGATGGCGCGCACCTTCAATTGCGGCATCGGCATGGTGCTGGTGGTCGAGCCCGGCCGCGCGGCGGCGGTGCGCGGCGTGCTGGAAGATGCGGGTGAAAAGGTCTTCGCCATCGGCACGATCGAGCCCAAGCGCGGCGGCGAGCCCGGCTGCCGGGTCGCGCATACGGAGAAATGGTAGAGTCCGTGTCCCCGCGCCGGGCGCTGCGGATCGCGGTGCTGATCTCCGGCCGCGGCAGCAATCTCCAGGCGCTGATCGACCGCTTCGTCGGCCCGGCGGACAGCCCGGTCGAGATCGTGCGGGTGATCTCCAATCGCCCGGATGCGGCGGGCCTCGACCGCGCCAAGGCGGCCGGGCTCCAGACCAGGGTGATCGACCATAAGGGCTTCCCCGACCGCGCCGCCTTCGACGAGGCGCTCGATGCCGAGCTCCGTGCGGCGGGGGCGCAGCTCGTGGCGCTGGCCGGCTTCATGCGGCTCCTGACCGAGAAATTCATCGACGACTGGCGCGACCGGCTGATCAACATCCATCCGGCGCTGCTGCCGTCCTTCCGCGGGCTCGACACCCATCGCCGCGTCCTGAAGCGCGGCGCGAAGCTGCACGGCTGCACGGTCCATTTCGTGCGCCATGAGATGGATACCGGTCCGATCGTCGCCCAGGCGGTCTTGCCCGTCCTCGCCGCGGACACGCCGGAGACGCTCGCCGCCCGGGTGCTGGAGCTGGAGCACCGGCTCTATCCGCTGGCCCTGACGCTGATCGCCGAGGGCCGCGTCGAGGTCGACGGCGATCGCGCGATCGTCGATGCCCCGGCCGCGGGCCTGCTGTTCAGCCCGGCGGACCGCGCCTGATGCGGCGCCGGTGCCTGCCGGCCCTCGCGCCGTCCCTCGTGCTGGCCCTCGTGCTGGCAATGGCGCCCGTGCTCGGCCCGGGCGGCAGGTCCGAGGCGCAGATGAGCGACCACTATGCGCTGCTGATGGTCTGGATGCCGGGTCTCTGCGCGCTCGAGGCCGAGCGGGCGGAATGCAAGGATCTGTCGCTCCGGCGCTATGACGGGCAGAATCTCGCCTTCATGGCCCTGGAGATGGCGGGCGAGAGCGGCGTCTCGCGGACCTTCTGCTTCACCATGCCCAGCGACTTCGAGATGGATCACAGCCGGGACTGGTGCGACATGAACGAGCCCGATGTGAGCGCCGATCTCGCGCGCGAGCTCAAGCAGCTGATGCCGGTCGCGCAGTCCTGCCAGGATCGCGGCATGTGGGCGCGCTATGCGAGCTGCACGATGTATTCGGCCGACGACTACTACACCCGCGCCTTCCGGCTGGCGAAGGCGGTCGCCGCCACCAAGGTGAACCTCAAGATCGCCGGCGCCATAGGCCGGACCGCCAGCCAGCAGGCCCTGGTTGCCGCCTTCGAGGAGGAGTTCGGCGAGGGGGCCGGCGGCGCGATCGACTTCATCTGCCGCAAGAAGAGCGGCAAGTCCCACCTGGTGAACGTGAAGATCACGCTGACGGTCAGGGCGCTGACCCGCGGCCTTGGCAAGGAGTTCCTCTGGAAGCCGACCCGGCCGCTGCGCCGGAGCTGCCCGGAGAACATCCTGGTCGATGCCCCGCCCGGGGCGGAGGCGGCGGGTGCCGCCGCCGCGCCGCCGGCGCCCAAGCCCCCGGCGCCGGGCGTTCCGCAGAGCATGCCGGTCGAGCCGGTCGTGACCGAGCCCCTGTCGCCCCCGGACCGGCCGGAAACGATTCCGATCCCGTCCCGCTGAGCCGGATTGCCCGGCCCGGCAAGCTCGGGTAAAACTCGGGCCAAGGAATCCGCAACGGGGTGTTTGCTATGTCGCTGAACGATCAAATCCTGGCCGACCGCCAGAAGACCTGGCACGGCGTGGGCCGGCTCCTGTTCTGGGGCACGATCCATACCCTGATCCTGGTCCTGATCGTGACGCTGTTCGCGATCAACGGGCCGACCGCCACGGTCTGGGGCGTCTCGATCGTCATCCTGCTGATCGGTCTGGCGATCACCGCCTTCGCGCTGACGACGCGCAAATAGGCCGGCGCTCAAAGCAAGACGGCGCTGCCCGAAAGGCAGCGCCGTTTCCTGTTGGCGCGTCGGGCCGGCTCTCAGCCGACGATATCGATCTCGCTGAAGAAGAACGACACTTCGATCTTCGCATTTTCCGCGGAATCGGAGCCGTGCACCGAATTGGCCTCGATCGATTCCGCGAATTCCTTGCGGATGGTGCCCGGGGCGGCATTGGCCGGGTTGGTGGCGCCCATCACTTCGCGGTTCCTGGCGACGGCGTTCTCGCCCTCCAGCACCTGGACCACGACCGGGCCGCTGGTCATGAACTTCACCAGGTCGCTGTAGAACGGCCGCTCCTTGTGGACGGCGTAGAACTTCCCGGCCTGCTCGCTCGAGAGCTGGACCCGCCGCTGCGCGACGATCCGGAGGCCCGCTTCCTCGAACTTGGCGTTGATCTTGCCGGTGAGGTTCCGCCGCGTGGCGTCCGGCTTGATGATCGAGAGGGTGCGCTCTTTGGCCATCGGATAGGTCCTGATCGTTTGTGGGAATTTCCAGTCGCGGCTTGGCGAAACGGACGCTGGCTTATATACACTTCGCCGCGCCGCCGCAACGCTCCGGAAACCAGCCCTTAAGCCTCTGTAATACCGCCATGTTGACCGTTTCCGACATCACCTACCGGGTCGCCGGCCGCGAGCTCCTCGAGGCCGCCGGCTTCAGCCTGCCGGCCGGGCATCATGCCGGCCTGGTCGGGCGGAACGGGGCGGGCAAATCCACGCTGCTGAAGATCATCGCCGGCGATCTCCACGCGGATTCCGGCACCATCGAGTACCCGCGGCTCTGGCGCATGGGCATGCTGGCCCAGGAGGCGCCGTCCGGCCCGGAGAGCCTGCTGGAGACCGTGCTCGCCGCCGACACCGAGCGCAGCGCGCTGCTGGCCGAGGCGGAGACCGCGCAGGACCCGCACCGCATCGCCGAGATCCATGCCCGCCTGCAGGACATCGACGCGCATTCCGCCGAGGCGCGCGCCGCCGAGATCCTGGCCGGCCTCGGCTTCGACACGGCGGCGCAGGCGCGGCCCTGCCACGATTTCTCCGGCGGCTGGCGGATGCGCGTCGCGCTGGCGGCGGTGCTGTTCTCGCGCCCGGAGCTGCTGCTGCTCGACGAGCCGACCAACCATCTCGATCTCGAAGCGACATTGTGGCTGGAGGGCTTCCTCAAGGCCTATCCGCACACCGTGCTGCTGGTCAGCCACGACCGCGACCTGCTGAACAATGTCGTGGACAAGATCGTGCATCTGCACGACCGCAAGTTCACGGTCTACAACGGCGGCTACGACACGTTCGAGGAGACGCGGCGCCAGCGCCTGGCGCTGCTCGCCGCCGCCGCCGCCAAGCAGGAAGCGCAGCGCAAGCACATGATGGCCTTCGTCGACCGCTTCCGCTACAAGGCGTCGAAGGCGCGCCAGGCGCAGTCGCGCCTGAAGGCCATCGCCAGGATGCAGCCGATCGCCGTGGCGGCGGAGGAGCAGGGCGTCGAGTTCGACTTCCCCGAGCCGCAGGAGCTGCCGCCGCCGCTGATGGTGCTGGACCACGTCGCGGTCGGCTACGAGCCCGGCAAGCCGATCCTGAAGAAGCTCGATCTTCGCCTCGATCCCGACGACCGCATCGCGCTGCTGGGCGCCAACGGCAACGGCAAGTCGACCTTCGTCAAGCTGCTGGCCGGCCGCCTGCAGCCGATGGAGGGCGACGTCCGCCAGTCCTCGAAGATCCGCATCGGCTATTTCGCCCAGCACCAGACCGAGGAGCTCGACCTGGATGCGACGGCGTTGCTGCTGATGGAGCGCGCCGCGCCCAATCTCATCCCGGAAAAGCGCCGCGCCCATCTCGGCCGGTTCAACTTCGGCGCCGACAAGATCAACACCAAGGTCGGCGCGCTCTCCGGCGGCGAGAAGGCGCGGCTGCTGCTGGCCCTCATGAGCTGGTCGGCGCCCAACATCCTGCTGCTGGACGAGCCGACCAACCATCTCGACATCGACAGCCGCCAGGCCCTGGTGCAGGCGATCAACGATTTCCAGGGCGCGGTGGTGCTGATCAGCCACGACCCGCACCTGATCGAGCTCTGCGCCGACCGGCTCTGGCTGGTGAAGGACGGCACCGTCCGCAGCTTCGACGGCGATCTCGACGACTACCGCAAGCTGCTGCTGGAGGACGCCCGCGCCGCCGCCCGCGGCGAGGGCGCCACCAAGCGCAGCGATCGCCCCTCGCGCAAGGAAGAGCGCCGACAGGCCGCCGACCAGCGCGCGGTCAAGCGCGCGCAATTGAAGGAGGCGGCCGAGCGCGCCGGCACGGCGGTCGAGAAGCTGACCCAGGCCCTGGCCCTGATCGAGAAGAAGCTCGCCGATCCCAAGCTCTACGAGGGCCCGCCGGACGAGGCGGCCGAATGGCAGAAGAAGCACGCCGAGGTCAGCCGCAGGCTGGCCGAGGCCGAAGACGCCTGGCTGGAGGCGCAGGGCGCGCTCGAACGCAAGGTGCCGGCGGCGGACTGACGCGTGCAGGACAGGCAGGCGCGGATGGAAGCGCCGGACGCACCGGCGGCATGACGCGGCGAGCCTCTATTCATAGGAGACCAGCGTGACGACGCTCCGTTCTTCGATCCCCCCGTTCAGGACGGCCGTGCTCGCGTTCGTCGCGTCCGTTCCGCTGCTGGCCGGCGGCGGCACGGCAACGCATGCGCAGGAACGGATCGGCGCGGTCTCGACCACGTTCCGGGTGATCGGGCCGAACGACAAGGTGGTGGTCGACCGGTACGACGATCCCAAGGTCGAGAACGCGGCCTGCTATGTCAGCCGCGCCGAGACCGGCGGCATCAGCGGCGCGGTCGGCCTGGCGGAGGATCCGAGCCGCTTCTCGATCGCCTGCCGCGCGGTCGGGCCGTTGCGGATCATCGGCGACATCGACAAGAGCAAGGGCGGGGAGCTGGTCTTCTCCGAGCGGACCTCGGCGATCTTCAAGTCCATGCGCGTCACCCGGTTCTTCGACCAGACGAAGAATGTCCTGGTCTATCTCGTGACCTCGACCAAGGTGGTGGAAGGCTCGCCCTTCAATTCGATCTCGGTGGTGCCGCTCGCCCAGTACTAGATCGGCCCGCAAGACGGAAGCGGGCGCGTCGCCGTCGCGCCGCGCCCGCCTCCGGTCACGATATGCGACGGATCAGGCCGCGGCCAGGTCCATCACGACGCGGCCGTCCACCGTGCCTTCCTTCAGGCCCTTGAAGACGTCGTTGATGTCTTCGAGCTTGCGGTGGTGGATATGCGCCTTGACCTTGCCTTCGGCGGCGAAGGCCAGCGCCTCGGCGAGGTCCATGCGGGTGCCGACGATCGAGCCGCGGATGGTGATCCGCTTCAGGACCACGTCGAAGATCGGGGTCGGGAAGTCTCCCGGCGGCAGGCCGACCAGGCTCACCGTGCCCTTGCGGCGCACCATGTTGATCGCCTGGGCGAAAGCAGGGCGCGAGACCGCGGTCACCAGCACGCCATGCGCGCCGCCGCCGGTCTGCTTCACCACCTGCTGCGCGGCATCCGGGGCGAGCGCGTTGACCGCGACCTCGGCGCCCATCGCCTTGGCGAGCTTCAGCTTGTCCTCGGTGACGTCGAGCGCCGCGACGTGCAGGCCCATCGCCTTGGCATACTGGATGGCGACATGGCCGAGGCCGCCGATGCCGGAGATCGCGACCCAGTCGCCCGGCTTGGTGTCGGTCTCCTTGAGGCCCTTGTAGGTCGTGACGCCGGCGCACAGGATCGGTGCCAGCGCGCTGTAATCCGGCCGGCTCGGAAGGAGCCCGACATAGTCCGCCGCGCCGATCGCGTATTCGGCGAAGCTGCCGTTCACGCTGTAGCCGCTGTCGTGCTGGGATTCGCACAGCGTCTCCCAGCCGGTCATGCAGTGCTCGCAGTGACCGCAGGCGTCGTGCAGCCAGGCGATGCCGACGGGATCGCCTTCTTTCAGATTCGTGACGCCGGGGCCGACGGCGGCGACGATGCCGGCGCCTTCATGGCCGGGAATGAAGGGCGGGGTCGGCTTCACCGGCCAGTCGCCGTCGGCGGCGTGCAGATCGGTGTGGCAGACGCCGGTGGAGATGATCTTCACCAGGACTTCGCCCGGGCCCGGAGTCGGAATGGGAACCTCCTCGATGCTGAGCGGCTTGCCGAAGCTCCGGACCACCGCGGCTCTCATGGTCTTGGCCATTCGTCCAACTCCTTGCAAAATTATCGATAGCGGTGACGTTAGGGAGCCGTGCGGCCCTGAACATTGACCTGCATCAACATGCGGGATAACGCTCGCCGCCGGATTGTCGCAGGCATCGGATCGGGGAGATTGATGGCAGACGAAATCGCCAAGACGCCGCAGCCGCCGTATTACGCGGTGATATTCACCTCGCTGCGCACCGAAGGTGACAACGGCTACGCCGCCACCGCCGACCGCATGGAAGAGCTGGCGAGGCAGCAGCCGGGCTTCCTCGGACTCGAATCCGCGCGCTCGGGTCTCGGCATCACCGTCGGCTATTTCCGCAGCCTCGAGGACATCGCCGCGTGGAAGCGTCATGTCGAGCACGCGGAAGCCCAGAGGCGGGGCCGCGCCGACTGGTACTCCGCCTACCGGGTGCGGATCGCCAAGGTGGAAAGGGAATACGGCTTCGCGCGAGAATGACGGTGGCCCGGAGGTTCCGATGGACGAAGATCTCGACGCAATGGACCGCGATGCGCTGATCGCCGAGGTGAAGCGCCTGCGCGCCGGCATCCGCCGGCATCGCGACAGCTCGGGGCATGATCTCTGCTGGTATCACCCGCAGCTCTGGGGCCTGCTGCCCGAGCCGATGGCGCCGGACGTGGCGGTGCCGCCCTGGCCGAAGTTCATGCGCGGCTGCATCGCCTTCCGCACCAGCCTCGACCGCGAGCTGCCCGATGCGCCGGTCGCCGACGTCGAGTTCGACGAAGGCTAGGCCCCGGCGCAGATGTCGCGCACGCAGCCGCGCAGCCAGCGATGCGCCGGATCGGCATCCATCCGCGGATGCCAGAGCAGCGAGATCGCGATCTCGGGAACCGGCACCGGCAGCGGAAAGCTCGCCATGCCGGCCTGCAGCGCCTTGCTGTGCCGCTGCGGCACCGTGGCGACCAGGTCCGTCGCGCGCGCCAGCGACAGCGCCGAGGAGAAGCCGCCGACGATCGCCACGGTCTCCCGCTGCACGCCGTGCGCCTGCAGCGCCGCCTCGAACCATTCCTTCTCCGCGGCCCAGCGCGCGACGGAGATATGCGCGGCGCCGGCATAGCGCGCCGCGGTGACCTTGCCGCGGCTCAACGGGTGGCCCTTGCGCACGACGCCGACATAGCGGTCGCGGAACAGCAGCAGCTTGCGCACTTCCGGGCCGGTCGCCGCATCCACCACGCCGGTCTCCAGGTCGACCGCGCCGCTGCGCAGCGGCGTGCTGTCCTTGTCGAGCTTCGGCACGAAGCGCAGCCGGACCCCGGGCGCTTCCTTGGCGGCACGGGCGATGAGCGCGGGCCCGAAGCTCTCGACGAAGCCGTCGCTGGTGCGCAGCACGAAGGTCCGCGCGATCCGGGCGAGGTCGAGGCCTCGCTGCGGCCGCAGGACCGCTTCGCCGTCCTCGACCAGGCGGGCGACCCGCTCGCGCAGCTCGGCGGCGCGCGGCGTCGGCACCAGGCCGCGCCCCGCCCTGACCAGCAGCGGGTCGCCGGTCGCCGCCCGCAGGCGCGCCAGCGCGCGGCTCATCGCCGACGGGCTCAGGCGCAGCCGCCGCGCGGCGCCGGCCACGCTGCCCTCCGCCAGCAGCACGTCCAGGGTGACCAGGAGATTGAGATCGGGCCGCGACATGCGCCCACGATAGCCGATCGTCATATGGCGTCAAATGCACGAATAGAATGCAAATGCTGCACATTCCGCCATGACGGGACGAGGCCTACCTTCGGCGGCGAGACCCTGGAGGAGGCACAGCATGTCGAAATCGATCACCGGCACCGAGACCCCGGCACAAGCCGCATCGGCGCGGGGCGCGCTCGCCTGTCTATCCCTCTGCGTCCTGCTGTCCTCGCTCGGTATCAGCATCGCCAATGTGGGCCTGCCGGCGCTGGCCCAGGCCTTCGGCGCGCCGTTCCAGCAGGTGCAGTGGGTCGTGCTCGCCTACCTGCTCGCCTCGACGACGCTGATCGTCGGCGTGGGGCGGCTGGGCGACCTCATGGGACGCCGGCGGCTGCTCCTTCTCGGGATTCTCCTCTTCGCGGCCGCTTCCGCGCTCTGCGGGGCGGCGCCCGCGCTCTGGCTGCTGATCGCCGCCCGCGCGGTGCAGGGTATCGGCGCCGCATCGATGATGGCGCTCGCGATGGCCCTGGTCGGCGAGATCGTGCCCAAGGCCAGGACCGGCAGCGCCATGGGCCTGCTCGGCACGACTTCGGCCGTCGGCACGGCGCTCGGCCCGTCGCTGGGCGGCGTCCTGCTCTCGAGCCTCGGCTGGCCCGCGATCTTCCTGGTCAACGTGCCCCTGGCGCTGCTGGCGCTCCTCGCCGCCGCGCGCACGCTGCCCATCGACCGCCGCAGCCCGCAGGCCGGCCCGGCGCGGTTCGACAAGGCCGGGACTTTGCTGCTGGCCTTGACGCTGGCGGCCTATGCGCTGGCGATGACGCTCGGCCGCGGCCGTCTCGATGCCGCCAACATCGCGCTGCTATCGGCCGCGGCCCTGGGCGCCGCGCTCTTCGTCCTCGTCCAGGCGAAAGCCCCCTCGCCGTTGATCCGGCTGTCGATCTTGCGCGATCCGGTCCTGAGCGCGAGCCTGGTCATGAGCGCGCTGGTCGCGGCGGTCGCGATGTCGACGCTGGTGGTCGGCCCGTTCTATCTGGCGCGCGGGCTGGGGCTGGCCGCGGCGCTGGTCGGCCTCGTGATGTCGGTCGGCCCCGCGGTCGCGGCGCTGGCCGGGGTGCCCGCCGGCCGCATCGTGGACCGCTTCGGCGCGTCGCGCGTGACCGTCGCCGGGCTCGCCGCGATGACGGCGGGCGCGGCGGCGCTCGCGACGCTGCCGGCCGGCCTCGGCGTTCCCGGCTATGTCGGTCCGCTGGTCGCGCTGACCGCGGGCTATGCGCTGTTCCAGGCGGCGAACAACACCGCCGTCATGGCCGAGGTGCGGCCCGAGCAGCGCGGCGTGGTCTCCGGCACGCTGAATCTGTCGCGCAATCTCGGGCTGATCACCGGCGCGTCGGTGATGGGCGCCGTCTTCGCATGGGGATCGGCGGCGCGTGACGTCGCGACGGCGGATGCCGGCTCCGTCGCCGCCGGCATGCGGCTCACCTTCGCGGTCGCCGCGCTGCTGGTGGTCGCGGCCTTGGCGATCGCGCTTGCCGGGATGCGGCTCAGCAGTCCTGGCCGAGCTCGAGCTGCGCGGTCTTCAGATTGACGCCGAGATAGCATTCGTAGGGCGATTCGTCCGGGCCCAGCGGCTGCGAGGCCTGGCTCGAGGGGCCGTAGCAGACCAGGCTCTGCACCCAGCGCGCCATGCGGCCGACGCATTCGTCGGGCGTCGCCTCGACCTTCATCGCGTCCCACATCTCCTTGGCCACGTCGCCGGTCAGGGTGATGAAGACGTGGTCCGCCGGCGCGTTCGGGTCCTCGGCATCGATCGGCGGCGCCATGTAATAGCTGCCGGTCAGCGGCTTCACATCGACCTGGCCGCCGTCTTCTCCGTTACTGTCCTGCGCCAGCGCCGGCGAGATCAGGCCGCAGGCGAGCGCGATACCGGCGATCGGCAGTCTCATCGACAGTCTCCCTCAATTCTCGCCATCGGCGCCGTCCTGGGCGGCCTGGCTCTTCTGGAATTTGCGCCACCTGGCGACGTTCTTCTGGTGCTGCTCCAGGGTCTCGGAGAAGGCATGGCCGCCGGTGCCGTCGGCGACGAAATAGAGCTCCTTGGTCTTCAAGGGATGCAGCACGGCCTTCAGCGCGGCGATGCCGGGATTGGCGATCGGCCCGGGCGGCAGGCCGGTCACCAGATAGGTGTTGTAGGGACTCTCGGTCTTCAGCTCCGAGCCGGTCAGCGGGTGATCGAGCTTCGACTTGCCCTGGGTCAGCGCGAAGATCACCGTCGGGTCCGATTGCAGCGCCATGCCCTTCTTCAGGCGGTTGTAGAACACGGCGGCGATGCGCGCCCGCTCGTCGTCCTTGGCCGTCTCCTTCTCGACCACGGAGGCGAGGATCACCGCGTCCTCGGGCGAGGCGAGGGGAAGGCCGGGCTCCCGCTTGGGCCACAGCTCGGCGAGCGCCGCCGCCATGTCGGCCTGCATGCGCGCGACCATCTGGCCGCGCGTGTCGCCCAGCACGAAGAAATAGGTCTCCGGCAGCAGGCTGCCTTCGGCCGGCGGCGGGGGCAGGGGGCCGTCGAGCTGCGGCGTCGCGTCGATCTCGTCGTAGATCTCGGCGACGGTCAGGCCCTCGGCGACGGTCAGGCGGTGCAGCACCGCCTTGCCCTCGACCAGCACGCGGATCGCGCCGCGCGCGCTGGTCGCGGTCGGGAACCTGAACTCGCCGGCATGGAGCGGCTGGCCGTCGGCGACGGTGAGGCGGGCGCCCAGCTTGAAGACCAGCGGATCGCCGATGACCCCGGCATCCCCCAGCACCTTGGCGATGCCCGAGATGCCGACGCCCTTCGGGATGACGACGATCTTCTCGTCGGTCAGCGGCCCGGCGGCGTTGAAGGCGTGCCAGAACCAGGCGACGGCGCCGCCCGCCAGGAAGGCGAACACCAGGAGGACGATGAACACGCCCTCGATCCAGCGGATCAGGCGGCGCAAGGGACCCGGGCCGCGCTCAGGCGGCGTGGGCGCTTCGACGACCGCGGGTTCCTCGGGCGCGCTCACTCAGTTCGGGGCGGAGAAGACCAGGCTGGCATTGGTGCCGCCGAAGCCGAAGGAGTTCGACAGCACGTTGCGGATCTTGCGCGGCCTGGCCTGCTTGGGCGCCAAATCGATGTCGCAGCCCTCGGACGGGTTGTCGAGGTTCAAGGTCGGCGGCGCCACCTGGTCGCGCAGCGCCAGGATCGAGAAGATCGCCTCGACCGCGCCCGCGGCGCCGAGCAGGTGCCCGATCGCCGACTTGGTCGAGGACATGGTGAGCTCGTAGGCGTGCGGGCCGAACAGCCGCTTCACCGCGCCCAGCTCGATCTCGTCGCCCAGCGGCGTCGAGGTGCCGTGGGCGTTGATGTAGTCGATGTCTTCCGGGTTGAGCCTGGCGCGCTTCAGCGCCGCCTGCATGGCGCGATAGCCGCCGTTGCCGTCCTCGGCCGGCGCCGTGATGTGGTGCGCGTCGCCGGACATGCCGTAGCCCATGACCTCGGCGTAGATCTTGGCCCCGCGCTGCTTCGCGTGCTCGTACTCCTCCAACACGACGATGCCGGCGCCCTCGCCCATGACGAAGCCGTCGCGGTCCTTGTCCCAGGGCCGCGAGGCCGCCGGCGGATTGTCGTTGAAATTGGTCGAGAGCGCGCGGGACGCCGCGAAGCCGGCGATGCCCAGGCGGTTGATGGTGGATTCCGCGCCGCCTGCGACCATCACGTCGGCGTCGTCCAGCATGATCATGCGCGCGGCGTCGCCGATCGCATGGCTGCCGGTCGCGCAGGCCGTCACCACCGAGTGGTTGGGGCCGCGGAAGCCGTACTTGATCGAGACATGGCCCGAGGCGAGGTTGATCAGCGCCGAGGGAATGAAGAACGGGCTGACGCGGCGCGGACCCTTCTCGTTGAGGATCAGCGAGGTCTCGTAGATCACGTTGAGGCCGCCGATGCCCGAGCCGATCATGACCCCGGTGCGGTTGCGCTCCTCGTCGTCGGTCGGCGCCCAGCCGGCATCGCTCACCGCCTCATGCGCCGCGGCCATCGCCATGACGATGAAGTCGTCCATCTTCTTCTGGTCCTTGGGCGTGACGAAGTCGTCGGGATTGAAGTTGCCCGACGAGGTCTCGCCGCGCGGCACCTGGCCGGCGATCTTGGCCGGCAGGTCCGAGACGTCGAAGGATTGGATGGAGCTGATGCCGGATTCGGCCTTCAGCAGACGGCGCCAGACATGCTCGACCCCGACGCCCAATGGGGAGACGATGCCGATGCCCGTGACGACAACTCGACGCATGATGCCCTGCCTTGTCAGCTCGATGATGGGACGGCCGCCGGTTGGGGCGGCCGGCTCGCAATGCGGGCGGGTCTCAGGCTGATCAACGCGTTGATCAATTCCGGCGGGATCAGCTGGACTTCGACTTGATGAAGTCGATCGCGTCCTTCACCGTGAGGATCTTCTCCGCGGCGTCGTCGGGGATTTCGCAGCCGAACTCTTCCTCGAAGGCCATGACGAGCTCAACGGTGTCGAGGCTGTCGGCGCCCAGATCGTCGATGAAGCTGGCGCCCTCGGTGACCTTGGACTCTTCGACACCGAGATGCTCGATGACGATCTTCTTCACCCGTTCCGCGATGTCGCTCATTTGAAAACTTCCTCTCTGCTGCGCCGCCCATTCGCTGCTTGTCGGCGGAAAAATCGCCCGCACCAACCGCCGGTTTCGGGTGGGTTCCGACGCCTGCAAACCCCCTCGGCCGGCGCGTGTCGAGCGGTCAATTAACATAGTTGTCCGTGTTAGGTCCAGCATCCGCCGGGAATTGGA
The DNA here is from genome assembly GCA_035548715.1 of Dongiaceae bacterium. Classification (GTDB taxonomy): domain Bacteria; phylum Pseudomonadota; class Alphaproteobacteria; order Dongiales; family Dongiaceae; genus Dongia. Next base: position 26,895 of record DASZSL010000039.1, read on the forward strand.
AAAATCCCCGTCAGATCATGGCCATGCCGCCATTCACGTGGATCGTCTGGCCGGTGATGTAGGAGGCTTCGTCGCTGGCCAGGAAGACCACCGCGGAGGCGATCTCCGCCGGGGTGCCGAGCCGTCCCGCCGGGACCGCCGGGAGAATCCGCGCCTTCTGCTCGGGGGTCAGCGCGTCGGTCATCGGGGTCTCGATGAAGCCCGGCGCGACGCAATTGACGGTGATCGAGCGCGAGGCCAGTTCCTGGGCCAGCGCCTTGGTCATGCCGATCATGCCGGCCTTGGCGGCGGCGTAGTTCGCCTGGCCGGGATTGCCGGTCACGCCGACGATCGAGGTGATGCCGATGATCCGGCCGAAGCGCCGCTTCATCATGCCCCGCATCGCCGCGCGGGCGAGGCGGAAGCCGGCGGTCAGATTGACGTCGATGACCTTCTGCCACTCCTCGTCCTTCATCCGCATCGCGATGTTGTCGCGGGTGAGGCCTGCGTTGTTGACCAGGATGTCGAGCTTGCCCATCGCCGCCTCGGCATCCTTGACCAGCGCCTCGGTCGCCGCCGGATCGCCGAGATCACAGGGGAGAACATGGCTGCGCTCCCCGAGTTCCGCGGCGGCCTTCTCCAGCGCCTCGCGCCGCGTGCCGGAGAGGCCGACGACGGCGCCCTGCGCGTGCAGCGCCTTGGCGATCGCGCCGCCGATGCCGCCGGAGGCGCCGGTCACCAGCGCGGTCTTGCCCGTAAGATCGAACATCATCGATTCCCGATATGGATTGTCGCCGGACAAGGTCCCGGCGTTTCGCCGACAGACTACTGTGGCGATTCGGATCGGAACAACCCGGATTCAGGCGGTCGCCGTGCGCTTCAGGCTGGCGGCGTCCCGGCGCTGGAGCTCGGTCAGCACTTCGTTGAAGAATGTGGGGTTTTCCGCCTTGAGCTTCGTCATGACCCGTTCGACCCCGTCGGGGGTCAGGAGGTCGCCCGGCCGGATCCAGGCGACACCGCCGTCGTCGGGCACGATCTCGCCGGCGTTGGGGATGTGCTTGGGGATGAGGCCGGCGATGATCCTCGCGGTCTTGGCGTGAGCAGACGCCTCTTTGACGAAGAATTTCTCCGGCACGCGGGTGATCAGCCCATCCATCGGCAAGGCGACCGCGGTATGCAGCACGTTGCTGCTGCTCCGCATCTCCTCTTCGACCACGAGATAGACGACGTAGTTGCGCTCGGAGAACTGGTTCCAGACGGTGACTTGAAGGTCGTCTCGCTTCCAGTCGAGCGTGTAGCGGACGTGAACGGTCTCCTGGTTCACGACGCGATGCTGCCCATCGAGCGGCGGCGACTTCGGCCGCTGCCAGGCGAGCTCCGGAATCGACGGGCCCTGATCGGTGCGGCCGCCGAAGCCGGTATCCGTCAGCAGGATGTCCGGCACGCCGCCGATCGGCTCGAGATGCCCTTGCCAGGGATCGATGAGCATGCCGCCGATGCGATCGACATAGTCGTCATGGGCGGGGGCGTTCGGGTCGGGCCTGGGCTCGGGCGGGGTCGGCACCCACCAGTCGAACGTCGTCGCGTTCATCGAGACCGTTCCCTCGCGGTGGATCGCTTCGCGCGGGCTGGGCGTCCAGTCGCCGACCAGCGGCGCGGCGCTCATTTCATTCGTGCCGTGGCCGACTCGCAGCCGGCGGAATCCGGGATCGCTCGGATCCGCTTCATAGGTGCAGATCTGGTAGTCCGAGTACTGGACCTCCCGCCAGCTCGTCCCGCCGGCAAGGCTGTTCAGCGTGCGCAAGGTGATGCGGTATCGGATCGGATCGAGGCGCACCACGGACTGCGTCTTCACCCGCACCTTGCACATGCATTCCTGGAACGCGCGCTTGGCGGTCGCGGTGACGACTTCCCCGGTATAGTGGACCGGGTTGCTCTTCACCGTGACTTCGACCTCCGGCTCCGGGTTGGCGTAGAGCTTGACCTTCCCGGGGACGACCGTCTGGCTGACCGACGGTTCCGTCGCTTCGTTCCGACACAGCGCGGAAAGCCGCATGAGCTCCGGATAGCCGCTGATCGCCAGCAGGTCGGCGTAGTCGGCTTCCGACTGGGCGTTCGCCGCCGCGGCGCATTCCTCGCGATTGGCGATCTGGTAGGAATGCGGGAACGGGCCCGGCATCAATCGCGCCGGCGGCAGCCAGCGGATGTCCATGCTGCCGATCTTGCTGGGCGCCGTCGGCGCGCTGCCCGACGTCCATGCCTGTGCGTCGCTCACCGCCAGGGCGGCCAGGAAGCCGGAGAAGTACGCGTCGTCGTGATAGCGCAGATCCATCGCGCCGACCGGCCAGTGATTGACACCCGGCTTCAAGGTGATGGCGGATACATCCGGCACCGGCAGGCCGGTCTGCGCGTCGATGGTGAGCGGGATGCGCAGGGAGTTGTCGTAGTCGTAGAAGAGCTGCTGGAACTGATCCGCCGTGTAGATGGTGCGGGCCAGGCAGGACTGGCGCATCGTCGTCGCGAGCGTCTCGAGGTCGGTCGAGAAACCCTTCAGCGCCGCCCTGAACTCGCCGGTCGTCCGATATTCCGGCGATATGCCTCTGATGCAGGCGAAATACGTGCCGATCGCGAAACTCGCGAACGGGAACATCAGGCGGTGGTCGAAATTCGGCCCGTCCTGCGGCATGTCGATCGGCAGGGTGCCGGGCGTTCCGCTGGGCGCATCCTTGGCAACGCCCGGCACGACATTCAGCAGCCGGCCGAGCATCGGCCAGACCAGCGTGTGCTCGCTCCTCGAGAAGAGCGCGACCCACGAGCCGACGGCAAGCGCGCGCGTGAAGCCGTTGAGATTGACCGTATGCGCCGTCGTCAAGGTCTGGCGCTGAAACGCCAGCTCCTCGGGTGCCGGATCCCAGGTATCGTCGGCCAGGTTGTCGGCATAGAGCTTGACGGTCGTCGACAGCGCGTCGATCTGCGACCGTGCCGTCTCCAGGTAATCGGACTCCATCAGCTTGGCGAGCGCGGTGACGTGCTCGGTCAGTTCCTTCTTGAGCTCGTCCACCTTCTTCTCGATGCCGGACTCTTCGTCCTTCAGGATCCCGAAGAGCTTCAGCGCATCGACCACCAGGCCCAGCGCCGCGAACACCGGCGCGACATAGCCGGCGAGCTTGCCGATGCCGGCAAGGATGTCGAGGATCTTGTCGATCTCGTCGACCTTGCCCCACTTGTCGTGCAGGAAGCCCTTCTTGCTGATGTCGGAGAGGGCGTCCTTCACGCTCGTCAGAGCGTCCTTGATCTTCTTGGGATCGACCGGAAGCGTGAACGGCGCCTCGTAGGTGGGCACGTTCGGCACGGGGCCGTTGCGCAGCGCCCCGTTGCTGTCCAGGTAAACGCCGTTGCCGAGATTCAAAGAGAATGACGGATCCGGATCCTTGTCGGCCATGCTCGATCTCCCCCTGCCTGGAGGGAAATTAGAACACGGCGCGCGCGCGGCTTCCGAATCGAATCGTCAGCAACCTGAGTTTCGTGTGAGTCTCAGCTCAAAGCCTTAAGAGCCGGCTCGATGTCTTCCGGCGTCCCGACCGAGCTCGCCTCGATTTCGCGGGCGATGCGCTTGGTGAGGCCCGCCAGCACCTTGCCGGTGCCGAGCTCGAAGATCCGCGTGACGCCTTCCGCCTTCATGGTCTCGACGCTTTCGCGCCAGCGCACCGTCGCGGTCACCTGCTCGACCAGCAATCGGCGGATCGTCTCCGGGTCGCTCACCGGCTGCGCGGTGACGTTGGCGATCAGCGGCACCGAGGGGACGCTGAGCGTCGCCTTCTCCAGCGCCTCGCCCATCGCGTCGGCGGCGGGTTTCATCAGCGCGCAATGGAACGGGGCGGAGACCGGCAGCATCACGCTGCGCTTGGCGCCCTGCTCGGCGGCGAGGGCGATGGCGCGTTCGACCGCCTCCTTATGTCCGGAGACGACCACCTGGCCCGGCGCATTGTCGTTGGCGCAGGCGCAGACCTTGCCGGTCTCCTTCGCCGCCGCTTCGGCGATCGGCTGCGCCTGGGCGAGATCGAGGCCGAGCAGGGCGGCCATCGCGCCCACGCCGACCGGCACCGCCTTCTGCATCGCCTGGCCGCGCAGCTTCAGCAGCCGCGCCGCCTCGCCGAGGCCGAGCGTGCCCGCCGCCGCCAGGGCGGAATATTCCCCGAGGCTGTGCCCCGCCACGAACCGGGCCCGGTGGGGAAGGGTCCATTTGCCCTCGGTCTCCAGCACCTTCAGCACCGCCTGGCTGACCGCCATCAGGGCGGGCTGGGCGTTCTCGGTGAGGGTCAGGTCGGCCTCCGGCCCCTCGAACATCAGCCTGGAGAGCTTCTGCCCGAGCGCGTCGTCCACCTCCTCGAAGACATGGCGGGCGGCCGGAAAGGCCTCGGCCAAGGCGCGGCCCATGCCCACCGCCTGCGACCCCTGGCCCGGAAACACGAAGGCGCGTGTCATCTATCCCCCTGAGAAGGCTTGAGAAAATCCTTATGGCCGGGATTCGTTGCGGCCCGGCTGCCGGTTGCTTAGACACTTCCCCCGCGGAGCCTGTCAAGCAAGCCCGGGACCGGGCGCCAACACCCTGAATCGGCCTTGCTTTCGGGCTTTCGGACTGTATAGTCCGCCGCCGCAACCCTGCCAGTCCACGGTTCCCGGATACGGGCGCCGGCTGCCGAGGCCAGATGCCTCGCCAGCCTGTGGGATTGGCTAGATCCGGGCGGCTCGTCCATGCCGAATTGTCGGCGCGGGAGCTCCGGATCGCGAACAGCCAGAGGGAGTCTGTCGCTCATGCCGTTCTATGAGAACGTCTTTATTGCGCGTCAGGACGTGACCGCCGCCCAGGTGGAAGGCCTGACCGAGCAATTCGCCGGCATCATCACCGCCCAGGGCGGGAATGTGACCAAGCGCGAATACTGGGGGCTGAAGAGCCTCTCCTACCGCGTCCGCAAGAACCGCAAGGGCCACTATACCTTGCTCAACATCGACGCCCCGGCCGCCGCGGTGATCGAGATGGAGCGCCAGATGCGCCTCCATGAGGACGTGCTGCGCCAATTGACCGTGCGCGTCGATGCGCTGGAAGAGGGTCCGTCGGCCATGCTGCAGAGCAAGGGCCGCGACCGCGACGACCGTGGCCCGCGCGGCGACCGCGACCGTGGCCCGCGCGGCGACCGCGACGACCGCGGCCCCAGGGGAGATCGGGGCCGTGACGGCGGCGACCGCTTCCGCTCGGATCGCGCCCCGCGCGCCGAAGCCGCACCTGCCAGCAATGAAGGAGACGCCCAATGAGCGGCGATCGTGACAACCGCGAAGGCCGCGATGGCGGTCGTGACGGCGGCCGCGAGGGTGGTCGTGGCGGCGGCGGTGGCCGTCGTCCGTTCTTCCGCCGCCGGAAGTCCTGCCCGTTCTCGAGCGATAACGCGCCGAAGATCGACTACAAGGACGTCCGCCTGCTTTCCCGCTTCATCTCGGAGCGCGGCAAGATCGTCCCGAGCCGCATCACCGCGGTCTCGGCGAAGAAGCAGCGCCTCCTGGCCCAGGCCATCAAGCGCGCGCGCTTCCTCGGCCTGCTCCCCTACGTGATTAAGTAAGGAGGGCGGAACATGGACGTCATTCTTCTGGAGCGTATCGAGCGTCTCGGCCAGATCGGCGACGTGGTGAAGGTGAAGCCGGGCTTCGCCCGCAACTTCCTGCTGCCGATGAAGAAGGCCCTGCGCGCGACCGAGGCGAACAAGAAGCAGTTCGAGGAGCAGCGGCACCAGATCGAGGCCAACAACCTCAAGCGCCGCCAGGAAGCCGAGAAGGTCAAGGACAAGGTGGACGGGCTGAAGGTGGTGGTGATCCGCCAGGCTTCCGAGACCGGCATCCTGTTCGGCTCGGTCTCCAGCCGCGACATCGCCGAGGGCGTCACCAAGGCCGGCTTCACCGTCGATCGCCGCCAGGTGATCCTCGACAAGCCGATCAAGACGCTCGGCCTGCACGACGTGCGCCTCGCGCTGCACCCCGAGGTGATCGTGCGCGTGACCGCCAACGTCGCGAAGTCGGAAGACGAAGCGGCGGCGCAGGAGAAAGCCGGCGGCTTCGTGGCGCAGCAGCCCGAGACCGAGGAGACCGATCTCGACAAGCTGCTCGCCGAAGCGGCGGAAGCGACGGGCGACGAGGCGGCGCCGCAGGCTTAAGCCCAGGATCGCGTTCGACAAACGGCCGCGCCTCGCGAGAGGCGCGGCCGTTTTGTTTTGCTCTGCACCATGTCCTGGGTGCAGAATCTGCGAACGGCGACTCGGTGCGGTCCGAAATCGAATCGCACCCGCTATCCACTCAATCCACAGCGGACGAGGACGCGCAGCACTGTTATGGTCCCGCCGATGGACCCAGGGGGATCGAACAACGTCACGCGGCTGAGAAGCGGCGATGCGGTGCCGCCGCAGCGCACACCGCCCGTGAACTACGACGCGGAGCAGGCGCTGCTCGGCGCGATCCTGGCCAACAACCTCGTCTTCGACCGGGTCAACGAGTTCCTGCGGGCCGAGCATTTCGCCGATCCGCTGCACGGCCGCATCTACGAGGCGATCGGCAAGCTGATCCAGCGCGGCCAGATCGCCAACCCGGTCACGCTGAAGAACCTGTTCGACCAGGACGGCGCGCTCGCCGAGATCGGCGGCGCGCAATACCTCGTCGAGCTGGCGCAATCCGTCGTCACCGTCATCAACGCCGAGGATTACGGCCGCGCGGTGCACGATCTCTATCTCCGCCGCCAGCTGATCGATCTCGGCGAGCAGACGGTCAACGAGGCCTACGTGTTCGACGTCGAGCAGACGGCGCTCGAGCAGATCGAGAATGCCGAGCTGAAGCTCTTCAACCTCGCGGAATCCGGCCAGACCGAGGGCGGGCCGCAGGGTTTCAGCGTCGTGCTCGCCAAGGCGCTCGACATGGCCGAGGCCGCGTTCAAGCGCGACAGCCACGTCACCGGCGTCACCACGGGCCTGCGCGATCTCGACCGGATGCTGGGCGGCCTGCAGAAGTCCGACCTGATCATCCTTGCCGGCCGTCCCTCGATGGGCAAGACCGCGCTCGCCACCAATATCGGCTTCAACGCCGCCGAGGCGGCCGCCGACCCGGAGACCGGCGAGCGGCATCGCGTCGCCTTCTTCTCGCTGGAAATGTCCTCGGAGCAGCTCGCCACCCGCATCATGGCGGAGAAATCGGGCGTCTCCTCCGACCGGATCCGGCGCGGCGAGGTCAAGCAGGAGGACTTCCAGCGCATCGTCGAGGCGGCCCAGGCGATGAACGAGGTGCCGTTCTTCATCGACGACACCCCGGCCATCACCATCCCGATGCTGCGGACCCGCGCCCGGCGCCTCAAGCGCCAGCACGGGCTCGACATGATCATCATCGACTACCTGCAATTGATGCGCGGCTCGAATTCGAAAGGGCCGGAGAACCGGGTGCAGGAGATCTCCGAGATCACCCGCGGCCTGAAGGCGATCGCCAAGGAGCTGCAGGTGCCGGTGCTGGCGCTCTCCCAGCTCAGCCGCGCCGTCGAGCTGCGCGACGACAAGCGGCCGCAGCTCGCCGACCTGCGCGAATCCGGCTCGATCGAGCAGGACGCCGACGTCGTCATGTTCGTCTACCGCGAGCAGTACTACCACGAGCGCGCCGAGCCCAAGCAGCGCTCCGACGAGGCGGACGACAAGTTCCACGAGCGCCTGGAGCGCTGGAAACGCCGCGGCGAGGAAGTGCACAACAAGGCCGACGTGATCGTCGCCAAGCAGCGCCACGGCCCGATCGGCACGCGGTCGCTCTACTTCGACGGCATGATCACCCGGTTCAGCGATCTCGCCGAAGACGGCTCGCTGCCCGACCAGCATTTCTAGAATTCGGCGCGAATCCAGCGATGCCCGACGCGCAGACGGCGATCCTCACCATCGACCTCGCCGCCATCGCCGCCAACTACCGATACCTGGTGCAGCAGGTCGAGCCGGTCGCCTGCGCCGGCGTGGTCAAGGCCGACGCCTATGGCCTCGGCGCCGCCATGGTGGCGCCGGTCCTGCAGCGCGAGGGCTGCCGGCATTTCTTCGTCGCGACCGTGGACGAGGGCCTGGCGCTGCGCCAGATCCTGCCGCACGCGCTGATCTATGTCCTCAACGGCCTGCCGCCGGGCTCGGCGGCGACGCTGGCCAGCGCCGACCTCATTCCCGTGCTCGCCAGCTTCGAGCAGATCGAGGATTGGCGGAAATTCTGCACCACGGCGGCGCAGCCCAAGCCCGCGGCGCTGCAGATCGACACCGGCATCTCGCGCCTCGGCCTGCCGCAGGCGGATGTCGTGCGCCTTGCCACCGATCCGAGGCTGCTGCGCGGCTTCCCGGTGGTGCATGTGATGAGCCATCTCGCCTGCGGCGACGAACCGGCGCATCCGATGAACGACCGGCAGCTCATGCTGTTCAAGACGCTGATCGAGCGCTTTCCGTGGCCGGGCACCCGCCCCACCTTCGGCATGGCCGCTTCCTCGGGCATCTTCCTCGGCACCGATTTCCATTTCGATCTGGTCCGCCCGGGTGCCGCGCTCTATGGCCTGGAGCCCACGGTCGGGCGTCCGAATCCGCTGCGTCCGGTCGTGCGGTTGCAGGGAAAAATCCTGCAAATCCGGGACGTTGACTTGGGTATGACCGTTGGATATGGTGCCTCGCATCGTTTCGAGGGACCGTCTCGCCTGGCGACCATCGGGGTGGGGTATGCCGATGGGATTTTCCGGTCGCTGGGCAATCGGGGCGCCGTATTCGTCGCAGGGGAGCGGGCGCCGGTCGTGGGCCGTATTTCCATGGATCTGATGACGGTGGATGTCGGTCGCGTGCCGCCGGCTGCTTTGCATCCGGGCGCCGCCGTCGACATCATCGGACCCGAGCAGAGCGTCGATGACCTGGCGCGCAGCGCCGGCACGATCGGCTACGAGGTCCTCACCGCCTTCGGCAGGCGCTATCAGCGTCGCTACCTGAGCGACACGCGGCGGGCCGGATGAACGCCGTCCTGCAGCCGATCGGGCGCACCTTCCTGAACGGCCTCGCCGCCATGGGGCGGCTGACCCTGTTCTCGATGAAGTCGCTGGTCAACTGCGTGCAGCCGCCGTTCTACCCGCGGCTGATCCTGCGGCAGATGATCGAGATCGGCTACTACTCGCTGCCCTATGTCGGCATGACGGCGGTCTTCACCGGCATGGTGCTCGCGCTGCAGACCTATACCGGCTTCAATGTCGGCGCCGAGGCGGCGATGCCGAAGGTCGTGGTGATCTCGCTGACCCGCGAGCTGGGCCCGGTGCTGGCGGCGCTGATCGTCGCCGGCCGGATCGGCGCCGCGATGGCGGCCGAGATCGGCACCATGCGCGTCACCGAGCAGATCGATGCGCTCTCGACCCTCAACACCAACCCCTACAGATATCTGATCGCGCCGCGGCTGATCGCCGGCATCACCATGCTGCCGCTGCTGGTCGCGGTCGCCGACGTGATCGGCATCTTCGGCGGCTATATCGTCAGCGTCTACAAGCTCCACTTCAATGCCGGCAACTTCGTGAAGAACGTGGTCGAGGCGACGCATTTCATCGACGTCTTCTCGGGCCTGGTGAAGGCGGCGGTGTTCGGCTACGTGATCGCTCTCATGGGCTGCTATCACGGCTTCCATTCCAGGGGCGGCGCCCAGGGCGTCGGCAAGGCGACGACCAACTCGGTCGCGGCCTCGATGATCCTGATCCTGATCCTCGACTACATCGTCACCGAACTCTTCTTCGCGCGCTGAGGAGGGCAGGGTGGCCGACGAGGACCTGAAGATCAAAGTCCGGGGATTGAAGAAGCGGTTCGGCTCGAACGTCGTGCTGGACGGCGTCGATCTCGACGTGCCGCGCGGCAAGTCGCTGGTCGTCATCGGCGGCTCGGGCACCGGCAAGTCGGTGATGATCAAGTGCATCCTCGGCATCATCGAGCCCGATGCCGGCTCGATCCTGATCGACGGCGAGGAAGTGGTCGGCATGCCGTCGCGCGAGCGCGAACGGGTGATGCGCAAGTTCGGCATGCTGTTCCAGGGCGCCGCGCTGTTCGACAGCCTGCCGGTCTGGGAGAACGTCGCCTTCGGCCTGATCGCCGGCCGCGGCATGAAGCGCGCCGAGGCGAAGCAGGTGGCCCTGCGCACGCTGGGCGCGGTCGGCCTCACGCCGGAAGTGGCCGAGCTCTACCCGGCCGAGCTCTCGGGCGGAATGCAGAAGCGCGTCGGCCTGGCGCGCGCCATCGCCGCCGAGCCGGAGATCATCTTCTTCGACGAGCCGACGACCGGCCTCGACCCGATCATGGGCCAGGTGATCAACGAGCTGATCAACACCTGCGTCGATGCCTTGGGCGCGACCGCGCTCTCGATCACCCACGACATGCACAGCCTCCGGGTGATCGGCGACTACGCGGCGATGATCTACCAGGGCAAGATCATCTGGCACGGCCTCGCCAAGGACATCGACGACTCGCACAATCCCTACGTCGAGCAGTTCGTCCAGGGCCGCGCCGAGGGCCCGATCCGCATGCCGGTGCGCTCCCTCTAGGGCGATGGCGAAATCCGCCGCGCATTACGTCTGCCAGAACTGCGGCGCATCGACCGCCAAGTGGAGCGGCCGCTGCGACAATTGCGGCGCCTGGAACACGATCATCGAGGAAGTGCCGCTGGAGAGCATGCCCAAGGGCCTCTCCGGCAGGAAGGGCAAGGGCATCGAGCTCGTCGATCTCGGCGGCGCGGTACCCGACACGATCCGGCGCGCGACCAACATGGCCGAGTTCGACCGCGTCACCGGCGGCGGCCTGGTGCGCGGCTCCGCGATCCTGATCGGCGGCGATCCCGGCATCGGCAAATCGACCCTGCTGCTCCAGGTCGTGGCCAAGCTCGGCACCATGCAGCCGCCTTTCGTCGCCGCCTATATCTCGGGCGAGGAGGCGGTGGAGCAAGTGCAGCTCCGCGCCAGGCGCCTGGGCCTCGCCACCGGCGCCACGCGCCTCGCCGCCGCCACCAGCATCCGCGACATCATCGCGACGCTCGACGCATCGGACGCGCCCGACGTAGTCGTGATCGATTCCATCCAGACCATGTATCTCGATACCCTGGACTCCGCGCCGGGCACGGTCGCCCAGGTGCGGAGCTGCGCCGCCGAGCTGATCCGCGTCGCCAAGCGCCGCGGCTTCGTGCTGATGCTGGTCGGCCACGTAACCAAGGAGGGCCAGATCGCCGGGCCCCGCGTGCTCGAGCACATGGTCGACACCGTGCTCTATTTCGAAGGCGAGCGCGGGCACCAGTTCCGCATCCTGCGCTCGGTCAAGAACCGCTTCGGCCCGGCCAACGAGATCGGCGTCTTCGAGATGACCGATGGCGGCCTGATGGAGGTCGCCAACCCCTCGGCCCTGTTCCTCGCCGAGCGCAAGGGCAACATCTCGGGCGCCGCGGTCTTCGCCGGGATCGAGGGCACAAGGCCTGTGCTGGTCGAGGTCCAGGCGCTGGTCTCGCCCTCCGGCCAGGCGACGCCGCGCCGCGCGGTGGTGGGGTGGGACGGCAGCCGACTCGCCATGATCCTCGCCGTCCTCGAGGCGCGCTGCGGCCTCGCCTTCGGCGGCAACGAGGTCTATCTCAACATCGCCGGGGGCTTGCGGATCGCCGAGCCGGCCGCGGACCTGGCCTGCGCCCTGGCACTGGTCTCGGCCCTGACCGACCGGCCGGTGCCCGACGATCTCGCGGTTTTCGGCGAGGTCGGCCTGTCCGGCGAGATCCGCCGTGTCACCCAGGCCGAGTCGCGCCTCAAGGAAGCGGCGAAACTGGGCTTCAAACGGGCGCTGGCGCCTCCGCTGCAGCGGAGCGGCCGGGCCGCCGCCCCCATCGAAGGGCTGGCCTTGACCGAGGTCGGTCACCTACAAGAGATGATCGACTGGCTTTATAACGAATCGCGTTCGGCTTCCGCGCCCAAGAAACCGGGCGCGGTCCCGGGCGCGGTCAGCGGCACCAAGGGGTGATCGGTTCCGTGAATTTCATCGACATCGTCGTCCTGGTCGTCATCGGCATCTCGGCCCTGATCGCGCTTTCCAGCGGTTTCGTGAACGTCGTGCTCTGGATCCTGAGCTGGGTCGTCGCGGTCTTCGCCACGGTCTACTTCTTCCCGACCTTCCAGCCGATGGTGGCCCAGCACATCTCCGACGCCCTGATCGCCAATATCGTGACCGCGGTCGCGATCTTCCTGGTGGCGCTGATCCTGTGCACCATCGTCAACCAGGTGATCTCCAGGATCGTGCGCGCGAGTCCGATCGGGGCCCTGGACCGGTCCCTGGGCTTCGTCTTCGGCCTGGTCATCGGCGCCGCGCTGGTCTGCGGCGCCTATATGCTGATGGTCTTCGTGGTGCCGGACCGGAAGGACTGGCCCCAGCCGGTCCAGGAGGCCCGGACCCTGCCGCTGGTCGAGCGCGGGGCGGCGCTGATCCGCTCCATGGTCCCGGACTACGTGATCGAGAAGGGCACCGCCGCCATCGACCAGGGCATCCGCACCCTGCAGGACGGCAAGGCCGCGACGGATACCATCAACAAGGTGAATCCCGAGCCGGGTTCGGGCGGCGAGACGCCGAATCCGGCGCCGGCGCCGGCACCTTCCCCAGACACCGGCCAGACGCAGGGCTCCAATGCGAATCCGGGCGGGAATCCCGATGGACAACAGGCCACAACGGGGTATAAGGACGCCCAACGGAACGACCTCAACCGGCTGATCGAGAGTTCCCAGCAGTAGCGTGGTCGCAGCCCCTGGGATCTCGAGCCCCGGCTGCCTATTTGAGAGAGCATCAAGGACGCCGATCCGGATCATGCTCACGACGCACCCCTTCGACGACGACCATCTGAAAGAAGAGTGCGGCATCGTCGGCATCTACGGCGTCGAGGAGGCCTCCGCGCACGTCGTCCTCGGCCTCCACGCCCTCCAGCATCGCGGGCAGGAGGCCGCCGGCATCGTCACCTTCGACGGCCAGCGCTTCCACGCCCATCGCGATCTCGGCCACGTGGCCGACAGCTTCAACAAGCAGTCGGTGGTGGAGCAGCTCCGCGGCCATGCCGGCATCGGCCACGTGCGGTATTCGACCACCGGCGACACCATCCTGCGCAACGTCCAGCCGCTGTTCGCCGAGCTCGCCTTCGGCGGCTTCGCGGTCGGGCATAACGGCAACCTCACCAACGCCTATGCGGTCCGCCGCGAGCTGGTGAAGCGCGGCTCGCTGTTCCAGTCCACGACCGATACCGAGGTCATCCAGCACCTGATGGCGACCCATCTCCGCGGCAACGTGGTGGATCGGCTGATCCATGCGCTGCACCAGGTGGAAGGCGCTTATTCGCTGGTGGCGCTGGCCAACGACATGGTGATCGGCGTGCGCGACCCGCTGGGGGTGCGGCCGCTGGTCCTGGGCAAGCTCGGCACCGGCCACATCCTCGCTTCCGAGACCTGCGCGCTGGACATCGTCGGCGCCGACTACATCCGCGACGTCGAGGCCGGCGAGGTCGTCGTGCTCGACCGCAACGGCGTCCACAGCATGAAGCCGTTCTCGCCGGCGCCGCGGCGCTTCTGCGTCTTCGAGTACATCTACTTCGCCCGGCCCGACAGCGTCATCGAGGGCACCAGCGTCTACGACGCCCGCAAGCGCATCGGCGCCGAGCTCGCCCGCGAGGCGCCGATCGACGCCGACGTGATCGTGCCCGTTCCGGATTCCGGCGTGCCGGCGGCCCTGGGCTACGCGGAGGCCTCGAGCGTTCCGTTCGAATACGGCATCATCCGCAACCATTACGTCGGCCGCACCTTCATCGAGCCGACCGACCACATCCGGCATCTCGGCGTGAAGCTGAAGCACAACGCCAACCGCGCCAAGGTGACGGGCAAGCGGGTGATCCTGGTCGATGATTCGATCGTCCGCGGCACCACCTCGAAGAAGATCGTCGAGATGATGCGCGCGGCGGGCGCCGCCGAGGTGCATATGCGCATCTCCAGCCCGCCGACCTCGCATTCCTGCTTCTACGGCATCGACACGCCGGAGCGCAAACAGCTCCTCGCCTCGCGCATGGACGTGAAGGAGATGGCGGAGTTCATCGGCGCCGACAGCCTCGCCTTCATCTCGATCGACGGCCTCTACCGCGCGATGGGCTACAAGGCGCGCGACGCCCGGCAGCCGCAATATTGCGACGCCTGCTTCACCGGCGACTATCCGACCGAGCTCACCGACCAGAGCGGTGCCGACGGCACCCACCAGCTCTCGCTGCTCGCGGAACGGGCGTAGTGCCCGAAAGCGGGGGACGTCTCGCGGGGCGCATCGCCCTCGTGACCGGCGCGTCGCGCGGCATCGGCCGCGCGGTCGCCAAACGCTTCGCCCGGGAGGGCGCCGAGCTGGTGCTGATCGCCCGCACCGTCGGCGCGCTGGAGGAGCTGGACGACGAGATCCGCGGCATCAACGGCAGGACCAGCCTGCTGGTGCCCCTCGATCTCCGCGAGTTCGATGCCATCGACCGCCTGGGGGCCGCGCTCTACGCGCGTTTCGGCCGCCTGGACGTGCTGGTCGGCAATGCCGGCGATCTCGGCACGCTGACGCCGATCGGCCATATCGAGCCCAAGGAGTGGCAGCGGGTGCTCGATCTCAATCTCACGGCGAACTGGCGCCTGATCCGCAGCCTCGATCCGCTGCTGCGCCTCTCGGAGGCCGGCCGCGCGATCTTCGTCAGCTCCGGGGCCGCGCGGAGGGCGCGCGCCTTCTGGGGCACCTACGCGATCTCCAAGGCGGCGCTCGAGATGCTGGTCGCGACCTATGCCGAGGAGATCAAGCAGACCAAGGTCCGCGCCAACCTGATCGATCCCGGCCGCACCCGCACCGGCATGCGCGCCCAGGCCTATCCCGGCGAGGACCCGATGACCCTGCCGGCGCCGGATGAGATCGCGGAGAAGTTCGTGCCGCTGGCGCTCGCCGAATGCGAGCTCAACGGCCAGGTCGTCAAGGCGCAGTAGCCCTGCGCTTATTCTCCAGCGAGATGAACCGTCCCAGCTCGGGCGGCCGGGGGAGATGCGCGTGCGCGGCCTTCACGCGGCTCACCACCTCGAAGATGTCGTCCGGCATCTCGGCGACCTTGCGCCTGGTCATGTCGATGAACAGGATCATCCATTCGCAGGTCGCGGCGAGCTTCAAGGTCTCGCCGTGGCGCATCTGCTGAAACCAATGGAAGCGCTTGCGGTTGAAATCGATGAGCTGCGTTTCCACCCGGATCGGGTCGCCCTCGAACAACTCGCCCTGATAGGTGATGTGCATCTCCGCCGCCATGGTGGAGACGCCGCGGCGTTCGATCATCTGGTAGCCGAACTGGATCGCGTCATAGGCGGCGTCGAACCCCTCGTCGAACGCCATCAGGTAATAGGCGATGTTCATATGCCCGTTGCCATCGATCCATTCCGGGCGGACCCGGAGGTCGTTGCACACGAAGGGGGCGGGGATATGCAGGCGGGTGTCATTCGGCATCGCGGGGACCGTTCGGCGGGCGGGAAAAGCGGCCCGCACCATGCGGGCCGGCGGCGCGCCGGTCAAGCCGACGCCGAAGCGACGGCGAGGAACGCAGAATGACGGCGCAATCCGGCGTTTCGAAGCGCGGGTATTAAATTCAGTTCCGTTCCCAACCCCGTGAAAACGCTGGGGAAGATCAAGCCAGGAATTGACACCGTTCCGCGAACCGGCCTACCGTCAGCGTCAACGGGGGCCTTTAAAACGACACAAATCGCGCGGCTTCCCGAAAAGCCTTAGAGGGAGACTCAAATGAACGTTCGGCTTTTGACCGCCACGGCGGCCTTTGCCCTGGCGATGGGCCTCGGCATGTCCGCCCAGGCGGCTTCGACCCTGCGCTACTGCTCGGAAGGCAGCCCCGAGGGCTTCGGCCCGCAGCTCTATGACTCCGGCACCACGCTGGACGCGGTGCGTCCGGTCTTCAACCGCCTCGTCGAGATCAAGTTCGGCACCACCGATCCGATGCCGAGCCTCGCCGAGAAGTGGGACGTCTCGGATGACGGCCTCACCTACACTTTCCATCTGCGGAAGGGCGTGAAGTTCCAGACCACCAAGTTCTTCAAGCCGAGCCGCGAGTTCAACGCGGACGACGTGGTGTTCAGCTTCAACCGCATGCTGGACAAGAACAACCCGTATCACAACGTCAGCGGCGGCTCCTATGCCTACTTCGAAGGCATGGGCATGCCGGACACGATCAAGAGCGTGGAGAAGGTCGATGACTCGACCGTGAAGATCACGCTGACGCATCCGGAGGCGCCGTTCATCTCCGAGATCGCGATGGAATGGGCCTCGATCCTCTCGGCCGAATACGCCGACCAGCTCACCAAGGAAGGCAAGCAGGAGCAGATCGACCAGATGCCGGTCGGCACCGGTCCGTTCAGCTTCGTCTCCTACGAGAAGGACGCGGTCATCCGCTACAAGGCCAACCCGACCTACTGGCGCGGCAAGCAGAAGATCGACAACCTGGTCTTCGCCATCACCAAGGATCCGGCGGTCCGCAAGGCCAAGCTGATCAAGGGCGAGTGCGATATCATGCCGTATCCCGCGGCCGCCGATATCGAGGCGCTGAAGGCCGATCCGAAGCTCACCGTCGAGGAGAGCCCGGGCCTCAACATCGCCTACCTCACCATGAACGCCACGATGAAGCCGTTCGACAACAAGACGGTGCGCCAGGCGATCAACATGGCGATCAACAAGGACGCGATCATCAAGGCGGAGTACATGGGCGGGGCCATCGCGGCCACCAACGTCCTGCCGCCGACCATCTGGGGCTACAACAAGGACGTCAAGGGCTACGCCTACGATCCGGCCAAGGCCAAGGAGATGCTCGAGGGCGCCGGCGTGAAGGACCTCAGCGTGGACCTCTGGTACCAGCCGGTCTCGCGCCCCTACAACCTCGACGGCAAGAAGATGGGCGAGCTGATGCAGGCCGATCTCGCCAAGGTCGGCATCAAGGCGAACCTCGTCACCTATGACTGGGCCGAGTACCTGAAGCGCCTGCACAACGGCGAGGCGCCGATGGCCCAGATCGGCTGGACCGGCGATATCGGCGATCCCGACAACTTCCTCTACCTGCACGGCTGCAACGGCACCGGCACGCCCCCGGGCCAGAACAATGAGAAGTGGTGCAACAACGACTACGATGCGCTGCTGAAGCAGGGCAAGGAGACCTCGGACCAGGCCAAGCGGATCGAGATCTACGCCAAGGCCGAGCAGATCGTGAGCGACGAGGCCGCGGTCGTCCCGATCGTCCACTCGGTCGTCTACATGCCGATGAGCAAGAAGGTCGAGGGCTACGTGATGGATCCCTTGGGCTTCCACAACTTCGAAGGCGTCGCCCTGAAGTAACGGCGCCGCATTCGGTACGGACGACGGCACCGGCGGAGGTCCCTCCGCCGGTGCGCGTCATTTCAGAGCCTGCCTCATGATCCGTTCCGCATGATCCGATTCGTCGTGCAGCGCGTGCTGTTGATCATCCCGACCTTCCTCGGGGCGGCGCTGCTCACCTTCGTGCTGATCCACTCGATCCCCGGCGACCCGATCCAGATGATGCTGGGCGAGAAGGTGATCGACCCGGCGCGCAAGGCGGCGATGCTGGCGCAATACGGGCTCGACCAGCCGCTCTGGGTGCAGTTCCTGCAATACATCTGGCACGTGATGCAGGGCGATTTCGGCAAGTCGATCGTCACCAAGAACCCGGTGCTCGACGACTTCTTCTCGCTCTTCCCGGCGACCATCGAGCTCTCGGTCTGCGCCATGGTCTTCGCGATCGCGGTCGCGATCCCGGCGGGCGTGCTCGCGGCCGAGAAGCGCGGCTCGATCTACGACCACACGCTGATGGGCGCGGCCTTGACCGGCTATTCCATGCCGATCTTCTGGTGGGGCCTGCTGCTGATCCTGCTGTTCTCGGTGCAGCTCGGCTGGACCCCGGTCTCCGGCCGCATCGACCTCGACTACTATTTCGACGACGGCACCAACTTCATGCTCTGGGACTCCCTGGTCTCCGACCAGGAGGGCGCCTTCGTCTCCGCCGTCTCGCATCTCATCCTGCCGGCGATCGTGCTCGGCACCATCCCCCTCGCGGTGATCGCGCGGATGACGCGCTCGGCGATGCTGGAGGTGCTGGGCGAGGACTATGTCCGCACCGCCCGCGCCAAGGGCCTCAGCGGCTTCCGCGTCGTCGGCATCCATGCGCTGCGCAACGCGCTGATCCCGGTGGTGACGGTGATCGGCCTGCAGGTCGGCACCCTGATGGGCGGCGCCATCCTCACCGAGAACATCTTCTCCTGGCCGGGGGTCGGCTCCTGGCTGGTGAACTCGATCTACCAGCGCGACTATCCCTCGGTGCAGGGCGGCGTGCTGCTGATCGCCACCTTCGTCATCCTGATCAACCTCTCGGTCGATCTGGTCTACGGCCTGCTCAACCCACGCATCCGGGGGCGCCGATGACTGAAACCACCGCCGGCGCCGTCGCGCCCGCTGCCGTCCCGGTCCTGACGCCAGGCCGCGAGGTCTGGCTCTCGCTGCGCGCCAACAAGGGCGCCATGGCGGCGCTGATCATCATCCTGCTGCTGATCCTGTGCGCGCTCCTGGCGCCGCTGATCGCGCCCAACAGCCCGATCGCCCAGGACGTGGACAAGAGCCTGCTGCCGCCGGTCTGGGACGAGGGCGGCTCGGCGCAGTTCCTGCTCGGCACCGACGGCCTGGGGCGCGACATCCTCTCGCGCATCATCTACGGCGCCCGCTACTCGCTGATGATCGGCACCATCGTGGTGACCCTGAGCCTCGCCGTCGGCGTGCTGCTCGGCCTCGCCTCGGGCTTCTACCGCGGCACCGTCGATACGCTGATCATGCGCCTGATGGACATCATCCTGGCGCTGCCCAGCCTGCTGCTCGCCATCGTCATCGTCGTGCTGCTCGGCGCCGGCTTGCGCAACGCCATGATCGCGGTCGCCATCACCAACATCCCGCATTATGCGCGCCTCACCCGCGCCGCGGTGCTGACCGAGCTCACCAAGGACTATGTCGTCGCCTCGCGGGTCTCCGGCGCCGGCACGCTGCGCCTCATGTTCAAGACCGTGCTGCCGAATTGCGTGGCGCCGCTGATCGTGCAGTCGACCCTCGGCATCTCGTCCGCGGTGCTCGACGCGGCGGCGCTGGGTTTCCTCAACCTCGGCGCCCAGCCGCCGACGCCGGAATGGGGCACCATGCTGGCCGATGCGCGGCAGTACATCGAGCGCGCCTACTGGACCGTGACCTTCCCCGGCCTTGCGATCCTGGTGACGGTGCTGGCGTTCAATCTGCTGGGCGACGGCCTGCGCGACGCCCTCGACCCCAAGCTGAAGCGCTGAGGCCGCAGGCATGGCGCTGCTCGAGATCCGCAACCTCTCGGTCGAGTTCCAGACCCATCGCGGGCCGTTCCGCGCGGTGGACGGGCTCGACCTCACGCTGGAGAAGGGCGAGCTCCTGGGCGTGGTCGGCGAATCGGGCTCCGGCAAGAGCGTCGCCATGCTCGCGGTCATGGGCCTGATCGCCTATCCGGGTCGGGTCAAGGCCGACCACATGACGTTCGACGGCACCGATCTGCTGAAGCTCCCGCCCAATGCCCGGCGCAAGATCACCGGCAAGGACATCGCCATGATCTTCCAGGAGCCGATGACCAGCCTCAATCCCTGCTTCACCATCGGCTTCCAGATCATGGAGGCCCTGGCGGTGCACGAGGGCGGCACCCGGCGCCAGCGCAAGGAGCGCACCGTCGAGCTGCTGCGCCAGGTCGGCATCCCGGCGCCCGAGACCCGGATCTCCTCCTTCCCGCACCAGCTTTCGGGCGGCATGAACCAGCGCGCGATGATCGCCATGGCGATCGCCTGCAATCCCAGGCTCCTGATCGCCGACGAGCCCACGACCGCGCTGGACGTCACCATCCAGGCGCAGATCCTCGACCTGCTGGTCGACCTGCAGAAGAGCCGCGGCATGGCGATGGTGCTGATCACCCACGACATGGGCGTGGTCGCCGAGACCGCCGAGCGGGTCAGCGTCATGTATGCCAGCCAGCAGGTCGAGATGCAGCCGGCCGCGACCCTGTTCGAGGCGCCGCGCCATCCCTACACCGCCGCCCTCCTGGAGGCCCTGCCGGAGCGCAGCATCGGCAAGCGCCGGCTCGCCACCATTCCCGGCATGGTGCCCGGCATCGCCGACCGGCCGACGGGCTGCGTCTTCAATCCGCGCTGCACCTTCGCCACGGACAAATGCCGCGCCGAGCCGCCGGCCCTCGCCGAGTTCAAGGGCGCCCGGGCGCGCTGCCACTATCCGCTGGAATACGGCCGGCCGACCGGCCATCCCGATCCGCGCTACGCCGGCACCGAGGCCGAGGCGATGAAACCCGTCTCGGAGGCCGGGTCGTGAGCGCACCGCCCGTCCAGGCCGGCGCGGCGCCGGCACCCGCGGGGCCGGTGCTGGAGGCGACCGATCTCCATCGCCATTACAGCGTCTCCCGCGGCCTGCTGCGCGGGCATGCGACCCTGCGCGCGGTCGCCGGGGCCAGCTTCCGGCTCGATGCCGGCCGCACCCTGGCGGTGGTCGGCGAATCCGGCTGCGGCAAGTCCACGCTCGCCCGCCTGGTCACCATGATCGAGCGGCCGACCGCCGGCCATCTGGAGATCGACGGCACCGACATCGCCGGCGCCGATGCGGCGACCCTGAAGGCGCTGCGCCCGCGGGTGCAGATGGTGTTCCAGGATCCCTACGGCTCGCTCAATCCCCGGCAGCAGGTCGGCCGGATCCTGGAGGAGCCGCTGGAGATCAATACCGCGCTCGACGCCAAGGCCAGGGGCGAGGCGGCGCGGCAGATGCTGAGCCATGTTGGCCTGCGGCCCGAGCATTACAGCCGCTACCCGCACATGTTCTCCGGCGGCCAGCGCCAGCGCATCGCCATCGCCCGGGCGCTGATGCTCAAGCCCAGGATCGTGGTGGCCGACGAGCCGGTCTCGGCGCTCGACGTCTCGATCCGTGCCCAGGTGCTCAACCTGCTGATGGACCTGCAGCAGGAGCTGAACCTCGCCTATATGTTCATCTCCCACGACCTGAGCGTGGTCCGGCACATCGCCGACGACGTCATGGTCATGTATCTCGGCCGGCCGGTGGAGCAGGGGGGCAAGGCGCAGGTCTTCGATTCGCCCCGGCACCCCTATACCCAGGTCCTGCTGGCGGCCACCCCCTCGGTCGACCCCAAGGCCCGGTCCCGCCGTCTCACCGTCAAGGGCGAGCTTCCATCGCCGATCGACCCGCCCGCGGGCTGTGCCTTCCACCGCCGCTGCCCGTTCGCCGCCGAGCGCTGCGCCCTGGAACGGCCCGAATTGCGCGACGTGGCGGGGAGGCTGGTGGCCTGTCACTTTGCCGAATCAACCGGCCTGGCCGATTCGCCAAGCCCTTGATCCGATTCGCAAGTTTTGAGGCATTTCTGCCACAGGATGTGATTGCCGCCACACAGAACCCCCATGAGTCCGCTAGTTTTTGCCGGTTTCCTGTGGTACGCAAAATCCGCCTTGGTAAAGATTGCCGCACCCCGGGGGCCAACACCAAGAGAGGGATGCGGACTCGTTACGCTTGGTTAAGATTTTCCATGGACTATCCGGACGGGGAATGCCGGCTTCAGTCCAAATGAGAGGATGAACCGGCATCGCGACCAGCTGCACAGACTGGAGACATCGGTCGAAGGCGCGGCGGACGCGGATCGGATTGGTACAAGGGATTTGGGGATCCATGAATTTCAAGCTGAGGTTCGATCGGATGGTTCTGGCGACCGGCGCGGTCGCGGCCACCCTGCTGATGAGCGGCTGCGCGACGCCTCCCGATCCGACCGACGAGGCTGCGGTCGAGGCCTATAACGAGGCCAACGACCCGCTCGAGCCGATGAACCGGTACTTCTTCGAGATCAACCACGTCCTCGACGAGCTGGTCCTGAAACCCTTCGCCGGCTACTACCATACCGCTCTGCCGCAATTCGCCCAGGACGGCGTGCGCAACGCGCTCCGGAACCTGCATTCGCCGACCATCTTCGCCAACGACATGTTCCAGGGCAGCCTGGACCGCGGCGGGGTCACGGCGGGCCGCTTCTTCATCAACAGCACGATCGGCCTCGCGGGCCTGTTCGATGTCGCCGACAGCTTCGGCCTGAAGTACCACGACGAGGATTTCGGCCAGACGCTCGGCACCTACAAGGTCGGCGAAGGCCCGTACCTGATGCTGCCGGTGCTCGGCCCCAGCAACCCGCGCGACCTGACCGGCCATGTGGTGGACTACGCGCTCGATCCGTTGACCTGGGTCGGCTACATCTACAACGTCGGCTGGATCAACACGATCCGCGGCGGCCTCGAAGGTCTCGACACCCGCGCCCGCAACATGCAGGCGATCGAGGAGCTGCAGAAGGGCTCGGTGGACTTCTACGCCACGATCCGCAGCCTCTACCGCCAGCATCGCAACGACGCGATCCGCAACGGCGAGGATCCGAACGACGTGATCAGCCAGGGCATCACCACCGAGGACCAGATCCCGTCCGACGGCAAGGATGCGCCGACGGTCTTCCTGTTGCCGACCGCCAAGGCGCCGGACACGGGCAGTGCGCCCCAGGGTCAAGTGAGCGAAGCGAACTAAGCTGAAGCCATGCTGAACAGACGCGCTTTCCTGGCCGCCGCCGCGGCATTTCTCCTGTTGGGCACCGATCTTGGCGCCAGCCGCGCCGTGGCCGCCGCCGACCTCTCGGCCTTTGTCAGCGAGGTCGCCGACGCCTCGATCACCGAGCTGTCGAAGGCGGATCCCACCGATCCCGCCCGCGCCGCGGCGTTGAAGCCGGTGTTGCTGAAGTATTTCGACATGCCGGGCCTGGCCAGGCACGTGCTCGGCGGCTACTGGAAGAAGATCTCGGCCGAGCAGCAGAAGGAATTCATCGACGCCTTCATCAACTACGTGGCTTCGGTCTACGGCCAGCGCTTCAAGGAGTACAACGGCCAGAAGCTCGAGGTGAAGCGGGTGCGCGACCAGGGCGCCAGCGCCACGGTGTTCACCGCGGTGGCCGGCGGCGACGACCAGGGCGCCCGCGTCGATTGGGAGATCAACAGCAGCGGCGCCCAGCCGCTGGTCGAGGATATCCGCGTCGAGGGTTTGAGCCTCGCCGACACGCACCGCCAGGAATTCACCTCAGTGATGGCCCAGCACGGCGGCGACATCACCACGCTGATGGGCATCCTGAAGTCGAAGTCGCTGGTCAACTAGAGCGGGATTGCATTAGCTTCGGGCATATCCGGAGTTGGCCAAGTAGTTGGCGCATTCCTCGGGCGTGAAAGCGTCGAGGATTGGTCCGATAGCGTCGTAGACCTGATCGATGGTTCGTGCTGAGGCTTGGCGGAGCAGGTGCTTGAACTTGGCGAAGAACTGCTCGATGGGGTTGAGGTCTGGAGAGTATTTGGGCAGCAGGAAGAGCTTAGCGCCGGCGGCTCGGATGGCGCGCCGGATCGCTTTGCCTCTGTGGCTGCCGAGATTGTCCATGACGACGATGTCGCCCGGCTTGAGGGTGGGAACGAGCACCCGCTCGACATAGAGTCGGAAGCGTTCGCCGTTGATCGGCCCGTCGATCAGCCACGGCGCCTCGATGCGGTCGTGGCGCAGGGCGGCGATGAAGGTCATGGTTTTCCAGCGACCATGCGGAACCTTGGCCTTGAGCCTGGTGCCCAATGGCGACCAGCCCCGCAATGGTGCCATATTGGTCTTGGTCCAGGTCTCGTCGAGAAACACCAAGGCGCGGGCATCAACCCGGTCCTGGTATTGGATCCACTGTCTACGCTTTCGCGCGATGTCCGGGCGATCCTGTTCGCCAGCCACCACGGTTTTTTTTGAAGCTGAGATCGCGGGCATGGACGAAGTCCCACACCGCCCGATAGTTCGTCTTCAGACCGCGCCCGGCCAGTTCCTGCACCAGACCGCGCAACGTGAAGCCACCCGCAGCGATCCGCTGCAAGAGCCAGACTTCGTGCTCATCGCGGATCGCCCGTTTCTTGTGTCCGCCCATCTGGCCGGGCGCCGCACTTCCGGTCTCCAGGAAGCGACGCACCCAGACGATCACCGTGCTGATCCCGACCTTAAACCGAGCGGCCGCCTCCCGCCGCGAAAGGCCCTCCTGCACAACAGACGCTATCACGCGTTCCCGAAGATCCATCGTATAGGGTCGACCCATCCTTACTGGCCTCCTCTCCAGCCAGTAGGTTGAATCAAATTCCCGCCGATTCGTGAATCCCCTTTCGAGTCGGGCTAATGCAATCCCGCTCTAGGACCGCGCCATCCCGGAATCGAAACGGCCGCGACGCAAGTCGCGGCCGTCTTGCTTTGGATGACGAAGCGCGCCGACCGATCCGGCGCGCGTCGCCGAGACGACCTCAAGCCACCTTCGCCGATGCCTCGATCGCCTGTCCGATCGTCGTCTGCAGGACGTCGAAGCCGGCCTCGAGCTGCTTGTCCGGAATGGTGAGCGGCATCAGGAACCGCAGCACGTTCGCATTGACGCCGCAGGAGAGCAGGATCAGTCCGTTCTCGGCCGCCTTGGCGACCACCGCCTTGGTGAGATCGGCATCCGGCGATCCATCCGCCTTCACCAGCTCGCAGGCGACCATGGCGCCCAGGCCCCGGATATCGCCGATCCGGTTGCCGAAGCTGTTCTTGCGCTTCATGTCGTTGAGGCGCTCCAGCATCCGCTTGCCGATGACGTTGGCCCGCTCGAGCAGGTTCTCCTCTTCCATCACGTCGAGCACCGCGTTGGCCGCGGCGCAGCCGATCGGCGAGCCGGCGTAGGTGCCGCCCAGCCCGCCCGGCGCCGGCGCGTCCATGATCTCCGCGCGCCCCGTGACCGCCGAGATCGGGAAGCCGCCCGCCATGGACTTCGCCATGGTGATGATGTCGGGCTCGACGCCTGCGTGCTCGCAGGCGAACATCTTGCCGGTGCGCGCGAAGCCGGACTGGATCTCGTCGACGATGAAGACGATGCCGTGCTTGTTGCAGATCTCGCGCAGCGCCCGCATGAACTCGAACGGCACGATGTTGAAGCCGCCTTCGCCCTGTACCGGCTCGATGATGATGGCCGCCACGTTGTCGGGGCCGATATCGGCCTTGAAGATGGTCTCCAGGTGCTTCAGCGCCGCCGCACCGCCGTCCTTCAGGGCCGGGTCGGGGAAGGGCACGTGGTAGACGTCGCTCGGGAACGGCCCGAAGCCGATCTTGTAGGGCGCGTACTTGCCGGTCAGCGCCATGCCCATCATCGTGCGGCCGTGGAACGCGCCCGAGAAGGCGATGATGCCGGCGCGCTTGGTATAGGCGCGCGCGATCTTGACCGCGTTCTCGACCGCCTCGGCGCCGGTGGTGAGGAAGATGGTCTTCTTGGCGAAGGTGCCGGGGGTCAGGCTGTTGAGCCGCTCGGCCAGCCGGATATAGGGCTCGTAGGGCGTCACCTGGAAGCAGGCATGGGTCAGGTTCTCGACCTGCTCCTTGACCGCGGCGATCACCTTGGGATGGCAATGGCCGGTGTTCACCACCGCGATGCCGCCCGCGAAATCGATGTATTTCTTGCCTTCCTCGTCGACGATCTCGGAATTGCTGGCCGATTTCGCATAGACGGCGAAGGCGTTGCCGACGCCGCGCGGCACGGCGGCGCCGCGCCGCTGATGCAGGCTGGCATTGGATGACATGATGAAGTCCTCGTGGATGTTGGCGATATTGGCGCTGGATTGTCGGGTTGATCGGCCGGACTATAGCAGCTTGACCCGACGGTGCCACCGGGCGGCCATGGGGCCAGGGCAGCCGATGTCCGAAGCCGTAAGTTACTGAAATATCACGCTATTATAGCGGTCGCCGATCGAGCTGCGACGCCTCGCCGCCGCCCGGAGCCGGGTCGCCGCCCGGATGGGGCCGCCGCGGCCCCCGGCCTTGTGCCATCGGCAAGATTGATTATATTATGCCACATCAATCGACCGGATCGATCATGTTCCTGCCCACCCTGAAGCAGCTCCGCTACCTGACCGCGCTCGACGAGCACAAGCATTTCGGCCGCGCCGCGGCCGCCTGCTTCGTCTCGCAATCGACCCTCTCGGCCGGCCTGCAGGAGCTGGAGACGCTGCTCGGCACCAGCCTGGTCGAGCGCAGCAACCGCTCGGTGGTCTTCACGCCGCTCGGGCGCGAGATCGCCGCCCGCGCCCGGATCGTGCTGCGGGAGGCGCAGGAGCTGGCCGAGCTCGCCGCCGCCGCCAAGGACCCGCTCTCGGGCGCGCTGCGGCTCGGCGTGATCCCGACCATCGGTCCCTTCCTGCTGCCGAAGGTCCTGCCGAAGCTCCGCAAGGCCTATCCGAAGCTGAAGCTCTACCTGACGGAGGACCTGACCCAGCGCCTGGTCGACGAGCTGCACGAGGGTGCGCTCGACTGCGTGCTGCTGGCGCTGCCGGTCGAGATCGGCGAGGCGGAGCAGATGCTGCTGTTCGACGATCCCTTCGAGGTCGTGGCGCGCCGGGACGATCCGCTCGCCGCCAAGGCCAAGGTCTCGGCCGGCGATCTCGCCGAGGCGCCGCTGCTGCTGCTGACCGACGGCCATTGCCTGCGCGACCATGCGCTCGACGCCTGCCATCTCGGCCGCCGCCCGGCGGGGACCGACGTCGCCGCGACCAGCCTGCACACGCTGGTCGAGATGGCGGCCAACGGCCTCGGGGTGACGCTGATCCCCGACATGGCGCTGAAGGCCAAGCTGCTGAAGGGTTCCGAGCTGGTGGCGCGTCCCCTGGCCGGCGGCAAGCCCGGCCGCCGCATCGGCCTCATCTGGCGCAAGACCAGCGCCCGCGAGAAGGAGTTCCGCCTGCTCGGCCAGTCGATCAAGGACGCCTACCTGGCGGCGAAGTGACCTCTAATCCGACAGCAGCGCGCCCTTGCGGTGGGCCAGCGGCTCGCGGCCGGCGATCATCGTGATGCCCTCGCCCGGCGCCACCAGCTTCCTCGAGCAGCGCGAGACCACCTTGCCGTCGGCCACGGCGCGCATCTCGGTGCGGGCGTTCGCCTGATCCTCCGCCAACGGGTCGATGACCTCGGCGACGAGATCGCCCTTGCGCACCATGTCGCCGAGCTTGACGTGATAGGCCAGGACGCCGCCGCGGGGCGCGCGCATGTAGTCCGCGGCGTCGAGCGGCGTCGCTTCGCAGAGCAGCTGCGGCAGCGGGCCGGGATCGCCGTCGATCAGGCCGCGGCGCTGCAGGAAGCGGAAGAGGGCGCGGCCGTCGCGGCTGCCCAGCTCGTCGAACACGTCGAACTGGCCGCGGAACTCGACGGTCGAGGTCATGACCGCGATCGGGATCGGGAAGCGCTCGCCGAAATGCACCCGGAGCTTGTGGAAGGCGAGATAGATCTGCTCCTCGAAGCTCTGCCCGCCGGAATCGGTGGCGAGGAACACGGCATGCGACCCGGTCTCGGCCGCGAGATCGGCGCCGTTCGGCCAGAAATCGTTGGTGAGGTAGATATGCATCAGCGCTTCGTCGTCGCAATGCATGTCCAGGATGATGTCGGAATCGTAGGCCAGCTTGTAGAGCTCGATCCGGAGGCGCGGAAACTCCGCCTCGCCCCGCATGCCGGCGAGCTTGCGCCCCATGGCCTCGCGGATGACGGCGACGTTCTGCGCCGCGTCGGATCCCAGGCGCGATTCCACCGCCTCGACCAGGCCCTCGAACATGTCGGGCCAATTGCGGTTGAAGTTGCCGCCGCCGCGCAGCTCCGAGCGGCCGAGATGATAGCCGTTGACGCTCTGCGCCAGGCCGATCGGGTTGGCGACCGGGACGACGACGATCTCGCCCTTGATCTCGCCGCGGCTCTCCGCCTCGTCCAGCAGGCGGATCAGGTGATGCGCCGCCATCATCGCCGGGATCTCGTCGGCATGGATCGAGGCCTGGAGATAGGCCTTCGGCCGCGCGCCCGGCTTGCCGTAGTGGTGCGCCAGCAGATACCGCTCGGTGCCCGGGCTGGTCGACCCCAGGGAAATACGCTCGATTCGCTTCGCCATGATGGCCCCTGCAACGTTTCTCGCCCCCGGCTGCCGCTTGCTGCGGCTTGCCGCCTCGATCCCGCTTGGATGAGTGGATGTTCCCGGAAGGCTGGTAAGATAGAGCCTTCCTGCGCTTTTCGTGTCAAGCCGGGCCGCGCTCGGCCGCCGGCAACGCGCGTTGCGGTTTGAGGCCCCCGGCGGCCACTGCTATAAGGCGCCATGAAGGAAAATGTGAACGAAAACCCGCTCGATAATCCCGGATTCGACGCGCCCTATCTCGCGGGCTTGAACGAGCGCCAGCGCGAGGCGGTGCTCGCCTTGGAAGGCCCGGTGCTCGTGCTCTCGGGTGCGGGCACCGGCAAGACCCGCGTCCTGACCACGCGGCTCGCGCATATCCTGATGACCCGGCGCGCCTGGCCGAGCCAGATCCTCGCCGTCACCTTCACCAACAAGGCGGCGAACGAGATGAAGGGCCGCATTTCCGCGATTCTCGGCCGGCCGGTCGAGGGCTGGTGGCTCGGCACCTTCCATTCGCTGGCCGCGCGCATCCTCCGGATCCATGCCGAGCAGGTCGGCCTCAAGTCCAATTTCACCATCCTCGACACCGACGACCAGCTTCGCCTGGTGAAGCAGCTCATCCAGTCGGAAGGCCTCGACAGCCAGAAATGGCCCTCGCGCGTCGTGCTGGGCTTCATCGAGCGCTGGAAGGATCGCGGCCTCACCCCCGACAAGGTGACGCGCGCCGAGCAGGCCGAGCTCGGCAACGGCCGCATCCTCGACATCTACCGCGAATACCAGGCGCGCCTCGCCACCTTGAACGCCTGCGATTTCGGCGACCTCCTGCTGCACAACATCGAGCTGTTCCAGAAGGTGCCCGAGGTGCTGCAGAAGTACCAGGAGCAGTTCAAGTACATCCTGGTCGACGAGTACCAGGACACCAACGTCGCGCAGTATCTCTGGCTGCGCCTGCTGGCCCAGGGGCATCGCAATCTCTGCGTGGTCGGCGACGACGACCAGTCGGTCTACGGCTGGCGCGGCGCCGAGGTCGAGAACATCCTGAAGTTCGAGAAGGACTTCCCCGGCGCGCAGGTGATCCGCCTGGAGCAGAACTACCGCTCGACCCCGCATATCCTGGCGGCGGCCAGCGGCGTCATCGCCCATAACGCCGGTCGTCTCGGCAAGACGCTCTGGACCGAGCGCGGCGAGGGCGAGAAGGTGCGCGTCACCTCCGCCTGGGACGGCGAGGAGGAGGCGCGGCAGATCGGCGAGGAGATCGAGGCGCTGCAGCGCAAGGGCCACAGCCTGCGCGAGGTGGCGATCCTGGTCCGCGCCGGCTTCCAGACCCGCGAGTTCGAGGAGCGCTTCATCGCGCTCGGCATCCCCTACCGCGTGATCGGCGGCCCGCGCTTCTACGAACGGCTCGAGATTCGCGATGCGCTGGCCTATCTGCGCCTGGTGCATCAGCCGGATGACGGACTCGCCTTCGAGCGCATCGTCAACACGCCGCGCCGCGGCATCGGCGACAGCACGGTGCGCCGCCTGCACGATCTCGCACGGGCGCAGACCATCTCGCTGCCCGAGGCGGCGCGGCGCATCGTCGAGACCGACGAGCTGAAGCCGGCGACCCGCCGCGCGCTCGCCGGCCTGATGCACGATCTCGCGCGCTGGCGCGGCCTCGCCGACACCATGGCGCATGGCGAGCTGGCGCAGGTCGTGCTCGACGAATCCGGCTACACCGCGATGTGGCAGAACGACAAGTCGATCGAGGCGCCGGGGCGGCTTGAGAACCTGAAGGAGCTCATCCATGCCATGGAGGAGTTCGAGAACCTGGGCGGCTTCCTGGAGCATGTCTCGCTGGTGATGGAGAATGCCGAGGCGGGCGACCGCGACCAGCTCTCCATCATGACGCTCCACGGCGCCAAGGGCCTGGAATTCGACATCGTCTTCCTGCCGGGCTGGGAGGAGGGATTGTTCCCCTCGCAGCGCTCGCTCGACGAGAACGGCTTGAAGGGTCTCGAGGAGGAACGCCGGCTCGCCTATGTCGGCATCACGCGGGCGCGCAAGATCGCCTATATCAGCCATGCCGCCAACCGCCGCGTGCACAATCAGTGGCAGAACGCGCTGCCTTCGCGCTTCATCGCCGAGCTGCCGAAGGAGCATATCGAGCGGCGCGACGACCAGACCTTCCACCGCTCGCAGGGCGGCTTCTACCGCACCGGCTTCTCCGAGCCGCGCTGGCAGGGCGCCAGCTACATGCAGCGCGCCGCGCGTCGCCAGCCCGAGACGATCGACGCGACCGCGATCGTCACCTCGGAGCTGCCGGGCCGCTACGAGAGCGGCGCGCGCGTGTTTCACCAGAAGTTCGGTTATGGCGCCGTCGTCACCGCCGAAGGCGACAAGCTGGAGATCGAGTTCGACAAGGCCGGCCGCAAGCGCGTGATGGCCAACTTCGTCGTCCCCGCGCAGCAGGCGGGGTGACCCAAGACGTCATGCCCGGGCTTGACCCGGGCATCTGGTTCAAGTCGGAGTGACCCGGCAATGACGATGTGGTCACTTCAAGATGACGTACACCTTGCGGATCGTCTCGTGGACGTCCCAGACGCCCATGCTGTTCGCGGGCCAGTAGGCGGCGTCGCCGGCGGCGATCTCGACCTTCTGGCCGTCATCGGCCAGGAAAGTGCAGCGGCCGGCGAGGAAGTAGGTGAACTCCGCCTCCTTCACCTGGCGGCGCCAGCGGCCGGGCGAGCATTCCCAGATGCCGTAATCCGGCTCGCCGGCCTGGGCCGCCTCGCGGCCGCGCAGCTTGGCGACCAGATCGCCCAGCGGCTGCTTCACGTCGCCCCAATCGGCAAGCTCGGTCGAGGCAAGGCGCCCCGGCTGTTTCAGCAACTGGATCATGGCGGGCTCGTCAGAACTTGGGAACGGGCTGGACCTGCGTCGCCGAGGACGGCGCCGTCGTCGTGTCTTCCGAATCCGACGGCGGGGCCTCGGTGGTTGCCGGCGGTATGATCGGGGTCGCGGGCGCCGTCGTCGCCGGCAGCGGGGCGCTCGGCTGCGTGACCGTCGTTGTCGGCAGGCTGGTGCCGGCCGTGCCGGCCGACGGCAGCGCGCCGCTCGGCACGGTCAGCGGCTTGCTCGGCGGTGCAGGCAGGGCGTTCTGCAGCGGGATGTCGCCCAGCGGCGCGGTCTCCGGCGGGACGTTCTGCAGCGGTTCAGTCGTCGCGGGTGCGTTCGTCGCGGGTGCGTTCGTCGTGGCCGCGCCCGCGGGCTGGAGCTGCTCGGGCAGGTGGTCGATCGATTCCGCCTCGTTCGGCTGCACCGAGGAGGTCTCGGGCTGCAGCAGCAGGGATTCGGCCTTGGCGTAGGCGATGTCGTCCTTGGTGAAGCCGCGGCCGATCTCGTCGCGGATCCGCTTGATCTTGGCCAGCGCCTGCTTGTCGGTCATGTACTGCGCGGCGAGGTTCAGCCAGACGAAGGCCTCGCGCGGGTCCTTGGCCACGCCCTGGCCGCCGAGATACATGACCGAGAGCCCGACCATGGCGTCGGCATAGCCCTGGCGCGCCGAGGCGCGGTACCATTTCAGCGCCTTCGCATAGTCGTTCGCGCCGACATAGCCGTAGTGATAGAAGCCCGCGAGCTCGTATTGCGCCTGGGGATCGCCGCCCTGGGCCATCGGGATCAGGGTCTGGAGCGCGTCGAAGGTGCGGTCCTCGGCCACCAGCTTCTTGACGTCCGCCATGGTCGGCGGCGGGCTGGAGCTGCAGGCGGCGAGGACGGAGGCGAGGAGGCTGACGGCGAGCGCCCCGCGGAGAATCGCCGGGCGGGAATCGGGAAAAAGCCGGAACCAAGACATAGGACGCCAACCCGTTGCACGACGAAGTCCGCCGGCCGGCGATTCCGGTTCCGACAGTCGCGCACTATTCCCTCGCCCGCCCCGCCGCGTCAACGGTGGGGGAGGGGTGGCCCGGCCCGGCCGGGCGGCCGGGGCGTCTCAGTTGGATTGGCGCTGGAAGCTGAACTCGTCGTTGCGGACGCTCTTGGCCAGGTCATCGACGAACTCGGCGGTCGTCTCGCGGCCGTATTTCGCCACCAGGGCGAACAGGGCCGCCGAGACCGACATGGTGCCGAGGACATCGAACTCGATGCCGCGGCTCGCCGCGTCTTCCCAGTAGCTGTTGAAGAGGTCGAAGCAGAGCTTGCGCTGTTCCTCGTTGGTGAGGACCTCGTTCGTCAGCGGCTCGACAGCTTCGTCGAGCTTGCGTGCCAGTGCGGTGTCCATAGCCATCTCCTTGGAATCTCGGACCATGTCACCTCCAGCAATGATCGTGCCAAGATCGCTAGTGCCTGATCGGCCCTTGGGCCCCATTAGAGCCGCCAATCGGTAACAAGCCGTTAACGATTACGGGCATTTCCGCCCGGATCGACGGCGTAGGCGGAATCTTTTGCCGCAGGGAAGGCGATTCCGGTCAATGGGTTAGGGCGTATTCAGGCCAGGAACTTGGCCTGCTCATGGACCTCGATCAGGGTCGGGCCCTTGGCCTTGAGCGCGGCCTTGATGGCCTCGGTGATGCCGCCCAGGCTCTCCGGCTTGACCGCGGTCGCCCCATAGGCCCGGGCCAGCGCCTGGAAGTCGGGATTGCGCGGCCGCACCGCGATCTCCTCGATGCCGCAATCGCGCATGTTGTGCGCGATCTGGCCGAAGGCGTCGTTGTTCCAGACGACGATCGGCAGGGGCAGGCCGAGCTCGACGGCGGTGCCGAGCTCCTGCGCGGTGAAGAGGAAGCCGCCGTCTCCCGCGACCGCGACCACGGCGCGCTCCGGGCAGGCGATCTTGGCGCCGATCGCCGCCGGCATCGCATATCCCAATGTGCCGAAGCCGCAGGGATGGAACCAGCAGCGCGGCTCCTCGCAGGCGAAGGTGTGGTTGGCCGTATAGCCGATCTGGGTCATGTCGGTGACGACGATCCCGTCCTTGGGCAGCGCGGCGCGCATCGCGTCCAGCACCTTCACGTGCTTGCGCTCGAGCGGCGACAGGTTCGCCTCGATCACCTCGCGGATCCGGGCGGCGCCGGCGAGGTCCGGCTTGCGGCCGCCCTTGATCAGCTTCGTCAGCGCTTCCAGCGTCGCGCCGGCATCGGCCAGGATGCCGATCGCCGGCGCGTAGTCCCGCGCCAGGGTGAAGGCGTCGAGGTCGATGCGGATGATCTTGCCCGGGATGTTCAGGTGGTCGACCCAGCTGTCGGTCTCGGACAGCTCGGTGCCGGCGGCGATCACCACGTCGGCCGAGGCGAGATAGTCCTGCATCGCCTTGGTGCCCAGCGACGAGCCGAGGCTCTGCGGATGCGAGCTGGGGATGACGCCCTTGCCGGCCGTCGTAGTGACGCCGAGCGCGCCGGATTTTTCCAGGAAGGCGCGCGCCGCCGGTGCGCCATCGACCGCGCCGCCGCCCACCAGCAGCAGCGGGCGCGCCGCACCGTCGATCAGCCTGGCGGCGGCTTCGAGGTCGGCCGGCTTCGCCTTCGGCCTGGCGGCGTGGACCGGCTTGGGATGGCCGATATCGGCCGGGGCGGCGAGCACGTCCAGCGGATATTCCAGCACCACCGGGCGCGGGCGCTTGGTCTCGAACACCTCGAAGGCGTCGGCGACGGCCTTGGCCATCTCGCCGGCATCCATCACCGTGCGGGTGAAGGCGGTCAGCGGCGCGACCGCGGCCCGCTGGTCGCTGATCTCGTGCAGCCGGCCGCGGCCCTTGCCGAGATCGGCCCTGGCGTTGACGGTGCAGAGCACCAGCACCGGCACGGAATCCGAATAGGCCTGTCCGATCGGCGTTGCCGCGTTCAAGAGGCCGGGACCGGTGATCAGGCAGCAGACGCCCGGCCTGCCCGAGGCGCGGGCATAGCCGTCGGCGATGAAGCCCGCGCCCTGCTCATGGCGCACGCCGATATGGCGCATCCGCCGGTCGGCGATGCCGCGATAGAGCTCCAGCGTATGCACGCCGGGGATGCCGAACACGGTGTCGACACCATAGGTTTCCAGCAGGCTGATGACCGCGTGCCCGCCCACCTGATTGACCGCCATGGATGATTTCCGTCCCGAGGATTATTGTTGCTGCGCCGCCGAAAGGGCGCGATTGGATCGGCCGGGAGTGTAGCCGAGCCAAACGCCGTGGGGCAAGGAATGCGCCGCGCCGGACGGCCGTTGAGGGCGAGGGGGAATGTTCCAGCAACTGGCCGGCGTGATCCTGCCGGTGATCCTGATCGCGGCGCTCGGCTATGCCTGGGCGCGGCTGAAGCGGCCGTTCGACAACAGGTTGGTGACGCAGCTCGTTTCGCTGATCGGCTCGCCCTGCCTGGTCGCCCATGCGCTCACCAGCCTGCACGTGACGCCGGAGCAGCTCCGCGAGATGGCGCTGGCGACCGGCCTGGTCTTCGCCGGCATGTTCGTCATCGCCTTCGTCGCGCTGAAGCTGATGAAGCTGCCGAACCATTCCTACCTGCCGGCGATCGTGTTCTCCAATTCCGGGAACATGGGCCTGCCGCTGGCGCTGTTCGCGTTCGGCGATTCCGGCCTGGCGCTGGCGGTCGTCTATTTCGCCATCTCCGCCAGCCTGCAGTTCACCGCCGGCATCTCGATCGCCGCCGGCACGGCGAGCTGGAAGCACGTGGTGCGCATGCCGGTCATCTACGCGGTCCTGGGCTCGGTCCTGGTGATCCTGACCGGAATCCCGGTGCCGCTCTTCATCGCCAACACGCTGGAGCTGCTGGGCGGCGTCACCATCCCGCTGATGCTGATGGCGCTCGGCGTTTCGCTGGCCAGCCTCAGCGTGCGCTCGCTGCCGCGCAACCTGTTCATGTCGCTGCTCCGCATGATCGGCGGCTTCGCCCTGTCCTTCCTGGTGAGCTGGGCGCTCGACCTGCCGCCGATGGCGCGGGGCGTGCTGCTGATCCAGGCCTCGATGCCGGTTGCGGTCTTCAACTACCTCTTCGCGCAGTACTATCACCGCCGTCCCGAGGACGTGGCCGCGATGGTGATCATCTCGACGCTGCTGTCCTTCGGGACGCTGCCGCTGCTGATCTACTACGTGCTGGAGACGGCGGGCTGAGGGCTATTGCGCCGGTGCCGGCTGGACCGTGCGGCCCAGCGCGGCGATCAGCGCCGCGACCATCTCGTTGCTGGCCTTGTTCACGTCGAGCTCCGGGTCGTTGCGCATCACGCTGCCGCGCCAGACGTAGAGCCCGCTGGCGCGGTCGTAGACCGAGAGGCTGATGCGGTAGAGCCGGTCGGCCGAGCCGATCGGCTGCTGCGGGTTGAGCAGGCTGTTCTGGTTGGTCGAGAACAGCCGCGCCTGGGCCTTGGCGCCGTCATTGTCGGCATAGACCTGGCCCAGCGGATCGTCCTGCTTCTGGCCGCGCACCAGGTCGGTCTCGACCACCATGACCAGGGGCGCCGCATCGTCCACGCCGTAGCCGCGGCCGGCGAGCGCCTGGTTCACCAGATCCAGCGCCTCCTGGTTGAGCTCGCTGTCGTCGTTCATCTGGGTCTCGAACTGCGCGCCCGCCGGGATCGGCGCGTAGGCGACGGCCTGGACCTGCGCGGCGGGCGCCGGCGCCGCCGCCGCGCCCGATTGCGCCCGGGCGCCGGCCATGGCCGCGAGCAGCAGCGCGAATGCGACCAGCGACGCTCGGACGACGTGACGGAGCAAGGCGACACCCATGGATTCCACGCGAAGTGCCGACTAAAATAACACAACAGGTCCCCGGGTCGCTTGGTTCCTTACGCCGCGGCGGGACTCACAAGCCCGTGTAGGAGAGGCGGACAATGGCTGCAGTCGAGCGCGAGAAGATCGTTCAACCGGCGCCCAAGGACGGTCCGCTGGGCGACGGCCTGCTGGTGAACCGCCAGCATCTGCCCTTCGAGATGGATCGCGGCATCGCCCATCGCGCGGCAATCGGCGTGATCGTGCTCGCCACCGACCAGACCATCGAATACGAGTATCGCAAGATCTTCCGGATCGACGGCGTCGCGCTCTATCAGAGCCGCATCGCCAATTCGCCGGAGATCAACCCGACGACCTTGGCGCGGATGGAAGCGGGCCTCACCGACGTGGCATCGGTGATCCGCCCCGGCCCGCCGATCGACGTGATCGGCTATGGCTGCACCTCGGGCACCGTGGTGATCGGCGAGGAGAACGTGTTCCGCCGCGTCCGCCAGGCCTGGCCCGAGGTCGAATGCACCACGCCGATCACCGGCGCCATCGCCGGCTTCAAGGCGATGGGCGTCAAGCGCATCGCGCTGCTGACGCCCTACATCGATTCCGTCAACCGGCTGTTCCGCGACTTCGTCCAGGCGCGCGGCATCGAGGTGCCGGTCATGGGCTCGTTCAACCACGAGAACGACAACGACGTCGCGCGCATCAGCCAGGAATCGCTGCGCAACGCCGCGCTGGAGCTGGGACGGCATCCCGCGGTCGACGCGGTCTTCGTCTCCTGCACCAGCATCCGCCTCGCCGAGACGGCGCGGTCCTTGGAGGCGGAGCTCGGCAAGCCGGTGACCTCCTCCAACCATGCGATGGCCTGGCATCTGCTGCGCCTGGCGGGCATCGACGAGCCGATGCCGCAATGGGGCCGGCTGTTCACGGTCTAATACCGCGACAGCAGGAACGGCGTGTCGTCGATCGCGGGCTTGCGGCCCAGCATGCGGTCCACGACCAGGCGGCTGGAGCCGCAGGCCATCGTCCAGCCGATATGGCCGTGACCGGTGTTCATCCAGAGATTCCGGAGCGGGCTCGGGCCCATGATCGGCGGGCCGTCCGGCGTCATCGGCCGCAGGCAGGCCCAGTAGTTCGGCCGGTCGTAGGCCGCCGCCTTGGGGAAGAGCTCCATCGCGACCCGCCGCATATGGGCGAAGTCGCGCTCCTGGAACTCGGTGTCATAGCCGGCGAAATCGGCGGTCGCGGTCACGCGCAGGCGGTCGCCCAGCCGCGCGAAGGCGACCAGGTTCTTCTCATCGACGCCGAAATGCGAAGGCGCGCTCGCGGGATCGGTGATCGGCAGGGTGAGCGAGTAGCCCTTCACCGGATAGACCGGCAGCTTGATCCCGATGCGCTTCGTCAGCAGCGGGCTGTAGCTGCCGAGCGCCAGCACGTAGGCGTCGCCGGCGACGCGGCCCTGGTCGGTCTCGACGCCGGTCATGCGGTCGCCGCTGCGCTCGAGGCGCGTGATCGTGCTGCCCAGGCGGAAGGCCACGCCGCGCTGCTTGCAGAGCTCGGCCACGGCGAGGGTGAACTTGCGCGCATCGCCGGCCTCGTCCCGCGGCGTGTGGATGGCGCCGGCGAAACGGTCCTTGATCGGCGCCAGAGCCGGCTCCAGGGCGGCGAGCGCCCCGGCGTCCAGGAACTCCGCTTCCACCCCTTCCTCCATCAGCATGCGCATGTTGGCGCTGCCGGCGCGGAAGTGCTCCGCGTCGCGGTAGAGGTAGAGCGCCCCCGACTGCGAGCGGTCCCACTGGATGCCCGTCTCGGCTGTCACCTCGGCGGTCTCTTTCAGGCTGTAGGTGCAGAGCCGGACCTTGATCAGCGTGTTCGCGCGGTTGCGCGCGGCGGTGCAGTTGGCGAGGAACTTGAGACTCCATGCCCACATGCCGGGATCGAGGCGCAGGCGATAGCGGAGCGCCGTATCGTCGCGCCAGAGCGACTTCAGCAGGATCATCGGCGCCCGGGGACTGGCCCAGGCATAGGCATGGCCGGGGGTCAGCAGGCCGGCATTGGCGAAACTGGTCTCCCGCGCCGGCTCCGGGCGGCGGTCGATCACGGTGACCTGATGCCCCTCGCGCGAGAGGTAGTAGGCGGTGGTGACGCCGAGCAGGCCGGCGCCGAGGACGATCACATGCATGGTGCGGGCTTCGGGACCGGAATGGGCGGGGCGGAACCAAGGGGTTGTTGACGCATTCATCAGCTTGCCATAATCCGAAGCCGTTGAATATGCGCGGCGTCCCCGCCGCACGGATCGAAGATGGCGGCAAGGATGCCGCAGGCGGAGCAACCGATGGTGTTCGCAATCTCGAAGACGCGTCTTGCCGTCCTGCTCGGTGTTTCGGCCCTGCTCGCGGCGGGCGCGGCCGAGGCGCAGTCCAGCGGCGCACTCACGGTGCCGGAGATCCAGCAATGCCTGTGCATGCAGCCCAGGCTGCAGCCGCTGCAGGATGCCTGGCTCGCGGCGCAGAAGGACTACGACGAGCATCGGCGCCAGCTCGACGTGATCAACCAGGAGGTGACGGCGCAGCGCGCCAAGCTCGATCCGGAGGACACGGTCGGGCAGCAGGTGCTGAAGGACCTGATGTCCCAGCAGCAGGCGCTGCGGGATTCCGTGAGCTCGCAATACCTGCCCGCGGTCACCCAGGCGCGCAACGCCTATAACGACGCGGTCATGCAGTATAACGGCCTCTGCACCCGCCCGCGCTACAGCGTCGATGAGGCGACCGCGCGGCAGAACCTGGTCTGCCCGGCGCCGTAGCCGCGCGTCACGCCACCGGCTGCCCCGCCGCTTGCCACTGGCACTTGAGGTTCATCTGCCCCGCGGTGTTCGCCACCGTCGCCATGCAGGCCGCCTCCTTCCCGGCGGGGACCCAGACGGCCATGCGCAGCAGGAAGCGCGCGCCGCTGGCGCTGGGCACGCTCTCGGAATTGAGGCGCACGATATTGGCGCCGAACTGGCGGAACGCCTCGGAGAGGCGGGCGACCAGGCCGGGGCTGTCGTCGCCGACGATCTCGATGCGGTGGGTGATCCGCGCATGCTCGTCATGGCTCTCGCGATACTGGAAGGCGGTCACCGCCAGGCGCGCGCCCTGCAGGCTCGGCAGCGATTGCAGCTCGCGCTCCAGCTCGTCGAGGCCGAGGCGGTCGGGCAGCTTGGCGACCAGGGTGAACTCGGCGCCGCCGCCGAGCACGGCGAACGTCGTGTCGCCGAGATTGATGCCGAGGTCGAACAGGCGCCCGGCGACGTCGGCGATGAGGCCGGGATGATCCTCGCAGATGATCGAGACCAAAGCGGTGGACATGGCGATTCCTCCCGATCTGCCTTGCGCCGGACCTCGGCGGTCAGACGATGTTGTCCTCTTTCATCAGCGCGCCGCTGGCCACCCGGGCGAAGGAGAGGCGGCTCAGGTCGAGCGTGCGGAACTCGCCGTAGGTGATGAGCTCGCTCAAGGCGCGGCCGATCGCCGGGCTCTGCTGCAGCCCGTGGCCGGAGAAGCCGTTGGCGAAGTGGAAGTTCGGCACGCCGGGCGCCGGGCCGATCAGCACGTTCTGATCGAGCACGTTGTAGTCGTAGTGGCCGGCCCAGGCCCGCACCAGCTTGATCGCCTCGAAGACCGGCACGCGATGGGCGAGCGTCGGCCAGATCAGCTCCTCGAACGGGCGGTAGTCGAGCTCGAAATCGGTGCAGTCGGGATCGTCGGCCGCCTCGGGCGACACGCCGCAGATGAAGTTGCCGCTCTCCGGCCGCCACCAGACGCCGCTGGGATCGATGGTGAGCGGCATGCTGTCGGACTCGAACTCCTCGCGGCAGTCGAAGACGTAGATGAAGCGCTTGCGGGGATGCACCGGCAGGTCGATGCCGGCATAGGCGGCGATGGTGCGGGCGCGATAGCCGGCGGCGTTGACCACGGCGCCGCAGGCGATGCGCCTGCCTTCCTTCAGCCTGACCGCGGTCACGCTTCCGTTCGCGAGGTCGAGCCCGACCACCTCGTCGGCG
Source organism: Dongiaceae bacterium (assembly GCA_035548715.1). GTDB lineage: Bacteria > Pseudomonadota > Alphaproteobacteria > Dongiales > Dongiaceae > Dongia. The sequence continues at coordinate 66,782 of DASZSL010000039.1, forward strand.
ATATAGGCGACGTCGAGCGAGCGCGCCTTCTTGCGGAAGGCCTGCAGCAGGCCGTAGGGGTCGATCCAGCCTTCGTCGCTGGGGCCGAACGTGGCGCCGGCGAGGTCGGCGATGTTGACCCAGGGGAAGCGGGCCTCCAGCTCCTGCGGCGTCCAGAGCAGGGTCCCGGCGCCGTATTCGTGCTGGATGCGGTGATTGGCGACCAGCGTCTTCAGGCCGGCATGGGTGGCGAGGAAGAGATAGCCGTTCTCGCGGAACTGGATCGCCGGCTTCTCGTTGCCGACCGAAAGATGCTCGTCGATCGACTTGTAGAACCGGGCGGCGAATTGCGAGATGACGACGTTCTCCGGCGTGGAGAATTGCTGGCGCACGCCGCCGGCCGAGCGCGGCGTCGCCGCGGTCTCGTAGGTCGAGTCCTTCTCGATCACGGCGATGCTGCCCTGGAAGTCCGGCTGGCTCGCCAGGAAATACGCGGTCGATGAGCCGACCACGCCGCCGCCGATGATGACGACGTCGTAGGATTCTGCGGTCATGATTACCCGTTGAACTCGGCGTCGAGCAGGCCTTTGACGCCCGGCTCGCAGACGAACAGGCTGCCCGAGAGCGGCGCTTCGGCGAGCTGCTGCTCCGACAGGCCGTCGCTGGCCGTGGTGATGAAGAGCTGGTCCATGCGCGGGCCGCCGAAGCAGACCGAGGTCGGGCGCGGCACCGGCAGCTTGATCTCGCAGTCGACCGCGCCGTTCGGCGCGTAGCGCACGACGCGCCAGCCGTCCCACATCGCGTTCCAGAGGAAGCCCTGGGAATCGACCGTCATGCCGTCGGGCTGGCCGTTCTGGGTCTTCACGAACAGCTTGCGCGGGCTGATCAGCCCGGTGTCGAGATCGACGTCATAGGTGTAGATCTCCTCGGCGACGCTGTCGGCGAAATAGGCGTGTCGCCCGTCGGGCGAGAAGGCCGGGCCGTTGGCGCAGACGATGGCGCTGTCGATCTGGCGAACCCGGCCCGGGGTCCGGCCCTGGCCCTCGATCACGTAGAGGCTGCCGCTGGGGCGCACCTCCTTGATGTCGGTGGTGCCGGTCCAGAGCCGGCCCTTGGGATCGCATTTGGCGTCGTTGAACGAGTTGCCGATCAGGTCGGCCTCCGGATTCAGCATCATGTTGCGGTGGCCGGTGACGGTGAGCTCGTGGATGCCCTCGGCATCCTGGATGACCATGCGGCCGTCGCGCGCGAACACCATGCCGCCGATCGTCTTGCCCAAGGCGGCGGGAATCTGCCGGTTCTGCCGGGTGATCACGTCGAAGCAGTAGATCGCCGGGGCCTTGAGATCGAGCCAGTAGAGCGAGTTCTCCCGCGGCCGCCAGATCGGGCCCTCGCCCAGGATCGAGCGCTTCTCCAGGAGGCAGCGAACCTCGGTCATCCCCAGTCTCCCCGTGAACCCGTCATTCCTGCAAAACCCAGCAATCCCAAGGCCTTACCCCGGCGCCGATATTCTTTGACCTTGTCCAGGAATTTGGCGACTCTAAATAACAGGGGAGGGAGTGAGCAAGGATGAGTCGCGCTTTCGTTAAGGAAAACGAGGATCAGGTCCCGGAATTGCCGGAGCGGCCGCAAAGCCCGCATCCCAATTTCGTGACGCCGCGCGGCCTGGCCCTGCTCAAGCGGCAGCTGGCGGAGCTCGAGGATTCCAAGCACCGGCACCAGACCGAGCAGAACCTGCTCGACAAGGAGGCGCTGCAGGTGGCCGAGCGCGACCTGCGCTACGTCCAGGAGCGCATCACCCGGGCCATCGTGGTCGATCCCGCGCAGCAGCCCAGGGACCGGGTCGATTTCGGCGCGCATGTCGATACCGAGGACGAGACCGGGGTGAAGCGCAGCTTCGAGATCGTCGGCGAGGACGAGGCCGACCCCAACCAGGGAAAGCTCTCCTGGGTCTCGCCGCTGGCGCTCGCGCTGAAGGATGCCAAGGTCGGCGACACCGTGATCTGGAAGCGCCCGGCCGGCGACCTGGAGCTGGACGTTATCGCCATTCGCTATCCGGACGCCTGACCCGGCATTCGCCGGCGGCGCGCCTCATCCGGGCCCGCGATCGATGGGAATCCGCGATCAATCGGAGAAGAGTGCGACCCGGGTAAGTATGGTCGTTGGGGAAGGCGGACCCCGGGTCGCATACCCGTAGAGACGGGCGAGTTCACCAAACAGGTCGGCGCGGCCCCCTGAGGGGGGATCGTTGAACACCACGCCGCAGCCGCCGCAGGTTGAGCGCGCGCATGCCCTTGGGCAAGGAAGGCTTTCCGGATAAGGGACTTATAAGTTCTTCACCCGCCGCGTCGGCCGCCGCCGCCCCGCCACGGTGCTCGCCGCGGGCGCATTTTCCTTGTGAGCCGCTAGGGCAAAGCGGTACTGTTTTGGCCTGGAATTGGTTTAAGCCGGGACGGGAGCCGTCATGAACCTGCCGGTGCAGGCCACGCCGCGCCTGCGTTTCCGCGAACCGGGCCTGCCGCGTCTCGATCCTGGGATCGAGCGCTATCGCGTGGCGGGGCTCGGCGGCCTCATTCTGCATCTCCTGGCCGGCGACCGGGTCGAGCTGGTCGACCGCGAGGGCCGGCAGGCCTGTGCGGTCGCGGCCTTCGCCGCCGATGGAAAGCCGGCGCCGGCGGCGCTGGGCCTGAAGGCGGACGCCGATGCGTCCGGCATCAACCGGCTGCTCCAAGGCGAGGGCGAGAACGGCGCCGAGATCGCGCGGGCGTTGCGGGCGCGCAACATTCCCCCCGGCATCGACCGCGTGGCGATGCTGCTCGGCGGCGACGGCCGGGCCGGCCAGTCGGCGGTGCTGCAGGCGGCGCAGGATGTCACGCTGGTGGTGCATGCGCCGGCTTCCGGCCGCGTGATCGACGGCGAGCTTCCGGCGACCGACCTCTCGGTGATCGTGCATCGCGCGCGGGTGACGCCGCTCCTGGCGCCGCCGCTGCCCGAGCCGATCGGCGACGTGGTGGCCGAGTTCCACGTGCCGCGCTGCACCGCCCTCTCCTACGAGGTCAAGGAAGGCCAGTTCATCCAGATCATCGACGCCGAGGGCCGGCAGTGCTCAGACTTCCTCGCCTTCGATGCGAGAAGGCTGCAAAGCGGGGTCGAGCGCGGCCTCGACATGACGACGACCCGCACCTTGCTCGGCATGATCTATCCGGGGCCGGGCCTCGCCTCGAAGTTCTTCGACACCGACATGCAGCCCTTGGTCGAGGTCGTGCGCGACACGGTCGGCCGGCACGACACGTTCGGCCTGGCCTGCACCAGCCGCTTCTACGAGGATGCGGGCTATCCCGGCCATCCGAGCTGCTCGGACAATTTCAACAAGGCGCTCGAAGCCTATGGCCTGGCGAAGCGGCCGGGCTGGCAGGCGGTCAATCTCTTCTACAATACGGGCATCACCGCGCAGAACGCGATCTTCCTCGACGATCCCTGGTCGCGGCCGGGCGACTACGTGCTGATGCGGGCGATGAAGGACCTGGTCTGCGGCTCCTCGGCCTGCCCCGACGACATCGACGCGACCAATGCCTGGAACCCGACCGACATCCATGTCCGCATCTATGCGGCCGAGAACAGCTTCTCACGAGCGGTGGCCTATCGCATGACACCCGACGCCGAACCACGCCTCACCCGCGAGACCGGCTTCCATGCCCGCACCTCGGCGCTGACGCGCAACTTCACCGAGTATCGCGGCTTCTGGCTGCCCAACCGCTTCAACAATGCGGGGCCGGTCGCGGAATACTGGGCCTGCCGCGAGCGGGCGGCGGTGATGGATCTCTCGCCGCTCCGCAAGTTCGAGGTGCTGGGTGCCGATGCCGAGGACCTGCTGCAGGCCGCCTGCACGCGCAACATCCGCAAGCTCTCCGACGGCCAGGTCGTCTACACGGCGATGTGCTACGACCATGGCGGCATGCTCGACGACGCGACGGTGTTCCGCCTCGGGCCCGACCGCTATCGCCTGGTGGGCGGCGACGAATATGACGGCAAGTGGCTGCGCGAGCTCGCCGAGCGCAAGGGGCTGAAGCAGGTCTGGGTCAAGTCCTCGACCGACCAGCTCCACAACATCGGGGTGCAGGGACCGAAGAGCCGGGACATCCTGAGGGAGATCGTCTGGACCCCGCCCGCGCGGCCGCGCGTGGACGAGATCCAGTGGTTCAACTTCACCGTCGGCCGCATCGGCGACTACAACGGCATCGCGGTCGTGGTCTCGCGCACCGGCTATTCCGGCGAGCTGGGCTACGAGATCTTCTGCCATCCCAAGGACGCGGCCGCGGTCTGGGACGCGGTGATGGAGGCGGGCAAACCCCACGGGTTGCAGCCGCTCGGCCTCGAGGCGCTCGACATCCTGCGGATCGAAGCCGGGCTGGTGTTCGCCAACTACGAGTTCAGCGACCAGGTCGATCCGTTCGAGGCGGGCATCGGCTTCACCGTCGCGCTCAAAGGCAACGAGGACTTCGTCGGCCGCGAGGCGGTGGCCCGGCGCAAGGAGCATCCGCAGCGCGTGCTGGTGGGTCTCGAGATCGACGGCAAGGAGCCGGTCGGCCACGGCGCCTGCGTCCATTCGGGGCGCGCGCAGGTCGGCGTCGTCACCAGCGGCTGCCGCTCGCCGCTGCTCGAGAAGAACATCGCCCTCTGCCGCATGGACGCGAACTATGCCGCGCCCGGCACCGAGGTCGAGGTCGGCCGCATCGACGGCCACCAGAAGCGCATCCCCGCGCGGGTCGTGCGCTTCCCGTTCTACGACCCGGAGAAGAAGAAGCCGCGAAGCTGACCGGCCGGCCGCGCGCCGGATCAGTCCTTCTGCGCTTCTTCCAGCGTCGTCTGCAGGTCGCGGGTCAGGGTCTTGATGTTCTCCGCGGCGTCGCCGGTCGAGGCGGCCAGCGACTTGATCTCCTGGGCGACCACGTTGAAGCCGCGGCCGAACTCGCCGGCGCGGGTCGCCTCGATCCGGGCGTTGAGCGCCAGCATCTTCAGGGCGCTCAGCACCTTGAGGATGTTGCCGGTGCCGGCGACGATCTGGCGGCTGACCTCGGCCAGGTGGGTGACGATCTCGCGGTTCTGCAGCTCCAGCGCCTTGCGGTCGGCGATCGAGACGATGCAGCCTTCGAGATACTGGAGCTGGCCGGCGCCGTCGAACACGCCGCCGCCGATCTCGTTGATCCAGACCGGCTTGCCGTTGCGGTGCATCAGCCGGTAGTCGATGTTCCAATTGGTCCGCTTTTCCAGCGCCGCGCCCACCGCCTTGTCGACCAGCGCCACGTCGTCGGGATGACAGATCGAGCTGAAGCCGCGCACGCGGTTGCCGATGAAGTCCTCCGGCGGATACCCGGTCAGCGCCCGGATGCCCTCGGTCATGTAGAGCATCGTGTAGCTGGCATCGTTCCGGCAGCGATAGAGGAAGCCGTTCATCCGCCGCGCGATGCTGAGCAGCGCGGCGCGCTCGCCCTCGGCCGCGCCGTCCTGTCCGACGGCGCCAGATGAGACGAAATTCATAGCGCGGACCTCGACAATGCGCCGGCGCCCGCGCGACGCGGGACACCCGCGACGATGATCTCCGTCAGTCTAGCGCGGCAGGATTAACGAAGCCTTGCAGGCGGCGCCCTCCGCTCCGACTATTCCGCGGCGGCGTTCGATTCCTTGAGGTAGCTCTCCATGGAATCGTCCATCGCCTTCAGCCAGGGCGTGTGGTGCTTGGGCGACATCCGCCCGGTCATGATCGAGCGATAGGCGTTGTCGCGGAAGCCCATGATGTTCTCCATCTTGTGGTGCTCCCATTCCATGAAGGTCTTGTTCACCGCCTCGACGTCGAAGGTCGGATAGTCGGTGAGGTCGATCAGCTCCTTCACGTAGTCGCCCTGGAACCAGATCGCGCCCTCGGCGTCCTCCAGCTTCTCCTCGCGGGCGCGCCATTCGGCGCTGTTCTTCTGCATCTCGGCGAGCGAGGGCAGCTTCTGGCGGCCCAGGATGACGTCGCGCGAGTACCAGGCCTGCGCGTCGAACATGTTGAACGTGTAGAACTGGTCCTGCATGCCGATGTAGTGCAGCTTCGGGTTCTTCTCCCACACGATGCCGCGATAGAGGTCGAGCGGCCACATCCGGTTCGCGGTCTTCAGCCTGAGATCGTCGGGCAGGAACGGGAAATGGTGCAGGTAGCCGGTGCACAGGATGATCGCATCGACCTCCTTCGACGTCCCGTCCTTGAAATAGGCGGTCTTGTTCTCGACCCGCTGCAGCAGCGGCTTCTCCTCCCAGTTCGCCGGCCATTTGAAGCCCATGGGGCGCGAGCGGTAGGAGCTGGTGATCGACTTGGCGCCGTACTTGTAGCACTGCGAGCCGACATCCTCGGCCGAGTAGGAGCGGCCGATGATCAGGATGTCCTTGCCCTTGAACTCGACCGCGTCGCGGAAGTCGTGGGAGTGCAGGATGCGGCCGTTGAAAGTCTTGAAGCCGGGGAATTCCGGCACGCTCGGCACCGAGAAATGGCCGCTCGCCACCACGACATGGTCGAATTCCTCGGTGCTGAAGGCGTCCTTCATCAGGTCGTGGGCGGTCACCGAGAACCTGCCGGTCTTCTCGCTGTACTCGACCTCGCGCACGGGGGTGCGGAAGCGGCACCAGCCGCGCACCCCGGCCTTCTCGACCCGGCCCTTGATGTAGTCCCAGAGCACGGCGCGCGGCGGATAGGAGGCGATCGGCCGGCCGAAATGCTCGTCGAACGTATAGTCGGCGAATTCCAGGCACTCCTTCGGCCCGTTGGACCAGAGGTAGCGGTACATGCTGCAATGGACCGGCTCGCCGTATTCGTCGGTGCCGGTGCGCCAGGAATAGTTCCAGAGGCCGCCCCAGTCGTCCTGCTTCTCGTAGCAGACGACCTCCGGGATCTCGGCGCCCTTGGCGGCGGCAGATTGAAAGGCGCGCAGCACCGCGGTTCCCGACGGGCCCGCGCCGATCACGGCAACTCTCTTCTTCATGACGCTCTCCCTGTTCAGGCGAGGGCGAGCGACGCGGCGCGTCTTCTATGGACGGCTCCAGCGGTCGCCAAATCCCCGGCCGTTGAAAAAAACACTACCGAAGCTGGGGGCGATTGACAACGAGTTTGCGACCAAAGCTGTGCAGGCTTGGCCCAATCGCGTACCAATCAGTGGTCGGGATGGACCTGGCTGTAGCTGCCGCGGAAGTAGAGCAGCGGTCGTCCGCTCGGGTCGTGGGCGAAGCGCAGCACGCGGCCGACGAAGATCAGGTGGTCGCCGCCGTCATGCACCGCATGGGTCGAACAGTCGAAGACGGCGAGCGCGTGCTTCAGGATCGGCGCGCCGCTCTCCCAGGTGTCGTAGTCGAGGCCCTGCCACTTGTCGGTCGTCGTCGTGGCGAAGATGCGGGAGATGTCCTGCTGGTCGTCGCGCAGCACGTTGATCGCGAAATTGCCGGCCTCCTCGAAGGAGCGCAGGCTGTAGGACTGGCGATTGAGGCTGAACAGCACCAGCGGCGGATCGAGCGACACCGAGTTGAAGGAGTTCGCCGTCAGCCCCAGCGGCTCGCCCGAAAGACTGCGCGCGGTGACGATGGTGACGCCGGTCGCGAAATTGCCGAGCGCGTTGCGGAACTCGCGATGATCGAAGGACATACGCCGGCTCTGTTGGGCCACGGGGAGTGCGCGACGCATGCGCGCCCCCTCGGGGCGCCCCTGGGGGGTTGCGGGAAGAACGGCGATGTTATCTGCTTCGCCGCGTGCCCGCCAAGCGCCATGCCGGCTGCAGGATCGGCACGGCGAGCGGCGCGTTCACGCCGCCCGCCGCCGGTCGGAGAAACGTCGCGTCAGTGGTCGTCGTGACGGTGATCGCGGCGCGGCCCGCCGCCACCGCCGAACGGCCGGCGTCCGCCGCCGCCACCGCCCGACGACCGCGGCGTCGCGGTGCTGGTGTCGAGCGTGATCACCCGCAGAACTTGAATCCCCTTGCGACCCTGCCCCACCTGGCAATGGATCGTCGAGCCTTCCGGTGCGTCCTGCAGGCCGGCTTCCTTCAATGCGGAGATGTGGAGGAAGACGTCCGGCGCGCCGTCTGCCGGCGAGACGAAGCCGAAACCCTTCTCAGGGTTGAACCACTTGATGCGCCCTTTAAGTTCGGTGCCACCCTGCTGGCCTTGATCGGTCATTTTGATCACTCTGATTCTTGTCGCGCTTAGTGGCGCCCCAGGATCGGCACTGTGCCCACGATCCGCCCGATGCTGGAAAGCCACCACGAAGCATGGGCGCGTCACCCCCGAAAAGCAAGACCCGGCGCGTCGGTGTGGATTGCACAAAGGCCGCTGATTTCGCGCCTCTGGCGCTTGCGCCGATCTGTTAATACGCTTGGCCTTGCAAACGAGGAGGGGCAGTGCCCCAATAGCTTGATGGTATCGCGCCGAACGAAACCACCTGTTGTAAGAGCGAGGGCGGTGATCTTCGCCACCGGGCAAGGCTGGATGCCCAGGGCGGCCGCGCCGCTCCTTCTTGTCGTTTTATCGATTTTGAAACCGGCCGCCGCCGGTGCCGGCGAGTACGACGAGGCTCGGGATCAGCACCCGGCGCTGTTCCAGGCTTATTACGACGAGGGGCTGCTCGAATATTGCGGCCTGCTGACCCGGGAGTCGGCGGACGGCTTTCTCTTGGCGCGCAAGGATCTGCTGGTGCGCGATCCGCTGACCGAGGAGCAGCATCGCCGCGTGCGGATCGCCGCGCGCATCGCCATCGACTATCAATACCAGGATCATGGCCTCGGCGGGCAGCGCCTCTGGTGCAAGACCGACGGGCTCGACGCCTATAACCGCTTCGTCGGGCGTTACCGCGCCGAGCCGGGCACCAACAGCAGCGAGACGCCGTAGCGCGACCATGCTCTGGACCATCCTCGCCATCGTCGTCCTGCTCTATGCCGGCTTCCTGGCGCTGCTCTATGCGCGGCAGCGGAGCATCGTGTTCCGGCCGGATACGACGCGCGCCGACCTCGCCGCCGCGGGCCTGAGCGAGCAGATGACCGAGGTCGGGATCGAGACCGCGGACGGGTTGACCCTGCATTCCTGGTGGGCTCCGCCGGTCCGGCCCGACGGCCGCGTCATCGTCTATTTCCACGGCAATGCCGGACATCGCGGCGGGCGCGCCGCGCGCATCCGCGACTACCTCGCCAACGGCTACGGCGTCCTGCTGGTCGGCTATCGCGGCTATGGCGGCAATCCCGGCCGCCTGAGCGAGGCGGGAGTCTATACCGACGCGCGCGCCAATCTCGCCTTCGTCACGGCACAGAAGGTGCGCCCCGAGCAGATCGTGCTGTTCGGCGAATCGCTCGGCACCGCGGTCGCGACCCAGATGGCGCTGGAGCTTCCGGCACTGGCGCTGGTCCTGGAGGCGCCGCTCGCCTCGATCCTGCATTCGGCGCGGGCGCGCTATCCGCTGTTCGCCTTCGGCCCGCTGATCAAGGACAAGTTCGACTCGCTCTCGAAGATCCGCCGGGTGAAGCTGCCGCTGCTGATCGTCCACGGCGAGCGCGACCGCACCACGCTGGTCAAGTTCGGCCGCATGCTGCACGCCGCCGCCAACGAGCCCAAGCAGGGCGTGTTCCTGCCCGAGGCCGACCACAACAACCTGATCGATCACGGCCTCGCCAAGCTGACCATGGAGTTCGTCGAGAAGCTGCCGGCGCGAACATAGTCGAGTAGCGCAGATGCAACCCATGCGTTCAAATATGGCGGGTATCGCCGCACGCGCTGGGCTAGGATGGGTCGAGCGGGCTATTTGGGGGAGAGGGCTCATGGACATCCGGCCGGCGCCGACGGCGCGGTTCCACATTGTTGCGGCGCTGGCCCTCGTGCTGGGGCTCGGCGCGGCCGGGCGCGCGACGGCGCAGAGCAGCGCGCCGTCCGGTCCGGAAGCGGACACGCAGTCCGCGACGCAGCCGATGACCGACGAGGAATACCGGCAGAAGCTGCAGGCGCTGCACTGGGTCGATGGGCCGAAGGACCTGCCGGCCTTGGGCAACGCGACGCTCAGCCTGCCGGACCACTACATCTTCCTCGACGACGCAGACACCAAGAAGTTCATGGTGCTGAACGAGAACCCGCCCGATTCCGGGGCCGAGCAGCTCTTCGCGCCCGACGACCTGCACTGGTTCGCGCTGATCGACTTCTCGGCGGACGGCTACGTCAAGGACGACGAGAAGATCGATGCCGACGCCATCCTCGCCGGCATCAAGGAAGGCAACGAGGCCGCCAATGCCGAGCGGCGCAAGAACGGCTGGGGCGAGGTCGAGATCGTCGGCTGGAAGAAGGCGCCCTATTACGACGAGCAGACCAAGCGCCTGGAATGGGCGCTGGAGGCCCGGGAGGAGCGCGGCGAGACCATAAACTTCCTCACCAAGATCCTCGGCCGGCGCGGCGTGACCAGCGCCATCCTGGTCGCCGAGCCCGACCATTTCGATTCCGACCTCGCGGAGTTCAAGCAGGTGCTGACCCATTACACGTTCAATCCGGGCGAGAAGTATTCCGAGTACAAGGCCGGCGACAAGATCGCGAGCTACGGCCTCGCGGCGCTGATCGCCGGCGGCGCGGCGGCGGTCGCGACCAAGGTCGGGTTCTGGAAGTGGCTGGGCCTCGCGCTGGCGGCGAGCTGGAAGTTCATCTGGGTGCCGATCGTGGCGGCCTTCGCCGGCTTGAAGCGCCTGTTCCGGCGCAGGCGGGACTATTAGCCGATCGGCCGATGTCCACCACCGGTCTGCTGCTGGCGGTCCTGCTCGGCCTCTATCTTGCCGACTGCCTGGTCCTGCTCGGGCCGGGGCAGGGGCTGTTCCGGTTCGAGAAGCGCGCGATCCGCCTCGACTTCGGCCTCTCGAGCTACGTGATGCGCGGCCGCGTGCCGGCTTTGCTCAACCCGCTGACCCCCTGGATCCCGGCCTTCAGGACGGCGCCGCTGGCGGCGACGCCGGCGGGCGCGCCGGCGCCGCGGCTGCACCCCTTGCGCCGCGGTCATTATCGGATTCTCGCCGCCTGGCCGATGCTGCTGGTCCAGGCGGCGCTGATGTTCGCGGCGGTGCCCTGTTTCCTGGTGACGGCGCGGTACCGGGAGCTGGCGATCGCGGTCGCCTGCGCCTTCGTCGCCGCGGGATTCCTGCTGTTCGTCGGATGGCGGGTCGCCGCCGATCTCGGCCTCGGCCGGCGGCAGTATGCGGCGCTGGCCTTCCAGGCGGCGGTCTGCCTGCCGCTCTCGCTCAACCTGCTGCGGAAGCTCGCATTGCTGGCGCCGGCGGAATGCACGGCGCTCGACCTGCTCGGGCGCATGGACGACGAGCGCCGCCGGGCCACGGCGAGCGAGCTGCGCTTCGCGATCGAGGCGCAGAGCCGCGGCAGCACCGACCCCGCCGAGATCGCGCGGCTCGAGGCATTGCAGAAGACGATCGATGGCAGAATGGGTTGACTACCAGACGGTGGGGCTCGCCGTCATCTTCGTGGCGGGGTTCGGCATCGTCTGGTGGGTGCTCAACCTCCGCGGCGGTGCCGCGTCCGGCGATGCGCCCGCCGGCGAATGGCACGAGATCCTCGGCGTCCGGCCGGACGCGCCGTTCGAGGAGATCGACCGGGCCTATCGGGCAGCGCTCGCGCGCTGCGAAGCCGGGAAGGCCGCGAAGGCGCGCCGCGCGGCGATCGAATGGGCCTTCTCCATGGCGCGCCGGCGCCACGGCCTTTCCTAGAGTCCGAGGCCCTAGCCGACGTTGCGCGTCTTCGGCACGTCGCCGTGGATATAGCGCATGACCTGCTCGGCCCTGAGCGGCTTGGCGAAGGCGAAGCCCTGGCCGTAGGTGATGCCGAGCGCCAGCAAGGCCGCCGCTTCCTCCTCGGTCTCGATCCCTTCGGCGACGATGCCGAGCTCGAGGCCGTGCGCCAGGCCGACGATGGCGCGCACCACCGCCATCGAGCGCTCCTCCTTCAGCATGGTCTCGATGAAGCTCTTGTCGATCTTCAGCTCATCGACCGGCAGGCGGTGCAGGTAGCCGAGGCTCGAATAGCCGGTGCCGAAATCGTCGATCGAGACCCGGAAGCCCAGCTCCTTGCAGCGGTTGATCCAGGCGATCGCCCCTTCATGGTCGTCGATCAGCACGCTCTCGGTGATCTCGATCTTGATCTGCAGCGGCTTGAGGCCCTGGCTCGCCACGTGCTCGGCGAGGCTGTCGAGGAACGCCGCCTCGCGCAGATAGTGCTTGGTGACGTTGATCGCGACGAAGAGGTCGCGCGTGCCGCCGAAGGCGCGCTGGAACTCGGCGAAGTTGCGGATCGCGGCACCGATCACCCAGCGGCCGATCGGGACGATCAGGCCCGCTTCCTCGGCCAGCTTGATGAACTGGTCGGGCCCGACCCTTCCCCGCAGCGGGCTGTTCCAGCGAATGAGCGCCTCGAAGCCCGCGAGCTCCTCGTGGCTCTTCAGCAGCACGATCGGCTGGAAGGCGAGCTCGAACTCGTTGCGGGCGAGCGCGGCCTGCAACTCGTTCTCGAGCGTCAGCTTGGCGACGGCGCGGCGATGCCGCTCCGGGCCCGAGGCGAAGGCCTCGGGCGGCGGCTCGCCGGTATCGGCCCAGCCGGTGATGTTGCGCCGGTCGCCGCGATAGGACCGGAGCACCGAGCGCAGCAGCAGCGCCACGATCTCGTCGCCGGAATTGATGCGGTGGCGGATCTGGTCCTGGCTGATCAGGATGAGCTCGGTCTCGGTGAGAGCGACCGCATTGGCCGAGCGCGAGAAGCCGTCGAGCGCCGCCAGCTCGCCGAACAGCTCGCCGGGCCCCAGCACGGCCAGGGCGTGCCGCGTGTTGCCGGTCCCGACCGAGATCTCGACCTCGCCGCGCTCGACGATATAGGCGAAGTCGCCCGTGTCGCCCTCGTTGAAGATCTCGGTGCCGGCCGGCACGACGCGGCGATAGACGCCCTCGCTCATTCGACCTGCCTCACGGAGCCGTCATGCCAAGGCTTGGCCCCGGCATCCACGAGTTTGCTTGCTGGCGGCAAACGCGCGGATCCCAGGGCCGGGCCCCGGGATGACGACGAAGAATGGCGCGTCGGGAGAGTCTGAACGTCAACGACCATGCCCGGAATATAGGCCCGGCCCCCGGCGCGCCGCCAGTTGGATTGCGCTCAAAAGGCGGCGGCCAGCGCCTTTTCCAGGGCCTCGAAGGGCAGCAGCACGCAGTCGCGGCGGCTCTTGGCCTCATGGACCGGGGTGAAGACCGCAAGGTCCGAGAACGGCGCCGGTGCCGGCGTGCCGTCCTTCATGAGGGCCGCGGCGGCCTTCCGCATCGCGCGCAGTTCTTCGGGCGTCTTGTCGCGCCCGAAAGCGGCGATGGTGGCCGCCGCCGCCTCGCAGAGCAGGCAGCCCTTGACCTCGTGGCCGATGGCCGAGACGCGGCCGTCGGTCCGCGCCAGGTCGATCGTCACCCGGTCGCCGCAGAGCGGATTGTCCAGGGTCGCGCTGGCCGCGGCGTCGGGCAGCCGGCCCTTGCCGAAGGCCTCGCGCGCCCGCGCGACCAGCTCCGCCTGGTAAAGCGCGCTGCTCACGCGTCGACCTTGCCGAGCAGCTTCTCGTAGGCCTCCGGCGTATCGACGTCGGCGAAGACCCCGGCATCCTCGACCGCGACCTCGGCCACCTGGTCGTCATGCTCGCCGATCAGGTGCCGCGCGCCGACATCGCCTTCGAGCGCCAGCATCTCGGCGAAATAGCGCCGGTCGAACAGCACCGGATTGCCGCGCTTGCCGTCCACGGTCGGCAGCACGATGCTGCGCCCCTCGGTCGGGTTGTAGGCGCCGATCAGCCGCTTGAGCAGCGCCGGCGAGACCTGCGGCATGTCGCCCAGCATCACCAGCGCGGCCTCGGCCTTCGGGCCGAGCGCGCGCAGGCCGGCCTTCAGGGAGGCGCTCATGCCGAGCAGATGCTCGCGCGCCTCGATCACCTTGACCGGCCGGTCGCCGAGCACGGCCCTGACCTTCGAGGCCTGGTGCCCGGTCACCACGATCACCTCGCTCAAGCCGGCTTCGAGCGCGTGGTCGACCGCATGGGCGAGGATCGCCTTGCCGTCGAGCTCCAGCAGCAGCTTGTTGCGCCCCATGCGGCTCGACCGCCCGGCCGCCAGGACGATGCCGGCGATCGGCGGTCCCGAAGCCGCGCGCTTTGCCTCGGCGGGCCGCTGGGCCTCGGCGGGCCGCTGGTCGCGGGGCTGCGGGCGGCTGGGGATCTCGCCCAGGAGGCCGCCGACGCCCATGGCGGCGATGTCGTCATAGCCGACCGGCAGGTCGGCGATCAGGCGCTGCAGCACCCAGTCGAAGCCATTGGTCTTCGGCGAGCGCGCGCAGCCGGGAAGGCCGATCACCGGCTTGCCCCCCGGTTCATCGCCGATCTCGCCCAGCACCAGCAGGTTGCCGGGATCGACCGGCATGCCGAAGCGCAGGATCCGGCCGCCGGCTGCCTCGATCGCCGCCGGGATCACGTCATGCCGGTCGGCAATGGCCGAGGCGCCCAGCACCAGGATCATCGCCGCGCCGGAGGCGTCGGCCGCCTTGATCGCGGCGGTCAGCGGCGCCGTCTCGTGCGGAGCGCGGCTGTCCTCGACCGGCGGGTTGCCGAGCGCCGCCAGGCGCTCGTTCATCACCGCGACCGCCTTGTCGAACAGGCTGGGCTTCATGCCCCTGAGCTCGGTCTGGATCAGCGCCACGCGCCGCGGCCGGAAGGCCGCCAGGGTCAGGCGCGCGGGGGCCGCCTTGGCCGCCGCCAGGCAGGTTTCGAGATCGGCGTGTTTCACCGCGAAGGGGATGATCTTCACCGTCGCCACCATCTGCCCGGCCTTGACCGGGGCGAAGGCGGGCAGGGTGGCGAGCGTGATGTTCTCGTTGACCCGGTTGATATGGCCGATCAGCGCCACGTCGGGCGCGAGCACGCCGTCGGCCTCGGCATAGATGTTCGACCGGCCGGTGAAGGGCGGATCGACCCGCAGGCCCGGGCTCGCCAATGCCTGCGCCAGCGTGTGCGCGGCGCGGTCCTCGGCGACGTCGTCGGGCTCGAGACGCGCCACCGCCAGATGCGTGACCCCGCTCGCCGCGAGCAGCGCCACGTCGGCGGCGGAAAGCCGCCGGCCCTTCTTCAGGACCTGGTCGCCGCAGCGCTGGGTATGGACCAGGATGGCATCGACGCAATCCGCCACGGGCTGATCGGCGAAGATCATCCCCGGGCCGCTCTTTGGCTCTGCCGGCCGCGCCGCGCCGCGGTCAATTGCGCCAGCACCGCGACCGCGATCTCGGCCGGCGACTTGGCGCCGATATCGAGGCCCGCCGGCCCGTGGATCCGCGCGATGTCGCTCTCGCCGAAGCCGGCGCGGGTCAGGCGGCCGACCCTCGCCGCATGGGTCTTCTTGCTGCCGAGCGCGCCGATATAGAAGGCGGGCGAGCGCAACGCCGCCGCGAGCGCCGGGTCGTCGAGCTTCGGGTCATGGGTCAGGGTCACGACCGCGGTGCGGACATCCGGCTTGAGCTTCTCCATCGCCTCGTCCGGCCAGGCGCCGTCGAGGGTGACGCCGGGGAAGCGCTCGTCGGTCGCGAAGGAGCGCCGCGGGTCGACCACGGTCACCTCGTAGCCCGCCGTCGCCGCCATCGGCGCCAGGGCCTGGGAGATGTGCACCGCGCCGACGATGATCAGGCGCGGCGTCGGGTTGTGCACCTGGACGAAACAGGTCCTGCCGTCGAGTTCGATCTCCTCGCTGCGATCGGCGGCGACCAGCGCCTGGACCTGGTCGCGGGCGGCCGGCGAGAGATCCAGCGCATCGGCCGGATGGCCGTCGTAGAACAGGTCCTGCGCGCCGTTCGCAAGCTCGGTGACCAGCGCCACCTGCTGCTTGCGCGCCTTGAGACCGAGCAGCGTCTCGACCAGGCCGAGCTTCATCCCGCGAGCCTCATTTCAGTCCACGCGCTCGAGGAACACCTGCAGCTTGCCGCCGCAGGCGAGCCCGACTTCCCAGGCCTGCTCGTTGGTGATGCCGAAATCGAGGAGACGCGGCTTGCCGTCGGCGATCACCTCCTGCGCCTCCTTCACGACGGCGCCCTCGATGCAGCCGCCGGAGACCGAGCCCAGCATGCGCCCGTCGGTATCGACCACGAGCTGCGAGCCGGTCGGGCGGGGCGAGGAGCCCCAGGTCGCGGTCACCGTGGCGATGGCGACACCCTTGCCCGCGCGCTTCCAGTCGGCCGCCGCCTGGAGGATTTCTTCGTCTTCGGTCATGCTGCCCTCCTCTGCCTTGTCGGACGTTCGGCGCGCATCGCGTCGCGGCCGAGCGCATCGGCCAGATTCTGCATGCTGTCGAGATTATGGATCGGGCGGAAATCGTCAACGTGCCGGATCATCGCCCTGGCGCCCTGGCTCTGCGGCTTGTAGGCCTCGTAGCGGAGCAGGGGATTGAGCCAGATCAGCCGCCGGCAGGATTTCTGCAGCCGCATCGTCTCCTCTTCCAGCCCTTCGACGCCCTCGCGGTCCAGGCCGTCGGTGATCAGCAGCACGATCGCGCCCTGGCTCAGCACCCGGCGCGACCATTTGGCGTTGAACGCGTGCAGGCAGTGCCCGATCCGGGTCCCGCCCGACCAGTCCTTCACATGGGATGCGACCCGGTCCAAGGCAACGTCCACGTCGCGGTGGCGGAGATCCCGCGTGATATTCGTGAGCCGGGTCCCGAACAGGAAGGTATGGACCCGGTCGCGGTCATTGGTGATCGCATGCACGAAATGCAGCGCCATGCGCGAATAGCGGCTCATCGAGCCCGAAATGTCGCAGAGGATCACCAGCGGCGGGTGCCGGTGCTTGGGCGACTTCAGCTTGAGCGGGATGGCGCCGGCGTTGCGCAGGCTGGCGCGCAGGGTCGCCCGCATGTCCACCCGCCGGCCGCGGGGATCGGCGGCGAAGCGCCGGGTCGGCACTTCCATGATGGGCAGGCGCAGGTTGGCGATCGCCTTCTTGGCCGCCGCCATCTCGGCATTGGTCATCTTGTCGAAATCCATCTCCTGCAGCAGCTCGCGGTCGGAGAAGGTCAGGGCGGCATCGACGGTGATCTCCTCCTCGTCGGCCGGCATCTCGCTGAAGGCCTCGGCCGACTTCTCGCCCTGCAGCGCCTCGGCCAGCCGGGTCGCGATCTCGTCGCGGTCCTCGTCCGCGGCGTCGTAGCGCAGCTGGGGCAGCAGCATCGACATCATGCGCTGCAGGAATTGCGGGTTCTTCCAGAAGATGTGGAAGGCCTGGTCGAACAGTTCGCGGTGCTCGCGGCGCTGCACGAAGACCGCGTGCAGGGTCCAGTAGAAGTCGTCGCGGCTGCCGATCCCGGCCGCCTTCACCGCCTCGATGGCGTCGATCACCTTGCCGGGCCCGATCGGCACCCCGGCCGCGCGCAGGGTGCGGGCGAACAGCATGATGTTCTGGGCGAGGCGGCTGTGACGGGTCGCGGCTTCCGCCATGGCGAAGCCCTCCGCGGGTTCAGTGCTGCAGCAGCTTGGCCGCGGCGGCGCTGGCCATGTCGGCGCGGACCTGCTCCAGGATCGCCGC
>DASZSL010000040.1:0-28873 GCA_035548715.1 Dongiaceae bacterium
ATCGCCGCCCCCGCCTCCGCCGCGCCGACCGCCGCGTCGGCGATCTCGCTCGGCGTCACCGGCAGGTATGGCGACATCGACGGCGTGTGGATCGCGCCCGTCACGGCGCAGGTGATGATGACTTTGCGTTTCGTGGCCATGATTCTCGACTTCCTGCGGGCTATTGGAAGTTGGCTCGGCCCTGCGGGACATAGGGCTCTTCGAGCGCCTTGACTTCGTCCGGCGTGAGCGTGAGCGAAAGAGCCGCGGCCGCATCGGTGAGATGCGCCGGCTTGGAGGCGCCGACGATCGGTGCCACCACCTGTTTCTTCTGCAGCACCCAGGCGAGCGCCACCTGGGCGCGCGAGAGCCCGCGCGCCTGTGCGATCGCCGCAACCTTGGCGACGATCTGCTGCGCGCCTTCCTGCACGCCATAGCGGCTGCTCGCGGCGGCATCGACTTTCTGCCGTTCGCTGGTCCCGTCCCAGTCGCGGGTCAGGCGGCCGCGCGCCAGCGGGCTCCAGGGAATGACGCCGATGCCCTGGTCGGCGCAGAACGGCAGCATCTCGAGCTCCTCCTCGCGGCTGAGCAGGTTGATGTGATTCTGCATGCTGACGAACTCGGCCCAGCCGTGCAGCCGCGACGTGTAGAGCGCCTTGGCGAACTGCCACGCGTACATCGAGGACGCGCCGATATACCTGGCCTTGCCTGCCCTCACCACGTCGTTCAGCGCCTCGAGCGTCTCCTCGATCGGCGTCTCGTCGTCCCAGCGGTGGATCTGATAGAGATCGACATAGTCCGTGCCCAGCCGCCGCAGGCTGGCATCGATCTCCATGTGGATCGCCTTGCGCGACAGTCCCGCGCCGTTCGGTCCCGGCCGCATCACACGGCACACTTTCGTCGCGATCACGACCTCTTCGCGCCTGGCGAAGTCGTTCAGGGCGCGGCCCACGATCTCCTCGGAACTGCCCGCCGAATAGACGTTCGCGGTGTCGAAGAAATTGATCCCGAGCTCGACGGCCTGGCGGATCAACGGACGGCTCTTCTCTTCGTCGAGCGACCACCCGTGGCGGCCGCGGCCGGGTTCGCCGTACGTCATGCAGCCGATGCAGATGCGCGAGACCTTGAGGCCGGTCTTGCCGAGGCGCCGATATTCCATGAGCTTTCTCCGGCTCCCTGGCGGGGAGCCTGCAGTGACGCAGCCGGGCCCCGGCGACGGGGCCCGGGCGCCGAGGCCTAGTTTCCGCCGGAGCGATTGACGGCCGGCTTCGCCTCGATCTCCTCGAGATCGAGGCCGTGATACTTCATGTCGACGAAGTACACGCCGATCGACTTCCGGGGCGCGATCTCCTCGCCGTCGTCGAACAGGCCCTGGCCGGCGGCGTCGTGCGCCTTGCGCTTCTTCTGCGGCGGCGGCGGGCAGAACACCTCATAGCAAAGGCACGGCTCCTTGGTCTTGACCCAGGACCAGTGGATGGCGTTGCGCGGGATGCGCAGGAAATCGCCCTTCTTCACATGATAGGCCTTGTCATGGATGAAGAACCACATCTCACCCTCTTGGATGAAATTGATCTGCTCGTAGTCGTGGATATGCGGCGACGAGTGGTAGCCGCTGTGGCGCAGGCTGATCGCCAGCGCGGAATCCTGGCCGTAGACCAGGCGCATGTCGTGGCCCTTGCTGCGATCCTTGCGGTCCGCGTCGTGGATGTTGTTGTCCTTCAGGTCGTTCACGTAGACGTCGTCGAGCTTCCAATACAGGGACATCGGTGTTTCCTTAGGTTACGTCGAAGCAGCGTTGTGTCGGGGAGGGACTGATCCGGGATGGGGCGCGCAGTCGCGGTCACGAGGTATCGGCGGGATTGCCTCGGGCGGACCTGCCGAGCGCGTAGCCCAGGATGAGCATCGGCAGGACCTGGACCGGAACGGCGCCGCCGATCTCGCTTTCGCTCCAAGCGCGCATGGCGACGCCGAGGCAGTTGAGCCCGACCTCCCAGCGATGGCCGAGATAGACGGCGCTGGTCACCTGTGCCTGCCAGCGATTTGTCGGGTCTCCGGCATCGGTGAACCGCATGTGCTCGCGGCGCCAGCGCAGCTCGACCTCGTCGCCGACGGCCACCGAGTCCACGGGCGAGAACGAGATCATCTCGCCCGCGACCTCGGCGACGCAGAGCGGCGTGCCGACCTTCGCGACCCTGCCGCGGGCCATGTTCTTGGCCCCGAGAAAGCCGGCGCCGAACGCCGTCGCCGGCCGCTCGTAGATCGCCCGCGGATCACCGCGCTCCTCGATCACGCCCGAACGCATGACGATGAGCTCGTCGGCCATGGCCAGGGCCTCTTCCTGGTCGTGCGTGACGTAGAGGCAGGCAAGGCCGCTGTTCTGGATCTGGGCGCGCAGGCCCAGGCGCAGCTCCTCGCGCAGCGCCTGATCGAGGGCGCTCAGCGGCTCGTCCATCAGGAGCAGCCGGACGTCGCCGGCCAGGGCACGGGCGAGCGCGACACGCTGCTGCTGTCCGCCGGAGAGCTGCGACGGCAGCCGATCCTTCATGCGGGCAAGCCCGACCGATTCGAGGAGATGCTCGCCCTGCTCGCGCGCCGCCTTCCGCGCGGCGGAACCCTTCTGCTCGCGCGTGCCGGCAAAGGCGACGTTCTCGAGCGCGGTCATCTGCGGCCACAAGGCATAGCTCTGGAACACCATGCCGATCCGGCGACTTTCGGGCGGCACGGTCCGCTCGCCGTCATCGACCAGGGTGCCGCCGATGCGGATCGTGCCGGAGGTCGCGTTCTCCAGGCCGGCCACGCAGCGCAAGACGGTCGTCTTGCCGCTGCCGCTTTCGCCGAGCAGGACCAGCGTCTTCCCGGCCGCGAGCGTCAAGGAGACGTTGTCGGCCGCCGCGACCGGGCCGAACCGCTTGACGAGGTTGCGGATCTCGACGACGGGTGCCGCTTCGGGCCGGGCCGCGACGCGGCCGTCGCGCTCGTCGCGCGCAATGGATCTGGCGACCGTGTTCATTGGTATCTCCTCAGCCGCCGGTCCGGCAGGACTGTAAGCACAAAGACAATGATGATCGGGACCAGCTGGCAGATGCCCAGAGCATAGACGCCCGATGCCGGCTGGGTGTCGAGCTGCAGGAACATGAAGACCGAAAGCGGGATGTTCTGGTTGGTGAACAGGAGGGCCGTGATGTTGAACTCCATGATCGCCAGCACGACCATGAGCCGCCACACGGCGATGGCGGAAGGCAGCATCATCGGCGCGATGATCCGGCTCAGCCGCACCCAGGTCGACTTGCCCGCGATCCGCCCCGCCTCCTCATAGGCCATGCCGAACTGGTTGAGGCTGGCCGCGAAGACGCGGGCGCCGAATCCGAGATAGGCCAGCATCACCGCGATCGACATGCCGATGATCGACCCCGAGAAGCTGCGGACCTCCGGATTCGCGTAGGACGCCCACAGATAGCCCAGGCCCAATGCGAAGCCCGGGATCGCGAGCATCAGGATCGGCACCGCGCCGGCCAGGCTGGCGAGCAGGCCCCGTCGCCGGGCGGCGACATAGGCGAGGATCAGCGACACGACGGTGCCGCCGGTGGCCACGATCAGCGAAAGCGCCA
This sequence comes from Dongiaceae bacterium, assembly GCA_035548715.1. Classification (GTDB taxonomy): domain Bacteria; phylum Pseudomonadota; class Alphaproteobacteria; order Dongiales; family Dongiaceae; genus Dongia. The sequence goes on from DASZSL010000040.1 coordinate 3,588, forward strand.
GGGTGACGAAGAAGGCGTGATGGATGTCCGGGTCCTCGAAGATCTGCCGGTAGTTGTCCAGCGTGAACAGCTTCCAGGTCAGCCGCGAGGTCTGGAACCGGAGGAACGAGGACAGGGTCAACGAGCCGAGCGGCAGGACGACCATCACGAGGACGTAGAGCAGCAGCAGCGCGAAGACCGGGTAGCGGAGCCGGCCGAGCCGGATTCCCGAGGGTCCGACCTGGCGGCCGACGACGCGCTGGCTGCCGACGCGGCGCGTGTAGATCACGTGGCCGCCGAGCACGATCAGCGAGGGGATGATGATGAGCAGGGCCAGCACGTTCGCCTCGCCGCTCTGGCCCATCGCCGACTGGGTGAGGCGGTACATCGCGTTCGGAATCGTGTCGATATGCGACCTGCTGCCGACCAGCGCGTAGATCGACAGGTTCTGGATCGCCATGGTGAAGAGCATCACCCAGCCGCCGATGAGCGTCGAGCGGGTCGCCGGAAGGCTGATCCGGCCTATGATGCGCGCGAGCGACGCGCCGTGGACGCGCGCCGCCTCCTCGTGGTCGCTGGCCAGCGCGGTGAAGCCGCCATACATGAAGAGGAAGGCAAAGGGCGCGAAGACGAACACCATGACCGTGACGAGCCCGGTCATGCTGTAGACGTCGAGCAGGTCGGCGCCCATCAGCTTGTTGGCGAGGTTGTTGACCAGCCCGACGCCGCGCGGCGAGAACAGGCCGATCCATGCCATGCTGCCGACGATCGGCCCGATCGCGATCGGCACCGGGATGATCGCGGCCCAGGCGCGCCGGCCGGGCACGTCGGTTCGCGTCACGAACCAGCAGACGATGCCGACCAGCACGGTCGTGATCGTCGCGACGGCGACGCCGAGTATCAGCGAGTTCTTGAGCGCCGCCCAGTAGCGCGGGTCGAGCAGCACGGCGACGAGCGACGAATGGCTGCCGGCGGTCGCCGAGACCTGCAGCGAGCCGTCGATCAGGAACCAGATCGGCGCGACCGTCAGCACGAAGACGACGCCGACGATCAGGCCGAAGCCGAGATTGCCGTCGCGACTCCAGCGCGAGGCAAAGGATGCAGGCGGCGACGAGAGACTGATCTCGGTCATCGGGTCATGAACCTCCCGCTGTCGTGTCGATCCGACTCTCGCCGCCGCGAATCAGCCTCTATTTCGAAGGATAGGGAGCGACGACCTGGTCATAGGACTTGATCATGTCGTCGATGTCGAACTTGTAGAGCGACTCCGGCGCCTTGTACCAGCTCTCCCTGGTGCTCGGCCGCACGTCGTTGGAATCCGGTCGCCCCGGCGCCATCGAGAAGTACCGCGAGATCTGCTCGTTGCCGTGCTGGCTGGTCTCGTACTCGATCCACAGCTTGGCCGCATTGGGGTGCTTCGCCTTCGCGGCGATCCCGATTGCGGTATAGCTCGCCGATCTCGGCTCCGGATACCAGACCTGGACGGGAGCGCCCTTCTGGCTGGCGGCGAAAGCGTTGAACTCGTTGCCGATGACGAGGTCGAGCTCGCCCGAAGCCAGCGCGTTCACCGCGGGCCCGCTGCCCGGATAGACCGTGACCTGCAGGTAGTCCAGGATCTTCTTCACGTTGTCCGAGCCGATCTCCTTGTAGAGCACGTAGGCGACCACGTAGGAGCCGCCGCCCGCGCCGTGCGGGTCGACCACGCCCAGGCGCTTGCCCTTGAACTGGGGATCGAGCAGGTGGGTCGCGTCCTTCCACGTCTTGATCGCCGCCAGGTCGCTCTCCTTGATCGAGTCGGTGTTGTAGAGAATGCCCTGGGCCTGGTGATCCGTGGAGATGACGTAGCCGGGGGCCAGGCTCTGGAACTTGTCGGCCTCCGACGGCGTGTATTGCAGCAGCATCCCTTTCTTCGCGACCTGCTCCACGAGCGTGACCTGGGAGCCGAGCTGCAGGACGTCGGGCGGCGATCCCTGCTTCTCGCCGGCGAAGAACCGGGCGAGGTTGTCATCGTCGCCATTGGCGACCGCGGAGACCTTGACGCAGGGGAAGTACTTCTCGAACTCGTCGACGTACTTCGAAAGGTTGCTCACGTTCGTATAGAGGATGTCGACCTGTCCCTCTTGGCACGCGGCCTTCAGCAGATCGGGCGACACCTTGGGCATGTTCTGCTGCAGGTAGCTTGTCATGTCCGCCATCTGGTCGGCATCGGCGGCACACGAGAACGCAAGAACCGCAGCCGCGGCAGCGGAGAGCACGGCTGGTACTCGACGCGTCAGCATCGCATTCGACATTTCGTTTTCCTCCCAATGTGGCTTCTAACGAGCCTTCGGTCACGTTATCCCGCCCCGACATGATGTCAACACTTTTTCAAATTCTGTCCACTTATTGCCTATAAATCGGGCAAACGACCGTGGTATGTTGACATAATTTAGAATGCAGCACGAAGTGAACGTAAACTGCTGGCCTGCTTGCGAAAGCAGGACTCGAACCACGCTCTGCACGAAAGGAAAACAGGAGATGAATCTCCGTTCGACCCAGGAGGCGACGCTCTCCGCGACGAATGTCGAAGACATTGCCGCGCGCTTGTTCGAGGCGCGGCGCGGCGGCAAGAAGATCGCAATGCCAGGCGACGGGCTCCGCCTCGCCGATGCCTATGCCGTGCAGGATGCGCTGACGCGACTCGGCCAGGGCGCCGCGGCATGGAAGACCAGCCTGCCACGGCCGGATTTCGCCGCCTTCGGGATCTACGCGATGGCAGTCTGCGGGCCGATCTTGAAGGACGACGTGCATCATGCCGACGGGAGCCGCGCGATCGTCGTGCGCGAGCCGGTCAGCGGGCCGGACGAGACCGTCGGAGTCGAGCTCGAGGTCGCCTATAGGCTCGGGCGGGATTTTCCCGCGTCCCGCGAAGTGCCGGATGAAGGCGAGGTCCTGGCCGGCATCGCCTCTGCGCATATTGCCGTCGAGATCTGCGGCGCCCGCTGGTCGGACGCGTCACCGGCTTTTCTGTGGACGCTGGCGGACTCGCTCATGAACCGCAGCTTCATCCTGGGCGAAGCGATCCCCGCCTGGGAAGAACTCGATTTCACGGCTTTGACCGCGCGCCAGTTCGCGAACGGCGAACTGCTGCAGGAGAGCACCGGCGGTCACAAGGGCGGCAACCCGTTGAGCCTCGTGGTCTGGCAGGTCCAGCATTGCGTCGAGCATCGCGGCGGCATCCGGGCGGGCACGATCGTCACGACCGGACAGCTCTGCGGCAATCATTGGATCAAGCCCCGGGGCAGGATCAGGGGAGAGCTGCCTGCTCTCGGCCGGGCGATCGAGTTCGAGCTGGCCGCATAGCCGCGGCTTCGATGCGGGCGCGGCGCCGAATTGCACGCCTGCCGGGGCCGGTGTATGACTGAACCGCCTGATCTATGGCGTATCCTGGAGCCATCCGGTGACTGAGTCCGAACGACCGCCCGATTCTCCGCCTGCATTCTCTCCGCCGGTGCTCGGGTTTGCGCCGCTGGACCCCGCCGGCACGTTGGCCGAGCAGCTGTTCCAGAAGCTGACCGAAGCCATCATGAACGGCGAGTTGCCGCTCGGATCCAAGATCAGCGAACCCGCACTCGCGAAGCATTACGGCGTGAGCCGCGGCCCGCTGCGAGAAGCCCTGCACCGGCTGCAGGAGCGAAAGCTCATCACCCGGTCCGCCAACCAGGGCGCGCGTGTCATCCAGCGCACGCCCGAGATGCTGTACCACCTGTTCACGGTGCGCGAGGCGCTCGAGGGAATAGCGGTGCGCGAGGCCGTGGCGCGCTGCTCGGTCGAGGAGGTTCGCCGCTTTCGCGAAAGCATCTTGAGCCATGAGGCGGCGCTGAGGGCCCTGCCCGAGATGGAGCCTTACATCTGCAGCGAGCCGCATCAGGACTTTCACTATCTGATTGCCCATGCCAGCCGAAATCCGCTGCTCATAGAGCTGCTTTGTTCCGAGCTCTATCCGTTGCTGCGCCTGTTCCGCGCACGGTCGAACGAGACCCTGGAGCGGCGCGAGAAGTCGGTCATGGAGCACAAGCGGATTCTCAGCGCGATCGAAGAGCGCGACGCCGAACTGGCCGAGATGCTGATGCGCCGCCATATCGTCGCAACGCGGCAGAGCCGCGCGGAGCTCTTTCCCGCAAATGTCGAAACCGCGAGAGCGCATCGCCGCGCCCGTTGACTTGCTCAGCGCTCGGTTGAAGCCGCGGCCTTCTCGGCGGATTTCGCCGCGTCGTCCCTGAGCGGCGCGATCTGCTCCACCAGCCAGTCGCGGAAGGCGCGGATCTTCGGCCGCTTCAGCGCATCGGGCGCGTAGACCACGTAATACGCGGTGTCGAGCGGCACCGAGATGTCGAACGGCTTCACCAGCCGGCCGGCCCGGAGGTCGTCGCCCGCCAGCATGGTGTTGCCGAGCGCGATGCCGAGCCCGTCCACCGCCGCCTGCACCAGCAGGTTCGAGTAGTTGAAGCTGAAGCCGCCCTTGAGCTCGAGCCCGATGACGCCCGCGTGCTCCAGCCACTGGTGCCAGAAGTCGAAGCGCGCGGCTTCCCAGGTGCTGTCGGAGAGCAGGTTGAAATGGGCGAGGTCGCGCGGCTCCTTGAGCGGCGGGTCGCCTTGGAGCAGCAGCGGCGAGCAGATCGGGAAGAGATCGTCCTCCAGCAGCAGCTCGGCCTGGACGCCGGGCCACCGCCCGCGGCCGTAGCGCACCGCGATGTCGATGCCGCCCTGGCCGACCTGCTCCACCCGCTCGGTCGCGGAGATCCGCACCTCGATCTCCGGATGCTTGCTGCGGAAATCGAACAGCCGCGGCACCAGCCATTTCGAGGCGAGCGAGGGCAGCACGCTGACCGTCAGCGGCCCGCCGCGATTGGCCTGGCGCAGGTCCTCGGCGGCATCGGTCAATTGCCGGAACGCGCTGCGGACCGGGGGCAGGAACTGGCGCCCGGCCTCGGTCAGGCGCAGCGCCCGGCCGGTACGCTCGAACAGGGCCTGGCCGATCCATTCCTCCAAGGCCTTGATCTGATGGCTGATGGCGCTGTGGGTGACGTTCAGCTCCTCCGCCGCCTTGGAGAAGCTCAGGTGCCGGGCGGCACTCTCGAAATAGCGGACCGCTTTCAGCGGGGGGAACGGGGCCATCTGTTCCTGTGAGGCAATCTAACAGAACAAGTTAGAAACCATCATTTGTGATCCGCCAAATTCAAGCACAAGTTACGGGCATGGGCAATGCCGCCCGGCCAGTCATGTGAGGAAACCATGAGCGAGATCGTGACCAATCTGAGCCATCGCGCCGGCGTCCGCCCCCAGGTTACCCGGGGTGGCCGCTCGTTCCTGCAGGAGGGTTTGATCAACCTCTTCGACCTGGTGCAGAACTGGGCCGAGCGTCACCGGACCCGCAGCCGACTCTACCAGATGCCGGATTACATGCTGCGGGATATCGGCGTCAGCCGCGCCGAGGTCGAGCAGGAGTTCGACAAGCCGTTCTGGCGGGCCTGACGCCGGACCGGACCGGGCGGCCGTCCTAAGGGCCGCGATTGCCCCGCCCCTTCGTCCCGGGACGCCTCCCGGAACGGGGGGCGATCGGCTTTGCGGGATCCATCGAAGGGGGAGCGATGAAGGCGCATTTCGAACGCATGTCCCGCTACAACCGCTGGGCCAACCGCCGGCTCTACGGCGCGGTGGCGCAGCTCGACGACGAGGAGTTCCATGCGCCGCGCAGCGGCTTCTTCCCGTCCATCGCCCGGACGCTCAACCACCTGGTCGTCACCGACCGGATCTGGCTCGGCCGCCTGACCGGCAGGATCAGCGACCATCGCGGGCTCGACGAGGCGCCCTACGACGACTTCCAGGCGCTGACCGCGGCCCGCGAGGTCGAGGACCAGCGGATCATCGCCTTCTTCAAGGCGCTGCCGGCGAGCCGGATGGACGCGGTGTTCGATTACAAGAGCATGGCCGGGGAGCCGCGCTCGCAGCCGATGGCGCTGGTGCTGGCCCACGTCTTCAACCACCAGGCCCATCACCGCGGCCAGGCCCATGCCATGCTGTCATCGACGCGGGTGGCGCCCCCTTCGCTGGACATGGTGGTGTTCCACGCCGAGGACGTGCCGGGCTGAGCGCCCCAGGCTGAGGATCTCGGGCTGAGTATCTCAGGCCGAGCTCCCTCGGGCCGAGCATCCTCGGGCCGGGCGTCCTCAGGCCGCGCGGGCGGCGCGCTCCGAGCGGCGGTAGAGCCAGACACTGGCCGGCGGCAGGTTCTGCAGCACCCGGTCCTGCACCGCGCCGCTGACGCCCAGGCGCCGGCGGTTCTTCAGCGGGGAGAACAGGCCGTAGGTGAACTGAATGAGCGGCGCGTCGGGCTCCAGCACCGCGAAAATCTGCGCGCCGATGCGATGCTGGATGGCCTTCTTCATCGAGAGCAGCGGCAGGCTGGAGACGATCGCCCGGACCGGAGTCACGCCTTCGCGGCGCAGGAGCTGCTGCAGGTGCATCGCATCGCCCAGGAGCACGCGCACGCCGGGATAGCGCTCGACCAGGTGCTTGTGCAGCGTCGGGTCGCGCTCGACCACGACCAGCCGGTCCTTCGGCACGCCGGCGGCGAGGATGGCGCGGGTCACCGGGCCGGTGCCCCCGCCCAGCTCCACCACGTAGCCCTCGCCCCAGCCACCGCTGGGGCGGGGGATGTGGCGGGCCATGGCGTTGGCAAGCTCGGGGCTGCTGGCGGCGACGGCTCCGATCTTCATCGGATTCTTCAGCCAGAGCTTCAGGAGCAGTCGGGAATCGGAGAACATCCGCAGATTCTAGCCGCCGGGGGCCGCCGCGCAAGCGGGTCAGACGGTCAGGACGATCTTCCCCGTCGATTTGCGGGTCACCAGCATCTCGAAGGCCCGTGCGCAATCGGCAAGATCGAAGCGGTGCGAGACGTGCGGCTTCAGCAGTCCCGCCGCATGGAACTGGCCGAGCTCGGCGAAGCATTGCGCGATCATGTCCGGCCGGTGCCGCCGGTAGGAGCCCCAGTAGAAGCCCATCGCGTCCACGTTCTTCACCAGCAGGATGTTGGCCGGGATCTTCTGGATCTGCCCCGCGGCAAAGCCGACGACCAGCATGCGGGCGCCCCAGGCGACGCAGCGCAGCGACGCCTCGAAGATCTCGCCGCCGACCGGGTCGTAGACCACGTCCACGCCCTCTCGGCCGAGCTCGGCGCAGATCGCCTTCACCCGGTCTCGCAGGTTCTCCGTCTTGTAGTCGATGGTCCAGTCCGCGCCGTGCGCGCGCGCGACCGCGCATTTCTCCGGCCCGCCGGCGGTCGCGATCACCTTGGCGCCCAGGGCCTTGCCGATCTCGACCGCGGTCAGGCCGACGCCGCCCGCGGCGCCATGCACCAGCAGGACCTCGCCTTCCTTCAGCCGCGCCTTCCAGACCAGCGCGCCATGCGACGTGCCATAGGCGATGACGAAGCCGCCCGCCGTCACCAGGTCCATGCCCGCCGGCACCGGCGCGGCGTCGCTCGCGCGCACGATCGCCTGTGCGGCGAAGGCACCGTGATCGACCGCCGCCATGACCTTGTCGCCGGGCTTCAGGCGCGCCTCGCCGGGTCCGACTTCCATCACGGTGCCCGCGAGCTCCAGCCCCGGCACGAAGGGCAGCTCGGGCCTGTGCTGGTACTGGCCGGAGATCATCAGCGTGTCGGCGAAGTTCAGCCCCGCCGCGGCGACCTGGACCTTGATCTCGCCCGCCTTGGGCGCCGGCAGGTCGGGGAGATCGACGAGCTTCAGGTCCGAGGGCTTGCCGAGGGCCTGGCATTGCAACGCACGCATCTTAGAACCGCGCCTCCGCGCCCGGCGCCACGCGCCCCGTGACCGTCCCCGCCCAGTTCCGGATGGCGGGCTCCAGGGTCGCGTGCAGCTTCGCCTCCTCCGCTTCGTCGATCACGCCCAGCATCCGGAGCACCGCGCCCATCGCCACCTCGCTGGCGCGGTGGGCGCCGTCGGCGGCCTTCAGGCAGATGCCGAGGCCGAGCCCGGGCAGCGCGCCCATGTAGACGCCCTCGGCGCCGGTCTTGATCGCCGCCTTGGCGCCGGTCACCTCCATCACCTTGGTGCAGAAGCGGTCGGTGCCGGCGACGTACCAGGGCTCGGCGGTCATCGCCCGGCAGATGCGATGCGCCGCCGCCGCGCGCGCCGCCGGCAGGTGATGCGGATCGGCCATCTGCGCCATCGCGAAGGCATGGTTGCCGATCGGAAAGGCGATGGTCGGGATGCCGCAGCCGTCGATGCCGCGCGGCACGTCGTGGAGGTCGCAGCCCGACATCTGCTCCAGGATGCCGAGCAGGCGCTGCTGCACCGGATGCTCGTACTGCACATAGCCCCCGGTCGGGAAGCCGAGATGCTTCGCGGCGGTGAGGAAGCCGGTATGCTTGCCCGAGCAGTTGTTGTGCGCGCGGGTCGGCGCCGCGCCGGAGAGGATGATGGCGCGGTGCACGGATTCGAGGCCCGGCATCTGCGGCCCGCATTCCAGGTCATCGACCGAGAGCCCGATCGCCGAGAGCCAGTTCAGCACGGCATCGACATGCCCGGCCTCGCCGTTATGCGAGGCGCAGGCGAGCGCGATCTCGCGGTCGGCCAGGCCGAACCGGTCGGCCGCCCCCGACTCGACCAGCAGCAGCGCCAGCAGCGGCTTGATCGCCGAGCGGCCGTAGATCGGCGCGGTGATGTCGCCCCAGCCGTGCACCACGCCGGCATGGGCATCCACGACCGCGCCATGCACGCGATGGCGGCTTTCGATCAGGTTGCCGCGCCAGACGTCGATCTCGATCGGTGCACCGTCTTTCGGCAATTGCGGCAGGCGGGTTTCGTTTTTCAGCGGCAGATCGGCCGGCATCGCCAGAACCTCTGTTACGCACGCGCGACCCTGGCACCTTGGCGTGCGAATTGGTTGGGGGCAAGCCCGGCATCATCGTCCGGTCACAAGAGTGTAGCAATCGGCCGATATAGTCCGCCCGCGCTCCGGACAGACCGGTGCAATCCAGACATCAGGGAGAGAGACGCCATGAGTCGTTCGCCGATTCGTCCCAATGGGACTTTGGCATTGGCAAGCTGCATCGCCGCCTTGCTCGCGGCCCCCGTGTTCGCCCAGGGGGCTCTTGCCGAGGACGTGGTGACCATCTACAGCGCCGACGGCCTGCATGACGGCTCGCCCAACTGGTACCAGACCGAGTTCGACGCCTTCGAGAAGGCGACGGGCATCAAGGTGCAGTATGTCGAAGGCGGCTCGGGCGTGATGGTCGAGCGCATCGCCAAGGAGGCCTCGAACCCGCAGGCCGATCTCATCGTGACCCTGCCGCCCTTCATCCAGAAGGCCGCGGCCGACGGCCTGCTGCAGGCGACCACCCCGGCCGGCGCCGACCAGATCCCGGCCGGCTCCAAGGATGCCGGCGGCCAGTACTATGCGCTGGTCAACAACTACATGAACTTCATCTACAACGCCTCGGCGCTCGGCGACGCGCCCAAGAGCTTCGACGATCTGCTCGACCCGAGGTTCAAGGGCAAGATCCAGTATTCGACGCCGGGCCAGGCGGGCGACGGCACCGCCGTCATGGTGCAGGTCAACCACGCCTTCGGCGGCAAGGATGCGGGCTTCGACTTCATGAAGAAGCTGCAGGCCAACAATGTCGGCCCCTCCTCCTCGACCGGCAAGCTGACCGCGCTGGTGAACAAGGGCGAGCTCCTGGTCGCCAACGGCGACCTGCAGATGAACCTGGCGCAGATGGCGCAGAACCCGAACATCAAGGTGTTCTGGCCGGCCGGTCCCGACGGCACCCGCTCGACCTTCGCCCTGCCCTACTACATCGGCCTGGTGAAGGGCGCGCCCCACGCCGATGCCGGCAAGAAGCTGATGGAGTTCCTGCTCTCCAAGGACGCGCAGGCGCAGGTCAGCGCCATCGCCCAGGGCATGCCGGTGCGCACCGACGTGCAGCCGACCGACGACAACTTCAAGAACGCGCAGTCGATGATGCAGGGCGTCACCGTCTGGGATCCCGACTGGGCCGCGGTGCTCAACGAGCTGCAGGCCGACGTCGCCCGCTGGCACGAAGCCACCGGCAGCTGATCTCCGGCGGCTGACAGGCGCGTGACCATCGAGGCCACTCTGAACGGAGCGGATGTCGCGGCGAAAGCGGCATCCGCTCCGGCTGCTTCCGCCAGCGGCATCGCGTTCGAGGGCGTGACCGTCGCCTATAAGGGCCATGTCGTCCTCTCCAGCCTCGACCTGAAGGTCGAGCCCGGCGAGATCGTCGCCGTGATCGGCCCGTCGGGCTGCGGCAAGACCACCGCCTTGCGCGCGGTCGCCGGCTTCGTGCGCCCGGTCGCGGGCCGGGTGAAGATCGGCGAGCGCGACATCACCGATCTCCCGCCCTATGCGCGCGACATCGGCATGGTGGTGCAGAACTACGCGCTCTTCCCGCATATGCGGGTCGATGAGAACGTCGCCTTCGGGCTCAGGGCGCGCCGCGCCTCCGGCGAGATCATCCGCGAGCGCGTCACCGAATGCCTGCGCATGGTGGGCATGGGCCAGTACGGCCACCGCTATCCGCGCGAGCTCTCCGGCGGCCAGCAGCAGCGCATCGCCATCGCGCGGGCCCTGGCGATTCATCCCCGCGTCCTGCTGCTCGACGAACCCTTGTCGGCCCTGGACGCGCAGATCCGCCGCAACATGCTCGACGAGCTGGCGAAGCTGCACCAGGCCCTGCCGAACCTGACCGTGCTCTACGTCACCCACGACCAGACCGAGGCGCTGACCTTGGCCGACCGCATCGCCATCATGCGCGACGGCAAGCTGGTGTCGTACGGACCGTCGCAGGCGCTCTACAAGAAGCCGCCCAACCGGTTCACCGCGGAGTTCCTCGGCCGCGCCAACCTGCTCGAGGTCACGATCGAGGGCGATGCCGGCGGCGGCGCGGTGCATGTGCGCTGCGGCGAGGACCGCCTGCTCGTGCCGGCGCTGGCGGGGCTCGGCGCGGGCACCCGCTGCCTGCTCTGCATCCGCCCCCATGAAGTGGCGCTCGAAGCCCCGGGCGAGCTCTGCAACACCGTGCACGGGGTCGTCGAATCCACGGTCTGGCAGGGCGACCAGCACCACATCGCGATCGAGGCCGCGGGCACCCTGATCCGCCTCGTCTCCGCGCCGATGGACCGGCCGCCCGAGCCCGGCACGCGGCTCAGCGTCCATTTCCGCGCGGCGCACGGCGTGCTGATCCCGGCGGATCCCGGTGCATAGCCGGATGGGCCTGCAATGACGGCCGCCGGCGAAACGCTGCGCGCCGCGCCCAACCGCGCGCCCGCCCACGCCGCCGCGGCGCTCTGGCCGATCCCGCCGCTGCTGGTGATCGCCGCGGCGTTCTTCTATCCGCTGAGCCTCATCCTCTCCCAGGCGCTGCATGGCGACATCGGGCCGCTGACCTTCCACTACTTCAAGACGGTGTTCGGCACGGCGATGTTCCGCGCCGCCCTGCTGCACACGGTCGAGATCGCGGTTGCGGCCAGCGCGGGGTGCATCGTCCTGGGCTTCGTGCTGGCGCTCGTCATCGCCTTCGTGCCCTTCCCGGGCGCGCGCACGCTCTCGCGCCTGATCGACACCATCATCGCGCTGCCGACCTTCCTGATGGCGCTCGCCTTCACCTTCATCTACGGCTCGGCCGGCGTGCTCAACATCTCGCTGATGGAAGTCTTCGGCCTGAAGATGCCGCCGGTGGATTTCCTCTATTCGCCCTGGGGCGTCATCCTGGCCGAGATCACGGTCTACACGCCCTTCGTGATGCGGCCCCTGCTCGCCGCCTTCTCGCTGATCGACCCCGCGCAGATCGAGGTGGCGAGCAGCCTCGGCGCCCGGCCGCTGCGGATCATCCGCCAGATCATCCTGCCGGCCGCACTCCCGGCCTTGCTCGCCGGCGGCAGCCTCTGCCTGCTGTTGACGGTCAACGAGTTCGGCATCGTGCTCTTCATCGGCGCCAAGGGCGTGATCACCCTGCCGCTGATGGTCTACGACAAGGCGATCCAGGAGTTCGACTATACGACCGGCTGCACCATCGCCGTCGTCAACGTCGTGCTGTCGCTGCTGCTCTATTCGCTCTACCGCTTCGTGCTGGCGCATTTCGGGGGCAGGCGTGCTGGTCTGGTCTAGATCGGGCCGCGCGCTGGCCTGGGCTATCCTGGGCATCCTGGTCGGGATCGTCTACGGCCTGCCGATCGGCATCATCGCGCTGGCCAGCATCGCCGGGCAGTGGAACGGCGCGCTGCCCAGCCATTTCACCTTCGGCAACTACGTCGCGGTCCTGTCCGGCGATCCCGGCACCCAGCTCAAGGTCAGCGTCGTCACCGGGCTGGTCGCCAGCCTCGTCGCCCTGGCGCTCGGCTCCTGGGCGGCGCTGGCCCTGCGCGGCCTCGCCCTGGTGCCGCAGCGCATCCTCGACCTGCTGTTCTTCATCCCGAGCGCGGTGCCTTCGGTCTCGGTGGGATTGGGCCTGCTGGTCGCCTTCAGCCAGCCGCCCTTGCTGCTGAACGGCACGGTCACCATCGTGATGCTGGCGCATTTCATCCTGATCTCGGCCTTCACCTACGGCAACGTCTCCGCCGGCCTCGCCCGCATCGCGCCGGAATACGAGCAGATGGCCGCGAGCCTCGGCGCGAAACCCGCCTATGCGCTCTGGCATGTGCTGCTGCCGCTGATGCGGCCCTACCTGCTGGCGGCCTTCAGCCTGAGCTTCGCGCTCTCGATGGGCGAGCTCGGCGCGACGGTGATGGTCTATCCGCCCGGCTGGGTGACGCTTCCGGTCGGCATCTTCGCCCTCACCGATCGCGGCGACGTGTTCCAGGGCGCGGCACTCACCATGATCCTCACCGCGACGACGCTGGCGGTGCTGGTGGCACTCTCGCTGGTGCCGAACAAGGCGGCGGCGCGCTGATCCAAGACCCACCGTCAGGCCGAGGCCTGGCCTGGGGGCGACGGAGTCCGAAAGCGCGTGCAGGCCTAGGCCGATACCGCCGGCGACTTCTTCATCCGCTGCCGCGCGGTCTCCAGGTTCGGCAGCAGCGCGGTCAGCAGCCCGATCGCCGGCAGGAAGGCGCAGACATTGTAGACGAACTCGACGCTGGTGCGGTCGGCGAGGTCGCCGAGCACCGCGGCGCCGACGCCGCCCATGCCGAAGGCAAGGCCGAAGAACAGGCCGGCGACCATCCCGACGCGGCCCGGCACCAGCTCCTGGGCATAGACCAGGATCGCCGAGAAGGCCGAGGACAGGATCAGGCCGATCAGCACCGACAGCACCACGGTCCAGGCGAGCCCGACATGAGGCAGCAGCAGCGTGAAGGGCAGCGGCCCCAGGATCGAGAACCAGATCACGCGCTTGCGGCCGATGCGGTCGCCGATCGGCCCGCCCGCCAGCGTCCCGGTCGCGAAGGCGCCGAGATAGACGAAGAGCAGGATCTGCGAGGTCTGCACCGACACGTGGAAGCGGTCGATCAGGTAGAAGGTGTAATAGCTGGTGAGGCTCTGGGTGTAGAAGAACTTGGAGAAGATGAGGGCCAGCAGCACCAGCAGCGCCACCGTCACCTGGCGCCGCGACAGCGAGGGCGGCACGTAGTCCCCGCGCGCCCGGGCGCGGCGGCCGGTGCGGTGGGCCTGGTACCAGTTGGCGACGCCGAACAGCACGGTCATCGCCAGCAGCGCCGCGAGCGAGAACCAGGCGACGCTGCCCTGCCCGTGCGGCAGCACGATGAAGGCCGCCATCAGCGGCCCGATCGCCGAGCCGACATTGCCGCCGACCTGGAACACCGATTGCGCGAGGCCGTGCCGGCCGCCGGAGGCGAGCCGCGCCACGCGCGAGGATTCCGGATGGAACACCGAGGAGCCCATGCCGACCATCGCCGCCGCGACCAGCAGCACCGGATAGCTCGAGGCGAAGGCGAGCAGCACCAGCCCGACCAGGGTGCAGCCCATGCCGAGCGGCAGCGCGTATGGCTGCGGCTTCTTGTCGGTCACGTAGCCGACGACCGGCTGCAGCAGCGAGGCCGTGATCTGGAAGGTCAGCGTGATGATGCCGATCTGCGCGAAGGAGAGCGCGTATTCGCTCTTCAGGATCGGATAGATCGAGGGCAGCAGCGACTGCATCATGTCGTTCAGCATGTGGCTGAAGCTGACGCCGAGCAGCACGGCCAAAGCGGCCTTCTCCGCATCGCTTCGAACGGCGGGTGCGGCAATCTCGGTCAACGGTGCTCTCCGGGAAATGCGACAGGACGGCGGAGCGGCCATGTTGGCCGCCCTCGCCCGCCCCGCACAACCGCAAGGACCGTTGATCAGCCCTGCACCAAGCGGGAGGCTCGGTCGAGCCCGCCACCGCCGGGCGACGGGAAGAAGCGGCGGTCAGCCCTGCGCATACACGCCCACCGCGCGGGAGCGCGGCGAGAGTTCGGCCTCGCCGAACCGCAGCGGAAAAGCCCCGCGCAGCCAATGGCCGATACGCGGCCGCACCTTCCACAGGCGCTGCGCGCCCGGGAACGCCTCGACCTCGGGCCCGTCCCAGACGATCTCCGCATCGCCGGCGATCTGCAGCAGGTCGCCGGTGGCGAAATCCGGGATCAGCAGTCCCGCTTTGGGATAGGCGGTGAGATTGCCCAGGGTCTGGAAGAACCCGTTGCCGCGGAAATCCGGAACGACGATCGCCGCGGCCTTCGGGTCGTTTCGACGATCGATGCCGAGGAAGCCCGGCCGCCCGCCGCGATGCGAGACGTCGACCCGGTAGTCGCCGTCATCGGTCGGCGCCGCCGAGGCGACGAACATCGTGTCGGCGCGGCGGATCAGCGCCGCCGCTTCGTCGGGCAGGCCGTCGAAGGATTCGGCGGCGCCCGATGCCGGGGAGAACGCAACATAGTCGCGCCGCTGGATGTATTGCGGGCAATTGCCGAAGCTCTCCTCGACCTCGACCGCAAAGCCGTTCCCGTCCCGGACGATGACGAAGCCGTTCATGCGGTTGCGCCGCCGCGTCGGCAGCTCGATGCCGAGCAGCCCGATCGGCGCGCCGAGGCGCAGCGCATCCTGGAGCGGATCGCCGGCGACCGGCGCCGCGGCGATCTCCAGCCGCTGCGGATGCGGGCTGTGCATGAAGCCCGGCAGGCCGGTGAGGATCGAGGCCCAGGGCTGCCCGGCCGCGTCCAGCGCGCCCACCACGACGAAGGGCAGCTGCGCGAAGAAGACGCGGTGCTGATCCGGCATGAAGGGACGGATCACCTGCGGGCCGACATGCGCCATGTGCTCGGCGGTTCCCGCGCGCGCCTGCGCCGCGCGCTCGCCGGCATGCCAGGTCCCGCGCCTGGGATCGACCGCGTTCATCGCGGCATGCCTTCGAAGCGCGGCAGCGATTCGATGCGCCTGAGCCAGGACTCGATCGCGGGATAGGGCGCGAGCTCGATCCCGCCTTCGGGCGCCACCGCGGTGTAGCTGTAGAGCGCAACATCGGCGATGGTCGGCGCTGCGCCGAGAATGAAGTCGCGCCCGGCGAGCTCGGCATCGAGCACCGGAAAGAGCCGCCCGGCGAGTGCCTGTGCCTGGGCGAGATCGTAGGGCGCCTCGAAGCGCCGGATAACCCGTGCCCGCGCCGGGCCGTGCGCGATCTGATTCTGCGCCACGGAGAGCCAGCGCTGCACCTGGGCCTGGCCGGCCGGATCGGCCGGCAGCCAGCGGCGCTCGGGATCGTAGCGGCCGGCGAGATAGACCAGGATCGCCGCCGAATCCGCGATCACCGTGCCCGCATCGTCGATCACCGGCACCGCGCGGAAACGGTTGAGCGCGCCGAACGCGTCGCTGCGCTGCGCCCCGTTGAAGATGTCGACCTCCTGGAAGCGGTAAGGCAGGTCCAGCAGGCGCAGCATCAGCTCGGCCCGATGCGAATGACCGGAGAGCTTGAAGCCATAGAGCGTGATCGGTCCGGCAGGTTGCATGGTCATCCATCCCCTGGGGGTCGACGGGAAATATATTCTTCCGTTTCACGCAAAAAATTCCCTATTCTGCGCTTTAGTTTTTCAGAATGCGTAATAATCATGGACCGGCTGGAACATCTGGAAGTCTTTGTGGCGGCAGCGGAATCCGGGAGCTTCACCCAGGCCGCGCGGCGCCTGGGCAAGGCGCCGGCCGCGGTCACCCGCGCCATCGCCGCCCTGGAGGCCCGCACCGGGCTGCGCCTCTTCAACCGCACCACCCGCGCGGTGGCGCTGACCGAGGCGGGCGGGCGGTATCTCGACCAGGCGAGGCGCGCGCTGGCCGAGTTCGCGGCGCTGGAATTGACCGCCGCCGGCGACCAGGCGGCACCCCGCGGCACGCTCACGATCACCGCGCCGGAGATGTTCGGGCGGCTGCACGTCCTGCCGATCGCGCTGGATTTCAGGACGGCCCATCCGGCGATCGAGGTCTCGCTGCTGCTGCTCAACCGCATCGCCGCCTATGTCTCCTTCGTCGAGGAAGGAATCGATCTCGGCGTCAGGATCGCGCATCTCGCGGATTCGACCCTGCGCGCGATCCAGGTCGGCCATGTGCGCCGCGTCTGCTGCGCCAGCCCCGATTATCTCGCGCGCCGCGGCGCTCCCGGGCGCATCGAGGAGCTGGCCGCGCACGACGCGATTCTGACCACCGGCGTGCGCCCGAACCCGGAACGCTGGAGCTTCGAGGCGTCCGGCAAGACCGTGGCCGTGACGCCGCGCCTGACGATGAACTCCGTCCAGGCGGCGCTCGACGCGGCGGCGGCCGGCGGCGGCATCGTGCGCCTGCTCTCCTACCAATCGGCGGCGCTGGTCGCCGCCGGCCGGCTGGTCCTGCTGTTCGAGGACCGGCCCGAGCCGCCGATCCCGATCCACATCGTCCACCCCGCCGGCCGCTACCTGCCGCCCAAGACCCGCCTCTTCATCGACCGCGCCGTGCCGGAGCTCAGGGCGAAGTTCGCGCCCTAGCCCCCTCTTGACTAAGTTACAAATTACATTATTTGTCATTCCTCCAATCCGCCCACCTCAGGAGGAACACGATGGAAATGCGTCCCCTCGGCAAGAACGGCCCGCTGGTCTCCCAGGTCGGGCTCGGCTGCATGGGCATGTCGGACGTCTACGGCCCGGCCGACGAGAAGGAGAGCATCGCCACCATCCATGCCGCGATGGAAGCCGGCGTGACCCTGCTCGACACCGGCGATTTCTACGGCATGGGGCATAACGAGCTGCTGCTGCGCGAGGCGCTCAAGGGCGGCAAGCGCGAGCGGGCGTTCATCCAGGTGAAATACGGCGCGCAGCGCGCGCCCGACGGCGCCTTCATCGGCTTCGACGCCAGCCCCGCCGCGACCAAGACCGCGCTGACCTATACGCTGAAGCGGCTCGGCACCGACTACGTGGACCTCTACCAGCCGGCGCGGCTCGACCCCAAGGTGCCGATCGAGGAGAGCGTCGGCGCCATCGCCGATCTGGTGCAGGCGGGCTATGTGCGCCATATCGGCCTCTCGGAAGTGGGCGTCGACACGATCCGCCGCGCCCACAAGGTGCATCCGATCCGGCAGCTCCAGATCGAATACGCGATCGTGACCCGCGGCATCGAGGCGGAGATCCTGCCGGCGGTGCGCGCGCTCGGCATCGGCGTCACCGCCTACGGCATCCTCTCGCGCGGCCTGATCGGCGGCATCGGCAAGCAGCCGCTCGACGCCGGCGACTGGCGCTCGCATTCGCCGCGCTTCCAGGGCGAGAACCTCGCCGCCAACCTCAAGCTCGTCGCGGCGCTGGAAAAGCTCGCCCGGGCGAAGAACGTCACGGCGGCGCAGCTCGCCATCGCCTGGGTCGCGGCGCAGGGCGCCGACATCATCCCGCTGATCGGCACCAAGAGCCGCAAGCGGCTGGCGGAATCCCTGGCCGCGCTCGAGATCGCGCTCACGCCGCAGGAACTCGCCGCGATCGAGGCGGCGGTGCCGGCCGACCAGGTCGCCGGCACGCGCTACGAGGCGCGGCAGATGGCCATGCTGGACAGCGAGCGGCGATCCGCTTCATAAGGAGCGGATGAAACGCCGCGCCGCCCCCAGCAGGAAGACCGAGGAGTCCGAAGCCGGCGCCGACGGCAAGGGACCCGATGGAAAGGGCGGCGAGACCCGCGAGCGCATCCTGAAGGCGGCCGAGGACCTGCTGCGGCGGCACGGGCCGGCCAAGACCACGGTGGTCGACGTCGCCCGCGCCCTCGAGATGAGCCATGCCAACGTCTATCGCCATTTCGCCAGCAAGGCGGAACTGCAGGACGCGGTCGCCGACCGCTGGCTGAAGGCGATCTCCGGGCCGATGGAGAAGATCGCCCGCGGCAAGGGCCCCCATGCGAAAGAGAGCGCCAGCACCCGGCTGGAGAAATGGGTGCTGGCGCTCGCCGCCGCCAAGCAGCGCAAGGTGCTGGACGATCCCGAGCTGTTCGCGACCTATCACGCGGTCGCCATCGCGGCGCGCGACGTCGCCGAGGCGCATGTCGCGGAGCTGCGCGGCCAGGTCGCCGCGATCATCCGCGACGGCGTCGCCCGGGGCGAGTTCAAGGTCGCCGATCCGGACGCCGCGGCCATGGCGGTGCTGAACGCCACCACCCGCTTCCATCACCCCCACCACGTCAAGGAATCCGCCGGCCGGATCGACCAGGCCCAGGTTCGGACCATGCTGAAGCTGGTCCTGGCGGGCCTGCGGTCCGGCGCCCTCTAGGGCCGCGCGTTCGAATGCCGCGGGGAACCGCGGCGCCCCTGCGGTGTTGACCTCGGTCAGGGATCCCGGGACGGCAGGCGGGCTTCCTCGGGGAAAACGTTTCGGAGGAGTATCGCGGGGGTGGAAAACCGAGCCATTGAACGCGCTCCGGTCCCGACCTCCGCCGCCATGGCACAACTGGATTCCCTGCTCGCCAATCTGCGCCTGGCCCGGACCCTGGACCATGCCGGGATCGGCATCGTCGAAACCGATTCCGAAGGCCGCCTGCTGCGCGTCAATGCCGGGCTCTGCGAGATGATGGGCCTGACCGAGGCCGAGCTGCTCGGCCGCCCGTTCTTCGATGCGACCCATCCCGAGGATGTCGAGCGCGACCGCGCGCTCTACCGGCAGCAGGTCGCGGGGGCGCTCGACCGCTACAGCATCGAGAAACGAATCGCGCGGCGCGACGGCGGGTATTTCTGGGCGTCGATCACCTCCTCCAGCGTGCGCGACACCGACGGGCGCTTCCTCTACGCGGTCCGCGTGCAGCACGACATCACCGACCGCAAGCACGCCGAGGAGATGCTGGCGCGGCGCATCGAGGAGCAGGCGGCGCTCTACGAGCTCAGCAAGGAGCTGCAGCGCGCGCTGTCCGCGGGCGCGGTCCACGAGGCGGCGCTGGATGCGATCTGCCGGGCGCTCCGCTGCGCCCGCGCCTCGATCCTGCTGCTCGACGCCAAGGGCGCCATGCGCTTCGTCGCCTGGCGCGGCCTGTCCGACGGCTATCGCAAGGCGGTCGACGGCCATTCGCCCTGGACCAGCGACGCCCTCCATCCCGAACCCTTCTTCTACGCCGACCTCGACGCCGCCGACCTGCCGGCCGACCTGAAGGCGACCATCGCGGGCGAAGGCATCGGCGCGCTCGCCTTCATCCCGCTGGTGCAGAACGGCCGGCTGCTCGGCAAGTTCATGGTGTACTTCGACCGCCGGCACGACTTCCAGCAGGCCGAGCTCGACGTCGCGATGGCGATCGCGCGCCAGCTCGCCTTCGCCGTCGAGCGGATGCGCGCCGAGGAGGCCCGGCAGCGCGGCATGCATGCGGCGCTGCAGCTCGCGGCCATCGTCGAATCCTCGGACGACGCGATCGCCAGCAAGGATCTCGACGGCGTCGTCACCAGCTGGAACAAGGGCGCCGAGCGGATCTTCGGCTACACCGCCGCGGAGATGATCGGGCGGCCGATCGCCACCCTGATCCCGCAGGACCGGCAGGACGAGGAGCCGGAGATCCTGCGCCGCATCCGCAGCGGCGAGCGGATCGACCACTACGAGACCGCGCGGCGGCGCAAGGACGGCCGGCTGATCGACGTCGCGCTGACGGTCTCGCCGATGCACGACGAGAGCGGCCGCGTCATCGGCGCCTCGAAGATCGCCCGCGACATCACCGAGCGCAAGAACGCCGAAGCACGGCTCGCGGCGAGCGAGCGCAAGCTCCAGGAGCTGCTGGCGGCGATCCCGGCGGCGATCTACACCACCGACGCCAACGGCCGCATCACCTATTACAACGAGGCGGCGGTGGAGCTGGCCGGACGGCGCCCGACCATCGGCAGCGACGAATGGTGCGTGACGTGGAAGCTCTATTGGCCGGACGGACGGCCGATGCGGCACGACGAATGCCCGATGGCGGTGGCGCTCAAGGAAGGGCGCGCCATCCGCAACGCCGAGGCGATCGCCGAGCGGCCGGACGGCACGCGCGTCCCGTTCATCCCCTATCCGACGCCGCTGCGCGACGAGAGCGGCAAGGTGGTCGGCGCGATCAACATGCTGGTCGATATCAGCGAGCGCAAGCAGGCCGAGAGCCAGCAGCGCATGCTGCTCAACGAGCTCAACCACCGCGTCAAGAACAACATGCAGCTCCTGCAGTCGCTGCTCTCCTCGGCCGCGCGCGAGACCACGAGCGCGGAGGCGAAGACGGTGCTGCGCGAGGCCGGCGACCGCCTGTCGGCGATGGCGGCGGCCCAGCGCGTGCTCTATTCCAGCGCCGACGCGACGCGCTTCCAGGCCGGCGCCTTCCTCGACGCGGTCTGCGCCACGATGCGCCACACGCTCCCCGCCAACGTGCGGATCGACAATGCCGCCGAGCCCGGCGCGCTCTCCAACGAGGCGGCCATGCCGCTCGCCCTGATCCTGAACGAGCTCCTGACCAACGCCGTGAAGCACGGCCTCGGCGGCGGCCCGGGCACGGTCCGCGCCAGCCTCACGCGCGAGGGCGACGGCTTCGTCCTCGCCGTCGAGGATGACGGCCCCGGCTTCGACCTCGAAGCGGTGCGGCCGCACGCCTCGGGCCTGCGCCTGGTCGACGGGCTGACGCGCCAGCTCCGCGGGCGCTTCGAGGTCACCCGCGATCCGGTCAGCCGCTGCAGCGTCCGCTTTCCCTAGAGCGGGACGACAGGAGGTCGAACCATTTTGGCGCATCGGCTGCTGCGCTCCCGGTCGTCATCCCGCGGCTTCCTTTGTTTCGGCCAGAAAAAGACGACGCGGATGCCGCGACCAAGTCCCGGCATGACGGCAACGCTCTTTCGTCTCTCAGCAATCGAGCCTGAACTCGCGCCGCTCTCAGGTCCGGCGAATCGCCGGAAGGTCCCGACAATCGACGCTTCGAGGCCGGGCCTTCCCGGCGGAACAACACCCCCTCGATTTATGGTAGTGCGGCGCGCGGCCGAGTGTGGCATAGACCACTCCACATCGAAGCGCCGTAACAGGGGGCGGCGCCGCGCATAACGATGGGGAGATCTTGCGCGCCGCCATTAACACGATGGTGCTTGCCGTCGTCCTTTCCGGCATCGGACCGCTGCTGGTGCGCGACAGCCCGGTCGATCCGGCGGCGACAGCTTTCTGGCGGCTGTTCATCGGCCTGCCGGTGGCGCTCTTCTTCATCCGGCGCTCCATCTTCCTGCCGGCCAAGGGCATGTTCTGGGTCGCCATCGCCGGCCTGCTGCTGGCGGGCGACCTCATCTTCTGGAACAGCGCGCTGGTCCGCACCACGATCCTCGAAGCGACGATCCTGATCATGGTCTATCCGGTGATCACCGCGGTCGCCGGCTACTTCCTGTTCAAGGAACGGATCACCTGGCGCTTCGCGGGCGGCGCCGCGATCGCCTTCGCCGGCCTGCTGCTGATGATGCTCCATGCCGGCACGCACGGCGCGTCGAGCCTCGCCGGCGACCTGATGTCGATCACCGCCGCCTTCTTCTATGCCGGCTCGCTGATGATCTCGGCCCGGATGTGCCGGGCCTACGACACGCTGAAGGTCTCGTTCTGGCTGATCTTCTGGGCGGCGGTCGGCGCGGCCCCGGTCGCCCTGATGGAGACGCGCTCCTTCCCGGTCACCCTGCACGGCTGGCTCTACATCATCGGCTATGCAGCGCTGACCGTGGTCGGCTATGCCCTGTTCAACCGCAGCCTCAAGGTGGTGCCGACCAGCATCGCCTCGCTGATGGGCTATGGCCAGCCGGCGGTCGCCTCGGTGCTCGGCGCCTTCCTGCTGAAGGAGGTGCCGAGCTGGAACGGCATCCTCGGCGCGGTCTTCATCGTCGCCGGCCTGGTGGTCGCGACCCGGCACGGCGAGGCGGCGGCGGAAACCGGCGCCTCGCCCGCGGAGTAGCGGCGGCCGGGCCGAGCCGCTATCTTCCCGGCCATGAGCGACAAATCCAGCGACACGACCGAAGGCGGCAAGCCGCGGGGCTATTTCGGCCTCGGCGTCGAGGGCATCTCCAAGCCGATGAATCTCGGCGCCGTGCTGCGGACCGCGCATGCCTTCCATGCGAGCTTCGCCTTCTCGATCGGCGCCCAGTTCGACGTGGCGGAGGTGCTGGCGAGCGACACCTCGGTCGCCTTCAACAGCCTGCCGCTGCAGCTCTACCCGACGCTCGACGACTTCAAGCTGCCTTACGGCTGCCGGCTGATCGGGATCGAGATCACCGAGGACGCGATCGACCTGCCGAGCTTCACCCATCCCCTCGCCGCCGCCTACGTGCTGGGCGCCGAGCGCGATTCGCTCTCGCCGGCGCTGCAGGCGCGCTGCGACTTCATCGTCAAGATCCCGACCAAGTTCTGCGTGAACCTGGCGGTGGCCGGGGCGATCGTCATGTACGACCGGATGATCAGCCTCGGGCGCTTCGCCGAGCGGCCGGTCCGGGTCGGCGGGCCGGCGGCGGCGCAGAAGCGGCACCGGCACGGCCTGCCGGTCTGGAAGCAGAACCGATTGAAAGCATTGACCAATTCGGAGTGACCGGCGGGATTACGGGTGGATTTTCCAGGCTCGGCCTGATAAGACGCCCGCCATGACAAAGATTCGCAACTCCCCCCATGCCTTCGTCGCCCTTGCATTCGCCGGGGCAGCGCTCATCTGCAGCATGGCGCCGGCTCTGGCCCAGCAGGCGCCTGCCGCCGACCCGGTCCCGCCGGCCGCGCCGACTCCCAAGCCGGTCGGCACGTTCAAGGCCTGGGACGCCTATACGTTCGAGGATAAGGGGCGCCTGATGTGCTACACCCAGGGCGATCCCGCGGGCACGATCGGCAAGGCGGCCGATCGCGGCAAGGCGGCGGTGATGGTGATCCAGGCGCCCGACGCCGCGGCCAAGGACCAGGTCTCGATCGTGCTGGGCTTCGCGCCCGCCGAGGACAAGCCGGTCACCGCGACGATCGGCGCCCGGCCCGGCCGGGGCAAGAAGTTCGCCCTGAAGAAGTTCGCGGTCGGCCGCGCCTGGGCCGACAGCGACCGGCTCGACAAGCAGATGGTCGATGCGATGAAGCGCTACGACTGGCTGGTGATCAACGCGGTCTCCAGCAACGGAGAGAAGGTGCAGGATACCTATAATCTCAGCGGCTTCTCCGACGCCTACGGCGCCGCGGTGAAGGCCTGCAAGTGAGCCGGACCCCGAGATGAGCGGGACCTTGCGATGAGCACGGGCAACCACGCGGCGGTCTTCGCCGCGCCGGCGCCGCGCGCCGACGAGAAGCGGGTGCTGGTCGGCCTCGATCGCGCCGAGCTGACCGCGCTGATGCAGGAGATCGGCGAGCCGGCCTTCCGCGCCAGGCAGCTCTGGCACTGGATCTATCACCGCGGCGAGACCGATTTCGAGAAGATGACCAGCCTCGCCAAGCCGTTCCGCGCGGCCCTGGCCGAGCGTTTCGAGGTCGGCCGGCCCGGCGTCAGCGTCGACCGCCAGTCGATCGACGGCACGCGCAAATGGCTGCTGAAATTCGGCGACGGCCAGGAAGCCGAATCGGTGCACATCCCGGAGGAGGATCGCGGCACGCTCTGCGTCTCCTCCCAGGTCGGCTGCACCCTGACCTGCAAGTTCTGCCATACCGGCACCCAGCGCCTGGTACGCAATCTCGCCGCCGGCGAGATCGTCGGCCAGGTGATGAATGCCCGCGACAAGCTCGGCGAATGGCCGAGCCCGCAGGACGGCCGCCTGCTTTCGAACATCGTCATGATGGGGATGGGCGAGCCTCTCTATAACTACGACAACGTCGCCAAGGCGCTGAAGATCGTGATGGACCACGAGGGCATCTCGATCTCCAAGCGCAAGATCACGCTCTCGACCGCGGGCGTCGTGCCGATGATCCCGCGCGCCGGCGCCGAGCTCGGCGTCAACCTGGCGATCTCGCTCCATGCCGTGACCGACGAACTCCGCGACAAGATCGTGCCGATCAACAAGAAGTATCCGATCGCGGCGCTGATGCAGGCCTGCCGCGACTATCCGACGCTCAACAACGCCCGGCGCATCACCTTCGAATACGTGATGCTGAAGGACGTCAACGACAGCCCGGCCGAGGCCCGCGCTTTGGTGAAGCTGATCGAGGGCATCCCGGCGAAGGTGAACCTGATCCCGTTCAATCCCTGGCCCGGCGCGCCGTTCGAGCGCTCGACCGATGCCGCGATCGCCAGGTTCAGCGACATCGTCTTCAATGCCGGCTATGCGAGCCCCGTCCGCACGCCGCGCGGCGAGGACATCATGGCCGCCTGCGGCCAGCTCAAGAGCGAAAGCGTCCGCGAGCGGAAGAGCGCGCGCGAGGCGAAGGAAGCCGCGCCCGCCCACTGACCGCCGATCGCCGGTTTTACGAGCAGCGAGGGGCCGGCTTTCACGCCGGCCCTTCGACTTTTCGCGGACCACGCCTTTTCGAGGCCCGTAAAAGCTGGTCAAGCCCTTGGCGAAGAATGCTTTATCGCCTCAAACCCGCGTCCACGGGATTCCGCGTTCTGTAAAAGCCCGGTAAAAGCTGGGAGGTCGCCCGACGGCCCGCAAGCTCGAAGCGGCAAGTGCCACTATACCACAATCGCGGATCGCTGTCTCTCGATCAGGCGATCGCGGTGACGTAAAGGATTCTGTGTCAGGCGAGGAAGGGGTACTCCAGATGTGAACTGCCAAGCACACAAGAGGAGCACCCCCATGTCACAGCAAGCTGCGACGATCACGAGTTTACCAATGGCTTTTGAAGTCGTGAAGGCGATGCAGGCGGAAGGCCTGGATTGGGACGAGGGCTATCGGCCGGTCGGCCGGC